>CAXTWH010000003.1:120692-182783 GCA_964247975.1 uncultured Bryobacteraceae bacterium | reverse complement strand
TAAATACTTTCTCGGCTGACAGCCGCATCGGACAGTAACGGCATCATACGATCACGATTTTCGGCCCAAGCATGAAACTGACGAACCCATTCCTCAGGCGTCAATTCATCCTGCAACGATACAGTTGATGGCGCATAATCTTCGAGTTCCTGGTACGCCCCCGGTTGCGGATCTCGGTCAAAATCTTCAGCCAGAACTGGGCGCCTCCGCTGGCGCTGGTCCCTAAGCCAAGCACTTCCCGATGGCCGTCGAGCGACACGCCCAGGGCTACAAATGCGGTTTTGGCGCAAAGCTACCTTGGCGGTCGCACAGCACCGCAAGGTCGACGGGGCGGATGCCAAAGTCGCCCGGCACTCTTTTTTCGGCTCTAGCCGTTACGCGAATTGCCGCTGCCGGGTCCTCCGGCTCGTGCTTCTGGGAGCCCAGATTGATGGGTCAACCCGGAATTTATCGCGCATGCCAGCAATGCTTTGGTCAACTGCTACTTTACCGGTTCCTGAATCCGGCCAACAAATTTCGCCAGAATAGCACTTAGCAGCGTAAGCGCAACTACAAGAAAAAGCGCGTACCGAAGCGAGCTTTTTTGCGAAATGAAGCCGATCAACGGTGGGCCGAACAGAAACCCCATATAAGACAATCCGCTCACAGTGGCAATGCCAGCACCAGGACTGACGGACGGAATACGACCACCAGCGGCAAAAACAAGCGGCACAATCACGGAAAACCCAACGCCTGTGGCAGCAAACCCCGGCAACGCCCAATAAGGCGATTTCATCAAAAGAGCAAACGTAAGGCCGACGGCAGCAACCAATGCGCCGGTTCTTACGGTTTGAACTTGGCCCAGCTTCACCGTGATAGCATCACCCAGCAAACGGAATACCGCCATGCCTGCCGAAAAAACGGCGTAGCCTGCCGCGGCTGTTCCCGGCCCCGCATCCAATATTTGTTTCAAATACACAGCAACCCAATCGGCCATTGCTCCTTCTGAAAGAAACAGGCAAAAGCCGATCACACATAATGCAAACAGCGCAAATGGAATGGATCGTAACGACAGGCCATGAGAGCTTTGCTCACTATGACTATCAGGCACGCCTTTAATGGGCAGCGTGGTGGAAGCTGTGATGGCAGCAAAGATAACCGCAGCACCCGCCAGATGCGGCAGGGGAGAAACATGCAAAGCCGCCACTACGCCGCCAACACCTGCGCCTACCATTCCGCCAATGCTAAACAAAGCATGAAAACGGGACATGGTGGGCGATTCCATCCGGTTTTCCACAGCAACACCCTGCGCGTTCATGGAAACATCATTAGAACTGGCTGCGACGCCAAACAAGATGAGACCTATGAATAAAGTAACGGCATTCACGGCCAGCGCGGGAGCAATCAGAGCCGCACAAAATGCAATGGACGACCAGGCAGCAACGCTGCTGCTGCCGTAACGATTTACCAGCCAGCCGCAAACCGGAATTGCCGTTAGCGAACCGACTGCCGCGCCTAGCAATGAGAGTCCAAAAACACCGTTGTTGAGATGGAGAGATTCCTTGATGGCGGGAATCCGCGAAATCCAAGTTGACGCAATGAGGCCGTGAACCAGAAAGCGAGCCATCACCGCCAACCAGGCGCGATTGACAAGAGATGAGTTTTGCTGGGGACTTACGGCGTTCTCGATCAAGTTGTTTATGGCCTGTTTGCACAGGCGGCAAAAAATGTGATGAACCTAAGCCGAATGAGCCGCTTCTGGAGACATAGTCGAAGCAAAAACGGCCCGCTCCAGCAAGCCATTTTCAATGGCGTACCGGGTTAATTCCGCAGTGGAACGGAGACTCAGTCTTTCCATAATACATTGGCGATGAAATTCCGCGGTGCGCGGCGAAAGCCCCAGCCGAAAAGCAATTTCTTTTGCTGTTAAACCTTCTGCAATCAATTGCAGCACCGACAACTGGCGCGGCGTCAGTGTAACCTTGTTCTTTACCTGTTTATCCAGCTCGTGTTGAAGATCAGCGGAAATGTATCGTTCCCCACGCGCTATTGTTTGTATCGCGTCCGCCAGCTCCGAATAAGAAGCGTTTTTCGAGATGTAGCCTGCCCCGCCAACGCTAAGCGCTTCTTGCACTCGGCGCGGAGAAGTTTCTCCGGAAATAAACAGAATCTTCGCGGTAGGATGACATTCCAGCAGTTTTCGAGCAGCATCCAAGCCGCTCATTTCCGGCATGTTCACATCTACCACGTACACATCAGGTTGAGCAATGTTGCTCAATTCCAATAGCTGAACGCCATTGTAAGCTTTCTCAAGGACGTCGAAACTGCCTTCGCTTAACCGGAGCATACCTTCCAGAACAAGCGCGTGATCATCGGCAATGATGATTTTAACTTTATCCATAGGATCTATAAGACTGACAATCTGCATTTCAGACCGAACCGCGAACGATCAGTTTGAACCAGAATAAATAAACTTAAAGCTAGTTTCGATACCGCTAAACCGCTCAAATTATCAGATTTATACTACTCTGCGCGAGATGCAAAAACTACCGCTTTTTGTTCCACCACTTTCTACTATGAAAAGGCGATTACGACAATTTGGCGGCAGCCGCGCGATCAATAAACCAAACAGTGTTGTCGGCATTTCGCGTTCCAAGCTGGCAAGGAAAACGAAAAAGGTCCAGTGGCCCGCGCAGCACTTGAAACAAAGGTTCGGCTTTGGCAGGACCAGCAGCCAGCATCAAGGTTTTCTTTGCTGCCAGGAGAACGCCGGGAAGCAAAGTCACGCGATTCATTTTCATCTTTTCCACATAAAACCCAGCGGAAATGCCGGTGCGGTCTGCAATTAAGGGTTCCCCCGGAAACAGGCTGGCAGTGTGGGCATCATCGCCCATGCCGCGATGAATCACATCAAACGCAGGAAGTTCTCCATTCTTCAGCCCGAACGCGATGCGAATTTCTTCCGCGTAGCGGGCAGCACCCTCAGCCGGTTCTAGTTCACCCTGAATACGATGAATGTTTTCTGAAGGAACTCCAGCAGGCTGCAAAAAGGTTTCCGCAGCCAGTTTGTAATTGCTTTCCGGGTCGGTAGGCGGAACGCAGCGCTCGTCCACCCAGAAAATGTGAACTTGCGACCAGGAAAACGGTGTTTTCGCCAGAACCTGAAACATCAGCTTGGGCGTGCTACCGCCGGAAATCGCAATCCGCGCCACCGGCGAAGCGGCTAACACCTCACGAATCGCGTCCAGTAAACTAGCGGCGCAGCCATTCGCGGCGGCTTGTTCATTTTCCGCAATCTGCAATTGTTCGTGGGAAATCATTGGACCAATTTTACCGTTCGATCAAAAGCGCTTTCAAAAGCCGGGTCGCTGCCGAGGATGGTTAGTTCTTCGTGCATCAGGTTATAAAAAGAAGGCTCCACCAGATTCACTTTCTGCTCCTGGTCGCCTACCAGCAGGCGAAGACAAGTCAGACTGGTGCGGGTCAATTCCACTTTCAAATCCTTAGATTGCAGCGTGACGCGAGTTATTCCGGCTTCCGCATCCGGCGCTTCCGATTCAGAACGGTAAGAAGCTGTTAGGCTTAAGCCTTGTTCCAGCCACGCGCCGAGGTAATACGCTGATGCCGGCGGCTGATCGCCTGTGTAAGCAAGTTCCAGCATTTCAAAAGAGCCAGGTTTTAACAACGCGGGGCGGTGGTCAAAAACCGTGGCCAGCGTTTCGCGCCAGGCCGTTAGGCGAGTCCACTCCAGATCGCCGATTAGGCGACTCTGTTCTTTCCACATCTTCAAGGCCGGAAGCGAGGTTTTCAGGTTTGTGTTTTTGCTATCGACAATGACTTTGGTGGCGAGCGACAACACCGAAGCCAACCCGGACCGATTGGCCGGATTTTCCGACAAATGAAGAACTGAATTTTCCCGCGACCATACCACCACGGGAAGATCCGGCACAATGATTCCGAGAATTGTCAGCGCCACATCCGGCCATCGCTCCGGCGCTACCGACACTTCAATCTGTTCGCAGCAAATCTGCTGCGCTTTGCCGAACGGCTTCCAGCATTGGGCAAACACCCGCGCCGATAATCCATTTTCCGCGTTTTTGTCAATTCGCAGAACAATCGCGCGGCTCGGATGTTCATGCATCAGTTCGGTTAATACCTGCGCCGATTGGGCCTGCTGGTCGCGGTCTTCGCCGTCGGTAATCACAATCAGCGTCATGGCGCAGGCGCGTAAAACGGTCGGCTTGCCTTGTTGCCGTTCTTCCTCGCCGAGCGAGGTCCACACTTGACTCAAAGCGCGAAGAATTTTCTCCGGCTGCGCGGCAATGGCTGCGCTGCTCATGGCACCCTCCACGTGTGGCCCTGCCGAGCCAGCATCTCGTCAGACGCTTTCGGGCCCCAGGTTCCCACTTCATAATTCGGAAAATCAAACTTTGTATTCTGCCAAGTTTCCAGAATGGGTTCCACTACCTGCCAGGAAGCTTCCACCATGTCCTGACGGGTGTACAAAGTCGGATCGCCCGCCATTGCATCCACCAGCAGCGTTTCGTAAGCGGTCGGGGTTCGCTCGCCAAAACTCGAACCATAATTGAAATCCATCGAAACCGGACGAACGCGCATACCGCTGCCAGGACTTTTCGACAAGAAACGAAGCGAGATGCCTTCTTCGGGCTGGATGCGGAGAACCATCAGGTTAGGCCGGGGCGAACGAGGGCCGCCGCGGGTTTCCTGTTGAAACATGGCTAATGGCGGGGCATTGAACTGAATCGCAATGTCGGTGACGCGCTTCGGCATACGCTTGCCGCTGCGAATATAAATTGGCACGCCAGCCCAGCGCCAGTTGTCGATAAAGAACGTAGCCGCCGCGTAGGTATCGGTTTGTGCTTCCGGATTTACTCCTTCTTCCTGCCGAAAGCCGGGAAGCTCCTGACCGCCAACTTTACCGGGGCCGTATTGACCGGCTACGGTATACAGCGGTACTTCATCAGGCTTCAGAATGCGGATGGCATGAAGCAGCTTGGCGCGCTCGTCGCGGACGTTATCGGCATCGAAATGCGAAGGAGGCTCCATTGTTACCGTGGCCATTACCTGCAGCAAGTGGTTCTGGATCATGTCCCGCAGCGCGCCCGCTTCCTGGTAATACGCGCCCCGGCCTTCCACGCCGATTGATTCGGCAGCGGTAATTTGCACATGGTTTATATATTGGCGATTCCAAAGCGGCTCAAAGATGCCGTTGCCGAATCGGAATGCCAGGATGTTCTGCACGGTTTCCTTGCCTAGGTAGTGATCAATTCGATACACTTCCTTTTCAGGAAACACGTGGTGAATCCGTTCGCTTAATTCTTTGGCGCTTTGCAGATCGTGGCCAAACGGTTTTTCCACCACTACCCGGCGCCATCCACTGCCCTGGTGCAGACCTGCGGCGCCCAGGCATTCCACTACCGTGGCATAATAGCTGGGCTGCGTGGACAGGTAAAAAAGAGCGTTGCCAGGCATTTGCTGTGCTTTTTCGACTTCAGCCAGTTTTGCCCCAATCGCCTGATAACACTTCGAATCCTGCAGATCGCCCGCTACGTAATGCAGCGATTGTTCAAAAGACTTCCAGAGCGATTCATCGAATGGTGAATCTTCGATGAATTTCTGAACAGATTCCTTCATCCGTTCGCGGAACTGTTCATCGGTCATCGCAGTTCGCGAGTTGCCTATTACAGCGAAGCTGGGCGAAAGCCGACGCTCGTAAGCAAGCCGGTATAAAGCAGGAATCAGTTTGCGTTTGGTGAGATCACCGTTAGCGCCGAAAATCACAATTGCGCAGGGAGGAACTCGCCGTTCAAATCGAAGCGGATCTTGAAATGGATTCGCGTCTGCCATTTGTCACAACAATACCATCGCTTTGTTTCAATCGGAACTACTTTGTTATCAATAAACACTTTGCAGCGCCCGAAACAGGGCCTTGAGCTATTGTGCAGTAAGATCGAAAAGGACCCTCTTTTCGGAAACACACCGCGCGGATGTTGCGCTTTGTCCCACTGGAACTGAATGCCAAGCAAGAAAATTGTTGCGATTCTCAATGACCTGATGTTTACCGTTAAAATTCAGGAAGCGGCGAAACGGGCCGGCCTGGAAGCCGTATTTGCCAAGGATGCTGAAGCAGCTATTGAGAAGGCGAAACAAAGCCCCTTCGTGATTATTCTTGACCTGAATGCCACCTGTCTTTCTTCGCTGGATTTAATTGAATCACTCAAATCCAACCCGGAAACCAAGCAGATTGCGCTGCTTGGCTACGTTTCGCATGTGGATGCGGAATTAAAAAAAGCGGCCCAGCAAAAAGGATGCGATGTGGTAATCGCCCGGTCTGCTTTCTCGCAAAACCTGCCCACGCTGTTGAAGCGCTATGCCGCGCCCAATGATCGCTAGTAGCCGCGCTTTATACCCTGGGCTTCAGTAATCACATAAGCAGCGCCGGAAGGAACGTTTTTGAAGTCTTCCACGCGTCCGCTCGGCCATTCCACCACAACCCGCTCCGCTTGGTCAGCTTTGGCAACACCAAAGGTAACCGGCAGTTCCGATTGCGATAGATAGCTGGAACCGCTTTTCACCAGCCGCGAGGCTTTGCGGCCTCCCTCGTAGGAGATGCTCACTTTCGCGCCAATGGCGCTGCGGTTTGATTGCGTACCCGCCAGGCGAAAGCGCAGACTGCGATTTCCTGAGAGTTGGTCATTACGGTAAAGATAAGCAGGACCGCGATTGGTGGTGATCAGAACATCCAGATCGCCGTCGTTGTCGAAATCGCCGTAGGCCGCGCTGCGCCCGATTTTGGCATTGACGAATCCGCCGCCCACCTGGTCGGCCACATCCTTCAGATTGCCGCGCCCATCGTTCAGAAATAAATGCGGCGGCTGTGCATACGGAGTATCGGTCACTTTCTGCATCAGGTCGTCAATATGCCCATTCACGGCCAGCAGGTCGAGGCTTCCGTCCAAATCAGCATCAAAGAAAAAGCAGCCGAAACCTAAGCTGTGCAAGGTATCGCGGCCCAGGGTTGTTTCCGGCGCGTAATCGGAAAAAGTTCCGTCCTTGCCGCCTTTATAGAGAGCCAGCATTTCACGGTCAAAATTGGTGACCACCACGCTGGAATGGCCGGAATTATCGAAATCAGCCGCATCCACCCCCATGCCGGCGCGCGCTTTCCCGTCCGCGCTGAAGGCAACTCCGGCACGCAGCGCCATTTCCTGAAATGAGCCGTTCTTCTGGTTGCGGTATAACTTATTGGGCTCCGTGTCATTGGCAACAAAAAGATCGGGCCAGCCATCGGAGTTCAAATCGAGCATCGCCACGCCTAGCGACTTTGAACTGCTGTCAAACAAACCGGCTTGGGCGGTCACGTCTTCAAACGTTCCGTTGCCCCGATTATGAAAAAGCCAGCACGTAGTTCCGTGGTAAGCTTCCGGCGTGCAGTAGGATTTCTGCCGCCCATCCACGCTGCAAAAAACGTCGGTTTCGGGCGACCATCGCACGTAATTACAAACGAATAAGTCCAGCCAGCCATCGCGGTCATAATCAAACCACAAACAAGAAGAAGAAAATCCCTGCCTGTTTCCTAATCCGCTGTGCGCTGTTACATCTTCGAACCGGCCCCGACCGGTGTTTCTGAACAAACGGTTCTGGCCCACTGCTGTCACATAAATATCAGTCCAGCCGTCGTTGTTGTAATCGCCCACCGCCACGCCCAACCCGTACATTTGTACGGTAAGTCCAGCTTCACGGGTTACGTCAGTAAATGTGCCATTGCGGTTATTACGGTACAGCCGCAAGGAACTTTGCCCGCTGCGAGGCCGCTGGTGGCCGGGCCAGTCGCATCCGTCAATCAACAGAATGTCCTGCCAGCCGTCGTTGTCGTAATCGAGAAAGGCGCAGCCCGGCCCCAGGGTTTCAGGCAGATACTTGGCTCCAAAAGAACCAGTATGGTGGTCGAAACGAATGCCGGCGCGTTCCGTTACGTCCGTTAAACGAAAGCCGAGGGATGGATTCTTCGATAGGGGCGCGGACAGCAGGCCCGCCAGAAAACTACGCCGATTCATTACAAAGATCAAATTGCCTGAAACTACTGCGGAGCTACTAGCCCTTTGCGGATAGCGAACAACACCAGCTCCGCTGTGCGGTGAATGTTCATCTTTTCCATGAGATTGGCGCGATGCACGGAAACCGTGTTAACGCTCAATTCAAGCAGCGCAGCAATCTCTTTATTTGATTTACCCTGCGCGATTAACTGAAGAACCTGTTTCTCGCGTCCCGTTAACCGATCCAGTTCAGCATCCGACTCGACTGCTGAATACTTTAAGCCTGTGCCTAAATATTTTCTGCCTTCCGCCACGGCTTTCACTGCGCCCACAAGATCCACATCAATGGCGTTTTTTAACAGGTAGCCGCGAGCTCCGGCATCAAGCGCATTACGCACGTAATTATCATCGGCATGCATACTTAGCACAAGTACGGAAGTGCCTGGCAACTGCTTCACAATTTCTTTGGTGGCCTGCACTCCATCCAGTTCCGGCATAGCCAGATCCATAACTACCACTTTTGGGCGCAACTGTTGCGCAAGCTCCAATGCTTGCACGCCGTTGCTGGCTTCTCCTACGACTTTTATGAATGAATCGTCTTCTAAAATGCGGCGGAAGCCCCGGCGAACCAAAGCATGGTCGTCTGCTAACAGCACCGTTATTTCATCAATCATGGGCGGCATGTTCTTGTTTTCCCTGGGTCAGATAAGCCGGGCCTTCGTCCTGCGGCAGCGGAATTTTCAAAACAACGGCGGTGCCGCCGGCAGAATCATTCCCCACTTCTAAAGACCCTCGCATCAGTTCAGCGCGCTCCCTCATGGCCACCAACCCAAGTCCGGGGCGGGAACCTCTCCTGTCTTGCACAATACCAGTTCCAAAATCGCGGACCTTTAAAAGAAGCTCGTTTTCCGCAAAACGAAGCTCCACTGCGGCAGATTTTGTTTGCGCGTGCTTGACGGCGTTGTTTAGCGCTTCCTGAACAATTCGAAAACAGTGAATAGCCGCTTGTCCGGTGATGCGCTGTGGATCTCCATCAATTTCCAGAGTGGTGGCAATGCCGGTCTGTTTTTGGAATAAGCCGGTATACCAGTCCAATCCGTTCACCAGCCCGTAATCATCCAAAACAGCCGGATGGAGCGTTTGCGACAGAGCGCGCATCTTCTCCAGCGTTTCCTGCGTAATTTGCCGCACTTCCGACAATTCTGCGCGGAAGGGCGAATCCGGCGGCAAGCCTTTGCGCTCGGCGCGGCTGAGCATCGCTCCTACGGCGGTGAGAATCTGCCCGAATTCATCGTGAAGCTCGCGCGAAATGGAGCGCAAAACTTCTTCCTGCACGGTGATCAGCCGGGCTGCCAGAACACGGCGCTGCTGGGACAAAGAATTCAATTCCGCGAAGATCCGCCGATTGGAAATAATCAGCCCTAAGCTGACGATCAGAATCGCGATCAGCATGGCGCTGAGAAAAAAATACAGATTGCGCTCTGCCCCGCGATAAATTTCATTGACGCGGCTGCCTGCTTCTTCTTCCGCTTCGTTGTCGCGAAACAGCGAGCGCGCTACCAGCGAAGATAAACTAGCTTGTTGGGCTGATAAGGACGTAGCGGCCAAGGCTGCCGCTTGTTTCTGCTGGTTTTGAGAAGCCAAAACAAACATCTGGTCCACCGTATGCCAGAACTGTTGAATGGCTGCTTCCAGTTGCCGCCTTTGCGCAGGCCGGTGAGTTTCCGGCGAGAAGCGGCCTTCCAGTTTTACCGCATCCTCCAGATCCGACCGTTTTCCGGCAAATTCATTCCGGTATGCCAGGATTCCATAGGGTTCAGTTCCTGCCGATATGTCCCGCAAAGCTAAACCGACCTGACTCAGATCGTTTTGCATTCGGAGTAACTGAAGCGAATCGCGGCGATTCTGATCAATGATGGACGTTTGCAGTTGGCGGAGGCCGGCCAATTGCTGCAGTGTGTACCAAGCATAAATGCTGACCGCTATTAGCGTAATCAGCAGGCCGACCAACAAGCGAATGGTTGGGGATCTTGACATTACCTGCTAAAAATTATCTACCGTGTGCCGGATGGCCGTGGCTGGCGAGAAGAAAGGAAGGGAGCCGCTTGTCAGAATCGAACGGGTTGTCGGCCAGTGTGGTAAAAAGAAAGAGATTACGCCGAAGTAGCTCAGTTGGTAGAGCGTCGCACTCGTAATGCGAAGGTCGCGGGTTCGACTCCCGCCTTCGGCTCATCCCTCAACTGAACACCAGCGAAGCCACTTTTTCATCCAGCCTAGACGCTTCACTTTAGATGATCCTAAGAATCTAGCCCGAAGTTTTAAGCTGAAATCATGAACATTCTACCGCCGCTTCCGGTTCCTCCGGGCAAAGGATACGTCGTGCTGTTGAGCGGCGGCCTTGATTCTTCGGTTTTAAGTTACTGGTTGGTGAATGCCGGGTTGCAGGTGAAAGCTTTAACCATCAACTACGGCCAACGGCATGTTAGAGAGCAGCAAGCCGCCAGCGCCAGCGCCGCCGCGCTCGGCATTGAACATCGCCTCCTGTCTTTAGGCGAACTGCGCTCCATTTTCGGAGATGATTCGTCGCTGTTGAATCAAAATCTAGCAGTACCGGAAGGGCACTACAAAGACGAATCCATGAAATCAACGGTGGTGCCGAACCGCAATATGATTTTATTGAGCTTGGCAACTGCCTGGTCTATCTCCCTTGGCTTCGACGGCGTTGCTTACGCGGCCCATGCGGGCGACCACGCGATTTACCCTGATTGCCGCCCGGCTTTTGCCGATGCTATGAACGATGCCATTAAGCTTTGTGATTATTCCCGCCAGGAACTGATTCGCCCGTTTGTGGGTTTCACCAAAGCTGAGATTGTAAGACTAGGCGCAGAATTACAAGTACCTTTTGTCAAAACTTGGTCCTGCTACAACGGAGGCGACGTTCACTGTGGAAAATGCGGCACCTGCAACGAAAGAATCGAAGCTTTCCAACTGGCAGGGGAAATAGACCCAACTGTGTATGCTGTACCAGCGCATAAATGAGATGATCACTCGGAAGCTTTACCACAGCAGGGCTGGTGTTTGCGCAAAACCGCAGCCGGAAATTTCCGGCCGCATTTCGCGCAACTGCGGAGTACGACCGGGCGGCCGCCAGCAGCTCCTAATTCTAGACGACGTTGGTAGCTGCGGCGTGACAGTTCCCGATTGAACACACTCTCTGGGATCGTTGCCAGATTCCAAGTTTTCGAATAATCCATTCCCTTAAGCCTCAATTCATGCGGCAATACACGTGAATGTGCATAAAATCGCCTCTTGCGGAAAGCAGGAATTGAAAGGCCGGGTGATAGCCCGGCTTTTCGTTTTGCCGCTCGTAATGCGACGCTGCTTGAGTCAGTGCTACCCTTTCAGCAATTTCATGCACTATTAATTAGTGCATTCAGATGCATGTACTTGGAGCTAAATCATAAAAGTTCAGCAGTAAGCGGGTCCGGTACGCCGTTGAAGTACTTCTGCAAAGCCTTCTGAAAAACCTCATTCTCGACTGCGGTTAAAGCAAACAGAGTCATCGAAGATCGAAATTTCACATTATCGGGATAGCCCAAGATGTTGTCTATGGAGCGGTTTTCCACCTCATTAACAAACTGTGTACATTCACGTAGCCTAGGACCGAGAATCGGATGTTTCAGGTAAGCTTCCGCTTCTGCGCGTGAAGAAATGCTGTACTTGCTGGCCATTGCGCTGTGGCCTAACCCCTTCAACTGAGGAAAGATAAACCACATCCAATGACTTTGTTTGCGCCCTGCCCGCAACTCGGAACGCGCCTGCTCAAATATTGTGTTTTGAGCCTCAACAAACCGCTGCAGATTATAAGAATCGTTCATGTGATTCAGAACCGTTTAACTCGACACCGATGAAATATTTATTGTTCCGGTAGTAACAAGAATATACTTTTCCATAGCAATGCCGGTCAGCATGGTGCAGGCTGATCTGAGTTTTCTGGATCAGAGGGCGTTCTGCTGTTAGTTCAAGTCTACTTTCCGCTATGTTCCGCACATCAGCTCTGCTCGTTTGCTGGCGGCCAGAATTGTCTTTCCATTTGATATCAAACGAGTTACTTTCCCGAACGTGACGTTTCTTCCCTATGTTTTTCATGCTGACCTTAGTACTAAGAATTATCCGATGTCTTATTCGTTCGCAAGAGTTGATCAATGCAGTGCTGCCTTTTCACTATAGATTCAGAAGGACTTATCATGGATGCCATTACCTGCTGGTGTTGCGATCGATTAGTAATGCGCGAAGCGAGTATCTACATTACCCGCTCTCAGTTACCTGCTTTGCAGCCGCAGGAATCGCTCGGTCATAAAACAATGGAGGCGCTGCTGACCATGTTTGCCGCGTTTTGGGTGCTGCTTCAGTTAGGCTTGCGGATCGGCGTTATCGGTTTGTTTGGATATGCTCTTGTTCTGCTGGCGCACACAGCGCAGAAGGCAGTGTTTTAGTTGATTCTCCTTTCAACAGGTGTATCTGCTGTAACCGTTGCAGCGCGAACGCACTGTCTGGCATCAAGTCCAGGAGCGGTTGCTTACCTGGCCGGTTTGTGTTGCCTGCCAAGCTGCTGAGGGCGCGTTGTTGAAGCCATGTTTCAAACGCGTTGGCGGTTAACGGACGAGAGATAAAGTATCCTTGCACCTCATCACAGCTCAGGTCTTTCAAAAACGCATACGCTTCCGCCGTTTCCACACCCTCGGCCACTACGCGATACCCAAGATCATGAGCCATCAGAATCATGGACCGCACCAGCAACTGATCCTTTCGGCTGTCGTTTAATACCCGGATAAAGGACTGGTCCAGTTTCACGGTAGTGGCCGGCAGCTTCTGCAGATAGGAAAACGTGCTGTATCCTGTGCCGAAATCATCAACGGCAAGCTCGATGCCCATTGCTCGTATTTCTTGAATCCGGTTGAGAACGCGCGAACTGTTTCGAATCAGGGCGCTTTCAGTAAGCTCCAATTCAATCGCTGAAGTGGAAACGCCGAAACGCCGCAGCGCATTGGCAAGACGCTGCACAAAGTCCGGTTCCTCCAGGTTTAATGCGGAAACATTAATGGAAACCCTGAGTTGATGGCCGGTCTGCTGCCACATCGATACCTGCTCGACCGCTGCCTCAATAACCCACTGCGTCACAGATTGCGCTAAGGCTGTCTGCTCCACTAAAGGAATAAACTCGCCTGGCGACACATTGCCGAAGCGCGGATTTCGCCAACGCAGCAAGGCTTCAGCGCCGATGCATGCTTCCGTGCGCAGGTCAATGCGCGGCTGGTAAGCGAGAGTTAACTGGTCGTGTTGAACTAACGCATCCCCCATATCGATCAGCAGCGTCAAACGGCGCTGACTGGCTTCGTCGCTGGCGGAACTGTAAACTGAATATTCGGCTTCTGCTTGCCTGGCATCCTGTACGGCGCTGAGCGCAGTGCGCAGAGCGTCTTGCGCCGTTAAGTCGCCCAAGCTAAAAAGAGAAACGCCGAAAACCGCATTCATCATAATTGGAATGCCCTTGCAGATTATCGGCGATTGCAGGCGTAAACTGATCTTTTTAATATTATCCAGCCAGCTTTCTCCGGCGGATTCGTCCAGAATCAGGGCGTAGGACGCGGCGCCAATATGGTAAAACCGCGCTTGAGGGCCAAGCGCTTCCCTGAGAGCTAAACTGGATGCTTTCACAACGTCATCGACGTAAGTTGCGCTTAGCACACTCACCATTTGATTAAAGGAACGCGGGTCTGCTAAATCAATCATAAGATTAGCTCGCGTTTTGCCGGGGCTATCCTGCTCCAGTTTTTGTAGATCATGGATAAATCGGCTGCGATTTGGCAGGAGGCTTACCGGATCAATGCTCCCAAAATCATGTTCCAATTCAACTTGGGCCATGATCATCGAAGCAAGGTCCCCCAAACCTTTGATCTCTTCCGTTGATACCGTTCGCGGAGTTTTGTCCAGAACACAGATGGCTCCCAGAACGTAGCCATCGCTCGTAATCAGCGGAGCGCCGGCATAAAATCGCATCCCGGAACGAGCAAACGAACCGGCGGCAAAACGGGAATCCGCTTGTAAATCAGGGATAATCAGAACTTCGGCTGATTGAGTCACTTCAGCACACGGACTCTGAAAACTTGAAATTTCGCTGCTGGATGCGCCCACATGCGATTTGAACCATTGCCGGTGCTGGTCCGTAAACGAGATGGCGGATAGAGGAGCTTGAAAAAGCCGACTGGCCATCCGGGTGATTCGATCAAAGTTTTCGTCAAGCGGAGTATCAAGTAAATTTAATCCTCGCAAAACTTTGAGCCGCGCTTCTTCATGCCTAAGGGGGCAAGTTCCTGTGTTCTCCTCGTTTTCCCCACCTGAAAGCTGTCTATTTGTCAGTATTTGCGCCATATAAGCAACTGTTGAACAGCAGTGATTTCTGCAAAGATCAAAATTCAGATTGACCTGCGCCTCGACGGATCCAGAATAGAACTCAGACCGTCATCAATCGAGCGCAAGCACACGAGTAGATGAACCAAACTCGCGTTCCACTTCTTTGCAACTTATCGGTTTTCGAGGGTAGGACTTTAGGAAGTAGTTGAAAAATCACCAATGTTTACTTCAGCAAGTTTCCAGGTTGACAGTTTGAACAGAAGAAAGCTGGCCGCTCGGCACGGCCAGCTATCGCTTACTTCACTTTTGATTGGAAGAACTGCCGGCACCGCTGCCCGATTGCTGTGAACTGGCGCTGCCACTTGGTTGTTGTGAGCCGGTGCCGCTGCCCTCCACCTGAGAACTACCGCCCGCACTATTGCCTTGTCCGCTTGCTCCAGCGGAGCCTCCCGCGCCAGGACTTCCCGCTGCTTGTCCGGCCTGCCCTTGGGTTTGCTGATCCCTCATGTTTCTGCCGCATCCCTGCCAAAGGGCCAAACCTGTTATTAATGCTGTGACTGCTATGGCTTTCCGCATTTGTTATCCTTTGCTGCCGTTTTCTGATTACTAACAATAGTTCGATACGGAATCGTGAACGAATGTTTGCCTAGCAATGTAAGCAATTCAAGCTTGCACAGCACCCGTTTACAGCATTACATTCCAAAGTTGTGGAGCCAAGCGTAAACGGATGAGAATATTGGGAGCATTCGAGCGCATAGCCACTGCCAAATGATGATCTTGCCACCCGGCTAAAGCCCAGAATCCCCATCCTTCTGTGCGCTCGGGAAAAGAATGCGCAAAATTGGTTTTTAGATCCTGCTGGCCGGGAATGACACACAGCGTATCCACAGGAGCGTGCAAACCCATACCGATAGCCTTCAGAAAAGCTTCTTTCAGCGTCCATTGAACAAAGAAGTGGCAAACGCGATCCGGGCCAGAAAGCGTTCTCAAATGCCTCAATTCTGAAGCAGCAAAATAGTGTTCAGCTAATTTCACTGTCTCAATATGCTGATCCGGGCTTTCCACGTCAACGCCGATTGCTTTTTCACGGGCTATTGCGCAGGCCACCAGCCCGCGCGCGTGAGTAACGCTGAAAAACAACTCAGGATCGTGTGAATCGAGAAAAGGCCGGCCATACTCGGTTCGCCTGAAGCGGAGTTCTGTGGGGCGGCAGCGAAGCTGCTCCGCCAAAGCCCACCTCAGCAGTGCCTGGGCAGATAGGTAGGACCAGGCATCAGCGGCAAAATGAAAGCGTTTCGCACGCTGCCATTCAGGATCGCTCACCAGGAGCGAGAATTGTTCCAAAACGGGAAACTTAGCATTTTGCGGCGGCCTCAGCCACCAAACATGGGCTTCTCCCGGTTGAATTTCCCCGCCCGGCGGTTTCTCCACCAGCCTTGGCGGTTTTTCGCCGCCGCTCCAGGTATACATCAGTTAATTGATTATTGAACAGCAGATTCGTTCGGTGAAGCCTGCCGCCTGATAGCATGTTCCCCATGTTCAGAATCGTTTCACTGCTCCTTATTAGCTGCTTGGTTTCGTTTGCGGCGGAGCTTTCCGTCAAAAAATCATTGAATGTAGCGGTAATAAAAACAATGGTGGCGGCAGCGGAAGCCGAAGCGGCAAAACGGAATGTGCAAGTATCCCTTTGCATTGTGGACGAAAGCGGTAATCTTCTTTTCTTCCAGAAAGCTGACGGCGCATCGCTCAACACCATTCAGTTTGCCCAGAAAAAGGCTCGCCATGCGGCTTTGTATCGCAGTCCGTCCCGCAACGGCGCGGAAGCACTCAAGAAGGGAAACATGGAAGTACTGGCTTTTCCTGATTTTTTCCCGAATCAAGGCGGATTGCCGATCCAAGTGGACGGCCAGACGATCGGCGGTATCGCCGCCAGCGGCGCGAAATCTGAGATTGACGAAGCAGTGGCGCAAGCAGGCCTGGATGCCTTGTTAAAGCCATAAACCGGGTAGCGCAACCGGCGAGAAAAGCGTAAAGCGCGTTCGCACTGCGGAGCCAAGTAGAATAAACATTTCAAAGGAGTTTACACAAGACAGCTTATGCCCAATGAAAAATGTGATATCGGACTGATTGGATTGGCCGTGATGGGCCAGAACCTGGTTTTGAATATGAACGACCACGGTTATCGAGTGGCGGTTTTTAATCGGACCACATCGAAAGTGGATGAGTTTATTGAACACGAAGCCAAAGGCACTCAGATCGTCGGCACCCATTCGATTGAAGAATTAGTGGAGGCTCTGGCAAAACCCCGCCGCATCATGTTAATGGTGAAAGCGGGCGATACGGTTGACCAGATGATTGATCAATTAACGCCGCATCTGGAAAAAGGCGACATCCTCATTGACGGCGGCAATTCGCATTTCCCGGACACGAACCGCCGCACGAAAGATTTGAACGAGAAAGGCATTCTGTTTATTGGGACTGGCGTTTCCGGCGGCGAAGAAGGCGCGCGACTAGGGCCTTCCATCATGCCGGGCGGCAACCCGGAAGCGTGGCCGCACGTGAAGCAGATTTTTCAGGATATTGCGGCCAAGGTCGAAGACGGTACTCCCTGCTGCGACTGGGTAGGGGAAAGCGGCGCCGGCCATTACGTAAAGATGGTGCACAACGGCATCGAATACGGCGATATGCAGTTGATCTGCGAAGCGTATCAGCTCTTAAAAGAAGGACTGGGCGTTGATACTCATGAACTGCACAAAATTTTCGATGAGTGGAACGAAGGCGAACTGGATAGTTTTCTGATTGAAATCACCAGTTTAATTTTCGAAAAAGCGGACGAAGACGGAGCACCGCTAATTGATAAGATTCTGGACACCGCCGGACAAAAAGGAACCGGTAAATGGACGGCGATCAGCGCGCTGGACTTGGGCACGCCCGTTACGCTGATCGGCGAAGCTGTGTTTGCGCGGGCATTGTCAGCTTTGAAAGAAGAGCGTGTGGCTGCTTCCAAAAAATTAAGCGGACCGGAACAGCCGGGCAAAGTGCAGGACAAAAAAGCTTTTATCGAAGATGTCCGGCGAGCGCTTTACTGCTCGAAAATGATTTCTTACGCCCAAGGCTATATGCTGCTTCGGGAAGCTGCCAAAGAACAAGGCTGGCACTTGAACATGGGCGGCATTGCTTTGATGTGGCGCGGCGGGTGCATTATCCGTAGTCGATTCCTGAGCAAAATTAAAGACGCTTACGACAAAAATCCACAGTTATCAAATCTGCTTCTGGACGATTTTTTCAGCAAAGTTCTGCACGATTACCAGGCAGCCTGGCGCAAAGCAATCATTAGCGCCATCGAGTTTGGCGTGCCGACCCCGGCTTTTTCTACCGCGCTCGCTTTTTTCGACGGCTATCGAACCGCGCGGCTACCGGCGAATCTGCTGCAAGCGCAGCGCGATTTCTTCGGCGCGCACACCTACGAGCGTATCGATAAGCCGCGCGGCGAATTTTTCCATACCAATTGGACGGGACGCGGCGGCAGAGTCTCATCTGGAACTTATAACGCTTAACACTTCAATTCCAAGAGGGTCTTTTTTCATGAACAAAGCTATGATAATGGGGAGAACAGAATGAGTGACGGTCTAAGTATTCGTCAAGATGGCGCGTTAGATTTTCTTTCGCTCGGAGCGTTGGTTCACCGGCTTGATCCGGGAATTATTCCTTTCCGCAAAGCACATCAGTGCGATATTCATGTGAGCGGCGGCGAGTTCAACGTTGCGGCAAATCTGTCGGATTGCTTTCTGCAAAGAACCGGCATCGCTTCGGCAATGGTCAAATATCCGATTGGCGATCTGATTGCAGAGCGGGTTCGCGCAATGGGAGTGAAGCCGTTCTACAAATACTTTGACCATAACGGCGTTACCGGGCCGAACATGGCCACGGTATACAGCGATCGCGGCTTAGGAATTCGCCCTCCCGTTGTATTTTATAACCGAGCCAACGAGGCCGGAGGACTGTTGAAGCCTGGCGACTTCGATTGGAACGCCATTTTCAGCAGCGGCGTGCGGTGGTTTCATAGCGGCGGCATTTTTGCGGCGCTTTCGGAAACCACGTCCGAGTTAATCATTGAAGCCATGAAGGCGGCGAAAGCGGCTGGCGCGGTGACTTCCTTTGACTTGAACTATCGCGAAAAACTCTGGAGCTTTTCCGGCGGCCCCGCGCGCGCGGTGGAATTAATCGGTCGCATTGTGGAGCATGTGGATGTGCTGGTCGGAAACGAAGAAGACCTGCAAAAAGGCTTAGGTATTCCCGGGCAGGACGTTTCAGCGACATCGAAGCTTGACCCGAGCGCGTTTTTCCACATGATCAATAAGGTAATCGAGAAGCAGCCGCAAGTGAAAGTGATTGCCACAACGCTGCGGGAAGTTCACTCCACCAATCGCCATAGCTGGAGCGCAGTGGCCTGGGTGAACGGAAAAACTTATTCCGCGCCGACTGCTGAACTGGATGTTTATGATCGGGTGGGTGGCGGAGACGGTTTTGCCGCAGGCTTCTTCTATGGGCTTCTGAGCGGCGCTGCCCCGGAAGAAGCGATCAAACTCGGCTGGGCGCACGGTGCGCTGCTAACCACCTTTCCCGGCGACACCACGATGGCCACGCTTGACCAGGTACGTGCTTTCGCAAAAGGCGGTTCCGCCCGTATTCAACGCTAAATTGCAGGACGGAACAGGGAACAAACACCGGCTGCTTGTTCCCTGTTCCGTTGTTTAATTGCTGAGCTTACCTTAATTACGATTTGTGCGACTTCTTTCCCTGCTTCCCAGCGCTACCGAAATGGTTCATGCCCTCGGCTTAGGCCAGTTTCAAGTGGGACGTTCGCACGAATGCGATTATCCGGCTGCGGCTCAACTTCTTCCGGTTTGCACGCAATCCCGCGTTCCGCAAAACGTTGACAGCGGAAACATTGATGACCTGGTGAAATCACGATTAATGCAGGCGCTCAGCTTCTTTGATCTGAATACGCATTTGATTGCCGAGTTGAAACCGACGCACATTATCACCCAAACTCAGTGCAGTATCTGCGCGGTCAGTCGGGAGGATGTTGAACAAGCGCTTTCAAAAGAACTTTCAAGCGATGTGCAAATTATTTCCCTGGAAGCTGAATCGCTTGCAGGCATCTGGGCAGATATCAACCGCATTGCGACGAGTTGCGGAGTCCGGCAAAACGGTCAAACACTGATTTCGCAGTTGCAGGAAAGAGTCAATCGGATCGCAGCGGAAGCGCGGCTGGACAACACCCGCCTTACCATTGCTTGTTTGGAATGGCTACAGCCTTTGATGTCAGCAGGCAACTGGATTCCCGAACTGGTTGAAATGACGGGCGCGGAGTGCTTATTCGGCGAAGCCGGAAAACACTCCGGTTATCTCGATTGGCAGGAAGTGGTAGCCGCTGATCCTGACATCATTGTTTGCCTTCCCTGCGGTTTTGACATCGCTCGCACCAGACAAGAACTTGCTGTTCTGACAGCGCAACCCGGATGGAACGATTTAAAGGCGGTCCGCTCTCAGCGCGTTTACTTGTGCGACGGCAATCAATTTATGAACCGCCCAGGACCACGGATTGTGGAATCACTGCGCATCTTTGCCGAACTGGCCCATCCCAATCTGTTTGAATCCACTTTGCAGGGAATCGGTTGGGAGCCGCTGCTCTAGTAATCTGGAATAAATACTTTCTACCTGCGTTTCTTATGTCGCCTGATGCAATCCTACATGTTCTGCTGATTTTATGGATGGTCGCGCTTGGGTTGCTGCTCGCGCGAATGTTTCTGCTGGGGTTGCACAAAACATACTTTCTGTTCACAATTTCAACCGCGCTTGACATCATCTTTGGAGTCGCCACTTTAAAGTTCGGTTTTGCGTCACAGGGAGTAGAAAACCTGAGTCTGCTGGGCGATACGATGGATGTTTTCCTGACGCCTTCGGTCGCCTTGGAACTGATTAGCCTTCCGGTCTTGCGCAGCGCGGCTCCTGCCCGATTCTTGAGTCCTGTTGTTTTCACCTTGCTGGCTGGAGCAGGCATCAACATCTTTCTGGCTGGCTCGCCTGACAAGGAATCGTTTGAAGCCGCTGGCGCGCTTGCTTTTATTGCAGATACGATGGTGACGCTGCTGGTCATTTCGTTTCTGGTTCGCAGGCTCCGTCAACAGGATTTGGCTGTCGAGAGAAATCCGCAATGGCTGCGGCGGCTGTTTTTGTTTCAGCTTGTAGCCAGCGCAGTTCACAGCCTAAGCGCGCTGTTTGTGAACCAGGCAGCATTCAGCTTTGTTGATATTGCATTCTTCAGCCTGAGCTTAGTTGCCACGGTAGTTTGCACGCTGGCGCTACGAAAACCGCCTCCTGCTGCGGCCAATGCTTAAACAGACGCCGCATGGTCCTTGTCTTGAAGTTTGTAACAAAGCTCCAATCGCCGCGCCCAGTGCTTCGGTTTTTCTCCGTATAAAACACGGCCGATCGCCTGGGCGTTGGCACGCAACTGAATCTGTTTGTTAATCAGCAGCGTTTTCAGATCTTCCGAACTGTTTGCCGCCGCGGATTTCGCTGGAAAAGCCATCTCGTATAAAACAGCAAGGTTATGGTCTTCTCCAAGTTCCTGTTCAAGATTTTTTGCATTTTTTGCGTAGCCTTCCAAAACGTCCGGCCACCATTGGCTGACAAACTCAAGCTGATATCGCAGATCTTTAACCCGTTTACGCCACTCGTGGTAGTTTTCCGCGTGTTCATCGGCCAGAGCTTGTTTGAATGCTCTGCGCCCACGCTTCACCGTTTCCTTAACAGCCGCGAAGATCGTTTGTTGATCGGCATCGGCAATGGGCCAAGCGGCAATCTGGTTTCGAACTTCCTCCAGCTTCGCCGCTAACTCGGCAATATCACCGGCATCGCTTAACTTACGGCTCAATTCGTTTTTGCGCTTCTGAAGATTGAAATGAACCTGCTTGATCCTTTTCAGCACAGTTAGCCTTGTCCCCTGACTTCCAAAACCGTCAATTGTTTCAATTAACGCCTGAGCGTCACGAAGCTCCGACAGCTTCCGGCCCTCATCGCGCAGTTGCGCGTTCGCGGTTCGGTAAACAGGACCAAGAACCGGCCGCAGGATCCGCAGAATTGACCGGCATTTTTTCAAAGCTTTGCGAGCGTTATGAATGGCTTCTTCCATTGCGGACCCGTTTCGCAGAAACGAAGAAGCCGCTTCCAGTTGCTCGTTTAATGTTCGCGCTAAACCGGCGGGAATGGCTTCGCCTTTGTGCAAACAAAATTCCGGCTCGTCCAGTTTAGAGCGTTTCCGCTTTTTTGTTTCTTCCGCCATGATTCAAAGACAAGCGCCAGAGAAATCAAGTTGCAGATTTCCAGCATTAGGGTCCAGTCTACACCGGCCTTTTCTTGAGCCTGTATGTCACACTCAGGACAAGAGGAATTCCTCAGCCCAGACTTCGCCGTGAAACCAGGTCAACAGTTTTTTAACTTCTTCAACCATGATTTTCTGCGAGTGGCCGTTGCCACCCCGGTTGTTCGCGTCGCTGATCCAGCCTACAACGCCGAACAAACGGTTCTGCTGATGAAACAAGCCGCTGACGACCAAGCGGCGATTGTTTTATTCCCGGAGCTTGGGTTATCCGCTTATTCCTGCGAAGACCTTTTTCATCAAAAGGCTCTTTTGGATGCGTGTTTAGATGGGCTCAACAAGATTGTCGAGGCGACGCGTAGCCTTTCGATTTTGGCCATTGTGGGACTGCCTCTTCGAGTGCATCATTCCTTGTTCAATTGCGCGGCAGTGATTGCCAACGGCAGCATTCTGGGCGTTGTTCCGAAAACCTATCTTCCGAACTACCGCGAGTTTTACGAAATGCGCCAATTCGCCCCGGCTGATGCGGCCACGGTGGACGCGATTGCGCTTTGCGGACAGAACAGCATTCCTTTCGGCAACCATCTTTTATTCCACGGCA
Source organism: uncultured Bryobacteraceae bacterium (assembly GCA_964247975.1). Lineage (GTDB taxonomy): Bacteria > Acidobacteriota > Terriglobia > Bryobacterales > Bryobacteraceae > KBS-96. Next base: position 160,345 of record CAXTWH010000003.1, on the reverse strand, counting down.
AGCAACAATCGCTTCTTACCTTTTACGTCGAAATCTGCGAGGATCTTTGGGCGCCCGTTCCGCCTTCTTCCTATGCAGCAATGGCGGGCGCCACCGTGTTGTTCAATTTGTCCGCTTCGAACGTCACCATTTCCAAAGCCGATTATCGGCGACAGCTTGTGATCGGCCAGTCTGCACGCTGTGTGGCGGCTTATGTGTTTTCGGCGGCAGGCTACGGCGAATCAACCACGGACTTGGCTTGGGACGGACAAGCGTTAATTGCGGAAAACGGCACCCTACTGGCCGAAAGCCGCCGCTTCAGCACCAGTTCGCAGCTTATCTCATCAGAAATTGATTTAGAACGCTTGTCGCAGGACCGATCACGCCAGACTACTTTCGTGCAGAACGTCATGCGTGAGCGTGATCGACTCCAAAACTATCAAACTATTCAGTGTTCCTTGGAACTGCCTAACAATGATGTTTTGCTGCTGCGTCGTCCGGTGGAGCGTTTTCCTTACGTGCCGTCGGCAGCAGCCGGGCGCGAAGAGCGTTGCTCGGAACTGTATCGGATTCAGGTACAAGGCTTGACTAAGCGCCTCCAATCAAGCGGCATCAAACGCCCGGTAATTGGAATTTCCGGCGGCCTCGATTCGACGCAAGCGCTTCTGGTCACGGCGCAAGCTATCGACCTTTTAGGGTATCCGCGAAAAAATATTCTGGGCGTCACCATGCCCGGCTTTGCCACTTCCAGCCGAACGCTCGACCAGGCCCATCGCTTGATGAACGCGGTCGGGTGTGAAGTGATGGAAATTGACATACGCCCCAGTTGCCGGCAGATGCTGGCCGATCTCGGACACCCGTTCAGCCAGGGCGAAAAGGTTTACGATGTGACCTTTGAGAACGTTCAGGCGGGCGAGCGAACCAGCCATCTGTTCCGTTTAGCAAACATGCATAACGGGTTTGTGGTGGGAACCGGCGACTTGAGCGAACTGGCGCTTGGCTGGTGCACTTACGGCGTGGGCGATCAGATGTCGCATTACAACGTAAATTCCAGCGTTCCGAAAACTCTGATGGCCCATGTAGTGCGATGGGTCGCGCATACTAAGCAGCTTGGCGAAGACGCCAGCGCGGTGCTGCTCGATATTCTAGAAACCAAGATCAGCCCGGAACTAGTTCCCGGAACCGATGACGCTGAAGAGCCGCATCAGCATACGGAAGATTTCATTGGCCCATACGATCTTCAGGATTTCAACCTGTATCACATTCTGCGCTTCGGCTACGCGCCGCCCAAAGTTGCTTTCCTGGCTTACTGCGCTTGGCATGACGCTTCCCAAGGAAGCTGGCCGGACATTCCCGCCAAAGAACATCATGTTTATAACGCGGCGCAGATCAAACACAATCTGCGCATCTTCATCGAGCGGTTCTTCAAATTCAGCCAGTTCAAGCGAAGCTGCATTCCGAACGGACCCAAAGTAGGCTCCGGTGGATCGCTTTCACCGCGCGGCGATTATCGCGCCCCGAGCGACAGCGAAGCCACGCCGTGGCTCGATGAATTGGCACTCATTCCTGAACAAACGAGCCCACTGTCCGCTCAACAAAGCTAATGTTCGTGTACGCAATCCGGGTAGCTGCTGCGAACGGTGTTGCCTTTGTAGCCCAATTCTTCCACCAAACCTACTCTGGAAGTGTAATAGCCGTCAGCAGTAAGCGATTTAATCAGGCGAAAGAATTCGATGTTGCGCGGTTTCGGTTGCCCCGGCTGGTTCCAATCGCACAGAGGTTGAAGGATGGAATATTGTTCTCTTTCTGTAAGCTGCAGAAACGGTTTATCCGCTATCCGCGCACTTTCTTCATTCAACCAGCGCAAGCCGTCAGCAACTAAATATTGATGGTCAGTTTCCCGCGAAACTAATAAATCAATATAATCGGGAACGCCTGCTTTGATGGCTCCGGGCGTATCGGTTTCCGGAATAATCAGCTCGGCCACCTGCGAGATCATGGCAAAATCCTGGTCGTTCAAAAATCGCCGGGTAGCCACAACGGGCGGAACGGCATGAGCGTGAGAGTGTTCGGTCTGGCCGTAAAGCTCGTCGCCGGAAAACGGATAAGCGCAGGTGGCGCCAATCGCGCCGATGATTTTTAAAACGGAGCGTCGATCGCTGTTGTAAGTAGCCATTACACTTCTCTTTTCGCCAGCCGGTCGGCAATGTGGTCTGCGGTGCGGGAAGCCAAAGCCATAATTGTTAGCGTAGGATTTTTCTCCGAGGAAGAAGGAAATACGCTGGCATCCACAACGTATAAATTCGGCACATCATGGGATCGGCAGAATGAATTCAACACAGATGTTCGGGGATCTTTCCCCATGCGGCAGCCGCCTACTTCATGATTGGTAGTCGGGTGTTCACTCGCTGATAAAATTTCCGCTTTGCTTTCGGTTAGAATCGCCGCGCACCACTTCTTCATGTCTTTGTGCAGCTTCCAATCCGTTTCTGAAAGTTGCCAATGCCGCCGCGCCCGGGGCAATCCGTACTCATCCAGGGTTTGATAATCCAGATCAATAAAGCTGTTCTTATTGGGCAGCATTTCCTGATACGGGCTGAAGGTCAGATAGGCCGGATAACGCGCTTTTACTGCTTCCTTGTAGGATTTACCCATCCCCGGCAGATTACGCGCCCAGCCAACTGAACGATGGTTCTGATAATTAAATTGAACGCCAAAACTGCGCGGGTAATCACGCTTTTTTTCATGCACAAACGAAGGAACATAGGCATGATCGAGAAAGCCTTCGTCGTTGACGCTTTCTTTGCCAATTGCATCGTGGAGAAACGCTTCAAATCCGGCGTTAATGTGCGGGATAAAGTTCTTTCCTAACTGTCCGCTGGAGTTGCCCAAGCCACTAGGGAAACGGCTGGATTTTGACATCAACAACAGCGCCACGCTTTGCGCGCAGGCGCAGGCGACCACGACTACTTTGCCGCGAACCGCACCTTGCGCCCGCGTTTCGCGGTCAAAATAGCGCACTTCGTTGACGCGCGCTTCATTGGAAATCGCCAGATCGTACACAATGCTATTGGGCTGCAATGTTAGTTTGCCGGTTTTCAGCGCGGGATACATATGCACATCGGCTGAATTGTATTTGGCTACCACATCGCAGCCCGACATGCAGTTACCGCAGAAATGGCAGGCCGGGCGGGTTCTGGTGGCTTGGCTGAGAGTTGCTTTGCGAACATGGATGACAGGAACGCCAAGCTTTCGCGCGCCTTCCTGAATCATCCGGTCGGAACACTTCATCGGCACGGGCGTAAGAAAAATGCCGTCCGGCAGGTCTTCTAAATGATCGTAATTGCCGCAAACGCCCACTTCGCGCTCGATTCGATCATAATAAGGAGCCATGTCCTTGTATTCCAGCGGCCAGTCTTCCCCAGCACCATCGAAGCTGCGGCCTTTAAAATCGCGCTGGCTGAAACGAAGCGCAACGGCGTTCCACAGCATTGTTTTACCGCCGAGTCCCCTGCTCCGCTCGCCATCAAAACCCGGTTTGCCCGGCTTCATCACCGGAATGTGCCGATACGCGAACTCATACGGCAGAGCATGAGTGTTGAAGTCGGTTCGCGTATTCACCTTCGGACCGCCTTCGAGCACCAGAACATCAGCGCCCAAACCGGCCAAACGCGCGGACAGAGTGCCGCCGCCCGCGCCGGACCCGATCACAATCACGTCGTAAGTCTTATTCAGCATTCCCGCCGCTACCTTGATTTATTTTCGAACAAAAACAAACCGCTTTTGCCGGCCACTACAAAATCCAGATCGCCGTCGCCGTCAATATCGATGACGGGAATTTGCATGCCGCCGCCGGTACGGGTGCTGTAATCAATTTCGTGTTTCACCCATTCCGGTTCGCTTTTTCCCGGCACCGGCCGCCGCTCATACCAGTAAATGCCTAGCGGTTCGCGCTCGCCGGGGTCATGACCATTATGGGCCATAAATCGTTTTCCGGTTAACAAGCCGATGTTATTGCCGCCGCGAAAATCAACAATCGTCATGGCATGAGGCTGTGACCAGCTATCGTCAACCAGATGTTTAGTCCAGGTTCCGTTCGCGCCTTGTTCCAGCCATAAGATGCCGTAATTATGCGCCATCGACGTGACCAGATCGGGCCGCCCATCCCCGTTCACATCACGCACGTAGATAAATCCCAGATCGCCCAGATTCCAGTCGGGATGAAATTTCCAGTCGCCCGCGCGAGGATCGAGCGGAGCTTCCAGCCAGCCGGCCGGAGTGAGAATATCATTCCGTCCGTCTCCGTTCACATCGCCCACGCCGATACCGTGGCCGTAGCTGCGCGAACTGACAACATGCTTTACCAATCCGCCCGGCCCTTTTTCGTACCAAGTTAACGGCGCTTTGAGATCGCCAAACTGAGGCAGAATCTCGTTGGCTTTCCCGTCGTTATCCAGATCGACCAGGAATGTAAATTCGATAGGCCAGGAAGTTTCCACCGGAGTTTCCACCCACGCGCCTTTCGCCGAACCAGGATTTTTCCACCAAGCCAGCTTCTTTGAAAACCATCCTGAAGTGACCAGGTCTACATGTCCATCCCCGTCCACATCGAGCGGCACGGTGCTGAGGTCATCGATGTAGTTGTTAGTGTAAAGGATATCCCGAAAATGATGTTTTTTCCATTGAGGCGATTGATACCAGTTCTCGCCGGAAACAATGTCCAGTTTTCCGTCACCGTCAATATCGGCGATCGCCACTGACTCGCTGGAGCCCAGATCAAGCGTATGCTTTTCAAAGGGGATTTCCGGCGGCCGGGTGATAGTAGCAAAGCCGCAAAACGTGGAAACTGCCGCCAAACCGATAATTGTGAAGCGAGAAATGCGTTTAAGTGGGCTGATCATTTATTGAGCGTTCGGCGTTTAGAACAATAATGCTGAAAACTCTATCAGATTGCGCCGCCATACCATCCAGGTATGCGCTCCGGCGGTTTCTTTCAACGACGCATGAACGCCTTTTGAATTGAGCCAAGCGACGAATTTCTGATTCGGCTCAAATAAACGGTCTTCCCGCCCGCAGGAGATCCACAACAATTTGAGTTTCTGGTTTGCGCCGGCATCAAGGGCAGGAAACTGCGCCGGTAGGTCTTCTCCTAAGCCACCGGAACTAAACGCCCCCACATAGGAAAAACGGTCCAACGCGTTCAAGCCGGTGAATAACGTTTCCGCGCCGCCCATTGAAAGGCCGGCAATTGCCCGTGATTCACGAGTAGCGGCAACGTGATAGTTTCGCTCTATCATTGGCAAAATCTCGTTAAACAGAGCTTCGCGGAAGCGGTCGAAGTTTCTTTGCCGCAGTCCCGGATCTCGAAACCCTGGACCGGTGCGAGAAACAATTTCCGGCGCGCCGTAGCCGAGAGGCATTACCACAATCATCGGCTTCACTTTATTCTGCGCGATGAGATTGTCTAAAATCAGGTTTGCCTTGCCGACTGCCGACCATCCGCTGGCATCGTCGCTATAGCCGTGCAGAAGATACAGCACCGGATAAGCAGTAGCTGCTTTCGCATCGTAAGCTGGCGGGGTGTAGACGAAAAAATCGCGATCGTCGCCTACTATTGATGAGTGGTAGAAATGATGATGCAGTTCGCCATGCGGCACGTTCGTCATCTCCCAAGGCAAAGGAGGGGAACCGGGTACGTGCATCAAACTTTGCAAGTTCAACAGATTAGGCTTGATTTGCGTATTGGATGGATCGAGAAGGTTTACTCCATCAGCGATGAACGAATAGCCGTAAAGATCAGGCTCAATCCCAGAAACAGTGGTTGACCAGACTCCTTGATCGTCCTTCTGCATAGGAACACTGGTAGCTCCTTCGCGATTGAACAACACTACTTTTGCATTCGGCGCGCGTAACCGCACGGTAACACGCCCATCCTGTATCTCAGGTGAAACTAATGGGGGAGGCGGCGTAGGTTGTTGCGCCATTAAAAACTGCACGCTTCGGAAACTGAGTAATAACCCGAAAGCAAAAATAAGCCGGCGAGGGAAAAGCGACACCGGAGAATTATATAACTGTCCGGTTTCAATTCAGGGAACAAGTTCATTGATGAACTCGTTCCCTGAACGGATTAATTAGAGAATCATTGCTTCTTCGCGCCGAATCAATCCGGCTAACTCGCCGCTACGATCGGCACCTAGCGTTTCACGCAGTTTCGGAAACTGCACTTCTTCTTCGTCCCGTATGTGACCGGCAATCAGTTCACGCAGGGAGCGAACATTATCGGTCCAGTCTTCGCCGGATTTCACCAAGTTTTCCAGCTCGAAAAGATGAATTTTCATTTCAGCATGTTCATCATAAAGATGTTTTGCTTGTTCAGCGCGCTGCGCTTCGTCATGCAGCAGCGGGTACACCACATCTTCTTCGGCCATGGCATGTTTGGCAAGCGTGCGTTTCAGCACCAGCAAAAGTTTTCCGCGTTTTGCGAACGACTCGCTAGTAACATGTTCCATTTCATCGAGCGTGGTGAGAATCACCTGATGGTCTTCCAGCAATTTTCCAAAAGGATCCTCGCCGAGTTTTCCTCGCAGAGTTCCATTTAAAGAACTGACAATCGGCATCAACGCTCGCGCGCCAAGAACACCTAACGCAATTCCGCCAGCAAGGGTGGCTAAGTCGCGGGTCATAGAACGATCTGAACTCATAACTGTTGGACAACCGGAATGGGTGTATGTTTCCGATCGGCTTTGCCCGTATGTCTACGAGCCGCAAAACCCAATAGATCAACTAGATTTTGCGGCTCGATGTTTATCCAAATTAAAAAGGAATTGATTCTACTTCACAGTCCAGCACTGGTTTTGTCCGTTGTTGGCGCTCCAGGTGATCATTCCAGTACCCTGGCTTAAGCTCATATTGGCGTCATCCACTACTTTTCCGGTAGCTTTGTTGGTTAATAAATAACCTCCGTTTCCAGCGGCCTTTAACGTCCACAGTTGGGATGCGGCATTGTTTTGCAGCACCTGCTGTAGAGTTCCCTGGCCCAGATCAGTCAGGTACATGCCGCTGTGAACGTTGGCAATGGTATAGTTGCCGCTGCCATCGCCGGTAAATTTCCATTTCTGGTTATCGCCGCCGTTCGCGCTCCATTGAATCATCTGCGTTCCGGAGGAAACAGACATACCTGGATCGTCCATCACTAAATTGCTGAATTGGTTAGTCAGCGTGTAAATTCCGTTTGCGACCGGTCCGGTAGGCGTTGGCGTGGGTGTAGGCGTAGGAATTGGAGCGGGGGTCGGAGTCGGGCTAGGCCCAATGGGATTGGGAATTCCAGTGGCCGGGCAGATACCGGCGTTCGTGTTATTCCATAATTGTTCATTGGGAGTAGGGCCGTGCTCGTCGCCCACTTCCATCAGCGTCGCCGGATGATAAAAGCTGCACACGTAATTATCGTGATACTTCACGTTGGAGCTGCCGCCGAAGATGCCGATCGCTAAGCCGTAGTAACCTTCCACCGTGTTGTTATAAGTTTCCGCCGACTGGCCGCCCGCTTCGATTCCAATGCCCGGCACATTCAAGCAAGGATTGTTCGGATCGCAGGGAGGTCCGCCAATAATACGGTTATAGCGGACAACCGGATGAACCGTGACGGGCATCGCCACGCTAATGCCAAACGAACCCCAGTAAGGGTCATTATCGGTATGAATATCGTTGTATTCAACGACGAGGTTTGAAGTAGGAACAATCGTGTTCTGATGGCCGCAGCCGTTGGCATCCTGAAGCTCCATGCCCATGCGGTGAATCTTGGTAAATGTGTTGTAGCCGATATTGACGTTGTTGCTCTGGTAAACTTGCGTAAAGCAGACTTTGATCCCTTCGCCTACCGTGTCGAACGTGTTGTTCACAATCGTAGTGCTATCCAAACCATACATGAAAATACCGGTAGCAAACCAATCAATCGAATTGATCGTGCCATCGGGCCGAGTTGAGCCGTTGATCATGACGTTCTGAAATTTATTATGATCAATGGACGATTGGCTGATTCCGTTTGAACTAAAAATTCCTGCTTGCAGCGTCCAGTTACTCGAGTTAACAGTGATGTTGCGGAACGTATTTCCAGTGATACGCGCGTTTTTGGGAACCTCGCTGTTTCCTTCGGTTCGCAATTGGCCTCCATCAAATACAAGACCGCTCACCGTAATGTTGTTAGCACCGCTCTGGGGAAACTGCATCAGGGGCGCTCCATTTGTTCCAGTCAGCACTGGATTACCCTGTCCTTGGTAGGCGACGTTACCTCGAACATACAGGGTACTGGTAACTTTATAAGTTCCTGCCGGAAACACTAACGTTCCGGAAGTAGTTGCGTTGATCGCATTTTGAATGGCTGAGGTGTCATCGGTGCTTCCGTTGCCTTGAGCACCGAAATCTTTTACCGATGCCGCATTGGCGATTCCTGCCAGGGATAGCATCAGCGCTAAACCTACTGGCAAAGCGGATTTTGAAGCCGATTTAAGCTGACAGAAAATAGAACTAACTACCAGCGAAGACACACTTCTATTCAGGTCTTTGTTACGCATTAATTATTCCGTTGTGGAGCAAGAAAAGATGGATCTGCTAAACGCAAATTGCGTAAATTTCGCGTGCGGCGCAAACGCAACCGGCACTGAACCAGCGCAGATCAGATTCGATCCATTTCAAATCGCTTATCGTGTTAAGCGATTGATTGGATCTTCATTACTCTTGTGCGGCAATAATTGAAAGGGTCTCAACAAAACAGGTAACAATTACCTGGTTTGCGTATTTTTTTCGCATAGTAAATCCTGGAACTTACTATAAATTAAATAGTTATCAGCACTTACTAACAACGTTTAGGTTAATTCTGATTTGCTTTTACAAGAAGCGGAACAGGGAAAGAACCTAAAGGTAAAAACTTTTAGAACGATTGAGAATCCTGCTGCTCTCAAGAAGTCGGAGTTTTCCGAGACAATTGCTGATCGAGAGTGTATCTAGTTTTCAGAGGTGCACAAAAAAAGGACTGCCGAAGCAGTCCCTTTGTTCAACATTTAAATTTGAAAATCACTGAACTGGCAAATCTGATAGCCGCTCTTCTTCAATAGTTTCCGGCACGATGCAAGCGGCAGCGACTTTATCATCTTCCGCCATTCTTACCACCCGAACGCCTTGCGCCGAGCGGCCCGTTTCGCGAATCTGATCGGAATCGAGCCGAATCATCTGGCCATTACGTGTAATCACCATCAGGTCGGTCGTTTCTTTAATCGGCAGAACTTCAACTACTTTGCCGATCTTGGAAGTGATCTTCATATTGATGACTCCCTTTGCGCCGCGTCCTGTCAGCCGGTAATCGCCAAGCGGAGTGCGCTTCGCATAGCCGTTTTCGGAGATAGAAAGGATAAGCCAATCTTCTTCCACAGCGGCCACGCCCACCAGATAATCGCCGTCTCTCAGATCCATCGCGCGCACGCCCCGAGCAGGACGGCCCATCGCGCGAACATCATCTTCCTTGAAACGGATAGCCATGCCCTGATGAGACCCCAGGAAAACAAAGTTGTTGCCGCTGGTAATGCGAGCGCCCAACAACTCATCGCCGTCATCCAGGGCCACAGCGATAATGCCGCCCGAGCGAGGATTATTGAACTCGGTCAGTTCGCATTTTTTGATCACCGCTTTTTTAGTGACCATGATGATGTACTGGCCTTCCACAAAGTCTTTCACAGCAAGAAAGGTTTTCACGGATTCATCCGGCTGCAAGTTGATTAAGCCGGAGATGTGCTTGCCTTTGCCGGTAGTGCCGGCATCGGGAATTTCGTAGATCTTCAACCAGTACACACGGCCTTTGTTGGTGAAGATCAGCAGATAAGCATGAGTGGAAGCAATAACCAGATGCTCCACAATATCTTCCGAGCGGGTGCCCATGCCGATGCGCCCTTTGCCGCCGCGCGTTTGCCGGCGGTAGGTATCAACGGCAGTTCGCTTCAGATAACCGCCGCGTGAAACCGTCACGGCCATATCTTCCACCTGCACGAGATCTTCGAGGCTGATCTCGCCGGTGTCCTCAACTAATTGCGTGCGGCGCGCATCACCGAAATCTTTTTGAACTTCTTTCAGTTCTTTCACGATCAACAGCTTCAAAACTTTTTCGGAGCCTAAGATTTCGGTATACTCGCCGATCAGTCGTTGAAGGTCAGCAAGCTCGTCGATAATCTTCTGCTGTTCCATGCCGGTTAAACGCTGAAGCTGCAGTTCGATAATGGCTTGCGATTGTTTTTCCGTAAATTCGAAACGCCCCATTAAACTCTCGCGCGCTTCCCGGGGCGTCCGGGCGGAACGGATCAATTGAATGACTTCATCGATGCTGTCAAGCGCCTTCTGAAAGCCGAGCAGCAGATGTTCGCGGTCGCGGGCTTTGCGCAGCAGGTAGTCAGTGCGGCGGCGCACAACATCAGCGCGATGCTCAATGAACCGCTTGATCACGTCAATCAAACCAAGTTCGCGCGGCTGGCCGTTGACGATGCTGAGCATGATTACGCCGAAGTTTGTCTGCATCTGCGTGTGCTTGTACAGATTATTGAGAACAATCTCGGACTGCTCGCCGCGTTTCAACTCAATCACAATGCGCATTCCGTCACGATCGCTTTCATCGCGAACATCGGAAATGCCTTCAATTCTTTTTTCAGCGACAAGCGTGGCAATCTGCTCAATCAAGCGGGCTTTGTTTACTTGAAACGGAATTTCCGTAACAATGATCGCTTCCCGATCCTTACCGCTCTTCTCAACAGCGGCGCGAGCGCGAAGCTTCAGGCTTCCCCGCCCCCGGCTGTAATAATCCACGATGCCTTGTTTGCCTAGAATGAAGCCGCCAGTGGGAAAATCAGGACCGGGAACCATTTCCAGAACCTGGGCAAGCGGTGTTTTCGGATCGTTGATCAGCGTAATGGTCGCTTCCACAACTTCTCGCAGATTGTGCGGCGGAATATTAGTGGCCATTCCGACCGCAATGCCGGAGCCGCCATTAATCAGCAAATTGGGAACACGCGCAGGCAGAACTTCTGGTTCCACTTCGCTGTCGTCATAGTTAGGACGGAAATCAACTGTTTCCTTATCGATATCTTCGAGCAGAGTGCCTGAAATGCGGGAAAGACGGGCTTCCGTGTAACGCATGGCTGCCGGAGGATCGCCGTCAACCGAACCAAAGTTTCCCTGGCCGTCGATGAGTGGATAGCGCATGGAAAACGCCTGCGCCATACGAACCAGCGAATCATATACCGGAGCATCGCCGTGCGGGTGGAATTTCCCCAGAACTTCGCCGACAATTTTGGCGCACTTACGGGTAGGCCGATTATAGTGCAGTCCCATTTCATGCAAGCCGTAAAGAATCCGGCGATGAACCGGCTTCAAACCGTCGCGTACATCGGGGAGCGCGCGTCCGATGATTACGCTCATCGCGTAATCGAGATACGAGCGCTTCATCTCGTCTTCGATGTTGATCGAGATCAGATTTTTATTGTCACCCGGCGGAAGAACAGGTCCTCCGGCGCTGCCGTTCTTTGGTGGCTGCTGCGGTGGATTTGGGCTGTCAGAGTTAGCCAATTGTTGCTCCTGAACCGCTTTGAAATATTTCCCGCAAGTTATTGCAAACGTGAGGGCTTAGTTAAGTGGTTACTTGTTCATTTTACCATTTTCCATGTTTCAAATGCCGTTTACACCGAAACATTTCCAGGAGTTTTGTTGACAATGTGCAAGCCGGATTTAAGAGAGTGTTATCCAGCTTGCACCCATTGCCTAATTAGTTCTGTTGCGAACAGAATTTTACTATCCCAATTGAATACAATTCAGAGTTCCAATAATCTGAAGACTATCCAAACAGCTTTTCTATGGAAAAACCTACTTTCGATCCTGGTCTTACCCAGAAATACACCGGCTCCATTCGGCGTATTATCAACGAAAATGGAAACTTCAACGTTTACCGGAAAGGGGTGAACTGGCGCGACCGCAATCCGTATCTTTACATGATCAGCACCTCCTGGCCTCGGTTTCTGCTGGATGTTTTTGTCGGGTATCTGGTGATGAACTTCATATTTGCCGGGATCTACTGGGTAGTTGGAGTGGAACATCTGCACGGCGTGGAAACACCCACCGCGTTCGGCCGGTTCTTAAATGCGTTTTTCTTCAGCGCCCATACTTTAACCACCGTTGGATATGGCAACATCTACCCCGAAGGCGTGGCGGCCAATACAGTTGCCGCGCTCGAAGCGTTGCTGGGACTGATGAGCTTTGCGCTGGCAACAGGCTTGTTGTTTGGCCGTTTTTCCCGGCCAGCCGCGCGCCTAGCATTCAGCAAACGAATGATTGTGGCTCCTTATAAAGATGGGCTCAGCTTGCAATTCCGGGTGGCGAATCGCCGCTCGAACAACTTGATGGAACTGGAAGCGAATCTGTTAGTGACTACCGTGGAATGGGTGAATGGACAGCAACAACGCCGGTATGACCGTTTGACGCTTGAACGGGAAACAATTTTGTTTTTGCCCTTAACGTGGACCATTGTTCATCCGTTAGATGAAAGCAGCCCCTTATACGGCAAAACAGCGGCGGATTTAGAAGCGATGCAAGCGGAATTTTTAGTGCTCGTGAAGGGCTTTGATGATATGTTCTACCAGATTCTGCATACCCGTTATTCCTATTTGTATGATGAACTTGTCTGGGGCGCCAAGTTCGAACCTTCCTTCCGAACCGATTCGGACGGCAATTTAGCCTTGGAGATAGAGCGACTCGGCAGCTACCAGCGCGTGTCATTAGAAACGCCGCAGCCGCGAATTGCGGACGAGCAGCTTAAGATGGCCGTAAAAGAACTTTAAGCTTTCCCTTCAGGGAAGCTTCTCCGAACGCCGCTTCGGCTTCGGTTAATGGAAACTCGGCGGAAAGAAGCGGTTCCACTTGTATTTGCTGTTTTTGCAGCAATGCGAGGGCCGGAGCAAATCGGCCACAACGGGAACCGACCAACGTGACTTCATCCACAATGATCGGCGCAGTATTTACAGGAACCTCGCCATGAACGGTTGATTTCAGAACAATCGTTCCGCGCGGGCGCACCAAACGCACAGCGTCCTGCAAGCCTTGGGTGGAGCCGCTGGCATCCACTACAAACTCAAACTCTTTTACAGGCAGTTTTTCATTGTTTCGGGTTTCAATACCGCAGGCGGCGGAAATCTTCAGCTTTTCCGCATGTTTTCCAAATTGAACCACCTGAATGCGCGAAGAATGGAGCACTTGAGCGATCAACAAACCAAGTTTTCCGTCGCCAAGCACGGCCACTCTCGCGCCAGTCGGAATCCGTACTTGATCCAGAATTTCGCAGGCCGCTGCTAAGGGTTCGATAAATACTGCTTGCTTATCAGAAATTTCATCCGGCACTTCATGCAGATTTCTTTCGGGCAGGGTGAGATACTGAGCAAACGCGCCGGGATGGCGCACAATGCCGAGCACCGTTCGCGTTGGGCAGTGGCGGCCGAATCCAGCCTGGCACCATTCGCATACGCCGCAAGCCAGATTGATTTCACCGACTACCCGGCGGCCGATCCATTCCGGCGAATCAGCTTCCACCACTTTGCCGACAAATTCATGCCCGGGAGTGCCGCTGAAACCGTAGTAGCCGCACTGTAATTCCAAGTCCGTATTGCAGATACCGGCAAACAGAACTTGCACCAAAGCGAAATCAGGCGGACGTTCCGGCAGGCTTGTTTCACGAAGTTCAATCGCGCCGTTTTTCAGGTAAACGGATTGCATGATGACGGGAAGCAACAAACTCATTCTCCTTGTGGAAGATTCAAGCAGCAACGATCGCCCTTAAAGGTGCAGCGCGTCACTATAATGAAGGCTCATGGAATCGTTTTTGGTTTGTTTTCGCGAAGGATGCCGCGCTACCTATTCGATTGCGGAAGCAATCTACGAATGTCCGCGCTGCGGTTCGCTTCTCGAAGTTGACTACCGATGGCCCAATTATGACGCATCAGCTTGCAAGCAGTTGTGGCGCGAGCGGCGCATGGACAATTCGCCTTTAAACCAGAGCGGAGTATGGCGATACAGAGAAGCTATTTCTTTTTTGAGCGACACTTCGCAGGTGGTCACGCTGCGCGAAGGCAACACGCCTTTATTATCTTCGCAAACGGCTGCCCGGTATGCGGGGCTCGATGCCATCACGTTCAAGCATCAGGGATTTAACCCGACTGGCTCCTTCAAAGACAATGGAATGACTTGCGGAGTTTCACAGGCGGTGCAACTTGGCAAAAAACGAGTGGCTTGTGTTTCCACCGGGAACACTTCCGCTTCACTAGCCGCCTACGCGAGCAAGGCTGGATTGAACGCAGTGATTTTTCTGCCGCATGGAAACATTTCTTTCGGCAAATTATCGCAGGCTCTGGAATACGGAGCCATTACGCTGCAAGTGGAAGCAAATTTTGACCAGATTCTCGCGCTGGTGCGCAAGATAGCCGATGCGGCTGATCTTTACCTGCTGAATTCCATTAATCCGTTTCGGATCGAAGGGCAGAAAACGATGGCGATTGAGATGCTCGATCAACTGGATTGGCAGGTTCCGGATTGGGTGGTGATGCCGGGAGGAAACCTGGGCAACTGCGCGGCTTTCAGCAAAGGCTTTCTGGAAATGCAGAAACTTGGTTTTATTGATCGGCTGCCCCATTTAGCAGTGGTGCAAGCTCATGGGTCGGCGCCGTTTTACCAATTCATGAAAGCGCCGGTAGAAGGCGCGTTTATGCCGGTAAGCTCGCCGGAAACACTGGCCACAGCGATTCGTATCGGAGCGCCCGTTTCCTGGCCGAAAGCCTGGCAGGGCTTGCAAGCTACGCAAGGCGTAGTGGAAACAGCCAGCGAGCAGGAAATTGCTGATGCGAAAGCCGTGATTGGACGGAGCGGCATCGGTTGCGAACCGGCTTCAGCCGCAACCTTGGCAGGAATTAAAAAACTGGTCCAAGAGGGAATCATTAAAAACAATCAGAATGTAGTAGCGGTGTTAACAGGAAACGTCCTAAAAGACCCGGACTACATTTACCGCTACCATACCGGACAGTTAAAGACCAGCGAGGGAGACATTCAATCAACCTTCGGCAATCAACCCAAAACAGTGGGCCATTCGGCTGATGCTATTCTCCGGGCACTGGAAAGAGCATAAAAAAACAGCAGTTTTTCCTGAAGCAGTGACGACATCGATGATTCCACAACCGAATCAGCGGCAAGGGTGTTTAATTCCCAAATCTGCTACACGGGAGAACTGCTGTTTCACCTTAAAATTCAGTTGAAAACGCTTTACCAGCGATTTCGGCTGCCGCCAAAGTCACGCTGGCGACCACCGGCCCCGCCGCCCCCGCTATTATTGAAATTCCGATCGGGCCGCTCACGGCGCTCCGCTGGACGAGCCTCGTTAATCACAAGCGCACGACCCATTAACTGACGGCCGTTACAGGCTTGCACCGCTTGGACAGCGACGTTTTCGTCATTGATTTCGACAAAGCCAAACCCGCGAGCCTCGCCGCTGAACCGATCGCGCATGATATTGACGCTATCGACCTGAACGCCTGCTTCCGTAAAAAACGACTGTATATCAGTTTCAGTCGCTTTATAAGGAAGATTTCCTACAAACAATCTGGCCACTTTCACTCTCCTTAACAGATCAGAAACCAGTAACCGCTTCCGGTATCCCAATCTATACTGCTTTCGCCGGCACAGATATAACTGGCCAGCAACACCTTCCGGTAGGCAGGTTTTCTATCGTAAGAACACGAAAAACCAACAACCGTAAATAACACCATTATCCTCTCACAATGCAGGGAATCGCACAATGGAGGAGTTTGGCCGGTTATTCTGAAATCTATGGCGGCAAAAGTGGGGGTGACCGATTGCGGAAAACCAAGAATTCTGGCTTACGAAAATGCCGTTCGGCTGGCGGGCCTGAATCCGGTACGGCTTTTGTCTGGTCAGCCCCGGAGTTTGGACGGACTTAACGGACTGCTGCTGACCGGCGGCACCGACATTAACCCCAAAAGGTATGGGCAAACTGCTGTTCCGGAAACTGATCAACCGGACGACCCGCGCGATGAACTGGAATTTTGCCTACTCGGCGAAGCTCTAGCCTTGGACCTGCCCGTTTTTGCCATCTGCCGCGGAATGCAGTTATTGAATGTGCATTTGCACGGCACACTGCACCAGCATCTACCAGGACGAAACCATGAACAGCGATTTTCCGATGAACTGCCCGCCCAGCACCGCAGCGTGCACGAAGTTGCTGTGGCACCGGCTACCTTATTAAGCCGGATTACAGAATCTGCCACGTTATCGGTGAATTCGCGGCATCATCAGGCAGTCGACGAACTAGGTCAAAGTTTAATTATCAGCGCCCAAAGCGCGGACGGCATTGTGGAAGCCGTTGAATTGCCCGCGCGGCGGTTCGTTTTGGGCGTCCAGTGGCACCCGGAAGACCGAATCGGGATCAGCGAAACCGACCGGAAAATCTTCCAGGCGTTTGCGCATGAAGTTGGCGGAGCCTAGTTCTTTTTGTCTCAGTTTTCTTCGGGATGGAATAACTCCCCTTCAGAACCGCAGAACGGGCAGATGAATGTTCCATTGCTACGAAGCCAAGTTGAACTGCGAAGAGTCTGCTTGCCGCAGACGGCGCAAGTAACGGCAATCATGTCGCTTTCATTCAGAACAACGGAGTCTTCCTCATCGGGTATACCAGCAGCCATCGTTCCAGATCATACCAGTTTGGCGGCAATTGAGGTTTGGGCGAACTTCCAGCCTGGGACATTGCCTAGTTTGTAATTCAATCTAAAATCGATACGATTTTAATAGATGAATTTCAGTTGAGTTAAATTTTATTCCAATCAGTATGAGAAAAATTCTGATAGTTCGCGATGAACATCTTTCGATTTCAAGTAAACTCTCTCTTCTCCGAGGCGCTCAGAACTCACGAAAATGGAAGAATTTGTCCAATGCCATTCATCTGCGGTGAGCGTAGCCTTTTAATTCGGGAATATCAGGCTGCCCAGCAGCACCACTACCAACTGATTAGCGAAGCGTTGAACAAAGCGGGAGTTTCCTGCAGTTCCTGCATTTCTGAAATCCAGCCGAAGCTAAAAGCTGCTTTGTACAGACTGGAAATGACCAAATTCGCTTTGGAGATGCACTGCGCCTGCCACCGTTGTCAGATTTCTTTTTATCCTTTTTGTGAATGCCAGGCTTGGGAGCCGGACTGCGCTTTAGTGCAAGAAATAGCCTGATTGTCGGTTCGGCCCTCAGATTATCGTGCGCGCGGAGCGTTTGACACTGCATTTGCAATAAGCTACGATGAATTGTTTTGAGTTTTCGAGGGAGAAAGAAGTCTGTCCATGCGTACTGTAATTCCGTCCGAGCACAAGATTGAGCGTGCTTGGCACGTGATCGATGCGGAAGATGCTGTTCTCGGCAGAGTGGCAAGCCGCGCGGCCATGCTTTTAATGGGCAAGCACAAGCCGATTTTCACGCCGTATCTGGATACGGGCGACCATGTAGTGATTGTGAATGCCCAGAAGGTGAAACTGACCGGCGGCAAAGAAGGCCAGAAATTATACCGGCGTCATAGCGGTTATCCCGGCGGACTGGTGGAAACCGGAGCCAGCAAAATGCGCGCGACCCGGCCGGCGAAAATGCTGGAACTGGCTATTTCGGGGATGCTGCCGAAAACAAAGCTCGGCAAGCAGATGTACCGCAAGTTAAATGTCTATGCCGGTGAGCAGCACCCTCACCAGGCGCAAAAGCCCGTGGTTCTCGATATGGGCAAAGAAGCCAGAAGGTAAGGAAGGAAGTTAGTGCCAGCGAAGTTGATTCAACATCTAGGGACAGGACGCCGCAAAACCGCGACAGCGCGTGTTTTTTTGCGGCCCGGCAAGGGTCAGATCACGGTCAATCATCGATCGTTTGAAAATTATTTTGCCAATGAGTCGGCGCGCGCTTATGTGCGCCAGCCGCTGCTTGCGACAGAAACCGCTGATAAGTTTGATGTGCTGATTTTGGCAAACGGCGGAGGAGTGAGCGGGCAGGCCGGCGCGTGTCGCTTGGGTGTGGCTCGCGCGCTGATCGAATTCAACGCCGAACTGCGTGGAAAAATCAAGCAGCTCGGGTTTCTAACCCGCGACGCTCGCGCGCATGAGCGAAAGAAGTACGGCCAGAAGGGTGCGCGCAAGCGCTTCCAGTTTTCTAAACGCTAACCGTTATTCTTCCGTTTATTACCAGGAAAACGGGCAGTTCTTCGAGCTGCCCGTTATTAACCGTTTGTTTGGCAGCTATACGCAAATTCCGCTTTGGGCCGCGTAAGCTGACTGTCAACAACGCCACTGCGCCAGCACTAGAGTGCTGCCGCAAATTGAAGGAGTCATTTTGCCATCTATTTCCATGAAGGAACTGCTCGAAGCAGGCGTTCACTTCGGGCACCAGACCAAGCGCTGGAATCCAAAGATGAAGGAATACATCTTTGGCGAACGTAACGGAATCTACATCATCGATCTACAGAAAACGCTGAAGCTGTTCAAAGATGCCATGCGGTTTGTAGGCGAGATGTCAGCGCAGGGAAAAACGGTTCTTTTTGTGGGAACCAAACGCCAAGCACAGGAAGCTATTGCCGAAGAAGCTGGGAAAGCCGGTCAGTTCTATGTGAATCAACGCTGGCTGGGCGGTTTGCTCACCAACATGGTCACGGTTCAGCGATCCATCAAACGACTGAAAGAACTGGACGATATGGCAGCGGACAACGCTTATGAGGGCCGCGCCAAAAAAGAAATCGGACGGCTGGAGCGCGAACGAAAGCATCTGCAGCAGAACCTGGCCGGCATCAAAGACATGACCGGACTTCCCGATGTGATGTTCGTGATTGATTCCAACAAAGAAGCCATTGCGGTAAAGGAAGCTCGCAAGCTGGGCATTCCGGTGGTAGCAGTAGTGGACACCAATTGCGACCCGGACGAAGTGGATTATGTGATTCCCGGCAATGATGACGCGCTGCGGGCAATCCGTTTATTTACACAAAAGATTGCCGATGCGGTGGTGGAAGGCCGCACGTTGGCCACCGAACAAGAGTTCACTGCCGAAAAACTGGTGACGGACGAAACGGCAGCCGACGAAACTCCGGCGGAATACACGCAATACCTGGATCCGAAGTACGCTGAACAGCTTATTTCGGAGAGCATGGCCACCAGCGACGAGCCGGTGGAGTTGCCCAGGAAGGGTCCGCAAAGCGAATCGACCGAAGAACTGGCTGATGCCGTTCGGGAACAATAACTAAAGTAGCGAGAAAAAAACGCAAAACCAGAAGCAGTCTTCTGCGATTCTGCTTCTGGTTTTGCGTTGTGCCGAAGGAAATAATAATGGCTGAGATTAGTGCGCAGTTAGTGAAACAGCTTCGTGAAATGACAGGCGCAGGCATGATGGAATGCAAAAAGGCGCTGAACGAAGCCAATGGAGATTTGAATAAAGCAGTGGAAGTGCTCCGGACCAGAGGTCTTGCTTCTGCCGGAAAAAAGGAAGGCCGGTCCACCAAGCAAGGACTGCTCGGCGTTAACATCGCGCCGGACGGAAAATCAGGCGTTTTGGCGGAAGTTAACTGCGAATCGGATTTCGTCGCCCGCACGGAAGATTTTCAAGCATTGGTGCAGGACATTACCGAACATATTACGGAACACAAACCCACTCACGTGCGGCACGAAGAAGTAGCCACCCAAGCCACTTCCGAAGCTGTTTACCTGTACGAACAAAAGTTTGCCAAGGATCAAAGCCAAACCGTCAGCGAATTGATTAAAAGCAAGGTCGCGAAGTTGGGAGAAAACATTGCCGTTTCCCGCTTCGCTGCGCTTTCCGTGAACGGATCCGGCATCATCGGATCGTATGTGCATACCGGATCGCAAGTAGCTACCATTGTGGAAGTTCATGCGCCGGAAGCGGATACACTTAAAGAAGAATTTCAAACTCTGGTGCGGGATATCGCCATGCACATTACCGCCGCTAATCCGCAGTTTATCGGACGGGAAAGCGTGGATGCCAGCGCTTTAGACCGCGAAAAAGCCATTCAACGCGAACGCGCTCTCAAGGAAGGCAAACCTGAGAAGATGGTGGATAAAATCGTGGAAGGCCGGTTAAGCAAGTTTTACGAAGAAGTCTGCCTGCTGGAACAGCCGTTCATTAAAGACAATGCGATGACGATTACCGAGCTTTTGAAATCCAAAGCCAGCAGCCTGGGCGAAATTAAAGTTGCGAATTTTGTTCGTTATAAAGTTGGTGAAGCAGCGGACCCCTCCGGCGCTGAAACTTCGCCACTGCCTGTTACAGAATAGTTTTACTGAAAAAAGCCGGCCAAACCAGCCGGCTTTTTTCGCAACTGTGGCAACCTAGAACGAGCGTGAATGACTCAATATCAAAGAATTCTACTCAAAGTAAGCGGTGAAGCACTGGCTGGAACCACTTCCTTCGGCCTGGATCCCGAACGGGTAAAATCCTTGTCGGCAGAGATTGCGGAAGTAGCCAGAGCAGGAATTCAAATCGGATTAGTTGTCGGCGGCGGTAATTTTTTTCGCGGCGTAGCGGCAGCGGCCAAAAATATGGACCGCGTTACCGGCGACCACATGGGAATGCTGGCGACGGTGATCAACGCTTTGGCTTTCCAGGACGCGCTGGAAAAACAAGGCATTCCTACTCGTGTGATGACAGCTATTGAGATGCATCAGGTAGCCGAGCCGTATATCCGGCGGCGAGCGATTCGCCATCTGGAAAAGGGCCGTATTGTGGTGTTTGCGGCAGGAACGTCAAACCCTTATTTTTCCACCGATACGGCCGCCACGCTGCGCGCGCTGGAGATTAAAGCTGACATTATCGCCAAGGCCACTCGTGTTGACGGCGTTTACGATAAAGATCCGCATAAGTACTCGGATGCGGTGCGATTTCCGGAGATCGGCTACACGGAAGTACTCGCGAAATCGCTCGCTGTGATGGATGCGTCGGCAGTAGCCATGTGCCGCGACAATGCTCTGCGGATTATGGTGTTTAACTTGTCCGTAACGGGCAATATAATGCGAATGGCAATGGGCGAGCCCGTTGGCACAATTATTCGTTAAGCAGGAAGATTTTGGTATGAAAAACGAACCACCGGCCGCTGCTCCGAGCGGCAGTAAATTCCAAGACATCAAGCAAGTCGAAAACGAAGCGCGAGGCCGCATGGAAAAGGTCCTCGTTGATTTGCAGCATGAGATGAGCACCGTGCGCACGGGACGGGCTTCCATCAATCTCCTGGATAGCGTGCGAGTTGAATCCTATGGCTCGCCTGTTCCGTTGAATCAGGTGGCTCAGCTCCATGTACCCGAACCGGCGATGATTACAGTGCAGCCCTGGGACACGTCGATGCTGGGCGCCATTGAGAAAGCTATTCGCAATGCGGACTTGGGTTTAAACCCCGGCAACGACGGCAAACTGATCCGCATACCGATTCCGCCGCTGACGGAAGAACGCCGCCGCGACCTAGCGAAAAAGCTTTCGCATATTGCCGAAGAAAGGCGCGTCTCGCTGCGCAACATTCGCCGGGAATCGAATGAACATTTGAAGAAAATGTCGAAAGAAAAACTGATCAGCGGCGACCAGGAGCGCCAATCACTCGATTCTATTCAAAAATTGACGGATACTTACATCGCCAAAGTGGACCAGGCGTTTAAAACAAAAGAAAAGGAAATTCTGGAATTCAAATAAACTGCCAGCAACTTTGAGGTTTGCTGGATAGTGAAGAAATGGTGGCCGGGTACAACCGGCCATTTTAATTTAAAGCCAGGCAGCGAAACTCAATTGAATCAAAAATCGATAAAATTCAAATTGAGATACTAATGGTTTTTTGCGGAAGTGAATAATGATTCACCTTACGATAACCAGGTTCATGAAATTCATTTTTCTTTCATTGTGCTGCCTAGGGCTGGCGCGCGGGGCAGAACAGAAAAACAATGTTTCGAATCAGCGTGTAACTACGGAACAACAATTTTCTCCAAAGCTGCCGCCGGATCTTTCTCTGGAACCGGCCCCTGTCTTGCCGCAAGATCAAGGGCAGACAAATTACTTGCCTTCTCCGGTTCTCACTGCTCCGCCTCCGCCCCCGCCGGTGCTGCAGGGCAATGTTCGGGAGCGCAGCATTGAATCAGCTTCGGAAGTTATCAAAGTCATTCTGGGATTGGTGGCGATCTTTGGACTAGCTTACCTGGCGCGTGATCCGCGTATTCAGGCTTGGGAACATAAACTGCAGATCACTCAAGTTGTCACCGCTGGGCTGCCATTCGTTTTTCTGGGCGTGATTGCGCATCAACAACAAATCGGCATTTTGTCAGATTCGGTACTTTGGCAGATTCGCCCACTGTTGGCCCTGGGCCTGGGATGGATCGGGTTCACGGTTGGATTTCGTTTTGATTCAAAGCTGGGCGATTCCCTGCTGCCCGGGGCGAACGCGGCCAGTTTGATTACTACTTCGGTTCCGTTTGTGACGATTGTGGCGGCTTGCGCCCTGCTGCTGGTTTACGTCGAACACTCCCCGGCAAACACTATTTTTCTGAGAGATGCCATGATGCTGGCTACAGCGGGCGCAATGACAGCTTATGGAGCGCCGAAGCTTCTGGAAGCGCGCGGCGCGGCAGGCGCCACGGTGGACCGTTTAACATCCATTGTCACTTTAGAACAGCTTGCCGGTTTTGTCGGATTGTTGATTGTGGCCGCGTACTTCCGGCCTCAGGATACTTCGGTTGCTTGGCATCTTCCCGGCACCGCCTGGTTATTTATCACTATCGGCATGGGAACGATGGTGGGTGCTGTGATTTGGGTAACGCTTGGAAAGGTCAAAGCTGGCCCGGAGTTCACGTTGCTGATTCTAGGCTCGGTCTGCTTCACCGCAGGAATGGCCAGTTTTTTGCGCATTTCTCCGCTGGCGGTGTGTTTCATTGTGGGCTTGATTTTGGTGAATCTTCCCGGCACATCGAAAAATCAGATCCGAGACGCGCTGGAACACATGGAACGTCCTATCTATCTGCTGTTTCTGCTGGTTGCCGGTTCTCTGTGGGACCTTACTGCCTGGCAAGGATGGGTATTGATGATGTTGTTTGTGCCGGCCCGTTTGCTCGGCAAGTGGCTGGCAGTGGTCATCTGCCGAAGGCGTATTCCGGGCGGTTTGTCTCCCGATGAACAAAGAAGTATTATCTTTTCACCGATCGGCGCTTTATCCATTGCCATTGTGGTGAATGCCCAGGATTTATACTTCGGTTCCGCCGTGTCGTGGATGGTAACGGCTGTTATTGGCGGCGCAATTGTAACTGAGATTATTGTGCAGATTGCATCCCGTCGCATTCCGGTGGAAGAACCCCACCTGATTGGAATTTCCTGATTTTTAATTATTTATGCGTTTGCTGCTGGTGCTTATTTTTGCAGGATTAATGCATGCTGCCCGGTCGTTTGCGCCGGATACCGCCATAGGCGGGGGCGCGGCAGGCACAGCGCTTGCTTGCGGCTATCTATTGTTATCCGCGTTTCTGATGGGATCAATTTTTAAATCGCTTCGCCTGCCCCGCTTAACCGGCTATCTGGCGACAGGCATTCTGATGGGTCCGCGAGTTTTCGATCTTGTGAGCCAGCCGATGGTATCGAATCTGCAAATCTTTAACGGCGTGGCTACCGCTTTAATTGCGCTTACTGCTGGAACAGAAATCGATATTCGCACCATGAAGCCGCTGTTGAAAACAATCAGTTGGCTGACAGTGATTGCGGTCGGCGGCAACATTCTGCTGATTAGCCTGGCTGCATTTCTGCTGCGTTCGCAACTCCCGTTTCTGCATGGCCTTACGATTGTTCAAACAGCGGCTTTTTGCACTGTATTGGGCGTGACGATGGTGGCGCAGTCACCCGCGGTGGTGGTAGCGCTGCAATCGGAAATGCAATCGGACGGTCCGCTGACCAGAACTGTTCTGGGCGTGGTAGTTTTGTCCGATCTGCTCGTGATTGTGTTGTTCGCCGTAGTTTCTTCGGTTGCCAAAAGCATTCTGGGCTCGGAAACCGACGCGCTTCATACGGCCGGCGCACTGGCCTGGGAAGTATTCGGTTCTATTGGAATTGGGACATTGGTCGGAGTGGTGCTTGCGGTTTACCTGCGTTTTGTCAAAGGAAGCTCTGCTTTGTTCGTGCTGGCGACGGCTTTTCTGGTAGCGGAAATCGGCCAGCGGATCGAGTTGGATCCCCTGTTAGTAGCTTTATCTGGCGGTGTGTTAATCCGCAATCTTACCCGGCAAGGCAAACGACTGCTGGAAGAAATTGAAATTTCCTCTTTGCCTGTTTATGTGGTGTTCTTTGCCGTGGCAGGCGCAACGGTTCATATTCGGGAACTGCTGGTAGTCGGCATTCCCGCCATTATTCTAGTGCTGACCCGGGCTGCCGGATTCATCGGGCTAGGCCGGGCCGCTACTTCGGTAGCCCATGAGGAAAGCCCGACCGTGACGAAATTTGTCGGCCTGGGTTTACTGCCGCAGGCCGGTCTGGCTTTAGCTTTGGCGCTGCTGCTGGTTAAAACTTTTCCCACATTGGGCGCTGAAGCTTCCGCGCTTGTGTTTGGCAGCGTAGCCATTAACGAATTGGTAGCGCCGGTAATTTATCGTTTTGCGCTGGTCAAAAGCGGCGAAGCCGGACAGCAGCAGGCAGCCGTAGCCGAAGCAAGGGACTCCATGCCGGTTCCATTACCGGCAGTTCACTAAACGGATGGGTGGATCCAGGGTGCGCGGTACGTTCTGCGCAGAAGCTGGTTCGCTTCGGCATCGTTGATCACTTCCTGTTTGGCGGCATCCCAGCTTAATTCACGCCCAAGCTTCATGGAGTTGTTAGCCAGAATGCAGGACGACGTGGAAATGTAGCCCTGCTCAATATCGGAAACAGGTTTGCTGCGCGAATCAATGGCCGCTAGAAAATTCTTCATGTGGTAGCGCACTGCCGGCGCAACGTGGCGTTCCAGGTCTTTTTCCGTTTTATCCTCCGGGTATTGTTCCAGTTCATAAGTGACGTCCCGATGAACAGCTTGCCCGCCATCAGCCGGAATAAAGTCATAACTGAAAACGCTGGTTTTCAGTGTTCCTTTGTCGCCATAAAACGTCGCCCCCCAGGGATATTTGGGGTCGGCAGAGTTGCCCCAACTGCGATGCTGCCATACAATGCGCAAGTCAGGATAATCGAACGTGGCCGTTTGCGTGTCGGAAATATCAGCTTTGCTGGTCTTGTCGATGAAGATTCCGCCGGTGGAAGCAACACGGTCAGGCCAGCCGAGATTCAGCATCCAGCGGGTCATATCGAACATGTGTACGCACATGTCACCCACAATGCCATTGCCATATTCCATGAAGGCGCGCCAAGTGCGCGGATGAACCAGTGAATTATACGGGCGCAAAGGCGCAGGCCCGGTCCACATCTCATAATCCAGGTTGGGCGGCGGGGTGGTGTCGGGCGGATTTTCCGTGCTGCGCATGTGGTAATAGCAGTAAATCTCGACCAGGCTGATTTTGCCGAGCTTGCCTTCATTGATAAACCGGTCGCGGGCTTCCGCTAGGTGCGGCGTGCTGCGGCGCTGCAAACCTACCTGCACAACGCGATTGTTTTGCCGCGCTGCGGCCAGCATCGCCCGCCCTTCCACCACATCGGCGCTGATCGGCTTCTGAACATAGATGTCAACTCCTGATTTAGCGGCTTCGATCATAGTGAGCGCGTGCCAGTGGTCGGGAGTAGCAATCAGCACAATATCCAGATCCTTTTCCGCCAGCATTTTGCGGTAATCGGAATAGGTGCGCGGACGCTTTTTTGATCGCTGCCGCGTAGCCGCCATATCAGCGGCATTGGCGAGCATCTGGGTATCCACATCGCACAGCGAAACAATTTCGATAGGCGCAACCTGGTTCAGCCGCCAAAGGTCGATTTTCCCGTACCATCCGCAGCCGATCAGTCCCACGCGCCGCTGCTTGGCATCGTCGAATTCCAGATTATGCCCGTGGGCAGCCGTCGACGCAGCTAACCCCAAAGCGCTCCGTTGCAAAAATTCTCTTCGGTTCATCAGATACTCCGGCAGTTTTCTAGTATATGCCGTTAGATTGCTTTGTTGTGTTTAACCGTTCCCTCACAAGCTCAATGGCATTCGATAAGATGAGAATCGAAATCAAAGTTTTTCGTGGTTTTGCAACAATGCAGCGAAAGCAAATTGTTCTTGCGCTTTCAGTTTCACTTCTTTTGTGGATTACGGTTCGGCTTGCCAGGCCGCAGGGCATGGCTACCGGCACATCCGTGGCTATTCCCACGCGGCCACTGCCGCCTGGGGTGAAAGCGCCGATCATCCGGTTTGAGGATGTAGCTGACCAGACCGGCATTTCCGCCGTCAGCACGTCCGGCACGGACACCAATAAGCAGTATATTGTGGAAACGATTGGCTCCGGAATAGCCATCTTTGATTACGATAACGACGGTTTGCCGGACGTTTTCATCGCCGATGGCGGCAAGTTTCCGTTAAATCCCACGGGCGCGCACCATCATTTGTACCGAAATTTGGGAAATCTCAAATTTGAAGATGTCACCGAAAAAGCAGGCATCACGCCCAGCGAATGGGGACAGGGTGTCTGCGCAGGCGACATCGACAACGACGGCAACACCGATCTGTTTGTCACCAACTGGGGCCAGAACGTGCTTTACCGCAATGTGGGCAAAGGCAAGTTTCATGACGAAACTGAACAACGAGGCTTGCAGCAAACCACGCGCCGCTGGAGCACCGGCTGCGCGTTTGTGGATTATGATCGCGACGGCTATCTTGATTTGTTCGTCGCGCATTACATCAATTTCGATCCGGCCAAAACACCGCGGCCGGGAGAATCGGCCCAGTGTACTTGGAAAGGAATTTCAGTGGTGTGCGGTCCGCGCGGCTTGCCTGGTGAAACCATGTCGCTTTACCACAATGACGGGCACGGCCATTTCACCGATGTGTCGGAGAAAGCGGGAATTAGCGGCCCCAAAACATTTTACGGCTTTACCGCGCTAACCGGCGATTACGATAATGACGGCTGGCCGGATATTTATGTGGCCTGTGATTCCACCGCGAGCCTGCTTTACCACAATAAACGGAACGGCACTTTTGAGGAGATGGGAGTCATCAGCGGGTCGTCCTTCAACGAGGACGGCCGCGAACAGGCGGGCATGGGCGTTTCGGCTGCCGACTACGACCATGACGGATGGCTCGATATTTTTAAAACCAACTTTTCAGATGACACGCCCACTCTCTACCGCAACCAGAAAGACGGCACTTTTGCTGATGTGACCGCTGCTGCGGGATTAGCCAATCGCACCAGGTTTCTCGGCTGGGGCGCGGCATTCAATGACATTGACAACGATGGATGGGTGGACATTCTGAGCGTGAACGGGCATGTGTATCCCGAAGTGGACAACGCGCAAACGCATGAAAACTTTCGCCAGCAAAGGCTTGTGTACTGGAACCGGCATGACGGCCAGTTTTATGATATGTCGGACACATCTGGAACCGGCATCTCCGCGCATCATGCTTCGCGCGGCATGGCGGTAGGGGATCTGGACAATGACGGCCAGCTTGAAGCGGTAGTCCTGAATTTGGGTGAAAAGCCGTCAGTTCTGAAAAATACCGAAAAGCCGTCCGGTAATGCTTTGCTGGTGCGCCTGCTCACCGGGGAGCGGGATGCGGTTGGCGCGCGTATCAGCGTGGATGCCGGTAGTTTAAAGCAAATCGACGAGGTACGAAGCGGAGGCGGATTTATCTCGCACAACGATTTCCGGCTTCACTTCGGCGTAGGCATGGCGAAAGAAGCAGCGGTTTCTGTTCGCTGGCTGGATGGAAAAACGGAAAAGATCGGCACTATAGCAGCGAACCAGATTGTAACTATTCGTGAAGGCCAAGGCGTTGTTTCCCATGTACCGTTAGCCCGCTGAACAAAACCGTTCAACGTTTCTGTAAGCAAGCTGTTCCGATACACTAAAGATTCTGCTTTTATGTTTCGAGCGAACAGCGACGGCGTGCAAAACGGTCGAATACTGGCCGTCTATCCAGGCTCCTTTGATCCCATCACCAACGGACACCTGGACATGATTGGTCGCGGCAGTCAATTGTTTGATCGATTGATTGTGGCTGTTCTCCAGAACCGCTCGAAACACCCGTTATTTGATGTGGACGAGCGCAAAGAAATGCTGCGGGAAACGGTAGGCCATTTCCGCAACGTGGAAGTGGATTCGTTTGATGGGCTGCTGGTTGATTATGCCGCCAAACAAAATGCAAAAGTTATTCTGCGCGGCATCCGCGCCATTTCCGATTACGAACATGAACTGCAGATGACGCTGATGAACCGGCGCTTGCGCCCGGAAACCGAAACCGTTTTTCTGATGGCCAGCGAGGACCATTCTTTTATCAGCTCTCGTATGGTAAAAGAAGTGATTTCCTTAAACGGTAATGTTTCAGGGCTCGTCCCCAAAGCGGTAGAAGAACGACTTCGGGAAAAACTACAATTGAAGAAGGAAGAATAAATCGCACTCCCTATGCAAGCAACACTTGAAATCGCGGAAAGAATCTCCACCATTAGCGTTTCTTCAACAATGAAGGTGGCTGCGGACGCTGACCGTCTGCGACGCGAAGGCGTTGACGTAGTTGATTTTGGAGCAGGCGAGCCGGATTTTCCTACCCCGGACAATATCAAGAAAGCTGCCGTGGATGCGCTGGCCGCCAATTTCACGAAATACACGCCGGCAGGCGGCACGCAGGAACTAAAACAAGCCATCTGCAGCCGGCACAAAAACGATTTCGGCACTGATTACAGTCCAGCCGAGTGCCTGGTGACGGTAGGCGGCAAACATGCCATCTTTAATCTGATGCAAGCACTGATCGATCCGGGCGATGAAGTGATCATTCCCGTACCGTATTGGGTGACTTACAAAGATGTGGTGAACTATGCGGGCGGTAAATGCGTGTTCGTCAACACGGACGAGAACACCGGTTTCGAAGTAACAGCGGCATTGATTGAGCCGCACCTTACCTCGAAAACCAAGCTACTGATTATTAACTCGCCCAATAACCCGAGCGGCGGCGTAATTCCTAAACAGGAATTCGTAAAAATTTTCGAACTGGCCAGAAATCGCGGCATTTATCTAATGACCGATGAGTGTTACTGCCAATTCGTTTACGACGGCGAACCGTATTCCATCGCTGCTCTGCCGGGTGCAAAAGAAATGGTGTGTGTGGCAGGGTCTCTTTCGAAAACCTATGCCATGACCGGCTGGCGAATCGGCTTTGCGCTGGCACCGGTGCCGATCATCAGCGCGATGATGAAACTGCAAAGCCACAGCACATCTAACCCGACATCCATTGCCCAGAAGGCGGCAGTGGAAGCAATGCTCGGCTCACAGGATTCGGTACCGGTGATGTTGGCTGAATATCGCCGACGGCGGGATTTCGTGATCGAACGCTTAAAACAAATCGAGAGTGTTTCTATCACGATGCCGCAAGGAGCTTTTTACGCTTATCCCAACATCAGTGTTGCGTTCCAATCAGGCAAAGTTAAAGACTCTCTTGATTTTGCTGAAAAGCTGCTCGCTGAAGCGCACGTAGCAGTGGTGCCGGGAGAAGCATTCGGAACCGCAGACCATATCCGGATTTCCTACGCTACATCGATGCACGAACTGGAGCGTGGCTTGGATCGCCTGCAAAAGTTCATCGATGGCTTGCGCGGCTAATCTGCGGTAGAGTTTGTTTGCTCAAACTCTACCGCGCTTTTCATGTGTTCGCAGGTCCTGCACTTTCATGAGAAAGCTTCGCACTGCGCTCACATCAGGAACCCAGAAACGGGCCTTCGTTTCCGGATCATAACCAACCCGGATGGTTAAAGCCTTTCCGGTTAAAACAGCAAACGCATCTTCGTCGGTCGTATCGTCTCCAATATAGATCGGGTAAGCGGCCCGAGGCGAATGATTTTCAAGTAGCCAGCGAACCGCGTTTCCTTTGTTCCAATGCACATCGGGCCGGATATCAACTACCATTTTCCCGAAGATGCATTGAAAAATCCGCGTCCGGTTAATCGTTTCTTCCACCGATTGCCGAATCCATTCATGCAAACTTTCATGCGCCTGGCGGTAATGGATGGCGACGCCTAAGCCTTTGGTCTCAATTTCGATTCCACTGGCATCACTCAACAGTGACTGCAATCTCAACACCAATCGCCGCAGTTCCAGGCGCAGACTTTCCGCTTTCGGCTCCTGAAAGCAAACCGTATCGGTTTCTATTTCCAGCCCGTGATTGCCGGCATAGATCATGCCGTCAATTCCTGTTTTGGCCCGGACATCAGAAATCTGGCGGCCGCTCACAACGGCTAACTTGATGCCTTCCGCACACCTCAGCCGTTCAATAATCTGCTTGATTTGCGAATCAATCTGCGCTAGTTCCGGTCTTGCCGCAATAGGCGAAATAGTGCCATCGAAATCAAGAAACAAAAACAGCGAAGGCGCTACGCGGATCTGCTCGCGCCAGTAAGCTTCAGCCTCTTGGAGAGGAATACATTCAATCGCTTGTTGAGGGGCAGTCATGCAGCAGCTCCAGTTACTAACAATGCAGTCTCACGAAATTCAAATTTGGTCAGCGCGGAAAAGAATTTACCGGCCCAGCGATACACATTGTTGGTTTCCACTTCTTCGCGCATACGCTGCATACGCCGTTTTCTTTCTTCAGCGGGCATCCTCAATGCTTGGCGGTAAGCCGAAGCAGTTTCTTCAATCGAGAACGGATTCACCAGCAAAGCATCTCCCAATTCGCGGGCGGCTCCGGTAAACCGGCTCAAAACCAACACTCCATCCTCATCGTTTCTGCTCGCAACAAATTCCTTCGCCACCAAGTTCATGCCATCGTGCAGAGAAGTCACCACGCAAAAATCCGCCAGACAATGCAAAGCAATCATCTCCCTGGAAGAGAAATGCCGCTTCCACAAAATGGCAGGTGTCCAATGTTTCGTAGCCCAACGGCGATTAATTTTCGCTATCAGTTCTTCCACTTCGGTTTCCACATCCTGATACGCTTTCAGCGTGGAACGGCTCGGAACGCCAATCTGCACAAACTGCAATTTACCTCGGTATTCAGGATGAGTTTCCAGCAAGCGGTCAAGCGCTCGTAACCGGTCCGGTATGCCTTTGGTGTAATCCAAACGGTCAATGCCGATGCCCAACTTTGTATTTTCTTTTAGATTTAGTTGTTTGCGCCACCACGCCATTTCAGTCTGAACCGGCTTGGATTGAGCTTGCTGCACATGCTCGTCATAATCGATGCTGATGGGAAAGGCGCGAATCAGCGTCGATTTGCCATCGCGTTTAATCTGCATCGCGGTCGGGTCAACTAGGGCTTCTACACTGCGATCCACCGTTTCCAGAAAATTTTGGCAGTGATGGTGCAGGTGAAAGCCGAGCAGATCGTTTCCGAGCAGTCCGTCCAGCAGTTCTTCCTGCCACGGAAAAGAACAAAACACTTCCCGATTCGGCCAGGGAATATGCCAGAACTGCGCTACCACCAAATTTGCGTTTGCCTTACGCAGCATTCGGGGCAGCAGCGCAAAATGATAGTCCTGAATAAAAACAAAGGTCGGCTCACTGCCGGCTTCTTCCAGAATGGCATCGGCAAAAATCTGATTTACTTCGCGGTACAGTTCCCAATGCCGAGGCTCAAAAAATGGCCTGGAAAACGCCATATGGCATAGGGGCCACAAGCCCTGATTGGAGAGGCCGTTATAATGCCCTTCCACCTGTTCCTGAGTCAGCCAGATGCGGCGCAGATCAAACTTCGCTTCTTGGGGCGGCACTTTAACGTGGTCACGATGGTCTACCACGGCGCGGTCCGCATCGCCGCTGCCATGCGCAATCCACAAACCGCCAGTTGCTCTCATTACCGGATCAAGAGCGGAAGCCATTCCGCTGGCCGGCTGTATGCATTCAATCTCGCCGGTGGCGGTGTAGCGGTGCGAATACGGCTCCCGGTTGGAAACAACAATCAGTTTGTAGCCTTCCATTCGAGAGCATATGAACTCGTTTAAAACCTCTCGCGTCCATACTTTCAAGATCAAACTCCTTTTCGTTTTCTTCGAATGTGAATGCCTACCTTAGCGGAACTGACCAGACCTTATGACCACAGAATGTAACCTTGACCACTCTTCAACAGAATAAATGACTACGCAGCAGAAAACCATCGGGTAAATAGGGGAGATAGAATTTGCAAAACTACCGGGTTAGTTTCATATTTTAGATTTTTTCAGGAAACTTCATTCTTGAAATTCTTTGCAGTTTTCCCATTTGAAATGGGGATTCTGTATGCTAACGAATGGTCTGATTATGCCGGAAACTTCACTGGTCTCGTTTCAATACTTAAAAGATCTTTGGGATGACACCAAGGCCGCCGCCCTTGAAAATGATCCGCTGGAACTCCTGCGCTACCGTTCGAACCTGCTAGGGGCAGACCTGCGCATCACCAATTTTGCGGGCGGCAATACCAGTTCGAAAATCGATCTGCCTGATCCTTTCACCGGAAAACCAGTGCGGGTGCTAGCTGTGAAAGGAAGCGGCGGCGATCTTGGCTCCATTACACGCTCCGGCTTTGCGCTGCTGTACCTCGACAAACTGGAACAGCTTCTTTCCATTTACAAAGGCGAAGCGCATGAGGACGAAATGGTGGAATTCTACCCGCCTGCAGCGTTCGGAGCAAGTAAAGTAGCAGCCTCGATTGACACTCCCCTGCATGGATTTCTTCCGTTTCCGCATGTGGACCATCTGCATCCCGATTGGGCCATTGCGCTGGCGGCAAGCGCCAACGGCAAGCAGAAAATGGCGGAATTCAATGAGCGGTTCGGACGTCATCTGGTGTGGCTTCCCTGGCAGCGTCCCGGCTTTGAACTGGGGTTGATGTTGAAAAACATTGTTGCTGAAAATCCAAACTGCGACGGCATTATTCTGGGCGGGCATGGTTTATTCACCTGGGGCGAAACACAGCGCGAATGCTACCTGAACAGCATTCGCACGATTGATGAACTAGGGCAGTTTGTGGCGGCGCATCAGGCGGGCAAAAAGGTTTTCGGCGGACAAGTAGCGCAGCCCTTGGAAAATCGCAAAGAACTGGCGGCCCAGGTGCTTCCCATCTTACGGGGCGCGCTGGCTACCACAAAACGCGCCGTCGGCCATTATGCGGAATCGGAAGACGCACTACGATTTGCCAATTCGATTGCCGGCCCTCAACTGGCCGAATTAGGAACAAGCTGCCCCGATCATTTTCTCCGTACCCGCATTAAGCCGATGTTTGTGCGTTGGAATCCGCAGCAGGAAGACTTAGCCACTCTTCGAAAGAGTATCGAGGAAACAGCAGCGCAGTACCGGCAGGATTATTCAAGCTATTACACGCAATGCGCTGAACCAGCTTCACCAAAGCTGCGCGATGCGAACCCGTCGGTAGTGCTGATTCCCGGCTTAGGCTTGTTTTCTTTTGGAAAAAACAAACGGGAAGCGCGGATTACCAGCGAGTTTTTCATTAACGCTATTCACGTCATGGAAGGAGCCAGCGCGCTGGATGATTCCACCGGCATTCCCGACGTTTTGCCCCAAGCCAAACGGCCGGAAGTGTCGCAGCACTTCAAAAGCCTACACAATTATGTGGCCTTGCCCTTGCAGGAAGCGTTCCGCATTGAGTATTGGGCGCTGGAAGAAGCGAAGCTCCAGCGTATGCCGCCGGAACAGGAGTTCAGCCGCAGAATTATTCTGGTAGTAGGCGGCGGCAGCGGAATCGGGCGCGCAGTGGCGTTGAAGCTCGCTAAACGCGGCGCGCACGTCATCGTAGCGGATCGCGATGAAAAAGCGGCAGCGTCGGTCGCCGAGGAAGTGAGCAAAATCTCCTCAGCGGAGATGACGCTTTCCGTTTATCTTGATATCACCTCGCGGGAAAGTATTGCCGCGGCTTTGCAGCAAACGGTACTCCGTTTTGGCGGCTTGGACGGTGTAGTGAACACTGCCGCCATTTTTCCGGTGCCTGGCGCGGACGGCAAAATCAGCCCCGAAGTCTGGAGCAAAACATTCGAAATTAACATCACCGGCAATTACCTGCTGGCTGATGAATCGCGCCGTATCTTCACTGACCAGAAACTGCCTGCCGTGATTGTGCTGACCAGTTCCGCCAACGCCGTTGTGCCGAAGCATGGCAGCGAAGCTTATGATGTCAGCAAAAGCGCGGTGAACCAATTGATTCGGGAACTTGCCATCGGCATGGCTCCGTTTGTGCGCGTGAACGGAATTGCTCCCGCTACCGTGGTGGCTGGCTCCGCCATGTTCCCGCGAGATCGCGTGATGAGTTCGCTGCGAAAATACAACATCGCCTTTTCGGAAGAAGAAAATACGGAAGACCTACGAAGCAAGCTGGCCCAGTTCTATGCGCAACGCACGTTAACGCGCGATCCGATTCTGCCGGATGACTGCGCCGAAGCGATTATTTTTCTGGCCAGTGATCTGAGCGCCAAAACAACAGGGCATGTGGTACCGGTTGACGGAGGTTTGCCCGAAGCATTCCTACGGTGATTCCGCTTCTTCAAGCATTCGGCATCAAAAAAGCTTTTGGCGGCGTCCGCGCGTTAAAGGATGTTTCGCTCGACTTGCGCGCCGGTGAAGTGCATGCGCTGGTGGGTGAAAACGGAGCCGGCAAGTCAACGCTCATTAAAATACTGGCTGGCGCTCTTGTTCCAGACGAAGGCACAATTCAGCTTAAAGGCAAGCCGGTTGGCGCATTGACTCCGGCTCGATCTCGTTCTTTGGGAATCTCAGTGATTTATCAGCAGCCAGCTCTGTTTCCGGAGCTTACGATAGCCGAGAACATTGCGCTCAGCAGCGAATCCGGGCATCTGTGGCGGCGCGTCAACTGGAACCAGCGCAATACCCACGCTTCCGCGCTGTTGCAACAAGTAGGCTGCCTAGTGCCGCCGCAGACTCCGATCAACGCGTTGACCATGCCGGAACAACAGTTGGTGGAAATTGCCAAGGCACTGCAAGGGGAAGCCAAGATCGTGATCATGGACGAACCTACCGCTTCGCTGGGCGAATCGGACGCGCAAAATCTGTTCCGCATTGTGCAAGAACTACGTGCAAAGCGCTGCGCGGTGATCTACATTTCGCACCGGTTTGAAGAATTGTTTGCTTTAGCCGATCGCGTCACCGTACTGCGCGATGGAGAAAGCCTTGGCACATTCCCGATGAATGACATGACCAATCGCAGGTTGATTCAGTTGATGGTAGGCCGCGAACTGAATACGGTATTTCCAGAACGTAAAGCCGCAACGAAAGAACCTGTTCTGGAAATTCGAAATTTAAGCTGCGCCGCGCGAGGAGTTCACGATGTTTCTCTCACCCTGCATCGGGGAGAAGTTCTGGGTTTTGCGGGCTTGGTTGGTTCGGGCCGCACGCAGTTTGCGGAAACCCTGTTCGGCTTGTCGCCCCGCGATAGCGGCTCTGTGTTGATTAACGGAACGGAAGCAGTGATCGCATCTCCGCAGAAAGCGATTGAACTTGGATTGGCGTATGTGCCGGAAGACCGGCGCAGGCATGGCGTGGTGATGGATTTTCCAATCACCCAGAACGCAACCTTAGCAAGCTTGGCAAAACTTTTCCCCCAGGGTTTTTTGAATTTTGCCCAGGAAAAACAAGTGGCGGAAGAATACCGCCGTCGTTTTCGCATCAAAGCGCCTTCAGTGGAAACGCCCGTCAAAAATCTTTCCGGCGGCAACCAACAGAAAGTATCGCTGGCCCGCTGGCTGATGACCGAACCACGCATTCTGATCTTGGATGAACCGACCCAGGGCATCGACATCGGGGCAAAAACGGAGATTTACAATCTGATCAGCCAATTGGCTGAAGACGGAATGGCGATACTGCTGATTTCCTCCGAGCTTCCCGAAATTCTGGGATTAAGCGATCGCATCGCGGTAATGCACGGCGGAAGAATTGCCGGAACGTTAAACCGCGCTGATGCTGACGCGCACCGAATTATGGAACTGGCGCTTGGGCATGGAACCGTGGCCGCATGAAGAATCTTGTTCTGCGGGAATATGCGGCGTTGGTTACTCTAGCCGTTCTGTTAGCGGTTCTCGCTTTCGCGGCTCCTGCCTTTTTTTCCTGGACAAACCTGCGGGATTTAGCTTTAAGCAGTCTGCCGGTGCTTTTGATTGCCGCCGGAACGACGCTCGTGATTGTGGTGGCGCAGATTGATATTTCTGTTGGATCAGTGTTTGCCGTTTGCGGAGTGTGCGGCGGAGCGCTTGTTAAAAATGGATTGCCGATTTTTCTACTACCGATCTGCGGCATTGTATTCGGAGCAGTGCTGGGTGCTATCAACGGAAGCCTAGTGGCATACCTGAATGCGCCATCCATTGTGGTGACTTTAGCCACAATGGTGGCATGGCGAGAAGCCCTGAACTGGGCCACCGGCGGAGCCTGGGTCGAGGGGTTGCCATCCTCATTTCAATGGTTTGGATTAAGCCAAGGCACCGGTGAGTTCATTCTGTTCGCTTTGAGTGCCGCAGTATTTGCCGCGCTTTGGTGGGCCAGCCGAAATGTAGCCTCTTTCCGAGCCATTTACGCCACTGGTTCCGATACCGAAGCAGCGCGGCTGGCCGGCATACCTACGAAGCTGGTTGTTTTCTCGGTGTTTGTTCTGCTCGGAGCCCTCACCGGGTTGGCGGCCAGCATTAATTCAGTTCGATTCTCTGATGTTCCTGCTAACGCCGGAGTGGGATTGGAGTTGCAGGCAATCGCGGCAGTGGTGGTCGGCGGAACGCCTATTACCGGAGGCAAAGGACGGTTGGCAGGAACGTTGATCGGCGTGGCTTTATTCGGAAGCATCGCGCCTGCGCTTACCTATTTACAGTTAAGCCCGTATTGGGGCCGGGCCATTCAAGGAGGCATGATTCTAGTCACGGTTCTTTTCGATGCGCTACCTTCGCGCTCAGCACGGCGCATTGTTTTAGCCTGATCGCGTAATCGGCAATGCAAACCACTCGCCGACAGGAAATCACCCTCGCGCTGCTCATCGGCTTAGAAATTATTTTTTTCAGCATCGCCGGACAAAACTTCTTTTCGCTTTCCAACTTTTTTGAATGTGTGCGGCTGGCGGCGGAAATCGGCCTGCTCTCCTTGGCAATGACTCCGGTGATTCTCACCGGCGGCATTGATCTTTCGGTAGGCTCGATGATGGCCTTAGCTGCCGTTTCCTTCGGAGCCTTATGGCACGATGCCGGCCTGCCTATTCTGCTGGCCTCCTTGATTGCTGTTCTGATCGGCGCAGCAGGCGGCGCAATCAATGCCGGTTTAATTGCCGGTTTAGGGGTTTCGCCGTTAATCGTTACTTTGGGGACGTTTTCGCTGTTTCGGGGCATGGCCGAAGGAATCACGGGTGCAGCCAAAAGCTATTCCAATTTTCCGCCTGGTTTTCTGTTTCTCGGCCAAGGCTATCTGGCCGGCATTCTGCCAACGCAGGCAATCATTCTAGTTCTGTTTATTCTGTTTTTTTTCCTCCTAACGCATTATTCTGTGATCGGTCGCGGCTTGTATGCGATTGGTTTATCGCCTGCCGGAGCCCGTTACGCCGCCGTTCCCGTTCAGCGCAGGTTGATGCTGGCGTACCTGCTTTCCGGCATCTCCGCCGCGACTGCGGCTATTATTTATGTGGCACATGCGGGCCAGGCAAAATCAGATGCGGGAACGGGATATGAACTGATCGCCATTACAGCAGTGGTTTTAGGAGGAACGTCGATCTTTGGCGGCTCAGGCAGTATCCGGGGAACGCTCTTGGGGCTTGCCGCCATTGTGATCCTCCAAAACGGACTGCGTTTAGCTGCTCTGCCGGCTGAGTTGGCAGGCATCGCTACGGGATTTCTGCTGGTATCCACTATTGCGTTGCAGCGCGTTTTCAATCAATCGAAGATTCCAGCGGAACCGGCCAGCAGACAAGGAGAAGAAATGAAAAATTCGCAGTTGGCTATTCTTTGCGCCACCGTGATGCTGGGCGCTTTAGTTGTCGCCGGCAGCAATTGGTATTTAGCTCATGCGTTAATTGGAACAAGTCCGGCCTCTTCGTCATCCGGCGGCACTGCCAAACAGCGAGTCACGGTCGCGATGATGCCAAAGTCGAAAGGCGATCCCTATTTCATTAGCTGCCGGGCCGGCGCGGAAGAAGCGGCCAAACAACTCGACGTTAATTTAATCTGGGATGGCCCCACGGAAGTAGATCCGGCTAAGCAGAATGAATTCGTCGAAGGCTGGATTACGCGCCGCGTGGATGCGATTGCCGTTAGCGTCGGCAATGCGGAAAGCATTTCCACCGTTTTGCGCAAAGCGCGAAAACAAAACATTAAAGTTGTGACCTGGGACGCTGATTCCGCGCCTGATTCCCGCGATTACTTTACCAATCAAGCTACACCTCAAGGAATTGGCGCGACCTTAGCAGATGAATCCGCAAAAACGATGGACAAAGAAGGCGAGTACGCTATTGTGACTGGCGTACTCAGCGCGGCCAACCAGAATCTCTGGATTCAATAC
Organism: uncultured Bryobacteraceae bacterium; assembly: GCA_964247975.1. GTDB lineage: Bacteria > Acidobacteriota > Terriglobia > Bryobacterales > Bryobacteraceae > KBS-96. The sequence goes on along the minus strand of CAXTWH010000003.1, from coordinate 121,678 downwards.
ATTAAGGAACGGATGACGCATCAGTATCCTAAATTCAAATTAGCCGTGATTCGCCCGAGCGACGATGATCGGGATAAAGCATTTTCTGAAACTCAGACCATTTTGAAGGTTTACCCCAAAGTGAAGTCAGTAATCGTGATTTCTGCCCCGGCTGTTCCCGGCGCTGCCGAAGCAGTGAAACAATCCGGCAAGCAGGATGTAAAAGTGGTGGGCTTGTCGCTTCCGAACCTCTGCAAACCGTATGTTCACGAGGGAATGATTACGGCTGTGGTGTTATGGAAAACGCGCGACCTGGCTTATCTGACAGTTTCTGCCGCGGCAGCTTTGGCGCGTGGTGAGTTAAAAGCAGGCGCGAATTCGTTTCAATCGGAACGCCTCGGAAATCTTGCCATTGAAGGAACCAATATTCTGCTCGGCAAGCCGTTTGTGTTTACTCGGGATAATATAGATCAGTTCAATTTCTAGCAGGTGGAAGTGGGAAAATTATGGCGCGCGGATGGGAAAGCAAGTCGGTTGAATCGCAAATGGAATCTGCTGTCGAGCGGAGGAAAGAGATTGCCGCTGTCTCGCAACTTAACGCTGAACAAGCCCAGAAGCTACGTGAGCGGGAAAGTCTTGAACTGTCTCGAACACGGGTTTTGCATGATTTAGAAGCGGCAACAAACCCGCGCTACCGCGAACAACTGCAAGCGGCGCTGCGGCATCTGGAAGAAAAACTTCTCCATTTGAAATAAAACTGTCAGGAAGGCTTCGGAAACTAAATTCAACCGGAAGGGTCAATTTTATTAGAAATCACCTCATCAAAGGCAAGGAGGCAGACAATATGAATATATTGAGAAGCTTGATGGTGTTCTCGATGCTGGCAACCGGCGGAACGCTGTTGTTCGCGCAGCAAAATGGGAATGGGGACATACCGCAGGCTAGCCCCGGCCAAGGCAGCCCGGATATTCAACAAGAGCATTCGGCTAAAAAGGGGAGCAGCACAG
>CAXTWH010000003.1:31530-120682 GCA_964247975.1 uncultured Bryobacteraceae bacterium | reverse complement strand
CACCAGCGCGGCTGGTAACAGTCCTGCCAGCGGCAATGCCGGAAATGCAGCTTCTTCGCCGACCGGCAGCGGCAAAAAGCCCAAAAAGAACCATAACGTGGAAACGCACGGACCGCAGCGCCATCACCCGAATGGGCAAAGCTAAACTTTAACTCATTCAATAACTTGGGGAAGCTGGCACACAAAGTTTGCACATTCATAAACGGTAATGCTTCCTTTTCGCTCCAGCGTAGCTAGAAACGGAGCTGCTTCCCTTAGTTGTTCCATTGCAGAATCAGGAATCACAGCATAAGTGAAGTAAGGCTTCCATTCTTGTTTGCGGTGTTCTTGCAGCAAATTCCTGACACGATCATTAAAAGACTCACAACGCACAACCAGTTGAGCAGGTTCGGTAAGATAACGCCCCAACGCCACCAGCATTTGCGGAGCTTGAACCGGTTGCTCATTCAATTTGGCGGCGGCATCAGTTAATGCTTTATCTGCCCGGACGCGATATTCGTCATTTCCGGTTAGATGAGCTAATCGTAAAAGAACATCAACAGCAACGGAATTGCCGGACGGCTCAGCCCCGTCGTAATCGTCCTTGATGCGAAACATCAGCCTTTCACCTTCGCTGCTGGTGCTGAAAAAACCGCCGTGTTCGGAATCCTCAAACTGCTCAATGGCTGTTTTCATCAGTTTCACAGCAACAGTCAGATGTTCTAGATCAAAATCGGCTTCGTACAAATCCAGCAACGCTTGCGCCAGAAACGCATAATCATCCAGAAAACCATTCACTGCGGCTTCCCCGTCGCGGAAACGCCGCAATAGTTGGCCGTCCGGCGAATACATGCGGCTTAGGATAAAACGCAGCGCGCGTTGTGCAGCCACTAAGTAAGTTTCGTTCTGGAGCACGTAAGCAGCCTGGGCGAAGGCTGAAATCATCAGCGCGTTCCAGGAAGTCAGAATCTTGTCGTCCAGGTGCGGACGTGGACGCTTTTCCCGTGCTTCAAAAAGAATCTTTTTGTCTTGCTCCAGTTCGGCTTGCAGTTCTGCGGGAGCAATTTGAGAATGAATCGCCGCTTCTTCCAGACTGACTGCCTGATATAGGATGTTTTTACCTGTAAACTCCTGATGCGGGTCTTCCATAACGTTGCCCTTGGGTTGCACTCCGTAGCAAAAGGCAAAACGGGCTGCCCGCTCGGAGCCAAGCAAACTATTCAGTTCATCCTGCCGCCAAACGTAAAATGCGCCCTCGCCTTTGTGCGCAGGGTTGTCCGGGTCGATGCTGTCGGCGTCTTCCGCCGAATAAAAAGCGCCTTCGTCATGCCGCATATCGCGCAGCATATACATGAAAATCTGTTCCGCAGTGTTTCTCAATTCAGGATCGCCGGTAATCCGAAAAGCTTCCAGGTAGGACCAGGCTAACTGCCCCTGGTCGTACAGCATCTTTTCAAAATGCGGCACAAACCAGGAGCGATCCACGGAGTAGCGGTGAAAGCCGCCGCCAAGCTGATCGTTCATTCCACCCGCAGCCATCGCTTTCAGGGTTTTCACAACCATGTCGAGCGCTTCTGAATTGTCATTGGCGGCATATTCGCGCAGCAAAAAATTGAATGCTGCCGGACGCGGAAACTTCGGCGCGGAGCCGAATCCTCCAAACTGCCGATCAAACGAACGCCGGAAAGGAGCAAAACCGGAACGAAATAGGTTCCAATTCAGAGTGCCCGTCGCTGTTGAAGCAGAAACGTACTCTTTCAATTGAGCAACAACGCGGTCGCCAGCCGAAATCAGAACCTCGCGGCGTTCGCGCCACGCTTGCGCAATCTGCTGCAAAATGTCCGGAAACCCGGAGCGGCCATAACGGGCGTCAGGCGGGAAATAAGTGCCGCCAAAAAAAGGTTTGCGGTCCGGCGTGAGAAACACTGACATCGGCCAGCCGCCGCTGCCGGTGCTCGCCTGCACAAATAGCATATACACGCGATCCACATCGGGGCGTTCTTCACGATCTACCTTAATGGAAACGAAATACTTATTGAGCAGGCCAGCAATCTGCTCGTTTTCAAAAGATTCCCGCTCCATCACGTGGCACCAGTGGCAGGTGGAATAGCCGATTGAAAGAAAAACAGGTTTGTTGTCGCGTTCCGCAATCTGGAAAGCTTCTTCTCCCCAGGGCATCCAGTTCACAGGATTGTGAGCATGCTGCAAAAGGTAAGGACTTTTTTCGTGTACTAAAGCATTCGGCATGGAAACAGAAACCATTAATTGGAGGCAGGAAGGCGGCGATTCGATACGCAAGAGTTCAACGCTGATAAACAGCAGATTGAACTAGTGAGAAAGATCGATACCGAGTTTTTTCAATTCTTCGGCGTAATATCGTTTATGCAGCAGGTCGTATTCTTCCCCGCCCTCCGTAATTTCACGTTTCTGGCTTCGCACTTTCGTCCGCGCCGCCCGGTCCACCCTTTCTTCAAACTGAAGAAGGTCGGTTATCTCCTTCACCAGCGCCAACCGGACCTCATTGGCATCTTTACGGATTCGCACATCGCGGGATTTCCGCAAGTTGGTCACGATCTTGTGCGATAAGTCATTCACTTTGTCGCGGGACAGCTTCATGGCATCGCCGGTATCGCGGCCTGCGGCGCGAATGATTTTTCGCTGCGACATCAACTGATTTTTAATGCGCCGGAACATTTCCTGATAGGAAACGTTTTCGCGCCGCATATATTCGCTATATTCATCGAGCAGATCGCGCACTTCATCATTCAGCTTGTCTTCAGTGGAAAGATCGTCTTCCACGGTCTGCGCGATGACCTCAGCCACTGCCGGAGGATTGGAAGTTTCAATTACGCCCGGATTCAGCCGCCGCACCAGTTGCCGCGAAAGATAGCCCACAAATTCACGCGCCAATAGCATTCTGCGCTAGTTTAGCAATAGATTCGGTTAGTTTCACCGAACCGGATGCTGCCTGGTCTGTTGCGACACTGTGAATAGATGCTTTTTGCTTTTCTTTTGACCGCTTTTGCTCTTAGCGGAGCCGTCATCGGTATTCGCTTCGGTCAAATCAGCATCTTTTCGCCTCGTCTGGCAGCAGTTGGGGCTGGGCTTCTATTTGGCATCTCTTTATTTTGGATGCTGCCGGAAATGGTTGAACAATCAGGCTGGATATTCGGCGCGGGCGCATTGTGCAGCGGCGTTCTGTTGTTGTGGATGTTTGATCGTTTTCTTCATCCGATCTGTTCTTCTGTTTCGCATCATGACCACGGAATGAGAGCGGAACCGTTTCTGCCTGGCTTTGCGCTTCCCTTGCTGCTTGCCACCGGCGCCCACAGCATTCTGGATGGATGGAGTATCCGCATCTTAGCGCCCAATCATTTTGCCGGGACCGCGGCGGTGATCGGGCTGTCTTTGCACAAAATTCCTGAAGGCTTCGGTTTAGGCTTACTCACTCGCGAATCGCTGCAATCAACAACAAAAACTTTGTTGTTCTGCGGCATTGCCGAGTGTTTCACCTTAGTGGGCGCCGGCATTGAACCGCTGGCTGACCACGCTGGCGTTATCCGGTTCGGCAGTGCCTGGATCACTGGCATTCTAGCTTTAACCGGCGGCAGTTTTTTGTTTTTGGGCTACCATGCGCTGCACGGCAAACAGGATCAGCCCGGTGTTATTTCCAGTTTCCTGCTGAGCTTCTGCGTTGTGGCGGCGATCGCGCTGGTTCGCTGGCGATTCGGCTTCTTTTAACGTTCCTCATTGATAAACTACAAGTGAAAAGAACGTGAGCCAACGAAACGCTCATTTTGGACTTTGTTTAATCCTCCTCGCATCGCTGTTGTTAACCGATTGTGGCCGTGAAACTTCCAGCAACGCTTTGGGCGTAGCTTTTGTCGCGCCCGCTTCCCTGAATCTGCACTCCACGCTTTCCAGCAAAAGCATCAATGTAGCCGTGTTGAAGCATGGTGACCGACTGCTGGTTCTTGACGTAAAACGGCGCTACGTCAAGGTGCAAACCGAAAAAGGCGCGGAAGGCTGGCTCGATTCGCGCCAATTGTTGAGCCAGGAGGAAATGGCGCAACTGCAGAAAGCCAGCAATCAGGAGCGGCATCTTTCCTCCGAAGGCCGAGCGGTTGCGTTCGACGCGTTGAACATGCACATTGATGCCGACCGCCGCTCTCCCTCGTTTGCTCAGATTGCTGCTAACGATTCGGTTGACGTGCTGGCTCACAAAGCAGTGCCGAAAACCTCAGGAACGGAGCCGTTAACGCAGCCTTCGTTCACCAAAACTCCGCCCGCAGCAACAACGACCACAAAGCGCAATAAACGCTCCAAAGCACAGAAAGCTTTGTCTTTGCGGCCGCCGATGCCTCCCGCTCCCAAACCACCTTCAAATTGGTTAGAGCTTTCTTCCGAGCGGATCGGCGGTGAAACGGAAGCCGCGGGAAACAACGGCAAACAACCGCTCAAAACAATAGTGAAAGCCGCGGGGCCTCCCGCAAAGCCAACGGTGTTTGAGGACTGGATCCTGGTCCGAACAAAAGACCAGAAAGTGGGCTGGGTTCTGGCGCGCAACGTTTATATGGCCATACCGGACGAAGTGGCGCAGTATGCCGAAGGTCAGCGCATCTCATCGTATTTCGATCTAGGCGCGGTGGAGGACGAGGAAAAAGGAACAAAACACAATTGGTTTTGGACGACCTCATCGCCCGGCGAGTCCTACGACTTTGACCGGTTCAGAGTGTTCTACTGGAATCGGCATCGGCACCGTTATGAGACATCCTATCGCCAGCGGGATTTAACCGGTTATTTTCCGGTGGAAGTTGAACCGGCGGAAATCGGCGCGCAGCAACGGTATTTTTCTTTGATTCTTCAAGACGAAAACAACCGCTATTGGAAAAAAAGATATGTTTTTGAAGGTTCCCTGGTTCGCCTGGTAGGAAGTGAGCCGTATCAACTTCCAGCGACCAGCGGCCCCACAAAGGCGGCTCCCCTGGAAACGGCCAACCTGGAAGCGAAACGTCCTGAACCCAGTTGGCTTCAAAAGCAGTACGCTAAGCTGCGCGGTTTGGTCCGGCGTTAATCTTTCTCTGCTGCCACGTCATGCGTCCTCAATTTTTCCGTTGATTTCTACGCGATCCATTGCCAGAAACTGTTTGATATGAGCATTGTTGGATTTTTCCAACCCAGCCGTTGGCCCAAAATAGATTGCTTCCCCCTGGTAGAGGAACATGACTGAGTCGGCCACTTTCCGCATCAAGTCCAGATCATGCGTGACCACCAGCGAAGTTAAACCCAGTTGTGTTTTTAATCGGAGCATCAGATTTCCGAGATCATCGGACATGATCGGGTCAACCATCGTGGTCGGCTCATCATACAGAATGCATTCCGGTTGGGCGGCCAGGGCGCGCGCGATAGCAACAGCCCGTTTGTATCCGGTAGACAGGTCAGTCGGGTAAAGGTCTTTCACATGTAAAAGATCAACCATGCCCAATAATCCATCCACAACATCGTCTTTATTCTGCTCGTTGTAGTCTTCGCGCAGTTCCAGTGAAAACAGAACGTTCTCGCCGACCGTCAGCGAATCGAAAAGCGCACCCGATTGAAAAACCATTGTGACCTTGCGGCGAATCTGACGAAGCTGCGCTTCAGACATATTGGTTATGTCCTGGTTCGCCACAATCACCTGGCCCTTATCAGGTTTCAGAAAACCCATGATATGCCCCAAGCTGACCGATTTACCGACGCCGCTTCTGCCGATGATTGCCAACGTCTGGCCGGCGTCAACATAGAAGCTGATGTCCTTCAGAATGGGCCGGTCAAACGTTTTTTGAACATCACGAAATTCAATGTAATGGGGAAACTCGTCAGTCGGCATGTGTTGTCAGTTTTGGCGGCGAACAGCGTTCCATTCTTCGGGCGTATTAACATTAGCCAGTGTTTCCGGAATATCGAGATAACCGGGCTCCAGCTTTTCAAGCAAGCTGAACACTTTGCGATTTCCCTGATTGAGCGATTCTTGCACGGCTTGGCAACAACAACGGTGATACACTCCGCACAACGGTTGAACCCGGCCCCCAGCATCTCGAACAATTGTTGCATTCTTATGACCGGATTCGGCAGCTTGAAGCAAGTCGGACAAAGTTGATGGCGCGAGCGTCGGAAGATCACAAGCCACAATCAGATTCCAATCAGCAGTAGTGATGGATAATGCGGTTTCGAGCCCTGCCAGTGGCCCTTGCTGCGGACGCAGATCAGGGACACAGGGCAGCCCCAAGTGTTTGTATCGTTCAGAACTGCCGATCAGGGTGGCGGAATCGGCAATTCGCCGGACCAGATCCGCCAGATGCTCTACCACCGATGTGTTTCGCCACGGTAATAAAGCTTTGTCCTTTCCCATTCTGGAACTGTGGCCGCCGGTAAGAATAAATCCGGCCTTCTGCATGGAAGCATCGTAGCATTTTGTTCGGTTCTCGGAATCCTCTGAATGCGCCCTCGTAACAGAATAGGATCGCAAAGTGATGCAATCCGGGTATAATTGAGAAACAAAGTGCTTGCGAATTGTTCTGCCTACCCTAGCACTGTGCTTTTTGTGCGCCGGATCATAGGCGCGCAAATCCCTTTTCCGGCAGGAGACTTCCGGTTATGACGAAGCGAAGCTGCTTCCTCAACCGCTGGCGCATTTTCCTGTTTCAGCCGTATTACCGCAGCGTATTTGTATTTTTCCTGTGTGCGCCGATCAGTTTTTGCGCGCAGCGCACAGCTTCCAAGCCGCGCATCGAGGCTGTTCGATTCTGGTCGTTTAGCGACGTAACGCGAATTGCAATCGAAACGCAGGGCGAATACCGTTTAACATCTGATCATTTGGATTCTCCGCCGCGTTTAGTTTTCGATCTGCGCGGGTTGCGGCCTCCGGCTGCGCGGCAGAAAGGCATTCGAATTTTTCGAGTTGGTGATCGGCTGATCCGTCAAATCCGCATTGCGGAAACCGAGCCCGGCATGAGCCGCGTGGTGATTGATTTGGAAGTTCCTGCCGCCTTTACTTCCTCGCAGTTGATTCATCCCGACCGGCTGATCATTGAAATTCATCCCAAACACAAACCGGCGGCGGAGTCTTTGGCGACTCGCAGTCGCAGCGGAGTTCATCGAAGCAGTGATGTTCCGCTCACAGCGGGAACCATCAATGAGCATCCGAACACCCCCGAGCTAATTCTCCCGGTGTTGGTGATGCCGCCGGTAACACCCCCGGTTCTGTTCTCAAAATTTGTTTTCCCTTCCAGATTGAATGCAAACGCGACGGCAAACACATCAGTGCCGAAAAGCACTCTGGTTTGGAATGGTGTTGTGCAAACCCCTAGGGAATCGGTTTCAGCTATCACAATTTCACCGAATTCCAGAACGGAAACGGTCATCGCCGGTCCGGTCAGTCCAGCTAAAACCGATGACTCAAACCGTTCCCTGGTTCGCATTTTCGGTTTAAAGATACATCGGGTAGTGATTGATGCCGGTCATGGCGGCCATGATACCGGCACCATCGGGCCGAACGGGTTAGCGGAAAAAGATCTGGTGCTTGATGTCGCCCTACGATTGGGAAAGCTGGTGCAGCAGCGGTTGGGCGCGGAAGTCACCTACACTCGGCGCGATGACACTTTTATTCCGCTGGAACAGCGGACCAAAATCGCCAACGATAAAAAAGCCGATCTGTTTATTTCGATTCATGCCAATTCCTCTCCGGCCCCGGCTGCCACGGGCGTAGAAACGTATTACTTCAATTTCACAACCGATCAGCATTCGATTGATCTGGCAACACGGGAAAACGCCTCCTCCACTAGTTCTATTTTTCAACTGAATGATCTGCTCCATAAAGCGGTTTTGAATGCGAAAGTGGAGGAATCGCGCGAATTTGCCCAGAAAATTCAAACTTCGCTGCAAGCCATGTCGGTGAGGATGAACAGCGGATCACGCGATCGCGGCGTAAAGAAAGCGCCTTTTGTGGTGCTGATCGGAGCCAGTATGCCGTCGATTCTGGCGGAAGTCGGCTTTGTCAGCAATCCGCGTGATGAGAAATTGCTGCGCCGTGACGATCAACGGCAGAAAATTGCGGAATCGCTTTTTAAAGGCGTTTCCGGATACGCAAGTTCCCTAAGCCACGTGCAGATTGCGCGCGCTAACGGCAAGTAAGCTTAAAAAACGAAATTAAGTCCGCCCCGAACCGCACGCGGCGATTGCACCATCAGCGTGCGATGTCCATCCACCGAGGACAATGGAACATAGCCTTGCGCCAGCAGATTTCTTAAATCAGCCGAAAGCTCCAGTTTGCCCAAACCGAAAAGAGAGGGTAGAGGCTGGCGAACAATAAAATTAAGTCCCGGCTCGGCATACAAACTTTGGGTGGAAAAGATATGCCTGGGAATCAAAGCGTTGTCTTTCACATACTCATAATTGCTTGTGATTCGCGTGTGAAGCCCGGGAATGGTGGCTCCCACATCAAGGGAAGCAATGGCATGATCATTGCGTTCCAGAAAACCAGCCGATTGCAAATTCGGGCTGCCGATCACAAAACCGCCCATTGCTCCTGCCGAAGCTGTGAACTCTAGACTGTTATTCACCTTCTGGGTAACTGAGCCGATGAACCCGTTCCGATTATAGCGGCCCAGGTTGTAAATGGACGTGGTGGTGGAAACGTCTGAAATGACACTGCCAGAGTCCAACCCCGAAACGTCGCCCGCCACATTCATTCTGCCGTTATTTACGTTTTCATAGAACCCGCTTACCGAATAGGTTCGGGAACCGGTCTGCTTTGAATAGCCAATTTCGTAATTCTGGGTTCGCTGAAGCTGTAATCTGCCGCCCCGCAGCGAAAAACCTGGCAAACTTCCCAAAGCACTCATTGTGCCGTTTAGGTCAGTGTCATCAAACTGATGAATGTACAGTTCGTTGGGGCTGCCTCCGTTGCTGTAAGTAACAATCACCGTTCCGGCTTTACCGGCTGAAGCAGTAACACGAGCAAACGGACTAACCCGGCTTACGTGATTGAGATAGGAAATTGATTCCAGCGTGGAGCCGTATTCCACATGAACGTTTCCGGAAAAATCCATGGTGTCGTAGTAGCTCAGGGTAGTGGACCGCAAGCCTGGTTCGCCATCCGAGCCGGAATAATTAATTAACCGGTTCGGCAATGAAATCTGTTGGGCAGTGGCAGTGATTTCCGGCATGCTGGAAGCACCGTCCGCGTCGGTTCTGGCGTAAGTAGCGCGGACACCCATCGTCGGCATACCGCTCTTGATGCTTTGCCCGAACGCGCCGCTCACGGTCAGCTTATTCCGCCCATATAGCGTGGTCGCCAGAGCAAAAGAAGTACCGAAATCGGCTACGCTCATATCGGAAAGCAGCGACACCGCATCGCCTGCTGACAAAGAAACCAGCCCGCGAGTATCGGTGAATGCCTTGGACGAATATTCCGGGGTGGACGAGGTGCCGCGTGCGACAGGCAGGTCTCGGGTAATCACGCGCGTGGCGCTCGAAGTACGCAACACCCATTTCCAGTCCTCGCTCATAGCCGCCGTGGGCTTCGTATATTGCAGTTCAACGCTGCTGGCGATGGTCGCCATTCGAATCTGCAGCACGCTGCTTAGACCGGCACTGACCGCGATGCTGTTGCGGCCAGCCGGAATAAGAGACGGCACGGCAATTCGTATGGAGTAGAACGAAGGCGTAAGGCTGATAAACCCGAACTTGCCGTCAGCAGTAGTGGACGTTCTGCGCACCAGCCGCTCGTAACGGTCGTATAAGAGAACGGAAGCCCCCATCTGGGGAGTTCCCAAGGCGTCAACAACCGAGCCGAGCAGGTTTCCTGCGAAAGGCGTAGGCAGATCGCCCGCACGAATTCCGTAAGCTGCTGATAACATACCAGCTACGAGAAATGACGCAAGTTTCAGGCGACCAATGCCTTGCAACAAATTAATGATCCCGAACCGAACAACTACGATGTTACCGTAAACGGCGCGCTCTGGTTCACGGTTTGGTTTTTCAACTTATCGTTCAAGATGATCTTCAACGTATATTTACCCGGAACAAACGACTTCAACGGCAACATTTGTTCTACCGTAACCAGCGATGAGGACGCATTCGGAACTTTTGCCAAGTCCTGGCTCACTTCCACCACAGTCTGCTTCGTAGCGTCATTCGTAATCTGATATTTTATATCCCCGGACGGCTTCTTGGTTTTTTCATCCATGCCCAGGTTGTAAAACTCGGTGTAGATGCCCATTTTTTCGTCCTGCTTGAAAGTTTCATCCACTCGCGGCCTGACTTTCGAACTGCGAATCACAAACGGCCCCGCGCCGACGCTGGTTGTGGGCAACCGCTCAATCTGGTCAGCCAGAATTAGGCTGCTCGAACCGATCGCTTCATCGTCGTAAGTCGGCACATGCAAGGGCATTTCGAAGTTATTCATGGCCCCGCCCACTGTATCTTTCGCGGCAATGTTTAAGCGGTACGTTCCCGGCTGCAGCGGAATCGATTTAAAGTAAACGCTCTGCCCGTTCATCGCTTTCTGCAGCAGTTCGGAGGGAATTTCCACGCTCACCGGCTCTTCAAACCAATTTACGGAACGGCGGGACAGCGTAGTGATGCGCCCATAAAGGTTCACGGTCGCTTTGGCGATTTTATCTTTTGTCTGGTATTGCAGTTCGCTGCGGTTAAACGCCACCGTGACATTCGCCAATACCGTCGCGTCCGTCACTTTGATGTAATCCACCCGCACCTTCATAGGAAGCGTGTTGTATTTGATAGTGGAATCAACCACGGCTTGCAGATCTTTAAACTTGATCACCGGCGCTTTCTGCAATTTAGAAAACTGCTCCAAGCGCGTAAACTCGTTTTGACTTTCGCTTAACGGCATATTGCCTGTACCGAGATGGGTGCCATCTGTGCGGTTAAACCGGTCCGTTTTGCTCGAAATGCCCATCTGCTCGTATAAGGTTAAGCCCGCGCCCGGCACATACAGCAGAGCGTCTTTTTCCGACGGGTCCATTGTCATCCGGTACTCACCGGACATGGTGGTATCTACAAACTCAATATTGATGTCGCTGCCGATTCCATCCAAATAACGGTAGCGCCAATCTTCAAACGGATAAGTGGAAGTTTCGCCGCCGCCTTCCTGCATAGGCCGCTCATAGCTTCCGCCGGATGGATGCGAATCAATTTCGTCGGGCGGACCGTACTTAATGTAAATCATGCCACGATCGGCTTTCCAGCCGGGAATGCCGGAAGCGTAATGCTCATTGGCGTAAGCAATGCGGCGATAGATTTCTTCCTTGTACTCGTTTTCTTCCGTATCCGGTGTGGGATCGCGCCGCTTCCAGAATTGTTCTACAAACTGTTCGCGTTCTTCATCGGTTTGCAAACGCTTAAAAGCCTGCCGCTCCTCGTCTGTGATGATGTAAATCACGTCCTCATTCAGCCACTTTTTCCAGGGACCTTCCAACTCCTTTCGCAACTCTTTCTCGCGCCGTTTCTGCTCTTTCTTAGAAAGAGGCTTAGACACGGTGTCATCAGCGGCTGAGTTGGACTGGGCGGGAAGCGGCGGAATCACCAGGGCAGCCGCAGTAACCCCCACCAGCAAAGGAGAACGGAAAACGACCCTCGAAAGGGCGGATGACTTCATAAAACCACCATTCACAAACTGTTACGGGCTAAACTCTAGTCTAGGGTTCTTTCGTCAGCCCGTCAATGTGTCACCTGACGTTCATTTAATTGAACCGGTTGCGCTGAAATCACTTTTTCAGGGAAATCGAGCTTTGTACCCGCCCTCTGCCTCAGCCCCAAGCTTCAAACTAAGCTTTCTCCCAAATCTCGTAAGTTCCCTTCCAAAACAGAGATTTTTGGCGGTCACTTCTCAACCTGCGGGTAAAAGAACGCTTGCGGACTCAGCAAATTAGTCAAAAGCGTAATCCGAATGGAATTGGCCGTTCGCTTGCTTATTGTGGGATTCTTACGAGAGGAATAGGTCAGTCGCAATCTGGCTGGCCGGAATTGAACACGTGCGGGAGCTCAAAGCTCAATTTGTCGGCGCACTGCTGCTAGTCCTGGCGGCAGCGGCGATCGTTGCAGCCGGCATCAATTTCCGCGAACTACAACGATTTGCTTTTCCTGACGATGGCGTGACCTGGGTGGATCGGGGCGATGCCAAGGCGGGAAACCGGGTAATTGCGGCGTTTGTGAACCCGAATTCCGCAGGCGAACACGCGGAAATTCATGTCGGCGATCAGATTCTAGGCATCGCCGGACGCAAAGTCAACCGCGCTCTCGATGTCACGCAAATTCTCAGTTCTATTCCGGTATTCAGTAAAACATCTTACTTTCTGCGCCGCTCCGGCATCGAATTCGAAAAACAGAATATTGTTCTGACAGCAGCGCAGCGGGAATCAGCTCTTTATTATCAATACGTTGTCGGGTTAGCTTGGCTGCTGATCGGTTTGTTTGTTTATTACCGGCGAACTAACTCCCCCAAAGCGCTTCATTTTTTTCTTCTCTGCCTTTTTTCCTTCACGGCCTTCTGTTTTCATTACACGGGCAAGCTGAATGGCTTCGATGAAGTGATTTACTGGGCCAACCTGTCGGCCAATCTGTTTGCACCGTCTATTTTTCTCCATTTCTGTTTAACTTTTCTTGATGCGCCGCGTTGGCTGAAAAAACCGTTCCGCTCCACTGTGCTGTATCTTCCGGCAATCTTTCTTTTAGTGGTCGTGTACGGCTCGGCTTCGGGGATTCTGCATTTCAGCAGTTCCTTAATTGAAGTGAGATGGCTGCTGGACCGGTTGATTCTCGGCTTTTTTGTGGGAATGTATCTGCTGGGCGCGTTGGCGCTGATGGTGGATTACCGGCGCGCCCAAGATCCGATTCTGCGCCGGCAGTTGAAGTATCTTCGCAATGGCGCATTAGCGGGCATTCTGCCGTTTGCCTGTGTTTATGCGTTGCCGTATGTTTTTGGCGCGATTCCAAGCCATCTTTCCGCTTTAAGCGTGGTTGCGCTTGTTTTGATTCCGATCACCTGGGCGTATGCGATTACCCGCTACCGATTGATGGATGTCGACATCATCTTTCAGCAAGGCTATGTTTACACTCTGGCCACGCTGGCAGTTATCGGCGTGTTCTACGCCCTGATCTTTTTTATCGGCAATTTAAAGGTCATCTCGGCCCCGGCTTTTGTTGTTTTAATCTTATTCGCTACCTTTGTGTTTCAGCCGATCCGGCTTTGGATCCAGGAACAAATGGACCGCTATGTGTTCTACCGCGATCAATACGATTACCGCTTGACCCTGATCCAGTTTGCGCGGGATCTCAGCTCCGAAACCGATATGGATCAGATGCTGACCGCAGTTTCGGATCGCTTGTTAAGAACTCTGTCGATCGAAAGAATTGCTTTTTTTCTGGCCGACGAGGGCGACCAGCGTTTTCGCCTGCATTCCACGCTGAAACAAGCCGATTATCCCGTCCGCGCTTTCAATCAGCCGCTGGATTTAACGTTCTTAAGCCGTAATGACGAACGGGATTATCTGTTTTTCGAGCGGCCCCGCCACCTGCGCGATATTGTGTCGCAGAATCTTCCCGCTTCCATACGCCAGACGATTGCCGATCTGGACCTCAACTATTATGTCGCTTGCCGCTCGCGCGGTCGCACTATCGCGTATCTGGGCGTAAGCCGCAGCAGCGATTTCCTGTCCCGGGACGACGTTGATCTGTTAATCGCTCTTTCCGGCTATGTGGCCATTGCGGTGGAAAACTCGCGTCTCTACAACTCGCTTCATCGTAAAGCGGACGAGTACGAACGCTTAAAAGAATTCAGCGAAAATATTGTTGAGTCCATCAGCGTTGGCATTCTGGCCGCCGATCTGGACGACCGCGTGGAAAGCTGGAACACGCAGATTGAAAAACTCACTGGCATTCGCCGGGAGGATGCCCTGGGACGGCGTTTGTCGGATCTGTTTCCCGAAGAACTCTGTCAGAAATGGGCCGAACTGCGTCCGCCGAATGATGTTCATAATATCTATAAGTTCTCTTTGAAGTCACGGGTTCAAGCTCAAACGCCGGAAAGTGGGTTGAAACGTTCGTCCGTAGCGCAGCGGGAATCCATCGTCAACATCGCAATTGCGCCTTTAATTTCAAAAAACATGGAGCAGATTGGCCGGTTGATTATTTTTGACGACATCACCGATCAGGATGAGCTGGAGCGACGATTAGTGCAAGCGGACAAGTTAAGCTCAATAGGGTTGCTGGCTGCCGGCGTCGCGCATGAAGTAAATACGCCGCTGGCTGTTATCTCAACCTATGCCCAAATGCTCACGAAACAAGTAGCTGGCGATGATCAAAAATCCAGGCTGCTGGAGAAAATCGCGAAACAAACGTTTCGGGCCAGTGAAATTGTAAATTCTCTATTAAACTTCTCGCGAACGTCCAGCACCGATTTCGTGGAAGTGGATTTGAACCGGGTGGTGAAAGAAACCGCCAATCTGATTGAACATCAATTGCAGAAAACAGGCGTGCAAACACGCCTTAACTTAGCAGCTACTGTTCCGAATATCCGGGGCAACTTCGGCAAGCTCCAGCAGGTATTTCTGAATCTGTTTCTGAACGCGCGGGACGCCATGCCGGAAGGCGGAAAGCTAACCGTCAGGACCTGGTCGGAATCCGGTTTCATTCACGTCGAAGTAGCTGATACCGGCCACGGCATTGCACCCGACCATCTGGCCCGCATCTACGACCCGTTTTTCACCACCAAAGCCGCTAAGAAAGGCACCGGTCTGGGTTTGTCGGTCAGCTACGGCATTGTGCAGGAACATAACGGCATTATCGAGGTGGATAGCCAACTGGCAAGCGGAACCCGTTTTCGTTTGGAATTTCCCACTGCCGCCGCCAAAGAGCGCCCTGCCCCACCGCAGCGCACCGCACTCACTGCATAAAAAAAGTTTCCTCTTCGGTTGTGAACTAGAATTTTCTGAGAAGGCAAAATTTGAGCAGATACGTTTGTGTGCTGGTCGGCGGCGGCATGGGCGCCTTGGTTCGCTATCTGATAGCCCTGACAGTCGGATCGAGATACACAGGAAAATTTCCGCTCGGAACATTTTTAATTAATGTGACCGGCTCTTTTCTGATTGGTCTGCTGATGACGTTTTTTGCCCGTCATGTGTCAGTTCATCCCAACTGGCGTTTATTTCTGGTTACTGGATTTCTGGGTGGATACACAACCTTTTCCAGTTTTGAATATGAAACCTACATTGCCGCGCAATCGGGCGCGCCGTTTTTAGGGTTGATCTATGTTCTCAGCAGCGTAATCGCCGGATATCTGGCGACCTATTCCGGCGCATGGCTCTTGCAGCGCCATTAACCGAATAGTTAGAACGAGCACCGAATAGCGAATGGACGCGTGTTCCACCTGTTGTGGACCCGAGCCTCGCAGCAACAAATTGTCTCGGAATGATACCGGTTTAGAATACGAAATTCACTATTTAATAAAAACACTGTTATGCTTGAGTGTTTTGGAGTCCAATTCACATCGTAGTGAGATTTTGGCCATCAATTTGCATCCATTTCAGATGACGGGAGACAAACATGCTTTGGATTCGGGTAAAGTCAATCTTTCAAAAGCTCACACAAACAGTGCTGGCCATTATCGAAGCGGAACCGGTTTACCCTATCCAGCGTTAGTCTGAAGCGTTCAGGCTGGAAATTTCTAACCCTGCTGCGGGAAAAGAACACAAGTCTCGCCAATTTTCTTATTGAACGCACTATAAAAGCCCGCGTTCCCCCTCTTATCGGCAAAACACAAGTTTTGCATTTCAATCTGGTTTACAACTTTGTCGGTTGGCGTTCGTGTTTCAATAGATAGCCAGTGATGAGAACTGTTCAGATCATTGAATTCTCCGAAGCCCAGCGAGTAATCAGCTCTATCCTGGAAAAAATTTCCGGTGAATCGAACAAAGCGGTAATAGCAGTTGCCGATACGCATGGCGAGTTGATTGCTTTTGCGCGTATGGACGGGGCTCCTGTTTCCTCGATTCGTATTGCCATCAATAAAGCCTGGACCGCAGCGCGTGAACGCATCTCCACGAAAGATCTTGGCGAACGGGCCCGCCATCCTGAACAAGGCTTCGACATTGCTTATTTTGGGGACCCACAATTTGTAGGCTGGGGTGGTGGCGTTCCGGTATGGCGAAACGGAACAGTGGTGGGAGCAATTGCTGTGAGCGGGCTGCCGCAGGAGCAGGACATCGCATTAGCCACTTTTGGCGCGGAACTGATCGGCGACAGGCAATAATGATGACGAAAACCTTAACGTTTGCGCTGGTCGCGGCGGCATCGCTGTTGAGTTGGCGCTACACCACACCGATCCATGCTGCCGATAACCAAACCGCCGATGTGATTGACGGCTTCCGCTATGTGGAAGCTGCTTCGGTGGCAGACGCAATGGAACAGTTGTATGGCGCAAAGTCTTACATGCGCCACGATATGCGCCCCGTGTTTCCGGCGAAGTTTGCCGGCCCGGCCCAAACAGTATATCTCAAAAAGGAAGAACACCACGAAGGCGCAAAAGCGCAGCAAGGAATGCTTGATGCGATTGATGAAGCCCAGCCAGGATCAGTTTATGTCATGGTACTGGAAGATGGGCTTGATTACGCCGGCTTAGGCGGTTTGATGAGCACAGCCATGAAGTATCGAGGGCTGGCCGGAGCCGTAGTCGATGGAAGTTCCAGGGACACTCCTCAGATTATGAAACTCCAGTTTCCCGTGTTCAGTCGCGGTATTGTTCCCTCCACAACGGTAAATCACTATCGATTGGCCGGAAAAAACATTCCTGTAACCTGCGCGGGAGTCATTGTTCATCCGAACGACATTATGGTAGCTGACCTGGATGGCGTTGTAGTAGTGCCGCGCGAGAAAGCAGCCGAAGTTCTGCGTAAAGCTCAGGACCTGGACCAATCTGAACACAGCATGTACCCGTTTATTGAAAAATATAAATCCATCCGGCAAGCCGTAGCGAAGTTCGGACGGCTTTGAATAGAACGGAAGTTCGTCATCGGATGTTTAACAAACAGTTAGTTTGTTTTTTACAAACAATAAGCGATTACAAGTTTTATAGAGTAAACAATTTTGAACTCACTGCTGTTTACTTAGTTAGTAAATCTGCTAGTGCCTTCTAACCTCAACATCTTTCATAGCTTTAATCCAAATCCTTAATCCATCTCGTATACCAAGTTGTGCGAGATAGTTCAGCAATGTAAGAAAACTGCTCCTGCAAGATGTTTTGCTACAAAGCAGAAAGCTTACAACAGTTGGGTTGAAGATCTTTCAGCATTAGTAACTAGAAGTGAAATTTCGAACGGATACTTTTCGCAATTCGAAGACTGGTGTTATTGAAATTTCACTTGAGTAAGAAGTATAACTTTCCGTCCATCATCTACGAGGATTTACATGGAACCCAAAATTAATTTACAAGACGTGATTGCGGAATCACCCAATAGAAGACGTTTTGTGAGAACACTAGGACTGGCAGGCGTTGCAGCAACCGCTGCCGCGCATTTGAGCGGTCAATCAACGCAGGGCATTACTGACGCCGATATTCTCAATTTCGCTTTAAATCTCGAATACCTGGAATCTGAGTTTTACTCCATTGCTGTTTTAGGTAAACGAATCAATGAATTAGGAATCGGCATTGACGGCACGGAAGGCATGGAAGGACCCACCACCGGCGGACGTTTGGTGTCGTTTGCCGCTGCTCCCAACTATTGCAAAGAACTGGCTGCGCAGGTAGGCGAGGATGAACGCGCTCACGTACAACTGATCCGAACAGTTCTGAAGAGCATGGGTGTTCCCTACATTGCTAAACCAGCCATCAATCTGGAAGCTCTCGGATTTGGATTCGACAATGAACAAGGCTTTTTCCGGTTAGCGCGTATTTTTGAAGATATCGGCGTGAGCGCTTATGGCGGCGCGGCTCCGCTTATTACCAGCAAGGAAATCCTGGGCGCTGCGGCTCGCATTTTGGCTGCTGAATCAGAACACGTCGCGGCGATTCGCTTGCAGGTGGCGCGTCTAGTTGACCACACTACCGCTTTGGATAGTGTTGATATCATCCCGCCCCCAAGCGGCACCAAGATTGTTTCGCTTGATAATAATGGTTTGTCGGCCATTCGCACACCGGGGCAGGTGCTTTACCTGGCTTACGGTGGCGCAAACAAAATGAGTGGCGGCTTCTTCCCGCAAGGCGTGAACGGCGTTCTGAACAAATCAACTGCGGCCGCTTAATATTGATTTTTCCAGCAGGAAGAGGAATAAGCATTGGTTTATTCCTCTTCTTTTTTTAGTTGCTCCTGGGTGCAAATCCGCGATAAGGCAATAGCGGAATAATTTTCAGCTCAATCATTCCCTGTTTTGCAAACGGCAACTCCCGCAGCATGCTTTGCGCCTCTGTTAAGTCAGCGCATTCCAGTTCTACTACCGCTCCTTTCACATCTCCCCGGCTTGCGACTGAGCGAATCACGCCCTTTGTGTAAAGCTCGCGGACTTTTTCCGCTTCCGGTTCCATGAATGGACTGAACTGTTCCTCGCTGAACTGCTTTGTTTTACGTTCAATAATTGCCAAAAATCTCATCGGACCTCATTATGACGCACCGGCAAGAAACAGACATTGAAACAGCGAGTATCAGGATTTTCTGATCAGCTTAATGTTTGACTTAGAGCGGCATCGCTTTCATAGTGGAAGTATTCATTGTGTTGAGCGCTGTTTTGTGTGCGGTGGCAGGTCCGTTGGATCAACTGCAACTGCGAATGGGTATCCGGTCAAGTTGGTACCAGATTATTCCGAAAACTTCCGGCAACAATTTGTACCGGCTCAATCTCGGGGCTGCCGACCGAACCATCCCCGGCTTCCAATCCGTGGATTGCTACCAATACGGCAACGTGGATGTTGTTGCAGATCTTACCGCAGCGTGGCCCTGGGTTGACGATTCAGTGGACGAAATCGCAGCAATCGATATCTTCGAGCATCTTCCTTCCACCATCCATGTTATGAACGAAGCTTGGCGGGTGATGAAACATAGTGCCGTTCTCCGCATTGTGGTACCGACAACCGAAGGCCGCGGAGCGTTTCAGGACCCGACTCATTGTTCATTTTTCAATCGCAACAGCTTTTACTACTTTACTGCCGGCGATTCACACCGCGAACGGTTTGGCGATGCGTATGGCATTAAAGCCCGCTTTAAAGTGATCTCCGCGAAGCAAAAGTGGTTCAAAGATCGTGTTCATAAACTTGACATCATTTTAAGTGCCGTAAAGTAAGCAGCCTACAAAGCAGCGCAGACCGCACTGGTCACCTGCTCAGTGCTCGCATTCCCCCCCAAATCAGCCGGAAGAAACTGTCCCTGCCCGGTGACTTGTTCAATCGCGCTCATGAGTTGCGCAGCCGCTTCCTGTTCCTGCAAATGCTCTAACATCAGCACCGCGCTCCAGAATGCTCCGAGCGGATTGGCAATTCCCTGCCCGGTGATGTCGAAGGCCGCCCCATGAATCGGCTCAAACATGGAAGGAAATCGGCGTAAAGGATCTAGATTGGCCGTCGGCGCAATGCCCAAGCTTCCCGCTAATGCCGCCGCTAAATCACTCAGGATGTCGGCATGAAGATTGGTAGCCACAATCACATCGAGCGATTCCGGCCGTTTCACCATGCGGGCAGTCATCGCATCCACCAAAACGCGCTCGGTGCGAACCGGAGGAAACCGGCGGCTCGTTTCCTCCGCCACCTCATCCCACAACACCAGCCCATGCCGTTGAGCATTGGATTTTGTCACCACGGTCAACAGCTTTCGCGGACGCGATAAGGCCAGTTTGTAAGCGAACTCCATGATGCGGCTCACACCTGCACGGGTAAAAATGGCTGTTTCGGTGGCGATCTCTTCCGCAAATCCACGATGCGCCCGCCCACCATGTCCGGCATACTCGCCTTCGCTGTTTTCCCGAACCACAATCCAATCCAGGTCGCTCGGCTTGGCGTTCCGCAGCGGGCTTTGAATACCAGGCAATAGTCGAATCGGGCGCACGTTCGCATACTGATCCAACCCTTGGCAGATAGCAAGACGCAAGCCCCAGAGCGTGGTGGCATCAGAAATCGCCGGATCGCCTACTGCTCCGAAATAGATAGCATCAAAAGCTTTCAGCACATCTAACCCATTAACGGGCATCAT
The DNA here is from genome assembly GCA_964247975.1 of uncultured Bryobacteraceae bacterium. Lineage (GTDB taxonomy): Bacteria > Acidobacteriota > Terriglobia > Bryobacterales > Bryobacteraceae > KBS-96. The sequence goes on along the minus strand of CAXTWH010000003.1, from coordinate 100,472 downwards.
CTGGCCGGTGGAGCGGTAGTAATCTGAACCCCAAAGGAAATTTTCAAAATGGAATTGAAAGCCGCCGATCTTGTCCGTTAAAGCTTGTAAAACAGCAGTTCCCGCCGGAATCACTTCTTTTCCGATACCATCGCCGGGAATCACTGCAATCTTATGTTGGCGCATACTGTGGAAAAGCGTAGCAGGGTTTCCTTCACTGCTTCGGCTTTTCCGCAATCGCCAGCACGGTTTCAAAATGCGGCGATTCCGGCTCACGATGCACAATCGAAATGTCTATCTGTTGGAACCCCTGCCGGCATAACAGATTCGCCAGTTCCGCCCTGGAAAAGCCGAGCCAAACGTCGGCGTACATCTCGCGGGCTTCTTCAAAAGAGTGTTTCAGCAAATCCATTACCACAATTCGCCCGCCCGGTTTCACCACGCGCCAAGCTTCGGCTATTGCTTTATCTGGGTGTAGCGCATGATGTAAACTTTGGTGCATTAGCGCCAAATCAACTTCGGCCTCGGCCAGCGGCAGTTCTTCCAAGTCACCCAAACGGCACTGCAGATTGTCCACCCCGTTTCGCTGCGCGATCTCGGTTGCGTATTCCACCATCTTTTCTGAACTGTCCACCGCAATTACGCATCGTGCCCGCTGCGCCAGCATCAACGCCAGCGTTCCTTCGCCTGCCCCCAAATCTGCAATTGCCAAGGCTGGCAGCAGCCGAAGCAGCATTTCCGAAAGTCCTTGCCAGCTTCGACCAGGAACATAATGTTTTCCGAATCGACCGGCCAACTCGTTGAAGTAGCCTCTTACCCGGTCTTTGCGATGTTTTAAAGCCAGTTGCAGTCCTTCATCGTCCAACCGCGCTTCCAGGATTTCGCTGCCGGAGCGACGGAGAATTTCGCCGATGAGTTCCTGACCATTCTTAAGAGGAACTAAGTGATAAAAGCTTTTTTGTCCTACCCGCCGAAGATCAATCAAGCCATTTTGCTTCAACTGCGATAACTGCATGGAAATGCGGCTCTGCCCCATGGCCAGAATTTCCTGTAGCTCGGCAACACTTAATTCTTCCTGCTGCAGCAGACGCAAAATACGAAGCCGCCCCTCGTCCGTTAAGAGCCGCAACGATTTAATGAATCCTGCCACAAGTTTATTTTATCAATAGATCATGATTTGTTGATGTGCTATTTTGAAAAAGGAGAACTGATTACAAGAATGAGTACTGTGCTTTCCGAACCGATCACGGCTGAATATAAAGTCGCTGACATTAGCCTAGCTGAGTGGGGCCGTAAAGAGATTTCCATTGCTGAAAAAGAAATGCCTGGCTTGATGGCGATTCGCGAGAAATACGCCAAAGCCAAGCCGCTGGCGGGAGTTCGGATTACCGGCTCGCTGCACATGACCATTCAAACAGCAGTGCTGATCGAAACCCTAAAAGACCTGGGCGCTGTTGTTCGCTGGGCAAGCTGCAACATCTTTTCCACGCAAGACCATGCTGCGGCTGCTATTGCCGCCAGCGGTGTTCCCGTGTTTGCCTGGAAAGGCGAATCGCTCGAAGAATACTGGTGGTGTACTTATCAAGCGGTCAGCCATCCGAACGACAAAGGCCCTGAACTGGTGGTCGATGACGGCGGCGATGTAACCCTCTTAATTCATAAAGGCTTTGAGTTGGAAGAAGGCAGCAAGTGGGTGAACACTCCTTCCTCAAACCACGAAGAACAGGTCATCAAGGATCTTCTGAAAAAAATCTACGCGGAGGATCCGCAGCGCTGGCATAAGTTGGTTGCTGATTGGAAAGGCGTTTCCGAGGAAACCACCACCGGCGTTCACCGGCTTTACAAGATGCAACAGGAAGGCAAATTGCTGGTTCCCGCCATCAACGTCAACGATTCGGTTACGAAATCGAAGTTCGATAACCTGTACGGCTGCCGCGAGTCTTTAGCGGACGGCATCAAACGCGCCACTGACGTAATGCTCGCCGGTAAAGTCGCTGTGATCTGCGGTTATGGCGATGTCGGCAAAGGGTCCGCCCAATCGCTGCGCGGCATGGGCGCGCGGGTGGTTGTCACGGAAATCGATCCGATCAATGCTTTACAAGCGGCAATGGAAGGCTATCAGGTCACAACGGTTGAAGACACGCTCGGCTGGGGCGACATTTATGTTACCTGCACGGGCAACGTAGACATCCTGACTTTCGAACACATGGCCAAAATGAAAGACCAAGCCATTGTTTGCAACATCGGCCACTTTGACAACGAAATCCAGGTGGACCTTTTGAACGAAACTCCGGGCGTGGAGCGCATCAACATTAAGCCGCAAGTAGACAAATACACTTTCCCTGACGGTCATAGCATTTTTATGCTGGCTGAAGGACGATTGGTGAATTTGGGCTGCGCCACTGGCCACCCCAGCTTTGTGATGTCCAATAGCTTTTCCAATCAGACCTTAGCTCAAATTGATTTATGGGCCAATCGCGACACCTATAAGGTTGGGGTTTACACTCTGCCCAAGAAACTGGACGAAGAAGTAGCCCGTCTGCATCTGGAGAAAATTGGCGTAAAGCTGACGGTATTAACTCCTAAGCAGGCTGACTACATCGGAGTTGCGCCCGAAGGACCATTTAAAACGGATAATTACCGCTACTAAGATTTCTCCATCACCCTTCGAAAAGCGCGGACTGTTTACAAGTGCAGTCCGCGCTTTTTATTTTCTGAACCCTGGATGAAAGTATTCAAAGATCTAGTACTACCGTTTGTGTCCTTCATCCAAAGCAGTTGGATCTGTTTCCTAACCAATTTAAAGGCTGTCGTACTGTAGGAAAACATTGTTTTTTCGAAAACCCGGCTGTATCTGCTTTCTTAGTCCAGTACTGACTACGCAAATTCATTTAAACCAAGCAGACTGAGAGTCTAGTTTCAGTTACAACCAGATAACACTGAAATCGAGGAGCAACTCGAATGAATTGGCAGACCACGCTTGCTTGCGAGGAAAACGCCTCATGGACTACTCATCGCTGTCCCTTGCTGACGACAGGTGGCATCCAATGCGCCCACCAAGCTACGATTGTTCCACAGCATTGGGAGCTTCCGCCCTACGGCATTCCCGGGCAGGCTGTTTGTTTCTGCTGTTATTTAAAGCTTAAACAGCACAGCAGCTACAGTCAGAGTTTGCGCACTTCGTTATGGTGATGGATGGCCGAATCGGGCCGCAATATCTGTGTCACTGTTTCGAAACTATATCCCTGGTCTTTCAAAACAGGAATGATCCGACGCACCGCGTTCAGCATTTCAGAAATGTTCGGCTGAATCTGAATATCACGGCCATCATGCAAACAAACGATTCCGCCCGGCGAAGCTTTTCGCAAGACCAGACTAGCCACTTGCTCTGCTTTCCATTCCCAGTCATGTCCGATGACGGTCCACATCACGCCTAACAATCCAAGCCGTTGCTGCGCGCTTTTCAGGCCGTGCCAGCGTAGTCCATACGGGGCGCGCAGCAATCGAGGCTGAACACTGGTTTCTTCGGAAATAATCTGTTGTGCGCGCGCAAACTCGCGAAAAATAAAGTCCGGTGACTTCAACATGGGTCGGCTTTGAAAACTCGGACACAATCGCGGGTGAGAGTATGTATGATTTCCAATCTCGTGGCCTAGTTGAACTAACGTTCTGGCAATCTCAGGATGCCGTTTTACATTGATACCGCACTGGAAGAAAGTTGCTGGCAGCGAGTGTTTATCGAGCAGTTCGGCTAAGCGTAGGCTTCCCTGGGAAGGCCCATCATCAAAAGTCAGCGCAATGGACCGGCGTTTTCCTGGCCCCTTGTAAACAGAAGAACCGAACACCTGGGCCGATCGCCCGGCAATGCCATACGCTGTTACGCCCAACGCACCCGCCGCTGCGCTGACTGCCAACCAATTTCGCATCCTTTCAGCCTAACAACGAGTAGCCGATTTCTGCTTTCCTGATTCGGCCCTCAGATTGCACTGGGTTTAGTAGGATTTTTGCTTAGGCTGATAGCGCTTAATGGAGTGGATCGTTACGGCGCTTTGGAGAGACGATGTTTCCGATTAAACCTCAGTATTTTATAGCCGATAAGAAGTCCAGGTAAGACTCGATTGGAGATAAACAGTTTATGTTTACTTGCGAAGAAACTGTGGCAGTCATAAAAGATCGCTGCCCTTTGTTGGTTCCTGGCGGCGTTCAATGCAGCCACCGCGCTACAGTGATGCTTGAAAGCTGGGAACTACCGCCCTATTGTGTTCCGGGCAAAGCTGTCTGTTCTTGCTGTTATCAAGCAATCAAGGCCAAAGCGGGCAAGCTTCGAAACTCCCTGAACAATTAACGTCCTAGTTCTGTAACAGGCCGTTGCGTGATCGAGTCCCACAGCCAGAGGCTCATGTGGAACACTTAGCTCACCAGGAAGATTTGCAAAAACTAAACAGCTTGATGAAGGAAATCAAATTTGTCATGCTGACCACCGTGGAAGAGAACGGATCTTTGCACAGCCGCCCGATGGCTACCCAGGAGATTGATTTTGACGGCGATCTCTGGTTTTTCACCCGCGCCGACTCAGCCAAAGTACATGAAGTTTACCAGGACCGGCAAGTGAACGTGAGTTTTGCCAATCCGGAGAAGCAAATCTACATCTCCGCTTCCGGCGCGGCTACTCTGATTCGTGACACAAAGAAGATCGAAGAATTATGGAAACCAATCTATAAAACTTTCTTCCCCCAGGGCTTGGAAGATCCGGAACTAGCGTTACTGAAAATTTCTGTTCACACAGCCGAATACTGGAGCTCGCCGAGTTCAGCTTTAGGCAGGCTATTCAATTTTGCCAAGGCCTACGTTACGAAAGATGCCGGCAAATTAGGTGAACACGACAAGCTCACTGTGGAATAAGCAATCCGCATTGAAATCATTTATTCAGCCGCAATCGCTTTGCCTTTTACCCGTTTCAGGGTCCACACAATTGGAACGCACAAGAAGCAAGCAAAAGCCATGTAGCGGAAATCGTCAACATAAGACCAAAGCTGCGACTGCTGCACTAACACCTGCTCTAACATTCCATACGATTGTGTGGAAGCTGTGGCAGCACCTGACTGTGGAGTCAACATCTGTTGAAAGGAATTTAATGACTGTTGCACAGTAGGCAGCGTAGGTGACAAGTGCTGCGACAGTTCTGTTCTGTGCAACTGCTCATGACGGGCCACAATGGTGTTCACAAGGGAAATGCCGACACTACCGCCGACGTTTCTCAATAAATTAAACAAGCCGCTTCCGTTGCCGACGCTTTCCGGAGGCAAGTCCCCCAGCGTTGTGGTGGAAAGCGGAACAAACACCAACCCTAACGAAAATCCGCTGATTGTGATCGGCAAAAGCATGGACCAGGGAGAAACCTGCAAAGTGATGGTGCCCCAAATCATGCTGCATACGCCAAATATCGCAAAGCCTAGTGAAACCATCCAACGGGTATCAAGCCGGCCCACTAACAAGCCAACCAGCGGCATCGCCACAATTGATCCTAAACCGCGCGGCGAAACAGCCAAACCTGCCCAAGTTGCCGAATAAGAAAGAAGCGTTTGATAAAACAAGGGCAGAATCGTGACTGCGCCATAAATAGCCGCGCCGAAACAGAAGATCAGAATGCACCCTACCGTAAAATTCCGATTTTTGAATATAGTCAGGTCAACCAGCGGCTTCTTGGTCGTTAATTGCCAATAGATAAATATGACAAAACAAACGATCATCAGTCCGAAAGCCCAACGGACCCAAATGGCTCCAAACCAATCGTCTTCCTGTCCGCGATCCAGAATAATCTGCATGGCACCTAACCACAAGGCCAGCAGTCCCAAGCCGATACTATCCAATTTGCCTGGTTTTGCGTTCTCAATGTAAGGCGGATCCTTCACAAAACGCGAAATCATGAAGAAAGCCAGAACACCTACTGGAATGTTAATGTAAAAAGCCCAACGCCAGGAATAAGTGTCGGTCAGCCAGCCTCCTAACGTAGGACCAAGCACCGGCGCAACCACAACACCCAAACCAAACAAACCCATTGCCATGCCTCGTTTTTCAGGAGGAAAGCTTTCGGTCAGAATCGCTTGGGAAAGCGGCTGTAATGCACCGCCACCAGCGCCTTGCACCAACCGAGCGATCAGAATCGTGATCAGGCTCGTGGCAGCGCCGCAGAAGAAGGAAGCAACCGTAAAAATAACAATGGAAGCCAGCAAAAAACGTTTGCGCCCGAACCGCAGCGAAAACCACGCGCTGGCCGGCAGGATCACGGCGTTCGACAGCAGATAAAAAGTAAGAACCCAGGTCGCCTCATCGTTAGAAGCCGAAATGCTGCCGGCAATATAGGGAATGCAAACGGCAGCAATGGAAGTGTCGATCACTTCCATAAACGCGGGCAGCACCACTGCGGCCGCCACCAGCCAAGGGTTTACTCCTGGCGGACGACTTTCAGCCGAATGATCCTGTTCTCCCGACTGTTCTGTTCCTGCTGCACCCTTATTTTCCGCGCTATCAGCCATAATGAGCGGTGTTGTTCCCTTTCAAATACAAAACTTGTTCTTCTCAGGCCGGGTAAATCACTTTCCTTTGATTGAGGAACTCTGTTTGAAGTTTCGTGCAAGCCTGGAAAAATTGAACCGGCGGAAAGCAAGCCTTGCCTCAAGAAACGGGTGCATCTTCCGAGCGTTGTTCCCGGTCGTGTTGTTCCTGGTGTTCTACACAGTACCGCGTCCAAGGCACTGCTTTGAGCCGCGCTTCGCCGATCGGCTTACCACAGTCCAGGCAATACCCATAAGAGCCGTCATCAATGCGGCGCAGCGCTTCCTGTACCTGGGTGAGGGTATCGTAGCGGCGATCGCTGATTTCAAAAGCGCCGGCTTTGGCCTCGTTTGAGATCACCTGATCAATCGGGTCTTCCACCTCAGTGTTGGCTGCCTCACGCGCTTCGCTGCCCAACCGCGCCATGTCGTCCTGTAATTCTCGTTCCTTCGCAAGCAACTGCTCGCGGTAATGCTCGTAGTTCATGGTTTACCCTCCAACAAATCGTGACGACACAAAGCTTGGAATGCGCCGTGTTGAAGATTTAGTTTCTCATCTTCTGTTTCGCGGCAATCGCATCGTTTCTAGGCAGGATTCTTGGGTTCCGGCGGGAAGCGTCTTAACACTTTGCAAAGCGTCACCTTGTTTCGATCACCTTGACGGGAAAACTGCACTGAATCCATTGTGCTGCGGATAATTTGCAGTCCGCGTCCGTTGGAAGGCAGCGGAATATCGAGAGCAGGCGGAAGAATCGGTTTCTTAAGCAGTTCTTCCACTTTTCGGATTGGCACCGGTCGTCCATCATCGAAAATTTCCATTCTTAACGCGTTCTCTGTTAAGAACGAAAACACTTCGATCAATCCGCTTTCCTGTTTCAGATAGCCATGCTCAATGCAGTTATTGATCGCTTCCGCCAGCGCAAGCTGAACATGCAGCACATCGGTTTCCGCAAAATCAAGTTCTTCCAAAATAGATGCGATGGCGGAGCGGATCAGCCAGACTTGATCGAGCCTGTTCGGGATGGACATCTTGAGTTCGAAGTCTGCCAATCTAGCCTCGCCTTGTGGTCTTACAACGATTCCATCACCAGCATTGATAAATCATCCGATAGCTCCGCTCCGGCTCGCCAGTGAAAAACATCTTCTTGCACGCCGCTAACCAACGCGCTTAGAGAAGCGCTGGTATACCGTTTTAAAACAGATATCAGATTTTCTTGAGAATACCGCTTTCCGGCAGGATTTAAACATTCCGTAATGCCGTCGGAGTAAAGAACCAGGCGGTCGCCTGCGCAGAGAACCGTTTCCTGCTGTTCATATTCCATATCGGGAAGCATTCCTACCGGAAAACCTCCTTGCCCCAAGCTCTTCAAACTCCCGTTCTGTGAAATCAGCAGCGGGCCGGGATGACCAGCCTGGCAAAACTGAAGCGAACGCGATTCTGTATCAAACACGCCATAAACCATCGTGAAATAAGAATCACCCGCGCTCTGAAAACGGCGATTCAACTCCGCCACCACTTCTCGCGGCGAGGCAATCCAGTTCAACTTTCCGTTTTCCCCAAACTGAACAGTCGGGCTGCCAGGCACCGGCATCAGTGTCCGATTCAACATCACGGAAAGCAGCGCCGCTGGGATGCCATGCCCCGCCACATCCAGATGATAAAAAACCAGTTTATGTTCGGAAAGAAAGAAGTAATTCAGCATATCTCCGGCTAAAAATAAACTAGGCATTAACAGCCAGTCCAGGTTTACTTGGTGGCCAGGGCCGGTTCTTTTCGGCAGTAATTCAAGCTGCATCGCTGCGGCCGCTTGTAAATCAGTCTCGATGGTCTGATAAGCCTTCCGAAGCTTCTGGTATAGTTCTTCCAAATTTCTGTTTTGAACAGTCAGTTTTAACTGCAAATCCAGAATGCGCTGCGCAGCACGCACAACCACCCGCAGATCAGCCAAATCAAACGGCTTCACAATGAAGTCGTCTGCTCCTGCTTCCATGCCGGCCAGAAAATCCGCTTTCTGGTTCATGGCGGTGCACAACACCATATAGATATAGGACGGCCATTCTGTTTCACGGATTCTGCGGCATAACTTCAAGCCATCCATCACCGGCATGTTCCAATCGCACACAAGCAGGTCAAAATGCTGGATGAGTAGTTTGTTCCAGGCCTGGGAGCCATCGGAGGCGGTGTCCACCTCGTGGCCCAAGCTACGAAGCTGCGAAGCGAGAAGAATGCGAATTGCCGGGTCGTCGTCAACAATCAGAGTGCGCACATTGCCGTCTCTATTACGAATGTGCGCATCGGGCAGCGGATCTTCTCAAAAGCAGTTGCGATCTAAAGGGACGCGTGTTCTACCAATTTCAGCGCAGTTAAGCGACCACGGCGCTGTGTATCAGGTTGATGCGATGCAACGCTTTCCAGCTTTGCCAATAGCGCCGCACCCAGAAATCCAACAAAAGGCTCCAGTGTAAGAATGCCGTGTTGTCCGGGAACTTCAGTCACAATAATCTGATTAGCGACGCGCCCCCATCCAAGCAGCGGATCCGTGCCGCGCAGCTTCGACGTATCCGGGCAACGAAATAAGTGGAGCGGATAATCGTAAATTTTCGGCACGTACCGGCTCAATGCAGTCAGATTGCGCTGTTCTGCCTGACCAGCTTCGGTTTGCGGCCGCTGCCCTCGCATTTGTCGCAGCAGGATGGTGAAAGCTCCTTGTGCTGCTTTCACTCGGGCTGCAAAAGCTTTGCTGCGGTCAGGCCCGAACACAAGCCGCCGAACCGTGCCCCCATAGGAAATTTTTATTCTTTCCACCCAGGGCAAAGCAGCTTTTACTTCTTCCATATATTGCAGTTCCGGCGTGTCGATTAAACCGAGAAAGGCGACTTCCTGTCCGGCGCTCCAAAGCTGTTGAGACATTTCATAAGCGATCAATCCGCCGAATGAGTAACCAGCGAGATAATAAGGACCGCTCGGCTGAATACGTTGAATTTCGCGAAGATAGCTGGCCGCCATCTCTTCAATCGTGGGTAGAACGTTCTGTTCTCTGTCTATGCCTTTCGTTTCAATAGCGTAAATGGGGCGATGGTCGCCTAAGTGCTTGCACAGCGCGTCAAAATTGATGACATTGCCGCCAATACCAGCCAGCAGAAAGATAGGCGCTTTTGAGCCTGTGTTCCGGAGGTTTACGACCGGCGACCAGGATTGCCGATTGTCCCTGCCGACTTGCACAATCCATTCCGCGATGGCCCGCATTGTCCGATGATGCACGAGCACGCTCAACATCATATGTACCTGGTACTTTTTTGCAATCCGCTGCGCCATTTGAACGGCAGTTAATGATTGTCCGCCCAGCTCGAAAAAGTCATCTCCCGGCTGAACCTTGGATGCAGCCAGCAGTTCACTGCACCAGGCGCAGAGCGTAGTTTCAATTTCACTGACTTGCGCGGAAACCGATGCGGCATCTTTTAGCGGCGGATGGTCATTTCTTGCTTCAGTAGTAACCGGGTTTCGCGCGGCGGTCGGAAATTTAACCAGTGCTGTTCGGTCGAGCTTGCCGGTTGCCGTCAACGGCAGAACATGCAGGGATTGAAAGAACGACGGCATCATGTAGCGGGGCAGAATTTGTTCCAGATGCATTCTCAAATCGCTCCCGGAAACGGTGTTGCCGACTCGGGGAACATAGAAAGCAGCCAATACTTTTTCACCGGCTGAACTAAGATGCACTACGACCGCGGCTTGTTCCACCCCAGGATGGGTTTCGAGCGCCGACTCTATTTCTCCCAGCTCGATCCGGTATCCGCGAAGTTTCACCTGCGAATCGACCCGGTCGATAAATTCCAGTTCGCCATCCAATCTGAGCCGTACCAGATCGCCGGTGCGGTATAACCGCTCGTTTTCGCTTCCAACTGGATTTTTGATAAACCGTTCCGCCGTTAAATCCGGCCTGCCGAGATAACCGCGCCCTACGCTCGCGCCGCCCAGGAAAAGTTCGCCCGGAGCGAACGGCGGCAACAGCCGATTGTGCTTATCGAGAACGTACACGCTGGTTCCGAGCGTTGGTTTTCCAATCGGAATGGTTTCATCTGTCGGCAGTACCCGGTGGAAAACGGAACAGATGGTTACTTCCGTCGGGCCATACATATTCAGAACATCGCCGGGAACCAGTTGGCGCAAAACTGTGGCCAAGCCGGGCGGAAAATGTTCGCCGCCGACCAGCAGTTTACGGATTTTCGCGAAAGCAGCCGAAGCGTTTGTTTCACCGGATAAAACCCGCATCAGGGACGGCGTACCCTGCAGATGGGTCACGCCATGCGCAACCATCTGTTCAGTCACGGAATGCGGTCCTGCCAGGATAGGAGCGCCGTTATCGCCTTCATGCATCACCACCTGAAAGCCATTCACCAGGGTCCACAACATTTCGGTGATGGAAATATCAAACGAAATGTTCGCCATCGCCAGCCAAACGCCGGCTTCTGTTCCCAATATCTGGTCCATTCCAGCCAGCGAAGCAGTCAGATTGCGGTGTTCAATCATCACCCCTTTCGGCTTGCCGGTGGATCCTGATGTGTACGTAACATAAGCCAAGTGCTGCGGCGCATACGGCAAAAATAAGCCAGCCCGGTTTTCTTTGGCCCAAATCTTTTTTTCCGTGTCGATGCAAACAATTCTGGCTGGAAGCAGCGGCAAGCGGCCAGCCCATTGACTGGAACTGACTACCAGAATGGCACCGGAATCCTTCACCACCGCGTTGACTCGGCCTTCCGGCAGCGACACATCGAGCGGCAGAAATGCCGCGCCTGACTTCAGAATTGCCAGCAAAGCAATCAATAAATCAACGGAACGATTGAGATACGCCGCAACCAGCGTTTCGGAGCCGCTGCCGAACTTAGCCAGGTAACGCGCCAGTTGATTCGATTGTTCATCCAGTTCGCGATAAGTAATTTGCCTGCCGCCGTCAACGGCGGCGACCCGGTCCGGCGTGCGCTGTGCTTGTTCCGCAATCAACTGATGAACACAGCGGTTTTCGGGCGCACTGTTCAACGGTGTTCCCATTCGTAAGTACTTTGCTTGCATTGCGCTTGAAACAAGTTCCAGGCTCAAAACCGATTCGCTTCGCCGCGAAGGTAGTTGCTGCAAAAGGTGCAGCAAACAATCCAGCAGAATTTCCCTTAGTTCCCTGCCAAAGCGAGAATCACTGCCGTCAATGGAAATCCGGATTCCCTGGTCCGTTTGGACGTGAACAATCAGTTTTCCTCCAAGACCGGAAAACGGCGCTTCTTCCACCCGCGATCCAAAAATCAGCACGGTATCCACGCCGGCGATTGTTGCCGCCATAGTTGGCTTTTCCGCGCCGGAAGCTTGTAACTTGGCCGCTGTTTGTTTCAGCCATTCTTCCACTGAGTTTTGTGTTTCAACAGGCAGATGAACGGTAAACAATGCCTGATTCGGCTTTTGGGGCTGGTCCAAAATGATCGCGGCTGAAATCTGCTCTGTTGAAGAATAACACCTCAGCAGGTGAATCCAGCAGGCCGTTATCAAAACTTCTAATGGCACCTTGAGACTGGCTGATAATTCTGCCAATTCACCGGGTAGCCTCAAATCGCAAGTAGCTTCTGTTCGGACAACGCTATCGACCACTGAACAGTTTGCAGATGCAGCACACAGCACCGATAAAGCGGCTGTTGAACTGGAAACCTCATTTTTTGAGTTGTGAGGAAGTGTAGGAAAGCTGTTTTCTGTCAGGCATCTTTCCGTTTCAGATTTGGAGAAGACGTTTATCCTTTGTGCCAATTTACTCCCCTTTGCAACACATGCTTCCTTCAACAAGAACACTGATCTGTAAAAAGCGTGACATAGGTTGTAGTGCCTTTCAAGTGAGGGCAACCAACCAAGGTACTAACCGTACTGACATAGTATTCTTTTGACTTTTCACAGATGGAACAGCATCTCTGTTGTAGCGCTGCTCTTCTGGCTTATCGATCAAACACAAACTTTCAATAGTCCAGTCGCGTGATTTTTTGCAAACCTTCTCAGGGGACCGTACCACGATTAAGCAATGTTTCCTTGATGGGCGACCGCGATGGCGTGTTTGAGCCGGTCCCAGTTCGTGTTGGCTTCCACCGTGCAATCAGCCCCGAGCAGGAACGGACGCGGCGCGCCCTTCACTACGCTTCGCACCTCCGTTTCTACCTGTTCCGGCGTGCCCACGGCGAGGATGCCGTGACGGTCCATGCCTCCCATGAAAGGGCGTTGGAAGGAAGCGGTAACTTCTTGCGCAGAAAGATGCCGATCAGTCAACTTCACATTGCAGTTAACAACATGGCCGGGGTAGTCGTAGAAAGCGGCATAATTGTCATAAGGTGCTACATAATCGCAGACGTGGAGGATATTGAACGGACAAGCCGGCGCAATTTCCTTCATCGAGACCAGATCGAAGGGTTTTACATAGTCACGGAAGATGGCTGGGTTACTGAAGCGCTTCGCTTCGCCGCCCTGGGTAGAAGCGTAAAAGCCGTCCACCCCCTCTTTAATGCAGGCATGCACGAAGACAAGTTGGCTTTCTGCAAGGATTTCCAACCCTTTTTTCACAGCCTCCGGATTTTCTTCGAGGTGCCGAATAAGCACAGGCGCAGTTGCGCATTGGCCGGCGCACATGAATGGCGAGTAGAGCGTCATCAGAATCAATGAATTCTTTTTCTCGGTCCTGACTAGTTCCCGAACGGTTTGCAGAAGCGGCTCGTAGAAATCGATCTTAGCCAGGCGAAGCTTCGACCAGTCACCCGGTTTCTGTAAAAACTCCTGACGCGCGTAGGTTTGCTCGAACTGAATTTTCACAAAATCCATGTCGGTGTAATGAAAGAACTCCCGGTGACGTTGCGCGGCAGCGGTACCCGTTTTGTAATCGTTCCCGAAGTGGAGGAAAAAAGCGGCAGGGGTGTACGAAGATGTGTTCTGGCCCGCCAGCCACCCGAGCATGCGTTCCCGCTTATTGATGAGGGCGGCGGCCACGGCCCAGGACGGGCGGGTCAGGGCTGCGACTGAGGAGAAACCGAGAAATGTGCGGCGATTCATGTTTGTAGAATACAGGTCTAAAAAAAGCGCAGGTCGCAGAGGCGTTAAGAAAACTGCCTGCTCTACTCACGAGCTTTCTGGGTTTGAATGGTTTGATTGCCGAATCCCAACAGGGCATCGAAAATCGTACCCAGCATGGCTCTCATCTTCCGCTCAGGAAACACATCGGGTTCCAAATCGGCTTCAAGCACAAGCGCAGAGAAAATCCCCCAAGTGCTTCTCCGCTGCTCGAACAGAGTTGCCGAAAAGTTGAGTTAATGCCCCGTCGATGCTGTCTCCAACGTGGTTGTCAATCTGACGAAGTTTCTCTTTTCCCTCCGGATAGCGCCTCGCAAAAAGCTTGACTTCAAGACCTATGAGCGCCCATTCCTTGTCCTTTGACAGGTCAATATAAAAGGTCCGGAATGCATCGATCTTTTCTGGAGGAGCTTGAATCTATGCTGGCTCGCCGTGCAGAAGCCCTGGGTGTAGAGATTAGGCGCGGGTTTGCCATCGTTGACTTCCATCAAACTGCGGATAGCGTGACGGTTCAGGCAGGGGATCAATCATTTCAAGCGAAATGGCTAGTGGGTTGCGATGGAAGCCGCAGTGTTGTTCGTAAGGCGGGCGGTTTTGAATTTGCAGGCACGGAGCCAGAGTTTACCGGCTATTCTGCTCAGGTTGACCTTGCCGATCCGGAGAAGCTCGGCCAGGCCGCAATCTAACGCCGATTGGCATGTACTTCCAATCGCAGCCAGGTTATCTGGTGATGGTGGAGTTTGATGGCGGAGTAGCTCATCGTGCGGAGCCAATCACGCTGGAACACGTGCAAGCGGTGTTGCGCCGCGTCTCGAACACCGACATCACGATAAACGCCTTACATGCAGGCACTTACATGGACAGACCGAGCACGGCAGGCCACAGCTTACCGGAACGGGCATGTTCTTTTGGCCGGCGCTGCCATGAACCTGGGCTGGAAGCTTGCCGCAACAATTCAAGGGAAAGTGCCGGAAGGCTTATTGGACAGTTATCAAACGGAACGGCGCCCGTTTGGGGAGCAGGTCCTAGACTGGTCGCGAGCCCAAGTCGCCCTAATGAAACCAGATCCAGATGCCCATGCGCTGAATGCGATTGTCCGAGACCTGATGAATACGCGCGATGGAGCCACCTACATCGCTGGAGGGGTGTGGGGCGTTTTCACACATTACCATCTTGGTGACGATCATCCTCTCGTAAGCCATAGCGTCCCCAACTTTGAGTTCGAAGACGGCGCGAGGATTGGCGAACTGATGCACGATGGCCAAAGAATACTGCTCGACTTTGATAAAGATGCTGCTCTCAAAACTTTGGCGAGTGAATATGGCGACCGGATGAAGTATGTTTGTGGCCGGGCGAAAGAACAATTCGCCTTGAGCGTCGTACTGATACGCCCTGATGGGATAACTGCCTGGGCCTCCGACAACCACCCAGATTGCCGCGAACTCCAAAAGGCTGCCGCTCGCTGGCTTGTTCGGCGCGACAAATGGTGCTAACAAGGGCAAACAGAATCAGTCCGTGAAGCCAGTTTATGTTTCCTGGTTGCGTATATAAGACGGGCTAAACGGAAACTACAGCGGAATGAGGTCTGATTTGTAAGTTCCTCTAAAATTGCCCTTCTCACCTGCACCAGAGCCGAGCCGCCCATTGCTGTCCGCCTGAAAAGGAAGGAGAATAGGGGTGATATTGCAGAAGTGTTACCTGTCTCCCGGTTTATTATGTTGGCTCTCAGCCCATCCATTCAGTTATACAGAAAGATCCGAAAAGAATGGCCGGTAACGCCTTTCCCCCGAAGCACGTTTAGTTAAACAGGAGCAGTTGTGCAGAAAAACTTGAGCATCATCCTGATCGCTTTCTTATCCGGTTTACTGGTAGCCGGCGGCAGTACAATGTTGGTAACGTCCTTGCGGAACAAGCCCATAGCGGAGCCGACCAATGCGCAAGTTTCTCCTACCGCAACCCCCGTTCATCAGCCGATTTCCAAGCCATCGGCGGGTTATCAAACCGCTCCCGATCCGGTTTCGATTGAGCAGCCGATTGTTCAGGCTCCTGTTGGCAGCACAGAAACGAAAAGCCGCAAATCCAGTCCCGGCGCGGAACAAGCACAGGCAAAATCGCCGCGTCCGCGAACAACGGACGAAAGCGCGGCTGCCTACCAGCCAACTCAAGCTGAGATAGTTCCTGCGCCTGTTCCCGTCGTTCCTCCACAACCGGTCTCGCCCGCGCAGCCGCCTGCTGCGCAACAACCAAATGATGCTTTGTATCCGCCGCCTGGAACGCAAACTGCGCCGCCCCCACCGCGTGAACCCAAAACCGTAACCCTCGCAGCAGGCACATCCATTACGGTGCGCATCAATGAGACGGTATCCACCAATACCAATTACCCTGGCGATACTTTTACCGCCAGCTTAGTCAGTCCGGTAATCATTGATGGCTTTGTGATTGCTGACCGCGGCTCCCGGGCAATCGGCAAAGTGACCCGAGCTGATAAAGCCGGACGGGTTAAAGGCACTGCTGAACTAGCCTTGGTTTTGACGCAGTTGCATACCACCGATGGGCAAACTTTGAACATCGAAACAGCGCCTTGGGATCAGGAAGGCCCTGCCAGCAAAAAGCGGGACGCGGCGGAGGTGGCCGGCGGCGCAGCCCTGGGTGCCATCATCGGCGCGTTAGCGGGCGGCGGTAAAGGCGCGGCGATCGGGGCAGGCGCAGGCGGCGCGGCAGGAACCGGCGCGGTGCTGACCACTCGCGGAAAACCGGCTCAGATTCAGGCGGAAACACGCCTCACGTTTTCGCTCAACAGAGATGTTTCCATCACGGAACATTTAAATTAAATTGGCAGTGGTGGTTTTGTTTTCCAGCGAGAAACCCTTCGTGTTACTTTCCTTGGAGTTAATGCGTATCGCCTCACAAGGTCGGCTTGTCAACAACCGATGCGGTCCGTTGAGGGAGCCAAACCTTAACGGACCACTCAACTAGGCAAGCACACACGAGAATGGCAGCTACCATCTTGACGATTAAGTCAAGTGTTCAATGAGAAGCGAAAGCGACAATCTCAGATCTGAGCTGTCCCTCCATCTACGCACAGCTCGACCCCATTCACAAAACTTGAGTCATCCGAAGCCAAGAACAGCGCCGCTGTAGCAATCTCCTCGGGCCGTCCCATCGTGCCTCGTGGGACCTGAGATGCGAAGTACTCCTTAGCCTCCGATCCGAACGGATCGAGGCCAGGCGTGTCGATGGTGCCTGGGCTCAGTACATTGACGCGGATATGACGGTCCTTCAAGTCTGTTACCCAAGATCGAGTGAATGCGCGTAGTGCGGCCTTGCTTCCTGCGTACACACTAAAGGCAGGCATTCCCTTCAGGGAGGCAATCGAGCCGTTCAAGATGATTGAGCCGCCATTTGATAACAAAGGCAGAGCCTTTTGCACTGTGAAGAGCGTGCCACGTGCGTTCACGCCAAAGGTCTTATCAAATTGCTCTTCTGTGATCTCGCCGATCTTCCCTAACTCGCCCTGTCCGGCGCTCGCAAACAGGATGTCGATCTTGCCCTTTTCACGCTTCACGGTCTCGTATAAACGGTCCAGATCGTCAAGCTTCGCTGCATCGCCCTGTACCGCCGTAACATTGCTTCCAATCGAGGCAACCGCTTCATCCAGCTTGTCCTGGCGTCGTCCTGTGATGAAGACGTATGCGCCCTCCGCCACGAATAATTTGGCAGTGGCCAGTGCCATTCCTGATGTTGCTCCTGTTATAACCGCGACCTTACCGTCCAGCTTTCCCATTGAGATCTCCTGTTTCAATTTGGTGGTTGTAGCTTCCCTCATCGCGTGAAGACGAAGAGGAACACTGCTGAGGAGATGAGCGGAACTTCCAACAAGATTCATTAGTTCGGAAATAATGAACTATTGAACTGCAAAGGAATGTTCAGTAGACTACAGGCAAGATCAGATGCGGCCCCTTCTCCATCCCGCGATTAAAGACATCACCGTTGAAGCAGTGCTGCACGCACTTGCCGATCCGGTGCGTGTAGCAATCTGTGCCGAACTCGCCGGGCCCGGATGCACGGCGAACTGCTCAGCATTTCGAGAGATCCTGAACGAACCCATTCCGAAATCCACGCTTTCGCTACACTTTCGCATTTTGCGAGAAGCAGGACTAATCCGCAGCGAGCGTCGTGGAGTGGAAATGATTAACTCTTCCCGATGCGAGGAAATCGATGCTCGGTTCCCGGGCCTGCTTGCGTCGATTGTGAACGCTTACCAACTTCAGATTGCAGAAAAGGAAGCGCAATCCAAGAGGAAAAATCGCATAAACGTAAAGAGGTGAACTCAATGATAGACGCTATCTGCCGGAATCCGCTTCGAGCCGGAAATAAGTGACGATAAACGCGCTTCTGTTGAGATGGAACGTTTTCAGCCGGAATTGCAGTGATCTATGGATTGAAAGTGACCCAAGATCCATTAAATCGGCCCATTAACCTATTCATTGACGGCAGGCATTCTAATTGCGGCATCCACCACCGGCAGTTCTTCCAAGTCGCCAAACTTCCGGCCCTGCAGAGCGCAGAATTTTCGGCCCGTGACAAACACGCGGCTTTCCATCTGCCAAACGGTGCTGTTATAAGCATCCACCGCGTTTCGGAGTTCCTGCCCAACCAAACCCGAATTTCCGTGCACGTTCAACAGCCGCTCGTAAAGTTCTTTTCCCAATTCCCGAATACGGTTTGAATTATTGTCAAATTCCCGCTCCCGCCAGCCTTGCGCGATCGAAAATAACACGGCAATCAACGTCGTGGGAGTAGCAAGCAGCACTCGTTTTTCTACGCCGAAGTTCAACAATTCATTATCATGCTGCAAAGCGGCGCTGTAGATGGATTCCAACGGCAAAAACGCAATCACAAATTCCGGCGAGCCTTCCAGTTGCGACCAATAATTTTTCTCGCTGAGTGATTTCAGATGAGTTCGCACCAGCCGGGCATGGTCAGCCATCAGCCGGTTGCGTTCCGCTTCATTCTCCGTTTCAACGGCTCTCAGATATGCTTCCAAGGACACTTTCGCGTCCACGGCCAAATTTCTGCCGTTCGGCAGATGAATCACCACATCGGGCCGTAAACGTCCTCCGTCCAGCGACACTTGTTGATGAAAATCGCAGTGCGCCAACATGCCGGCCATTTCCAAAGCCCGCCGCAATTGTACTTCGCCCCATCGCCCGCTATGCTGGGGCGAGCGCAGGACATTTTTCAAGTCGTTAGTGGATTGGCGCAGCTCGCGCTCGGAATCAAGCAGGCTGTTAATCTGAGCAGTGATGCTGACGTATGCTTTCGACCGGGATTGTTCCAAATCCCTGACGTTCTGATCGAAGCGCTGCAAAGCGTCCTGCACCGGAGCAACCACGCCCTGCACTTGCTCCCGCGAACGATCAAGAAACTGCTGGCTGTTGGCTTGCAGAACTTCCGCCGCTACGGAACGGAAATGTTGATCCAGCCTATTTTGCGCGTTTTCGAGCAGTTTCACCTGCTCCGCTGCCAGTCGTTTCTCGGCGGCGGCATCGGCTTCTGCTTTCGCCGCTTCAATCAAGGCTTCCTGCGCCGTTCTACGCCAGCGCTCCGCCTGCTGAAATTGCCGGAATGCAATTGCTAGAGCGATGAACAGCCCCAGCAGGCAGAGTAAAGCAAGCGCAGTCACTTTTTGAATCCGGTCTCCTGTTTAAATTCCTCCAGCGAGTTATACACGATAGGACAGTACATAGCGCGGTCCGGCATGTGCCACATACGGCTGAGAAACGAGCCGTTTCCCTTCACCAGATGCGGAAAAAGATGGCATGTTTCCGGTCTTCCTTCGTAAACCGAACACAAATTTCCTTCCAGAAACACGCAGCCGTTTTCCGTTCTTTTCAAAATCAATCCTTCGTCCTCGGTTTCCATCGTATAGTTGTGTAGAAACTCCGGCAGCTTCATGCCCAGAAATCGGGCCAGCCGTTCGGCATCGCGTTCGCTGACTTGCGTGGTGGCTACCCGGCAGCAGTTGGCGCAAGCAGTGCAGTCCGTCCGGTCTTCCACGTTTTCCGCAATCGCTTTCAACCGGCGCTCCACAAAATTGTGGCGCTTCAGCCAGGCTCGGAATCGTTTGTTTTCGTCCTGCTGCTTTTCGCCCAGCCGTTTAATCTGCACAAGGTCAGTCAGCATACCTCCAGTATCTCAGTTAAAAGCAGCAAACCGAATCGAACTGCAAACCGGGAGCGACATAATAAAGAAGGTGACCGACCAACTTTATTTATCTCTTTGGCTGCCGGAAGCTCTCGCAAGCTGGCGAACGCGCTATTTTGAAAAGCTTTTAACCATTTTTCCTTTTTCGCAGCGCGAACAGCCGCAATCCACGCTTACCATTCAAGCCCTTAGCGTCACTGAGCCGCCTTTATTGGAGCGCGCGATTAACGGCCCGGTTCAGATTGCTGAGATATTGGAAGTTTTGCGGGATTACAGCGGCCCGGATATCGCTTATCAGCTTGAAACCTGGTGGGATCTTTGGCAATACAACGGGGAAGAATGGGAAATCGCGCCGACGCGCATTCTTTTATGCGCGTTTGGAACGGGCTTTGATAATGGATCCAGTTTAGCGACCGAAGAACAAGAGGATCTACGCATCGATTTTGGCGTTGATACGATGTTTCTGCCCGATCCCAACCTGCGCGGCAGCGGACGATTGATTGAATCGAACATCAAAAGCCTGCTTCGCCTGGTTCAACAGGTGGAAGAGGCTTTGCCAGTGGAGAAACGCATTCTGGAAACTGAATCCGGCGAAAACTTTGCTGAAAAATTAACTCAAACTCTGAGCGGACAAAACCTGACGCAGTAGAATCCATCCAGGGTCCACTGCCCGAAAATGGTCGCCAGCGGCCAGTCGCGTCCCACAATCGAACACTAGCCGGACAGTGTTAAACATTCGCCGCAAGATTACTGCTGCAAAAACGCGATTTCTCGCATTTCCGGGTTTGGCGGCTATATTGCATATATTTCCGTGTTGATGCAAAAGTCCCTCCATTTATCCTGTCCGGCAGATTTCCAATGCTAGGCTACGATGAGAAATTCGGAACCAGCGCCTCGTTCTTTCCGTTTACTACTGCGATGGCCTAGTCTGATAGGACAGTTGACTATACTTGTTGAGCCTTGCAAGGATCTATTAAGATTTTGATGAAACGACTCCGAGTTCCTTTTTCGCTGTTCAGCGCGCTTGTGATTTTGTGTTCCACCCTGACGGCGCAAAACTCTATCTATATTGAACCGGCTCGCGGCTGGGCCATTATCCGCCCGTACCGACAGCGCTTTGTTCCGCCGGCGAATTTTAACAATTCCAATCGCCTGGAAACGCTGATCCGAGCAGGCAAGCTTTACCTGGCCGCGCCCGACGTGGTGGCTTTGGCGATTGAAAACAATCTCGATATCGAAATCCAGCGCTACGGCCCGGTGCTCGCGAATGAAGTACTGCGGCGAGCCAAGGGCGGCGGCGTTTTGCGCGATGTTTCCACGGCGGTTACTTCCGGCGCCACCAGCGTCAGCAGCACCGGCGTGAGCAACGTGTCCTCGTTGAGCAACAACGTCACCGTTACTTCCGGCGGAGCGGTGGTTTCCTCCATCGGTCCCGCTCTGCCGAATCTCGATCCGAATCTTTCCGCAACTCTTGCGTTTGGGCATAGCACCAATCCCACCAGTAACACGTTTTCCACGATTGTAAACGCCATTCAAACCGGCCAGCGCGTTTATAACGTGAATTACTCGCAAGGCTTTGTTTCCGGAACAAATTATTCTTTTTCGTTCAACAACACCTGGCAGCGGCAGAACATTCTCACCAACGTTTTGAATCCGTCCATCACGTCGCTTATCGATTTCAGCATTCAACAAAACCTGCTGAACGGCTTCGGGGCCGCCGTGAACAGCCGCAATATCCGCATTGCCAGAAATAATATAAAGATTTCCAATCTTCAATTTCAATTGCAGCTCATCACCACTGTTTCCTCGGTGCTGAATTTATATTGGGATCTTGTCGCCTTTGATCAGAATGTGCGCGTTGCCCAGCAAGCCCTCGATACCGCGCAGCGCTTATACGAGGACAATAAAAAACAGGTGCAGATCGGCACTCTGGCCCCGATTGAAGTGACGCGGGCGGAAGCCGAAGTCGCCACCGATAAGCAGAACCTTCTAGTCGCAGAAACCAATGTTCTGCAGCAGGAAACCATCCTCAAAAATTCATTAAGCAAAAACGGCGTGGCTAGTCCGACGCTGGCTGAAGTTCGCATTGTGCCGATTGATCAGATTCAAGTGCCGGACGCCGACAGCCTTCCGGAAATCCCCCAGCTCGTGCAGGAAGCGACTGATAACCGTCCCGAACTTCAGCAAAGCAGGCTGAATATTCAAAGCACCAAAGCAAACATGGTCGGCAGCAGAAATAATCTGCGGCCTACCATTCAGGCCTTTGCGGAACTCACCAACAACGGCTTAACCGGTCAGCCCAGAGCGTATATTAATCCTGTCACCGGCTTTCCGTTGGTGCCCGACGCTTACTTTACCGGCAGCTACGGCAATGCTTTAAGCCAGCTTTTCCGGCGTAATTTTCCTTCGTACTCGGCGGGTTTTTCCCTGAACATTCCGCTTCGCAATCGCGCCAGCCAAGCCGATTATGTGACGGACCAGCTTACCTTGCGGCAGAATGAATTGCAATTGCAGCGTTCCGTGAATCTGATTCGAGTGGATGTGCAGAATGCCGTAATTGGCGTGCGCCAGGCCCGCGCCGGTTACGAAGCGTCCGTGAAAGCACGCGTTCTGCAACAGCAGACCCTTGACGCGGAAAAGAAAAAATATGCTCTGGGCGCGTCCACTGTTTACCAGGTGATTCAAGCTCAACGGGATCTGGCAACTGCTCAAGGCAACGAAGTTCAAGCCCAAGCCACTTTTATTCATGCCCGAATCGCCCTGGATCAATCTTTGGGCCGCACTCTCACCGCAAATAATATCGTTATTGATGAAGCGCTGCAAGGCAAAGTGAGCCGCGTATCAGGAATACCGGACAAGCTGCCTACCGCTCCCGATGAAAACAAACCAGCCGTTCCGCAATCGGCACCCAATCAATGAGCAACCCATGACGAATACTTTGCTCATTCGGATTCGCCGGGCCATTGCCGTTGTTCTTTGTTCGTCGTTGCCGCTGCTGCCTGTTCAAGCTGCCGATGAAAGCAACGTGCGGGTAGATAAGCCGCATGCCCCTATTTTTGTCCGGCCCTACCAGGCTACTTCTGTTCCGCCCATCAACGTTCAAAATGCGAATCGGTTTTCTCAGTTGATTCGCGGCAATAATCTTTATTTAACGGTTCAGGACGCCATTGCCTTGGCGCTTGAAAACAACATTGACCTGGAGATTCAGCGTTACAGTCCGCTGCTTTCGTTTTGGGCCGTACAGCGCGCCGAAGCTGGCGGCCCGCTTCGCGGCGTAAATACGGTTTCGAACAATAATTTCGGCGTCACTGCCGGGCAAGGCGTTCAGGGAACCGCCAGCATTGTAGGTAATAACGGTAACAATTTTGGCGGCACAGGTTCAGCCGGATCGGGAAACGCAACTATTTCCCAGATCGGCCCTGTTACGCAGAATTTAGATGCTGTTTATTTAGGGCTAATCGGCTTTCAACACAGAACTACTCCTCAGTACAGCACTTTCTTAAGCGGCGTGTCGGATCTGATTGACAATACCAAAGTTTTCAACAACTCCCTTTCCCAAGGGTTAATTACAGGCGGCTCGGCCACGCTCTCGTTCAACGATCAGTACTTGAACGAGAACGCGCTGACAAACAATCTGAATCCCACTTCGTCGCCGACCCTGGGTCTAAGCATTTCTCATAATCTATTAAATGGCTTCGGCATCGCCGTGAACTCCCGGCAGATTATTGTCGCTAAGCAAAATCTTAATGTTTCGGATTTGACGTTTCAAACACAGATCATTTCCGTTGTGTCGAACGTACTAACCTTATATTGGGGCCTGGTCAGCGATTTGGAAGATGTCCGCTCCAAACAAGGCTCCTACGATCTCGCTCAGCAGCTTTATAACGACAACAAAAAACAGGTGCAGATCGGCACCTTAGCTCCGATAGATATCACTCAAGCTGAATCGCAGGTAGCCACCAGCCAGCGCGATCTTATTTTTTCCCAATCCGCCGCGCTACAACAGGAAGTTCGCTTAAAAGATGCATTGAGCCGCCGCGGCTCCGGCGATCCGGTGATTGCTGATGTTCACATTGTTCCGCTTGATCATATTCAGGTGCCGGAAGCGGTGGATCTGCCTCCGATTCAAACTCTGTTGAAACAGACTTTGGGAAGCCGTTTTGATTTGAGCGCGGAGCAGATCGATCTGCGAAACACCAGAACTTCGGCTTTGGGAACAGCTAACGGCGTTTTGCCTGTTCTCCGCGCCATAGGATCGGTTTCCGCGCAAGGTTTAAGCGGAAAAACGAACCCGATCGCCACTGAAGTACCTCCGCCGGACGCTTACTACCTGGGCGGTTTCGGAAACGCAGTAGAACAGGTTTTCCGCCGCAACTTTCCCAGCCAGCGCATTACCGCTGTTTACAACGAGAACATTCGGAATGACATCGCCCAGGGCGATTACGGCATCGACCAACTGCAACTGCGGCAAACCGAACTGCGCACGCAGAAAGATATGAATCAAGTCGCAGTAGATATTTCAAACCAAACCATCGCGCTGCAGCAAGCGCACACGCGCTATCGGGCTGCCCTGCAAAGCCGCATTCTCGAAGAACAACTAGTTTCCGCCGAACAGAAAAAATATAAGCTTGGCACTTCCACCACTTACGCAGTGATTCAAGTGCAGCGCGATCTGGCTACTGCAAAATCAAACGAAATCTCGGCCACCGCGCAATATGCTAACGCCAAGATTGTGCTGGAACGCGTGTTGGGGACAACCTTGCAAAGTTATCAGATTTCAGTAGATGAAGCGAAAAAGGGTCGCGTGGCTCGCACATCTACTACCCCGGCCAATTTGCCCGAATAAAGGTTACCAGCGCAGTTCCAATTTGAAACATCTACCGGGTCGCTGGTTCAAAAAGGTATCGCTGTCCCACTTATTCTCTATATTCCTGGTAAGAATTGCTTAGGCCCCACCATCGCTCATTCTTCAAACTATTGATTTTATTGAGTATTTGTGTTTGGCATGGTAACTGCTTTAGAAGAATTGTGAAGAATTGAGAGTTCAGGAAATAAAGGCTGCTCCGCCCATAAAGCTCATCCTAAAACCACCACCACCAGCAGTTACCACCTAAAGCCCAACACGCACAGCCCACCCAGCCAAGTTTCCTGAACTCCATTAATTAAACTTTAGGCAGCATCAGTCCAAAAATTCATTTCATCCGCTGACGGCCCGTACATGCCGGGGAGTTCTACATCATTCAATCGCAGATAAACGCCCAACTGCGCCCGATGATGAATCATATGGCGGATAATCATATTGCTGATAACCTCATAGCGCGGCATGGAAAAAATGTGCTTGCCGTTGTAGTTCATTGTCCAGGTTTTTTGGAGTTGTTCATCGGTTGCTTCCGCCAATGCTTGCCGGCCTTCCGCTACTGCCTCGTCAAATGCGCGTAACATCTCCTGCTTCGATTCGCGTAAACCCGGAATCATCCCGGAATCAAGGTTTAACACTTCTACTTCCATTGTTCCTTTCGTCCAGGAAGGTATTTCTGAAACATGATGAGCGAGTCGCACTAAGCTCATCGACTTCTCATGTGGTTTGAATCCAAATCTGTCTTCTGGAACACGCTCCAGAATCTTCCTTGTGTTCTTCATTTCCTGATCGAATTCAGGTAAAAGCATTTCTTTTATCTGCATGGAAACCTCCGGCCAAAATCTTGGCACCCCGAAGATTATCAGATTCAAAAGGAGAATACAAGGCGAAAATTTGAGTGTGGCTTACAGATTGGAATTAGTCAAATAGCCTACATAAGGCTACGAAGTTCATTATGGTCGCGCTTCTTCGCGCAACTCGTGAAGTGTTAAGTTGAGCGAAAGATCGTGGCGTTGCGCAAAAGTTTTTAAGCGTGCAATCGCATATTTACGGTCGACTTCGGCCTGCGCGGCAGAAGAGCGCAGTGCCTCCAAAATTACTTGTTCCGCATCCTGAAATGTGCCATCGCTCAATCTCTGGACCATGAGGCCTTCGAGTTCAGGCTGGGTAATCTCGATGGTCATTGGTACAATCCAATCTCCTTAACTTGAGTGGCTTCACTTAACAGAAGATTCGAAGCTACAGCAATATCTCCTGAAATCGTAACAATTTCAGCTAGACTGGCGCCCGAAACTCATCCATTTCCAAATCTTTCCCGCCGCCGCGATATCATCTCTGGGTACGATTTATGGCAAAACGCCCAATGCAACATTCCTCTATTTCCGCGAAAACTGCTTTTTCTCTGACCTTCGCTCTGCTCACGCTCAGTTGCTCGCCTTCCAAGCCGCCGGAAGAAGCGCAGAAAACAACTGCCGCTCCGCATTTCACCGCCGAAGAAACCAACGTCACGGTCGGCGGGAAAAAGGCGGTGCATCTGGCCCAACCGCAGCCTGCTGACCAAACAAAGCCGCAGATTATCAGCGCCGACATTCTGCCGGGCCGCGGCATGAACACGTTTCGCGTGCAAGCTTACCTGCCCGGTAAGGGAGTAGTTGATGTGCTGGCTTCCCCGCCCCTCGATCAAGCCAGTCAGTTGATGAACGGCGAAGGCGAAGACGTTTTCGGCAACGGCTCGTTTCGTGCCGGCGGCGCTATTCTGGTGCCGTTCGCCAATCGTATTAGAGGAAAATTATCCGCCGATAAGAAAACGCTGCAAACTACCATTTATGGAAAAACCGTTACCCTGCCGGCTAACTTCAAAGGCAAGAAACCGGACGCGGAAATCCATTCCATACACGGCTTAATTAACAGTGACGCCTTCAACAACGTCGCCCTGCATCCTGGCGATAATGAATCGAGCGTAGAAGGTACGCTCGATGCCGGTGATTTCGGCGGCCACTGGCTTTCGAAGTCGAGTGTTGATATCAAGGCCACGTTGAATACCCAAGGCTTCGGCTTCATCGTCACCGTGAAAAACACCGGCACTGAAGATGAACCGGTCGGCATCGGCTGGCACCCGTATTTCGCTTTGCCGAGCGGCCAGCGCGAACAGGCCCGCTTGAAAATTCCGGCCAAGAAACTTGTTGCTGTGACCAATTACGATGATGTGTTTCCCACCGGCAAACTCGTTCCCATGAGCGGCAAATACGCTTTCAACCAAACGAACGGTCTTGCTTTAGCGAAGAACTTCTACGATGACTGTTTTGTGGATCTTGATCGAAACAGCAGCGATCCGATTGCTGCGGAAATCGTCGATCCGGCGGCAAGATACGGCCTCCGCATCGTCAGCGTTTCTCCTGAGATTTCCGCGTTTCAGGCTTATGCGCCGCCTGATAAACAGTTTGTCGCTTTCGAACCGCAGTTCAACTGGGGAGATCCTTTCGGCAAAGAATGGAAGGCCCAGAACACCGGTATGGTGCGTTTGAAGCCGGGCCAATCTGTCACTTATTCAGTTCGCCTGGAAGTTTTTGTTCCTTAGCAATCAAACCGGCGAGGGCAGCGCCGCATAAAACGTTGATCCCTCGCCAGCCTGGGATTCCACCCAAATGCGTCCGTTGTGCTTTTCCACAATGCGCTTGCAGATGGCAAGGCCGATTCCGGTGCCGGGAATTTCTTTTCCATGCAACCGCTTGAACACGCCGAAGATGCGGTCTGAATATTGTTTTTCAATGCCCATGCCGTTATCCTGCACCGCAATAATCCATTCATTCTTTGCGCGCTTGGCTGATATCTGAACGCGCGGCGGTTCTCCGGTCTTTCTGTACTTGATTGCGTTGCTGATCAGATTTTGAAACAGTTGCACCAGTTGCACCTGATCGGCCTGCACGGTAGGCAGATTGTTGCTCAACACCACAGTTCCGCTTTCGTCAATCGCGGTGCGCAGATTCATCACCGCCCAGTCCACCACCGTTTGCAGCGACACCGGCGCAAACGCTGTTTGATCGAAATGCAGCACCCGGGAATAAGTTAAGAGCGATTCCACTAAGCCGTTCATACGTTGAGCGCCCGCCATAATATAGCCTAAAAATTCATCGGCATCCGTTCCAAGCTGCCCGCCGTAGCGCTTCATCAGCAACTGCGAAAAATTCACCATCGCCCGGAGCGGTTCCTGTAAATCGTGGCTTGTCACATAAGCAAACTGTTGCAGTTCCGCGTTTGAGTCCGCTAACTCCTGCGCTTGGCGTTCCAGCGCTGCTTGCGCCTGCTTGCGTTCAGTAATATCCCGCGTTGAATTAGTAACTGCTTCTATCGTGCCGTCCGTCGAGAAAACAGGACTGAAAATGTATTCATAATCGCGCACTGCTCCGCTCAGACCGGGCACCGGATAAGGCGTTTCATCACGCACCGACTGTCTGGTCATGATGACTTCCCTGATCTGCTGTTGCAGCTTCGCGGCCAGTTCCGATGGGTAGATAAGCTTATGCACGCCCTTTCCGATTACCTCTTCTAAGGACCTTTGAAATAAAGCCAACGCTGCCCGATTCGCATAGGTAAAATGTCCTTCTAAGTCAAAGATGCTGATAATATCTGGCATATGGGACAATGCCGTGTCAAAAGTGCGCCACTGCCGCTGCATCTCTTCAGCGGCATTCTTGCGCTCAGTAACGTCCTGGAAGTAAGCAGATAAGCCTCCCTGCGGAGTTGGATAACCCTTCACAGCGAACCACCGCTGCCGAGGCTCGTACAGCATCTCAAACTCAACCGACACCTGATCGCGAACGACCCGGCGAAACTCATATTCCACAGCCGTGCCGAGCGTGGGCGCGAAAACTTCCCAATGATTACGTCCCAACAGTTCCTCGCAAGGCGCACCCAGCAGCTTCTCGCCGGCGGCATTCACGTAAGTAAATCGCCATTCCTGGTCCAGCGCGATAAAGCCGTCCGTGATGCTTTCCAGAATGCCGTGAACCTCCTCGTGCGCGCTTTCCAACTCATCCTGAATGCGTTGTTTTTCCGTCACATCCCGCATTACCTTGGAAAAGCCTAAAAGTTTTCCGCTCTGATCCTTTAGGGCCACTAGCGTGCCGTCAACATAAAACCTGCTGCCGTCTTTCTTTTGATGCCAGCGAATATCAGGCGAGCGCCCTTCATTCCGGGCTTTAGCCAGTTCTTCTTGGGGTATTCCGGCTGCCCGGTCTTCCGGCGTGAAGATGATACGGGCGGATTGTCCTATCCACTCCGCTTCCCGGTAGCCGATAATGCGCTCCACGCCCGGATTCCAGCTCACGATGCAGCCTTCCGGGTCCATCAGGAACACCACAAAATCGGTCAACTCCGCCACCAGCATCTCGTAAAGCTGGGCATGGTCGGCTTGGGCCGGATGATCGCAGCGAAGCGGTTCAGGCATAGGAATTTAAAAGTACGCAGGAAACAAGAATGCGCTCCCCGTACTATTGTTTGAGAGTGAAGTTATGTACTCCATCGTACAAGAAAAACAAAAAGGCCGAAGGATTATTTCCTTCGGCCCCAATAATTAACTAATGTGTCGTTTAGCTGGCGATTGCTAGATGGCTCATCTGCAGCCCCGGAATCATCAACTCCAGAACCTGCTCCACGCGGTCCACGAACTTGAACTCCATTTCCGCGCGAACATGGTCCGGCAGTTCGCGAAGATCCTTCTTGTTAGCCATCGGCAGAATCACTCGTTTCATGCCCGCTCGCCGGGCAGCCAGCACTTTTTCTTTCACGCCGCCGATCGGCAGAACCAAACCGGTCAGCGTAACTTCACCGGTCATGGCCGTGTCGCTTTTCGCCGGAAGCCCGGTGTACAGCGAAGCCATTGCAGTAGTCATAGTCACGCCGGCCGAAGGCCCGTCTTTCGGAATTGCGCCTGCCGGCACGTGAACGTGAACGCCGTTGTCCTTGATTACTTTCGGATCGACGCCCAAGTCCGCCGCGTGCGCCCAGATGTAGCTTTGCGCAATCCGAGCCGACTCTTGCATCACTTCGCCAAGCTGGCCGGTCATCGTCAAGCCCTTGCCTTCCGGCAGCATGGCTGTTTCGATGTACAGCACGTCGCCGCCTGCTTCCGTCCAGGCCAGTCCTGTGACCACGCCGGACGGCAGAAGCTTACGCATTTCTTCCTGTGAAAACATCTCCGGTCCGAGCAGGTCGCTGAGGCTGTCAGGAACAATGACAACTTTATCCGTTTTACCTTCACCGATCTGCAATGTCACCTTGCGCGCCACGCGGCCAATAGCCCGCTCCAGCCGCCGCAATCCGGCTTCCCGCGTGTAACCGCGAATCAAACCTTGAATGCCTGCGTCGGTAAACTCGATCTGTTCAATCGTCAATCCGGTTTCTTTCAACTGACGCGGAATCAGATACGTCTTCGAAATCTGAAGCTTTTCTTCCTCGCTGTAACCGGAAAGCCGCAGAATTTCCATGCGGTCCAGCAACGGCTGCGGAATGGTATCGAGGGTATTCGCCGTGGTCACGAACAACACCTTTGAAAGATCAAAGGCCATGTCCAGGTAATTGTCGCGGAACGTTTTGTTCTGTTCCGGATCAAGCACTTCGAGCAGCGCTGCTGCCGGGTCGCCCCGGAAGTCGCGGCCCAGCTTGTCTACTTCGTCCAGCATCAACACCGGGTTTCGTGCTCCGGCCCGCCGCATCGCCTGCATCAAGCGGCCAGCCATTGCGCCGATGTAAGTCCGGCGATGTCCGCGCAGTTCCGCTTCGTCATGCATACCGCCCAGGCTCATGCGTTCGAACTTGCGTCCCAAGGCGCGGGCGATAGACTGCCCAAGCGAAGTTTTACCGACTCCGGGAGGTCCCACTAGGCAAAGAATCGGCGCTTTCGCGTCAGGGTTGCGCTTCAACACGGCTAAGTGTTCAAGAATGCGCTCCTTGATTTCTTTTAAGCCGAAGTGATCGTTGTCCAGCACCTCGCGGGCGTGGGCAATTTCCAGATTGTCGTCCGTCAGCGTGTTCCAGGGCAGGTCGAGAACAAACTCTACCCAGGTGCGTGTCACGTGATGATCAGGCGACTGCGCCGGAATGCGCTCCAGTTTTTGCAGTTCGCGCTGCACTTCCTTCTTGGCTTCTTCCGGTAATTCCGCTTTTTCGAAGCGTTCGCGCAGCAGGTCAAGCTCGGCCTTTTCGCTGTCCTTTTCGCCAAGCTCCTGTTGAATGGCGCGCAACTGCTGTTTCAGCAAGTAATCGCGCTGTTCCTTGCTCATCTCATCGCGAGCCGAGGAGGCAATCTTCTGCCGCAGTTCGAGCACCTGCAGCTCATGCGCCAGGTAGCGGTGAATCAATCGCAGCGCGTCAACGCGCGTTTCCGATTCAAGCAGCTTCTGTTCTTTCGCGATGTCGAGGCTGAAAATACTGGCTAACAAGTAAGCTAGGCGAAGCGGATCATCGTTGCCCGCCAACATACGAGTTAACTCTGCCGCAGATTGCGGCTGCGCTAAAGCAACGGCTTTCGCAGCTAGTTCCAGCAATGCGCCTTGCAGCGCTTCCAGTTCAGAACCGGTATCCTGCGGCAGCGGAAAATCGCGGAAACGCGCTTGCAGATAATCGCCTGATTCAATCTTGACGATTACTACGCGCTCAATGCCGAGCACCAGAATCTCCATCATCTCGTCGCCTTGGCGCGACGATTTGCGGATTACGGCTTTAGTGCCGATTGTATATAAATCATCCTGTTGCGGGGTTTCCACCTGCGAATCGCGCTGCGCGACCAGGATAACTTCTTTTCCTTCTGTTTTTAAAGCAGCTTCCACGGCTGCCAGGGAGCTTTCACGCCCCACTGAAAGAGGCAACAACAATCCCGGAAACAGGATCGTGTTCTTCAACGGCAGAACCGGTAAGGTCTGCACTCCGTTTGTTGCCATTATGAACTCCTTTTCCCGGCCAGAGTTTTTAATCCACTCTTAAAACCGGATAAAACCTTTGCCAAATTTCCCAACCCGTAAAACAAAGGGCCTGGAACCGAGCATCCCGATTCCAGGCCCTGCTCAACCAACTGCGTAGTTATTTAGATGGCACAACGATAAAAACGTTGCTGCCTTGGTGATTTACATACAAAAGAATAGAACTGCCTTTGCCCTGCTTCACCAAGCGGTTGTAATCGCTTTCATTCGCCACCGGCTGACGATTCACCTGCGTAATCACGTCGCCGCGCTGCAACTGCGCTTCGGCTGCCGGCGAGCCTTCATCAACGCTGGTTACTACTACTCCTTTGGTGGATGGCGCAACACCAATTTGTTGTGCCACATCCGGCGTCAGATTCTCAACCGAAACGCCTTCGAGGGCGCTTGGCGCGCTCTCATTAGAGCCAGGGTTTTCGCCGCTGTTGCGCGCTTGCTTGTCTTCCGTGGGACGCGGCACCAGTGTAACGTCCACTTTCATCTTTTGACTACCACGCAGCACATCTAAATGCGCCACCGAACCAGGAGTCAATTGGATCACCGCAATGGTTAAGCCATTGGGGTCAACCACTGGCTGTCCGTCAATCGCCACAATGTCATCGCCCGGCTTCAATCCTGCTTTGTCACCGGGCTTTCCCGGTTCCACTTCGCGCACCAAAGCTCCCTGCGTGGTGGACAGGCCAAACGTCTGTTGCAGATCAGGAGTAATCGGCTGCAAACCCACCCCGATAAAGCCGCGTGACACTTTGCCGGTCTTCACTAACTGATCCATCACATTCTTCACCAGATTTACCGGAATCGCAAAGCCGATGCCCTGATTACCTTCCGAACCGTTGGCGAGGATCGCTGTATTGATCCCAACCAACGCGCCATTCGCGTTTACTAAGGCGCCGCCCGAGTTGCCGGGATTAATGGCGGCATCGGTTTGAATGAAGTCTTCAAATCTTTCAATACCGGTCGGCGCGCGCCCTTTCGCGCTCACAATACCCATCGTCACGGTCTGGCCCACGCCAAACGGATTACCAATTGCAAATACTAAATCTCCTACCCGCGCCTTGGTCGCATCCGCAAAGCTTAATGTCGGCAAATCCTGCGCGGTAATCTTCAGCACCGCCACATCAGTATCCTTATCGGTGCCGACCACTTTTGCTTTAATCTTTCGGCCATCCAGCAACTCGACCTGAACGTCAGTGGCTTTGTCCACCACATGATTATTTGTCAGAACATAGCCGTCTTTAGTAACAATCACGCCCGAGCCCAGCGCATGGCCCACCTGATCGCGCGGCTTTCCACCCCGGCCCATGCCGCCACCGTGTCCGAAAAACTGTTGGAAGAACGGGTCGTTAAAAATACCCGGCATCTGCTGCTGATCGCGATCGCCTGCTTTGATTACCTGCGTCGTGTATACACTCACCACTGCCGGCGTCACCTTTTCCAGCATGTCCGCATACGAAGCGGAAGGCGCGGCAGCAGAACCCGCTGCCGCCATCATTGCCGCCGGCGCAGGGCTGGCCGCGCTCGCCGTCATCTGCACCGGCGCGCCGGCGCGCGAGGCCACCATCAAAGCGGCAATCACCCCGCCGCCCAGGGATGCCGCCAGCAGCGTTAATACTGCAGTTGAGCGGCGAAACTGTATCTCCTTAGCCATTCCCAAAATCCTTTCTTACCTTTTCACTAGATACGACGCGCTACACAGCCCTATCGGTAGTAATCATTTTCCGGTTAAGTATGAACGACTTCAGCCGGTTCAGGAACACTGGTCTTAAAAGTAAGACCAGTGTTCTCCTCATCCGCATCCACATCCACATCAATAAGCTGGCCATCACGAACTTCTCCGCTCAGGATGCGCTTCGCCAGCGGAGTTTCGATTTCGCGCTGGATCGCCCGCTTCAAAGGACGCGCCCCGTAAGTGGGATCGTAGCCTTCCCGAACTATCAGCGTGCGCGCCCGATCCGTGAGTTGAAGCTGTATATGCCGTTCCCCCAGTCGCGCCCGCAAACCTGCCAACTGAATATCGACAATCTGCTTTAAGTGCTCTTCATCCAGCGCGTGGAAAACAATAATTTCATCCAGCCGGTTCAAGAATTCAGGACGAAACGCGTTCCGCAGCTCACCAAGAACTGTTTCTTTCATTCGTTTGTATTCCTGGCCGGAATATGCGCCGTGGTAGTCAAGTACTTTATGACTCCCTATGTTCGACGTCATAATCACGATTACGTTTTTAAAATCGACCGTTCTTCCCTGCCCGTCCGTTAGTCGCCCGTCATCCAGCACTTGTAACAGGACGTTGAACACGTCATGATGCGCTTTTTCAATCTCATCGAACAACACCACTGAATAAGGCCGGCGGCGAACCGCTTCCGTCAACTGACCCCCTTCGTCGTAGCCCACATATCCGGGAGGCGCGCCAATCAAGCGCGACACTGTATGTTTTTCCTGATACTCCGACATATCGATGCGAATCATCGCCCGTTCGTCGTCAAACAGGAACTCCGCCAAGGCCCGCGCCAGTTCGGTTTTACCTACGCCGGTCGGCCCCAGAAACATGAAGCTGCCGATGGGACGGTTCGGATCTTTCAATCCCGACCGCGCCCGCAGCACTGCTTCCGACACTGCCTGCACGGCTTCATCCTGGCCGATCACCCGCTCATGCAGTTCGTCCTCAAGCGCCAGCAGTTTTTTCATTTCGCCTTCGAGCAGCTTGGAAACCGGAACGCCCGTCCATCTGCTGACCACCGAGGCAATATCTTCTTCATCCACTTCTTCTTTGACCAGCCGTCCATTGCCTGCTCGCCCGGTGGTTCTTTCTTCTTCCGCGGCTAGTTGTCTTTCTAACCCAATCAGTTTGCCGTACTTCAATTCAGCGGCTTTGTTTAAGTCGTATGCCCGCTCCGCTTGCGCAATCTGGATTTTGACGTCGTCCAGTTGTTCACGAAGAGTGCGTACCCGCTGCGCCGCTTCTTTTTCGCTCTTCCACTGCGCTTGCAGCGCGCTTGATCCGGTTTTCAGATCCGCCAACTCGCGCTCCAGCTTGCTTAAGCGATCTTTCGAAGCGACATCGGATTCTTTCTTCAACGCTTCGCGCTCAATTTCAAGCTGCATCGTGCGCCGCAGCAGTTCATCCAGCTCCGCCGGCATCGAATCAATTTCGGTGCGCAGCTTGGCCGCTGCTTCGTCCATCAGGTCAATCGCCTTATCCGGCAAAAAACGATCCGTAATATAACGATTCGAAAGCACCGCCGCGCCGACCAGTGCCGCATCCTTAATGCGAACGCCGTGATGCAATTCATACCGCTCCCGCAAGCCGCGCAGAATGGAAATGGTGTCTTCCACCGACGGCTGATCCACAAACACAGTCTGAAAACGCCGTTCGAGCGCCGCATCTTTTTCGATGTACTTGCGGTATTCATCAAGCGTCGTCGCCCCGATGCAATGCAGCTCGCCTCGCGCGAGCATTGGCTTCAACAGGTTGCCTGCATCCATCGCGCCTTCCGCTTTACCGGCTCCCACCACGGTGTGCAGTTCGTCGATAAACAGAATAATGCGCCCTTCGGAAGACTGCACTTCCTTCAGAACTGCTTTCAACCGCTCCTCAAACTCGCCCCGGAATTTGGCTCCGGCAATCAACGCGCCCATGTCGAGCGCCACAACCTTTTTCTCTTTCAAACCTTCCGGCACGTCGCCCCGCACAATGCGCTGGGCCAAGCCTTCCACAATGGCTGTTTTGCCAACTCCGGGTTCGCCGATCAGCACCGGATTGTTTTTGGTGCGCCGCGATAAAACCTGAACTACCCGCCGAATCTCTTCATCCCTGCCAATTACCGGGTCTACTTTACCCTTAGCGGCCAGTTCGGTCAGATCACGCCCATACTTTTCCAGCGACTCGTAGGTGGTTTCCGGGTTCTGCGTGGTCACGCGCTGGTTGCCGCGAACCTCCGATAACGCCTTCATCAATCGATCTCGACTCAGACCGAAATCCTTCAGAATCTTGCCCGCCGGTCCGTTTTCCGCGCTGATGGCGAGCAGCAGATGCTCCACCGAAACGTACTCATCTTTGAGGCGCTTTGCTTCGGCTTCGGCATCGGTTAGAACGCGCGAAAGCCGGTTTGTCACATACACCTGGTCGGCAGCGCCCGCGCTGCCGGTCACTTTGGGAAGCTTGTCAATTTCCTGCACTAAACGCCGGTGCAGCGGCTCCAGCGCCACATCAGCCCGCAGCAAAATCGACGGAGCCAAACCACCCTCCTGCTCAAGCAGAGCTAGAAGGAGATGCTCAACGTCCACCTGCTGGTTGGAATTTCGGATTGCAAGAGACTGGGCCTGCCGGATTGCTTCTTGTGATTTTTCCGTCAGCCGATTGAAATCCATATGTTTAAGAAAACCTCGCTAAAAGCATATTAGCACCTTAGTGAATCTCACTGCAACAATTTTAGTCTTTCACACTCAAGTTTTTTCGGCTTCCTAGATTGGTTTCGTTTGTTCGTCGCTGATATTCTTTGTAGGTAAGTGTTCTCACCTTGTCTTATTAACTGCTAATCATGAACTTGCGTTCTTTCTTATCTCTCATCTTGTGTTATCTTTTAGCCTTGCCCTCGTTCGGCTGGTGGGAAACCGGCCATCGAACGGTGGCCCGTGTGGCCGCTGCTTATCTTCGTCCAGCCACTCGCACCCGGGTTGCCCAGATTCTGGGGGTACGTGACACCCCGGAAGAAGTCGCCAACGCGATGGCTGCCGCTTCCATTTGGCCGGACGAAACCAAGGAACAAACCAAAACCGGCGAATGGCATTACATTGATTTGGCGCTGCAAGACTCGAAAAAGGACATTCCGAAACGCTGCCCGGAAAACAACTGCGTCACGGCCCGCATTGACCTGTTTACCCGCCAGCTGGCGAAGCGAACTCCCACCGGCGTCAGCGACAAAGACGCGCTCCGCTATCTGATTCATTTTGTTGGGGATGTGAGCCAGCCGTTACATGCCGCGGCCGATGCCGACCTGGGCGGCAATTGCGAGCATATTCAAACTTTTGAAACCGCTAAAAACCTTCATGCTTTGTGGGACGGCGGCATTGTGAAAACAATGGCTCCCAACGATGCGGCCTTATCCGACAGCTTGGAAGGCTACATCGGACGGCTTTCCGGCGGCGAGCGCAAGAGTTGGGCCAAAGGCGATCCGGAAAAATGGGCTTGGGAGTCTCACGAATTGGCGAAAGAACAGATTTACGGGCGATTGCACATTCCGCTCCAACCCGTCGTGTTTCCCCAAAGCTGCCGCACCGCTCCGGGAGAAATCGCCAACTTTCGCCCTTACATTGATACTCTGTACATCAACGACATGAAGCCGGTTGTCCGCGATCAGTTAGCCAAAGGCGGTTTGCGCTTAGCCCGGCTGCTCAACCAGACTCTGAGGTAACGATTGGGTTCGTTTAGTCCAGCAGCGAAACAGGCTGGTTCCAAGCTTCCCCGAAAGCAATTTCCTGAAGCGGCTTGCGGGCACGCGGCGCAGCTTCTCGCTTTTGGAGCTGTTCCGGCAAGTTAGCCGAATCGCCTTGGTAGCCCACCGCTAGAGCGGTGATGGCCCGGTAGTCTTGCGGTATCCCAAACACTTGCTGCGCTTTATCGGCATCAAAACCGGCCATCATATGAACGTGCAGTTCGAGCGCGGTTGCCTGGACCGTGAGAGTGCCGAGTGCCAGCCCGACATCGTGGAAAGCCCACTGGTTCACTAGGCCATTGTCCCAAGTGGTTTTCGCCACCGCCAACATCAACACCGGCGCGTGCCTGGCCCACACTTGATTTTGTTCTACCAGCACACTTAACACTTTCTCGAATGCTGCTCCATCTTCTTTTCTCGCCACAATAAACCGCCACGGCTGGTAGTTCATCGAAGAAGGTGCCCAGCGCGCCGCTTCGAGTAAAGTTTCCAGATCCGAAACCGAAACAGATTGATCGGAAAAGGCTCGCGGACTCCAGCGGTCTCGTATCAGCGGGTGGATGTTTGCTTTAGAATCAGCCGGTTTGCCGGCAAAAGTGTTGGATTGCAGGGAGGAACTCATTCTTCCCTGATGATTCAGGCAGGGGCAATGACTCAGAGGAGGGCGGAACAGCGTCTACCGAAAAGAAGCAACATAGTTTTAGGAGAATAAATCATGAAAAGAAACGCATCAGCCCAATGGAAAGGCGACCTGACTTCGGGCAGCGGCACGCTCACTACGCAGACTGGAATTCTGTCTTCCACGCCCTACTCGTTTAAATCCCGCTTTGAACAAGGATCAGGCACCAATCCGGAAGAACTGCTGGCGGCGGCCCACGCCGGCTGCTTCACGATGGCTTTGTCGCTGATTCTGGGCCAAGCCGGATTAAAGCCGGACACGCTTGAAACGACTTGCACCATCAGCCTCGAAAAAGATGGCGAGGGCTTTTCCATCACCGAAAGCCATTTGGAGTTGAAAGCGAAAGTGCCGGGCGCTTCGCAGGAACAGTTTGAGGATGCGGTGCAGAAGGCGAAAAGCGGTTGCCCAGTATCAAAGCTTTACGATACGGAAATCACGCTCGATGCAAAGCTGGAACAGTAAAAACTTGAGGGTACGAATGGATGTTCGTACCCTCCTTCTTTGCAATCAATTTACCATAGGATCTTAAAAGCGAGTTGGATGTTAAATGGTTCGCCGGTGCCAATGCCCGGAGAGCCGGCAGCAGCTCCCAGCGTACTTTGTATCTGCCCGAAACTGCCGCCGGTAAGGGTTGTGTTAGGCTGCGCCAAATCCCTGGTATTGAAGAGATTGAACATTTCCAACCGCAACTGCGTGGAAATGCGTTCGTTAATCGGCGTGTTTTTGAAAACCGAGAAATCCACCTGATAAGTATTCGGTCCGTAGTACGCGTTCCGCGCCAGATTTCCATAGGTTCCTGCCGCAGGAATAGCAAAACAGTTATTGGTCACGCCGTTTGTTCCGCACAGCGTAGGATTAAACCAGTAAACCGCCTGATGCAGCTTCTCAGCAGGGGTTGCGGCAAAGGGGTTGCCAATGACGCTGGCGCGATCATTGTATTCTTGCGTGCCGCTGTTGTCGCGTCCCACTTTCACATTGAACGGCTGCCCGGTGTAAAACGTCAGCAGCGAATTCGCTTGCCAACCGCTTAACAACAGCCTCAGGTGCGAAGCATTGGGGAATGCATAACTGATAAACCCGCTGAACGAGTGCCGGATATCGAAATCAGAATTGCCGTAGTCGCCCTTCAGGTTATAACTATTTTGCGGAGTGATTCCGCGCGTGCTCGACAGATCATCAATCGAGTGACCGTAGGTGTAGTTCAGTTGGGTGGTGAAGCCTTTCAGATTCGAGCTGCGGAGCGACACTGTGGCTGCATTGTAATGCGAATTGCCGACCGATTCCACCTGGTTAATGGCGCGCAGCGTGGGAAAAGTGGAAGCATAAGGCCGCGATGCTTGCGTCGTGGAGCCAAGCGGAATCTGGTTAATATCAAGCGTCACCGGCAGTTTTAAGCTGATACTTCCGATATAGCCCACCTGCAACACAGTGCTTTGCGAAAGCTGGTATTGAATGTTGGTATTGAAGTTCTGCACGTAGCCGGTGCGGAAATTCTGATCCACCGAAAAACCTCCATAAGGAGGCGGCGGGATGGAGTTGCTGCCGAAGATAGGAACACCATATTGAATTTGCAGCGGATTCGGATTGCTCAAAGCAAACACCGGCGCGAGCGTTCCCGGGTTCGACAGAATGCCCGTTGCACCCTTATTCGGGGGCCGGTTATCCGCAAAATAATTGACGTTCGGCACTTGGTAGAAAATGCCGTAGCCGCCGCGCACCACCATCTTGCCGTTTGTTTTTGGTTGATACGCAAAGCCGAACCGGGGAGCGAAGTTGTTCCAATCGCGCGGATACAGCGAAGTGATGCCATGTCCTACATAAGTGATGCCGCCTTGCGAAGGCAGAAAGGTGGAAATGCGGTTCGTCGGATCGGAAATCGGGCTGGAGAAAATCCAGTTCACGCCATAGTTCAGCGTTAATTTCCGGGTTGCTTTCCAACTGTCTTCAAAGAAGGCCGAAGCCTCATTGATGTAATAGTTTCTTTGCAAATCTCCCAGCGTAATGGCGGCGTTACCGGCAGCTACATAGCCGGCTAGAAAATCAGATAAGGAAGCCAGCGAAGAACTCACCGTCGGATCTTTGGACCAGGGGCCTTGC
The DNA here is from genome assembly GCA_964247975.1 of uncultured Bryobacteraceae bacterium. Lineage (GTDB taxonomy): Bacteria > Acidobacteriota > Terriglobia > Bryobacterales > Bryobacteraceae > KBS-96. The sequence goes on along the minus strand of CAXTWH010000003.1, from coordinate 60,608 downwards.
GAACCATCAAAAGTAAACACTCCGCGCTGGTTCCGTTGATAGAACACATCCAAGCGGCTGCGCCGGTATTCGCTGCCGAAGCGGAACTGGTGAGCGCCCAGGGTGTACGTCATAATATCGTTGATCTGGCCGGTAGTGTCGATGCGGCCAAGCGGTGGCGTAAGTCCTACCTCGCTGAAGCCGTTAATGAGGATATCCGGCGCGCCGTTCAGCGATGGATTGGTGACGCCGGTATTAAAGCCAAACGAAGGTGGATTAAACCCGGTGTTGAAATCGTTAAAGGTTTGCTTGAAATAATTCACGCCGGCCGTAATCTGGTTGGTCCACTGCGGCGACAATACTTCGTTGTAAACCAGCGAGAAATTATGCATTCGGCTGGGCGCTACCTGATAATAATCTTCCAAAGCAGAACCGATATAAGCCGTTTGCGATCCTGTTCCGCCAAAATACCGGATCGCAATGTTGTTCCGTTCATTAAAGATGTGGTCTATTTTGGCAATGCCGTTGTAGCTGTTGTACTTATTTTGAGCAGTGGAAAAGTAATTTGGCGTGGTAGCCGGTCCTGTACGGCTGCTAGCGGGCCAGAACACAAGCGCGTTGGCCATCACCGGATTTAGAGCAACACCATACCGGTTCAACACTCCAGTAGCCTGATTCACCCAAGCTTGCGAGGGAATCGTGTCCTGGTTCGAGTTTCCGGCGTTGAATAATTGTTCTTCGTAAGTGACGAAGTAGAACGTGTGGTTCTTCCAGATCGGACCACCAACCGATCCGCCAAACTGATTATTGCGTAAGGCCGGATTGGGCGCGGTTGGATCAGCAAACCAGCTTCGAGCCGCCAAAGCCTCGTTACGGTTGAAATAATACAACGACCCATGCAGAGCGTTAGTGCCTGATTTAATCACCAGGTTCAATGTGCCGCCGCCGTTGCGGTTATTTTCCGCGCTGCTGTTGGTTTGCAGGGAAAACTGATCGATGGCGTCAATGGGCAGAACGGTTCCCGCCACACCCGAAACGCCGCCTTGGTTCACCGCCGCGGAATTGTGCCAGAGATCATTGTTATCGGCACCGTCAATCTGCCAATCTACCGAATTTGTGCGCGTTCCATTGACCGAACCGGCAGCATTCACACCCGGATTCAGTTTCAAGAGTTGTGTGAAGTCCCGACCATTTAAAGGTACATCAAGAATGGTTTTCGTCGGCAGAACGCTGGTGAGCGTAGAAGAAGAAGTATCGATGGCCACGGAGCTAGCGGCTACTTCCACGGTGGTTGCCTGCTGCGCCACTTGCAGCGTGGTGGGCAGACTGATCACACGCCCGGCCTCCACATGAATCGCGTCAATCTTAATCTGCTGAAATCCTGGATTTGAAATCGTCACCTGATAAGTGCCGAGCGGAAGATCAGTAAAAGTGTACTCGCCCGCGCTGGTTGTCTGGGCTGCTCGGGTAAGGCCGGTTCCCGTATCCACGAGTTGAACCGAAGCCCCCACAATGGGAGAACCGGAAGAATCGGCTACCGTGCCTGACACGCCGCCACGAAACGTCTGCGCTACCAGAGCGAGCGTCCAAATAAATAATCCTAGAAAAAATAAGCGTAGTGCAGTTCGATGCACACTACCTCCCACACAGAAGTTTCCCTAACGTTCTGAATAGCAGGCAGGGCTACCGGACAACGCGGTCACACCAGAGAAAGGTTTATCCCTACGGTAGCAGCAACCGCGTGAGCGGTCAATTGAAGGCCTAAATTTGCCTGCCGTCGGCATTCAAATGAATGATTTCGCCCAGATGCAGAGAGCGGATCGGTTCTTCAATCGAAGCTTGGTCTCCGACAATCACCCAAATCGTTTGCTGGGGCCGAACCAGCCGGGCTGCGGCCTGGTGAACAGCCGCCTCATCAAGCGCGCTGACTCGACCTGGATAGGTGTTCCAATAATCGTCAGGAAGATGGTATTCCACCAGATCACCAATCGCGCTGCCGATGGAGTTCATCGTTTCCCGCGATCCGGCCAGTTCAAGAACCGTTTGCGTTTTCACTCTGATCAGTTCTTCTTCGGAAACAGGCTTGATGGTGACAAGATCATTGAGTTCTCGCAGGATTTCCGCCACCGTTTCTTTGGTTTTGTCAGCTTGAACGCTGGTGACAGCCAGGTAAGGCCGCTGACCGCGCGTGCCATACAGAATTGTGCTAGCGCCGTAGGTCCAGTGCTTTTCTTCACGCAAATTCATATTTAAGCGCGCGCTGAAAGTTCCGCCCAATGTGTTGTTCGCAGCTTCCAGCGCCACTTCCAAAGCAGGATCAACCGGCGGCGCAACTGCCCCGGCCATCACTACCGATTGCAATGCGCCGGGTTTATCGATCAGGTAAACAGCCGGTTTTTGCGGGCCTTCTACCCGTTTGACGGCAGCGGCAGGAACATCGCCTGGTTTCCATCCGGCAAACACTTCTTCCAGCTTTGGCGTGATTTCTTCCAACGTGGTATCGCCAACAATCACGAGCGTGGCGTTATTCGGCTTAAACCACCCCGCATAAAATTGCGCAATCTGTTCGCGAGTAATCTCCAACACGCTTTCAGTTGTGCCGGAACCGGTCAGCGGCAAAGAGTAAGGATGATTCGCGCCATACAGCAAAGGCGGCAGCACACGCAAAGCCATCTGCACCGGAGTGGCTTTTTCATTTTCAATCGCGGCTAACTGCAAACTCTGCTGCCGCTTGAAATCGCTGTCTGGAAAAACCGGATTTTGGATGATGTCAGCGTAAAGCTCAAGCGACTGGTTCAGTTTTGATTTCAGCGCCGACAGATAAACGGTCGTGAAATCAAGGCTGCTGCCGGTTGAAAGCTGCGCGCCGAGCAGTTGAACTTCGTCGCTGATTTCCAGAGCTTTTCGGGTTTTCGTGCCGCTGGTCAATAGCGAAGCAGTCAAACGCGCCGTGCCAGGAATAGCATCATGATCGGCAGCATAGCCAGCTTCCACTTGCAGCCAGAAATTCACCACCGGAATATCGTGCCGCTCGGCCAGAATAATCTTCAGTCCGTTCGATAAAGTGGTCCGTTCGAGTGGGGGAAACTGCGGTTCTGCATCGAGTGAAACTTCCGGCAGAGTTTCCCGCGCGAAACCGGTTTCTTCCGCTTTCAAGGCAGGATACGGCAGCACGCTTAAAACATAAACTCCGTCGGAAAGCCAGCGCTGCGCTGTTTCTTTAATCTGATCGGCGGTGGCGGCTTTGATCCGCGCCAATGATTGTTTAAACCCATCCGGCGCTCCGGTAAAAGTTTGGCTGCGCGCCAGGATGTCCGATTTTCCGCCAAAGCCTCCGATGCGTTCCACGCCGCGAATGAAGTTTGCTTCGTACTGGTTTTTCACCCGCTCCAGTTCAAGTTCAGTTGGCCCTTCGGCGAGAAACCGCGCCAGTTCCTCGTCAATCGCTTTTTCAATAGCTTGGAGAGATTGAGCCGGCTTGGCGGTGGCGGAAATCACAAACTGACCGCCAATTTCACGCGCATCCAGATAAGTACTCACGTTCGCGGCAATCTGGTCGTCGAACACCAAACGCTTATGCAAACGCGACGATTTGCCCGACGACAAAATAGAAGAAGCCAGATTTAACAAAGCCGCTTCCGCGCTGCCGTACTGCGGCACGTTCCAGACTTTATAAATGCGAGCCAGCGGCACGCGATCCTGCGCCACTTCGCGGTGTTCGCCGGTCATCTTCGCAATCCAGGCTTGCTGATGCGCGATGGGCGGCCCAGGCGGAATATCGCCGAAGAATTTCGTGACCTTTTCTTTTGCTTCTGCCGCAGTAATGTCGCCAGCCACCACCAGCACGGCATTGGAAGGACCGTAGTAGGTTTTGAACCACTCTTTCACGTCTTCCACCGAAGCGCTGCTCAGGTCTTCCATGGAACCAATCACCGTATGCGCATAAGGATGGTGCGACGGGTAGGTAGCGCGCACAATCAGTTCTTCCGCCACCGCATACGGCTGATTATCGCCTTGCTGCTTTTCGTTCTGCACAACGCCGCGCTGTAAATCCAGAATGTCCTGACTGATGGTGTTGTAGAAATGCCCCATGCGGTCTGATTCGGCAAACAAGGCAAAGTCCAGCGCAGAAACCGGCACATTTTCGAAGTAATTGGTGCGGTCTTCATTAGTGGTTCCGTTCAGATCGGTTGCGCCGACGCTTTCCAGTGCTTCGATGTATCGCTCCCGCATATGCTCGCTGCCGCCGAACATTAGATGCTCAAATAAATGCGCGAAGCCGGTTTTGCCGGGCTTTTCGTTTTTCGATCCGACGTGGTACCACACGTTCAAAGCGACAATTGGGGCTTTATGATCTTCGTGAACAATAACAGTTAAGCCATTAGTTAAGGTAAATTTCTGGAACGGAATATCGAATTGCTGCGCTTGCGTGGACATAGTTAGTAAAGCGTTGATTTAAAAGCGAAAACAAAGGCTTAGATGCCATCAGAGATGAATCCGCGATTGGAAACGGACTCATGCACACGATAGCAGACAGAAATTCACCGATTCGCATTACAATGGCGGGGAGGGTTCCTGTGGCGCTCGAACATTTTGTGGAAGAGATTCAAGTGCTCGGCCGCGAGCTGGCGGATAAGCTACACGTATTGCTGCACGAGGGAAATGTACGGCGGGTCATTGTGAAAGATAAGCGCGGCCGCACTTTTGCTGAACTGCCGATCAGCGTAGCGGCAGTGGGAGCGATTGCGGCGCCGCTCGTGGCAGTTCTAGGCACAATTTCCGCGATGGTTGCTCAGTTCACAATCGTGATCGAAAGAGCGGACCGAAGGGAGCCTTCTGCCCGAAGCGGCGAAACAGTTTAGACTCGCTTAATTTGATTTAAAAATTCCCTTTAGTTTGTCGAAGACGTTTCGCTTCTTTTCTTTTTCAGGGGTTGGCGCCCGCTGCGCCGGAGAAGCATTGTTTTGCGCCGGAGCGCCGGATTGAGCCGTGACTGTTCCCGGCTGCTGCACGGCCATCGAAGACTGAGGCTGCGCCGGGACTGGCTGAACAGGATGAGCTAGAGGAGCAGTTTGCTGCGGATTGTAAGGCGGAATGGAATTGTTGAGGCCCGGTCCATTCACGGCGGGGTTCGTGCGCCAATCAGCAAACTGCGTACTCAACCCGTTATGAAGATGACAAAACTGAGTGGGCTGCGTTCCCACCAGATAATATTCCGTGACAGTTTCCGGGCAGTTGCTGGAAGCTAATTCGCCGGTATCGGCATCGATCTGTACGCTGACAACACCATCCGGAGCGGCAAATGCGGCGGCGTCCCGGTATTCCCGATGCGTATGGGCTTTTTTCATGAAATCGGTCCAGATGGGCAGGGCCGAATACGCGCCTTGCAGTTTTAAATCGCGGTAATCATCATAACCGACCCAAACCACGCACAGTAGTTTTCCGGTAAAACCGGCAAACCAACCATCGTGCGAAGTTCCTGTTTTGCCTGCTGCCGGGAGCGTAAATCCGCGAGCGCGGACAGAGCCGCCGGTGCCAGTTCGCAGCACTTCTTCCATCAGGTTCACCATTAGATAATTCACCCGCGGATCAAGAATACGCTTTTGGTCGGGTTTGGCTGAATACACGTTATGGCCGGAATGATCGTGAATCGATTGGATGAAATGAGGCGTGACATACACGCCATTATTGGCAAACGTGGTGTAAGCACCCGCCATATCAAGCGGCGTTACGTCATAAGAGCCTAACGCCATTGCCGGCGTGGCGCGAGTATTGTTGAGCCCAACCTCATGCGCCAGTTGAGATACTTTGCCATAGCCAACTGCTTCGGCAATTTCAATTGTCGGCACGTTCAATGATTTCGCCAATGCCATGCGCACCGGCACCTGGCCGTAGAATTTTCCTTCAAAATTGCCCGGCTCATACGGCTGGCCGTTGTACATGAAAGTGCGCGGCTGGTCGTCGAACACAGTGGAAGCCGTAATCACATTCGAGTCGGTCGCATTCAAGCCGGTCGCCAAAGCGGTTGCATAAACAAAAGGTTTAAAAACGCTGCCCGAAGGCCGCTCCGCCAGAGCGTGATTCAACTGACTCGTTCCGTAATTCAAACCGCCCACCAAGGCTTTTACTTCGCCCGTATGCGGGTCTAGGGCAACCAAGGCCACCTGCGGGAAAGCGGCGGTTTCCCCTTTTTTGGTGCGGCGCAGAATGGATTTCTCGATTTCCTTATAGCCCTCGTTTACCGCTTCAATCGCATCATGCTGGAGTTTCAAATCAAGCGTCGTGTAAACCCTGTAGCCGGTGCCGTCGAAATCGCGGTCTTGAAAATTATCCTGAAGACGCTGGTTGACCACATCCACAAAATAAGGCGCATCACTCGATTCCGGTCCTGTTTTAGTGATGACTAAAGGTGCAGCCTCAGCAGTTTCGTACTGCGATTGGCTGATGTAACCGTTGTCTTTCATCAGCAACAGCACCAGATTGCGCCGGGCTTTGGCGCGATCGGGCCAGCGCACCGGATTGCGGTAGCTCGGCTGTTGAATCAGACCGGCGAGCGTGGCTGCTTCCGGGAGGTCGATCTGGCTGAGATCCTTGCCGAAGTAAGCGCGCGCCGCTTCGCCAAAACCGCGAATGCCGAAGGAACCGCGCCGCCCCAGATCAAGCTGATTGGCGTACGATTCGAAAATCTGCTGTTTGGTCAGCTTCTTTTCGAGATGAAGCGTGATCAGCAGTTCCGCGAATTTGCGCGAAAACTGTTTTTTGTTGCTTAACCAGAGATTGCGCGCCAGTTGTTGAGTGATGGTGGACGCGCCTTCAGCCCTTCGCATCTGGCGCAAGTCAACCAAAACTGATTTCACAATCCGGTACGGATCAAAACCGGAATGTTGAAAAAACCTTTTGTCTTCCGCGGAGATCACCGCTTGCACCAAGACGGGCGGAATTTCATGGAAGCTGACCATGCGGCGCTTTTCCCGGTTTTTGTCGAACAGGTTGCTGAGAACCGATGGTTCCAGATCGTACTCAGTTAAAGGCGAATTATCACGCAAGGAAATAATGGCGGATACCTTCCCCTTGGCAAAGCGAAGAACGCCTGGTTCTGCTTCAAAATACGAATCGGGGCCAGGGAAGATTTCAATTGCATCGGGGCGAGTATGAAACCAGCCGATGCGATTGCCGCGCGCATCCTCGCTGTATCCGCTTTGGCGGAGGCGAGCGGCAATTTCCGCAGGAGTGCCGCCGTCACCCACCATCACGGGCGCGGGAGCGTCATACAGCAGCGAAGGCTCGGGAAAGATGCCGTGCGCCAGTTTTTCATCCGTGATGCGAGCGTAGCGAAGATAGTAGAAGGTGAAAACAGAAACCAGAATAAGCAGAATTACTAGCGAAGACAGCAGTGCGATTTTGGCAGCTAGTTTCAGCGCATCCTGAACACCGGCAAGAGTAGTGGGAACCTGGAGTCGAACCGACAATTATGTTTGCCTACGAGGATTGTCTCATGTAAGAATACCCAAGATTTGCCGCTGGTCGTTTAGCGGCCCGAATGGTCATAAGATTCCAGTTCCTGCCAGATGTCATGATGCGGCTCCCAATCCGGCAGTTCGCTCCCGGTAATCTGGAGGTTGGAAATTCGCAGCGTGCCATGTCCGTACCGGCAGATCCACTCGGTTCTGGGACGCCCAAGCCGCAGCATGTTGCCCCAGGAGCCAGTCGCAATCGGCATAATTAACCGACGCAGGCAGGTGCGGCAGCGGCGCCGCTGGTCCCAAATCGCCAGATACAGCAGGCCCACGCCGACTAGCCAGACGGCCAGAACGGCGAAGGTAATACGCATATCGTGCAAAAACGGCTGCTGCGGCCCAAAACGAGAAGGTATGGGCGCGGGCACAAGCTTCCCAATGGCCCAAAGCAGCCCATAAATAATTCCGGCAACTACCAACAACTTAGCTGCAAGATACGACCAGTACTTCATGCACGCACCTGTTTCTACTTAGATGACGCTACCTGTTCCAGAGTTCCCAAACATTCATTATCCCGCACCAGCGCGAGAACAATCTGCGCGGCAAAGAACCGAATCAGCCACGGAGCATGTTCTTTACAATAAACAAAACATTAGCCGGTCGCTCCGCCAATCGACGCATGAAATAGGGATACCAAGCCACGCCATAGGGTACGTATAAACGGAGACGATAGTTCTGAGAAATCAGGCTGCGCTGCAGGTCGCGGCGAATGCCGTATAACATTTGAAATTCAAACCGTGCCGGCGCAATCTGCTGTTGCCGCGCCTGGGTCAGGCATTGATCAATAACTTTTTCATCGTGGCTGGCAATTGCCGGACAGTTGCCGGATTCGAGCAGAAACTTCATCAGCTTCAGGTAGTTCCGGTCCACTTCGCTTTTCTGCTGAAAAGCCACGGCGGAAGGTTCGCGGTAAGCGCCCTTGCAGAGCCGGATGGGAATGGATTGGGCGGTTAACGAGCGCACATCCTGTTCACTGCGATAAAGATAAGCTTGGATCACGGCGCGAACGCAGCCGGTAAACCGCGAATTGAGGTCAGAAACAATCCGCAGCGTTCGATCGGTGTAGTCGCTCGACTCCATATCAATTTCCACGCGGCTGCCGATCGATCGCGCCCGCTCCAACAATGCCGTTACGTTATCGCAGCAGTTTTGTTCGGACAAATCGAGGCCAAACTGAGACAATTTGATGCTAACGGTGGCTGGTAGGCCGCGCTGCGCAATGGCATCAATGGTTTGGAGGTAAGAATCGCGGCAATCGGCTGCTTCCGCCGGGGAGGCCACATTTTCGCCCAGAAAATCGAGAGTAGAGGAAATGTGATTAGCCGCCAGATGCTCGGCGACCTGAATCGCTTGATCCAGAGTTTCGCCCGCCACAAACCGAGTAGTCAACGGGCGCGACACAGGCGATGTTTCCATCCAACGACGCAACCAACTCTGCCGGGCCAAGTGGAGAATAGTGCTTCTCAGCATAAAAAGGAGTAAAGAGCCGATCAGGCCCTTTCACTGTCACTATTGTCTCCGAAACAAAGTGGCGAAGAATTAAAGATAGAACTGGTAAGAAGCCACGGCGAGAAGAGTGCCAATCAGCGCGCCCGCGATTACATCGCTCAAAAAATGCATTCCCAAAACGACGCGGGAAAGCGCAATGCTCAAAGCGCAGAAGAGCATTCCGGGCAGCAGCAGCGGATAAAACTCGGCGGTTGTTATTCCCACCGCAAAGGCAGTGATGGTGTGGCCGGAAGGAAAAGAAAACTGATCGGGCGGCAGCAGCGTGGCCCAACAATGCGGTTCGATTTCACAAGGCCGTTTGCGCCCAGAAACTCTTTTAATGGAAACAAACGCTGCTACGCCTACCAGGGCGGCAGAACCGGCAGCACTGAAAGCCCGCCAGCGCAGGTCTCCCCCGAATAACAGGATCAGCATCCCGGCCAGATACCAGAGCCACCCGTCGCCGGCCCGGGTCGCGGCCAGCGCCCAGAAGCGAATCCATTTGGGCGCAGGCCAGTTGTTGAGCTTGCGCATCAGTTTGTGGTCGCCGGAAGCAATAAAATGAAACATGGTTAAGACCGTCATAAAAAGCGGCCCTCACAAGCATAGTGTAGAAGAAGCGAATGAAGCGCTTCTCTACTTCACTTGTAAATCAACATCGGTAACACTCGTGTGACAAGCATACGAAATCCTGATGAACACAGGCCGAATCGGAAAAATCTGGTACTTTACGTACTTTGCCCATTCTGTTTTAAACAGCCAGGACGAATTTGGCTTCCGGCAAATTCATAACCCGGGCGGATAAGATAAAACTTGTTCGAAACAAGGAAAAAAGTTGATTTTGTCTTTTTCGATGCAGGCGGAGGGCATCGTAGCGCGGCTCTAGCCCTGAAGTCCGTCATGGACCAACAGGACCGGAACTGGGAAATTCGTTTGGTGAATCTCCAGGAGGTTTTGGATTCGCTGGATATTTTCCGGAAAATCACCGGCGTTCGCATGCAGGATGTTTACAATCTGGTGCTGGCTAAAGGCTGGACGCTCGGTTCAGAATATCTGCTGCCTTTAATGCATGGCGTTATCCGCCTGTATCACCGTCCGCAAGTAAAACTGTTGAAGCCGTTTTGGAAAGAACAACAGCCGGATCTGGTGGTGTCGCTGATTCCGAACTTCAATCGCGCCTTGTTTGAAAGCTTGAAAGCAGCTCAGCCGCAAGTGCAGTTTGTGACGGTGCTTACCGATTTTGCCGATCATCCCCCGCATTTCTGGATTGAAAAGCAGCCGCAATATTTCATCTGCGGCACTGAGCGCGCCGCGCAGCAGGCCCGCGCCGCCGGACACGCGCCAAACCGGGTATTGCAAGTGAGCGGAATGATTCTCCGGCCTGGTTTTTATCAGACTGCTTCGGTAGACAAAGCCCAGGAGCGATGCCGCTTGGAACTGGAACCAGACGTTCCCACGGGACTGGTTTTGTTTGGAGCGCAAGGCTCGCCTCAGATGCGGCGCATTGCGCTGCAGATTGGAAACTTGGCCTCCCAGGTGCAGTTAATTGTTATCTGTGGCTACAACAAAAGATTAAAACACGAATTAGAATCTCTGCGAACCCGAAACCGTTTACACGTAGTTGGTTTCACGCCCGATATTCCGTACTATATGCAATTGGCGGATTTCTTCATCGGCAAACCCGGCCCGGGCAGCTTGTCGGAAGCGCTGCATATGCGATTGCCGGTGATTGTGGAAGAAAACTACCGAACGCTGCCGCAGGAACGCTATAACGCAGCCTGGGTGAGCGAAAAACGAGTCGGTCTGGTGTTGAGGGATTTTGAACAAGTCGGCAGAGCAGTAGAAAAGCTGTTAGAACCCGATGTTTTGTTTGATATGCAAAGCCGGGCGGCTTGTTTGAACAACCAGGCTGTGTTTGAGATCGCCGACATACTGGCCGAACTTGCGTTTAACACGGCGGAACAGAAACAACATTTTTCAGAAAAGCTAGTTTAAGAGCCGGGCCAAATTTGTTTGGTTCCGGCTTGCATCAAAGCGCCGATTGAAGTTATCGAAAGAAAAGAAACGCAAGCGCGTCTAGCTTACGTATTGATTCACAATAAATCAGGGAGGCAGTTTTGAACCACAGTATCGCTCCGCGCGCGCATCGTGACAGCGCATTTAAGATTGGTTTGGTGCAGAACACCTGCACGCCGGATGTTGAAGAAAATCTGCGAAAAGCAATTGAAGGCGCACGCAAAGCGGCGGCCCAGGGCGCGGAAGTGATCTGTTTGCAGGAGCTGTTCCGTTCGCAGTACTTCTGCCGTGAGGAAAACGCGGAACTGTTTAACCTGGCCGAAACAATTCCAGGACCATCTACCGAGATTCTGTCCGGCGTGGCTAAAGAGTTGCAAGTAGCGATTGTGGCTTCTTTGTTTGAAAAACGCGCTCAGGGTTTGTATCACAATACCGCCGTGATTATTGATGCGGACGGCGAGATCAACGGCTTGTACCGCAAGATGCACATTCCGGACGATCCGCTTTATTACGAGAAATTTTATTTCACTCCGGGCGATCTTGGTTTTAAGAATTTCGACACTAAATACGCCAGAGTGGGCGTGTTGGTGTGTTGGGACCAATGGTATCCGGAAGGCGCGCGACTGACCAGCATGCAAGGCGCAAATGTTTTATTTTATCCGACGGCGATTGGCTGGCATCCTTACGAAAAAGAGCAGTACGGAGCGGCGCAGTTGGATGCGTGGCGCACCATGCAACGCGCCCATGCGATTGCAAACGGCGTGTATGTGGCAGCAGCGAACCGAACCGGCTTTGAAGGGCCAGCCGACAACGGAATTGAGTTCTGGGGCAATTCGTTTGTGGCCGACCCGTTCGGCCAGGTGATTGCACAGGCTTCGGGCGACCAGGAAGAAGTGCTGGTAGCCGAATGCGACCCCAAACGCATGGACGAAGTGCGTCGTAACTGGCCGTTTTTCCGCGACCGCCGCATTGACGCTTACACACCGATTACGGAGCGTTGGCTAAGCTGATGGAACAGCAAGCGAGTGAGGCACAACGCCGGACGGCAGAAGACATCCACCTGCACATGCCTGCTGAATGGGCGGCGCACGAGGCTACCTGGCTGGCGTGGCCGCACGAACGATCCGATTGGCCGGGAAAATTCGCTCCGGTGCAGTGGGTTTATGGCGAAATTATCCGACAGCTTTCGCAGGTGGAAAAAGTGCGAATCCTGGTGCAGGATGAAGAAGCTGAGCAGAACGTTCGGCGCATTCTGTTGAAATGCCATGCCGAACTGCGGGCAGTGGAATTTTTTCGGATTGCCACGGACCGAAGCTGGACAAGGGATTACTGCCCGATTTTCGTGAAGAATGCAGCCAATCACACGGTTGCGTTGAATTGGCGTTTTAACGGCTGGGCCAAGTACGACAATGCGCAAGCTGATGATGCAGTTACAAAGCAACTTGCTGAACGCTTTCGCTGGCCGGTGTGCGATCCGATCCTGAACGGAAAGCGAATTGTGCTCGAAGGCGGCAGCATCGACGTGAACGGCGCAGGCTGTTTATTGACCACTGAAGAGTGCCTGCTAAGTCCGGTGCAAGCCCGCAACCCAGGCGTGAGCAGGGAATCCCTGGAATGCATTTTCCAGGATCTTCTGGGCGTGAAACAAACGTTATGGCTTCGCAACGGGATTGCCGGTGACGATACGCACGGCCATATTGATGACCTGGCGCGGTTCACCAGTGAAAACACAATTGTGATTGCCAGTGAGGATGACCCAACGGACCAGAATTACCAGCCGCTGCGGGAAAACTTGGCGCTGTTAAAAGAGGTGAGGAATTTGGAAGGAAAGCCGTTCCGCGTCGAAACGCTTCCTATGCCTGATCCTGTTTACTTTGCCGGACAACAACTGCCCGCCAGCTACGCCAATTTCTACATTGCCAACAAGCTGGTGCTGATGCCGACCTTCAACGATCCGCAGGATCGCCATGCACTGAACACACTCGCCACCCTGTTTCCTGAGCGCAAAGTGGTTGGTATCAACTGCACGGATCTGGTTTTGGGATTGGGAACGCTGCATTGTATGACTCAACAGCAGCCTGCTTGAGATCATGAACTTTGTGCCTTTGTGGGGCAGCATCTTCGGCGCACTGCCGATCCTGATTTGGTTGTATATCTTGTTGGGGCGCGGAGGGTTCTGGCGCGTGAGCCAGCAGCTTGCGCCTCAACTGCCACTTTCCGTTGCGCGAAGCGTAGCGATTGTGATTCCCGCCCGCAACGAAGCCAACGTGATTGGCGGAACGATTATTTCTTTGTTGCAACAGAGAAACGTACCCAATCTGCATATTTTTGTGATAGATGACGCGAGCACGGACGACACTGCTTCCATTGCATTGTCCGCCGCCAAACAACAACAGCAGGCAGATCGGGTGACGGTCATTAAAGCCTCCGTTTTGCCGCCGAACTGGACCGGCAAACTGTGGGCTGTGTTTCAGGGCGTGCAAGAAGCCGCCAAAATCAAACCGGATTATCTGCTGTTGACAGATGCGGACATCGAGCACGATCCCGATAATGTTTCCGCCTTGGTGGCTCTGGCCGAAGATGGCGGCTACGATCTAACTTCCTTTATGGTGAAGTTGCAGAACCAGAGCCTGGCCGAAAAACTGCTTATTCCGGCTTTCGTGTTTTTCTTTTTTCTCTTGTATCCACCGGCGTTTGTTCAACAAAACCGGCGCAAGCTGGCCGGCGCGGCAGGAGGTTGCATGCTGGTGAAGCCGGAAATGTTAGCAAAGGCAGGCGGCATTGCCGCGATCAGCAGCGAGATTATTGACGATTGCGCTTTGGCCCGCTTAATAAAACAAGCGGGCGGACGCGTGTGGCTCGGCTTAACCCGAGAAACCCGAAGCACGCGTTCTTACCGCAGTTTTGCGGAGACTGAGCGCATGATCGCCAGAACTGCTTTTAATCAACTGAACCATTCCCCACTTTTGTTAGTTGGCACACTGGCCGGTTTAGTTATCACCTATCTATTGCCCCTTACTCTGGTTCTGTCCGGCGTTGGCCGTCATCAACTGTCGGGTGCGGCAGCGTGGGCTCTGATGACCATTGCCTACTTGCCGATGATAAAGTTTTACCGCCAAAACGCCTGGTGGGCTTTTCTGCTGCCCGGGGCAGCCGTATTTTATGCGTTTGCTACTTTTCATTCTGCTGTTCAATTCTGGACCGGCAAGGGCGGCCAGTGGAAAGGCCGCGCTCAGGATTCCGCGTTAGGATCTAAAAGAGATGGTAAAGGTTTGTAACCGTCCGCATCTCCGCTGCGTCCTGCCTTCAAGACTGGTGACAGAGATAGGAAGTAAATATGAGCCAACGTCTCCGGGTTATTTTCCTCCTGTTCTGCGTTTGGATCGCCTCTTCTCCGCTGCGGGCAGCCGACGATCAAGACTCCAAATGGCCGCATGTTCGCTTTGGCGGCATCCTGGTGGGAACGGGTTATTCACATTTTTCCGGTCCTTTTTGGAATTCATACTATGGTTATCCCTATGCTGCCGGCGGGTGGGCTGGATATGATCCGTGGTTCGGCAGTTATCCTTTCTTCGCTCCTGGTTATTCATCCGGATTTGCCTACCAGTATGGATATGGGAAAGTGCGCTTGAAATCGGTTCCGAAAACAAGCGCAGTTTTTATTGACGGCGGTTTTGCCGGGGATGCCGCGCATGTGAAAGATTTGTGGCTGCAACCGGGCGTTTACCAGATTGAGCTGGCCAACAACGGCAGAACGTTCAGCCGTAGGATATACATATTAAGCGGCAAAACGTTAAGCTTGTCGGAACAGGATTTTACTTCACCCACTAACTGAGGCGGTTCATATGCGCTACCAACTCTTTCCTTCCTTATTTGCTGTGCTGATACTTGGGCTGAGCGCCGGCGCACAAGGTTTACATCCCAGGCCGAGTCCCCAGGATTACCCGGCTCATGAACAGTCCGCCGGTTCCACTTACGCCGCCGCTTCTCTTTCAAAAGAACAGATTCGCAAAACCTTTGCCAGCAATTTAGCATCCAGATACATTGTTCTGGAAGTGGCCGTGTATCCAGGCAAGGACGGCAGTTTACAACTGGATCATGGTAGTTTCTTTCTGCGCATCGGCAGCGCGGGCGATGTCATCCGTCCGGTATCGCCAGACGTAGTTGCGGGCGTACTTCAGCGCAAAAACACGCCGCAAACCCCATCACGCTCGGATGTGACAATTTATCCTACGGCAGGCATAGGATATGAAAGCGGAACCACGCCGGATGGCCGGCGCGTTCATGGCTGGGATACGCAAGCCGGCGTGGGTGTCGGAGTGGGCGGCGCTGCTTCGCCGTATCCATATCCAGCTCCTGGATCGACTGACCGCGACCGCGCTGTGATGGCTAGTGAATTAACGGATAAATCTTTGCCGGACGGGACCATTACAACTCCAGTCGCTGGTTATCTTTATTTCCCTGCGCCTTCCAAACGAAGCTCCGGAGTATACGAATTGCAATATGCGGCGGATAAAAGCAGTGTTCAACTTTATGTGCCTCCACCGCGAAATTAAGCGCGGCTGTTTTATTGCAGTTGAATTTCAAAGATTCTAGGCCATAGCTTGCCCGTGACAAATAATCTGTCATGGGCCGCGTCGTAAGCGATTCCGTTGAGAACATCAGTTTTTCTGATTATCCGGTCCGTAGGATTCAGTATTCCTTCGAGATTAATCCAGCCTAAAACTTTCCCGGTTACGGGCGAGATGCGAGCAATCCGATCTGTTTGCCATACGTTGGCGAGTATCTCGCCTTTTCTGTATTCCAACTCATTCAGATACGTGACCGGTTCAGTTCCATCGGCAATTTTTAAACTTCTGACCGAGGCAAAATTAACCGGATTCAAAAAGCGCAATGTATCAGAGCCATCGCTCATAATCAACTGTTTGTTGTCGTGAGTTAAACCCCAGCCTTCGCCCTCATAATGGAATTCTTTTACTTTTTTGAAAGTGGATCGGTCATAAACAAAGCCGACATGCGAAAGCCACGTGATTTGAATGAGATCATGGTTCCAGTCTGTTAATCCCTCAGCGAAAATATTGTCCGGCAGCCGATATATCTGCGCCACATTGCCGGTTTGCAGATCCACGCGGCGCAGCGAAGAATGCCCTTCCAAGCCGGTGCTTTCAAAAAGGTAGCCGTTTTCATAAATCAAACCTTGCGTGAAAGCGTCCGGGTCGTGCGGGTATTGATGAACGATGTGGTAGGACTGCGTGTAAGCTTTATCCTGCGCCGCGACGTTCTGCCACAAACCCAAAAACACACCCAGTGGAAGTAAAGCCGCTACACTGTTGATTACGCTTTTTCGGACAGGATTGTTTGGCACATCCCAGCCTATCAAGCAAGAATCTGCGCTTCGCCTAAGAAAGTAGTGCATAGTAACAATGTTCGTAATGCTACCTCTTGACCGGATCAAATTAAACGCGATTAACTTAGATTTGAACGCATCCAATATTCGCGGCAGACAGGAAAATTTACATCCAATCAACACATTTTGTGAACTTATTCAGTGGAGCAAAAACGATTTCAGCTCCAAGGCAGAATGAAAGGTAAGCAACAGGACACTGACAATGGCGCGTTTTTTATGTGCGTTGTATTTACTAACGGCAACACTCCAGGCCGCCAGTACCGATAAGTACCCGGTTGGAAACATTTTCCAACCGATTTCTACGCCAGGGCATGACATTCTCAATATCGCCACTTTGGCTTTGATGGTTTGCGCCGCTATTTTTGTGATTGTTTCCGCGCTGCTTGCTTATACGGTTATCCGTTTCCGCAGCCGCAAAACGCACGATTTGGAAGAACCGCCCCAGGTGTTCGGCAGTAATCAGATTGAAGCAGCCTGGACGGTGATTCCGCTGTTGATTGTTTTTGTTTTAATCATGGTGACTGCGCGCGTCGTGGCTAGCGTTCAAAACGCTACCCCTCCCAAAGCAGCCGTGCGCGCTACCATTATCGGGCATCAGTGGTGGTGGGAAATCCAATATCCTGAACTGGGAATCATCACCGCCAACGAGTTAAACATCCCGGAAACGCAGGATGGAAAGCAGCCTACTTTTTTGCAGCTTACTTCTTCCGACGTGATTCACGATTTCTGGGTGCCACGGTTAGCCGGGAAATGGGATGCGGTACCCAATCGCATCAATACGCTGTGGATGGACCCGAAACAAACCGGAACTTACTTAGGAAACTGCGCGGAATACTGCGGCACACAACATGCCAACATGCTGATCCGGGTGGTTGTTCATCCAAAAGATGAGTTTGCAAAATGGGTGGATTCAGAAAAGCAGTTGGCAGCGAACGATGCTGCGGTGAGCGAACAGCGGCAAACCTTTGAATCTTTGTCGTGCGTGAACTGCCATAGCGTCCGGGGCACTTCGGCAGCCGGCAAGTTCGGGCCGGATCTGACTCATCTGATGAGCCGCCGAACAATCGCTTCGGGGATGGTGGAAAACAACGCGAAAGAGCTTCGAGCCTGGATTAAAGATCCGCAAACGGTGAAGCCGGGCTGCCAGATGCCGAGCATGTTATTAAGCGACGCGCAGCTTGATGCCGTTGTGGCCTATTTGGTGACGTTGAAATAAAGGGGATTAGATTGGCAACCGTAGATTACCCGCTTGAACAGCCGCGGCAACGGCCGCGAGAATTTCTGGTGACCGAGCTCCTGCATAGCTGGATCACCACGGTCGATCATAAGCGCCTGGGCGTAATGTATATCCTGGCGGGTCTGTTCTTTTTCATCGTAGCGGGGCTAGACGCCGCCGTGATCCGCATCCAGCTAGCTATACCCGCTAACAGTTTTGTTGCGCCCGACACTTATAACCGCATCTTCACCATGCACGGAACAACGATGGTGTTTCTGGTAGGAATGCCGATTCTGGCTGGAATGGCAAATTATCTGGTTCCGCTGATGATCGGCGCGCGCGACATGGCGTTTCCCCGCTTGAACGCCTTTGGCTTCTGGATCTTTTTATTCGGCGGCATTCTTTTGTATTTCAGTTATCTGGGCGGCGGCGGATTAAGCGGCGCAGGATCGGCGCCTGATGCAGGGTGGTTTGCCTACGCTCCGTTAACCGACAAAGCGTTTTCGCGGGGAGCGGCTACCGATTACTGGATCTTCGGCATCATGGTGAGCGGCATCGGAAGCCTTGCCAGCGCCATCAATGTGATTGCCACCACCTTCTCTATGCGCTGCAAAGGCATGACTTTATCGCGAATGCCCTTGTTTGTGTGGACGATGCTGGTGGATTCCTGGCTCATCATCATTGCTTTGCCGCCGCTGACAGCAGCTCAGTTGATGCTGCTATCCGATCGCTATCTGGGCGCAGCGTTTTTTGACACGCAGCGGGGTGGTTCAGCCATTCTGTGGCAGCATTTTTTCTGGATCTTCGGACATCCCGAAGTTTACATCCTGATTTTTCCCGCTTTCGCCGCGTTAAATGAAATTGTGCCTGTATTTTCGCGCAAACCCGCGTTTGGCCGACCCGCGATGGTGGGCGCGCTGGTGGCGATCGGCTTCATCAGCACCGGGGTGTGGGCGCATCATATGTTTGCTGTCGGTTTAACGTCGCTGGCTAATATCTTCTTTGCCACTTCAACGCTGCTGGTGTCAGTGCCGACCGGCATCAAGATTTTTAACTGGATCGCCACCATGTACGGCGGCAAGATTAAGTTCGATACGCCGATGCTATTCTGCACCGCGTTTATCTTTCAATTCCTGATTGCCGGTTTAACGGGAGTGATGCTTGGTATTGCACCGTTTGATTGGCAGCTTACGGATTCTTATTTCGTAGTGGCTCACTTCCATTTCACGCTGGTGGCCGGATTCCTGACTGCTATTTTCGGAGCAATTTACTATTGGTTTCCGAAAGTTACCGGCCGCATGTTGGATGAGAAATGGGGCAAGTGGCACTTCTGGCTATTCATCATCGGCTTGAACATTACTTTCATTCCGCAGCATTTTCTCGGCATTTTGGGTATGCCGCGCCGAATCTACACGTACGCTCCCGGACGAGGTTGGGAGCTTTGGAACATGATGTCTTCGCTTGGAGTGATTTTCCAAGCGGCAGGCATTGCCATTTTCCTTTGGAACATTGTCCGCTCTCTATCGAATGGGGCTAAGGCGGGAGATGACCCGTGGGATGCCTGGACCCTGGAATGGGCCACCACTTCGCCGCCGCCGGAATACAATTTTGAAACTCTGCCTGCCGTGCAGAGCGCGCGCCCTCTTTGGGATTTGAAGCATCCGGAAGACCCGGATTGGAAGTACGAATAGTTTATGGCCACCGCGACTACAACACCTCATGAAATACAGGAATGGAATCTGCCGGATCGCGGCGTTGTCGGAATTGTCTCGCTGATTATTACCGAAACCGCCTTGTTTGCGATCTTTGTTGTGGCTTACCTGTTTTATATTGGCAAAAGCCTGACAGGTCCGTACCCGAAGGATGTTCTTTCCATTCCCATTTGGGCTTCCATCTGTTTGTTTTCGAGCAGCGGAACAATTGTTATGGCTGAGCACGCTTTGCAGCATCTAAATATCAGGATGTTCAAAATCTGGTGGGGCGCAACCATTCTGCTTGGTCTTGAATTTCTGCGCCAAACCGGGCTGGAATGGCGCGAACTGATTCATGAGAAGAACCTGACCATCAGCACAAATTTATTTGGCACCACGTTCTATATGCTGGTTGGTCTTCATGCCAGCCACGTGATTGTAGGACTGGTGTTCCTGTTGGTAGTTTTCCTCGCCGCGATGGGAGGCTTTCCGGCGCATACGCAAACCCGCCGCATTACCTTTCTTTCCTGGTACTGGCATTTTGTGGATGCCATTTGGGTGGTAGTTCTCACCGTGGTTTACATCATTGGAAGATAGTTATGGCTAACGATCACGATCACGAACATTCGGAAAAAGATTCCATACAGATGCCCGCGCCTTCCGCGTGGCCGATGACAATGGCTTTCGGCATTACTTTAATGGCTGCCGGAGTGGTCACGCATGTTTCGCTGAGCGTGGTGGGATTGATTCTCACGCTACGGGCGATTGTCGGCTGGTGGCAGCAAGTGATTCCCACGGAAGAACACGAGTGGGTTCCGCTTGTTGCTTTGCGGGATCGGCCTTTGCCGGTCAGCACCGCCGGACGATCCATTGCCACAATTAAAATTAATGCGACTCAGCATCGCCAGCGAAGGCGCGTTCCGGAAACCATTCATCCTTACATGGCCGGCGTTTGGGGCGGCTTGGGAGGCGCGGTAGCAATGGCGGGATTAGCCTGCTTATACGGATTAGTGGCGCAGCATAGTCTTTGGTATCCGATCAACCTTTTGGCTGCCATGGTGCTGCCCTCAATTTCCGGCTCCAGCGTAGAAGCCCTGCGCACTTTTAAACCTGCTGCTTTCGGTATTGCTTCAATCGCGCATGTTCTAATTTCGATTCTGGTGGGCGTGCTTTATGCGGTAACGCTGCCGATGTTCCCCAGACATGCTCCGATCTGGGCCGGCATTGCAGTGCCTTTATTCTGGAGCGGTCTGTTGGCGGCCACTTTGAATTTGACCAACCCGGTCTTGAGCGAACGCGTGAATTGGCCTTGGTTTGTTTTCTGCCAATTAGGTTTCGGAGCAGTTGCTGGTTTTATTGCCGCGAAAACGCAGCGTATCGACAATATGGCGGATTTGCCGTTTCTGGAACGCGCTGCAATCGAGGGCGGGTACGGTCGTGGCCTATCTGACGATGGGGAAAACAAATGAAGGCTCGCTTGGGCGCGGGCCTGCTGCTCGCTGCTTGCTCAGCTTCGCTGTGGGGGTGCCTGGGAAAGCCGAAAGGCAATGAAGTTCCCAAGGCGACCATCAACACTAATTTTCATGAGCTTTACGCAAACAATTGCGTGGGTTGTCATGGGCCGAACGGCATGAAGGGACCGGGACCGCGATTGAATGATCCGATGTATCTGGCGGTGATCAGCAGGCAGGATATTTATAATGTGCTGGTGAACGGCAGACCCGGAACTCCCATGCCGGCATTTTCAAAAGGCCACGGCGGGGAATTATTCGACCAGCAGATTGCGGCGCTGGCTGATGGTATTGAACGAGAATGGGCGCGCCCAGTGAACTTTAAGGGCGCAGCAGTGCCGACCTACAACGTGGATAATGCGCCGCCCGGCAATATACAGCACGGGCAAGCTGCTTATCAGAAATACTGTTTAGCGTGCCACGGCTTCGGCAATTTTAAAGGCTGGGCAGGATCAATCATGGATCCGTCTTACCTGGCCATTGCCAGCAATCAATGGCTGCGCACTACCATGATCGTAGGACGCCTGGATTGGGGTATGCCGAATTGGCTGCAAAGGAATCCCAACCACCCCATGAGCGATCAGGACATCTCGGATGTAACGGCTTGGTTAGCGGAAAAACGCCCGAAGTACGCCGCTTTAGCAACTACCGAAGCGCAGCCGGCAAAGCGTGCGCCTGCTCCGCAGTTGTCAACCGGCCAAGGCCAAGCGCAATCCAGACAGGAGAAATAAACACAATGAGCGACAAAAAGCCAGTTCCCGCACACGATTCTCATCCGGCTCCGGCCGATTTCGACTCTCCTACCCGGCGCAGTCTTTTATTCAAAGCCGGAGTCGGGTTTAATGTGATCGCCGGCGCTTTGCTGGCTGTTCCTATTGTTGGTTACTTATTTTCCACATTCGCGCACAAGCAAATCGCGCCGGAAAAATGGATTGGGCTTGGCGACTTAAATCAGTTTCCGACCGGGCAGACCAGGCTTGCTGCTTTTAAGAATCCTTTTACCCGTCCTTGGGACGGCCCGACTGCTGATATTCCGTGCTGGGTGCGGCGCATTAGCGAACAAAAATTTCAGGTGTTCGCGATTAACTGCGCGCATCTCGGCTGCCCTGTGCGCTGGTTTCAGGAGTCCAAGCTGTTTATGTGTCCTTGTCATGGCGGCGTTTACTATGAGGACGGCGGACGGGCCGCCGGACCTCCTCCACGTGGCTTGTTTGAATATGCCGTAAAAATCGAAAACAATAATTTATTTATACGCGGAGGTATTTTACCTACGCTGGCCGAGCCGCTTTCTCAAGAAGGATGATCTGCAATGCTGTTGTCTGTTTATAATTGGCTCGACAAAAGGCTCCATATTACCGAGCTTTTTGCGTCAACCGCAGGCCACCATGTTCCGGCGAATTCCGGCAGTTGGTGGTATGCCTTTGGCAGTTCTACGCTGCTTTGTTTTATTCTGCAAATTGTTACCGGCACGCTGCTGGCTTTTGTTTACGTTCCTTCCACCAACGAGGCATGGAACAGCCTTCAATACCTGAATCACGTTCAGTTTCTGGGCTGGTATCTACGAGCTCTGCACAATTGGGGCTCGAACTTCATGGTCGCGCTGATGACGCTGCATTTAGTGCAGGTATTTCTTTTCGGCGCTTTCAAATATCCGCGCGAGCTGACCTGGATTACCGGCGTTTTTCTGATGATCGGCACGATGGCGCTGGCTTTCACCGGCCAAGTGATGCGGTTTGATCAGGATGCTTATTGGGGACTGGGCATCGGCGCATCCATTACTGCGCGTGTTCCGTTTATCGGAGATCGCCTGGTGCACCTGTTGCTCGGAGGTCCGATCATCGCCGGAGAAACGTTATCGCGGTTCTTCACGCTACATGTGTTTATTCTGCCGGGCACTATTCTGGGCATTGTCGCCATGCATCTTCGCCTGGTGCTTACTCGCGGCATCAACGAATATCCTGAACCCGGCAGGCTGGTGGAAAAATCTACCTACAACGCTTACTACGAAGAGTTGATTGACAAAACCGGCGTGCCGTTTGTGCCGGACGCGATTGGAAAGGATCTGATCTTTGCCGCAGGCACAATTGTGGCGCTGCTGGTGGTTTCAGCGGTTCTCGGCCCCGCCGGTCCGGCAGGCGTACCGGACCCGACTTTGGTGAATACCAATCCGCGCCCTGATTTCTATTTCCTTTCGGTATTTGCGATGTTTGCGCTGCTGCCGGATTGGACAGAAGCAATTGTTCTGTTTGTCATGCCTGCGGTTGTTTTGGGATTTCTGATTATTCTGCCCTTCATCGCGGGTACGGGCGAGAAAAGCTATCGCCGGCGTCCGATTGCGGTTTTAAGCGTGATTCTGATTGGGGCTGTTTTGGGCGCGCTTTCCTACCTGGGCGAAACATCCCCCTGGTCGCCGAAGATGGATGCCTGGACAGCAGCCGGCATTCCACCCACGTTATTGAAAGGACGAACTCCGGTAGAGATGCGCGGCGCGGCTGTACTGCAAAACAAACAGTGCCGCAACTGTCATAGCCTGGGCGGAGTCGGCGGAAAGCGCGGACCGGAACTGGATGCGGTAGCGACTCGGTTGACGCGCGATGAATTGGTTCGTCAAGTTATTCAAGGCGGCGGCAATATGCCGGCTTACGGCAAGAATCTAAATCCTGGCGAAGTGGACGCGATTGTTTCTTATCTGACTACTTTAAAGCCTAGTTACGAACCAGCGTCGCGCGATTCACGCACTCCGTCAACACCGGAAAACAAAGGCGGAACCGGGCGAACGCGCGGCAACGTGAGCGGTGGATAATATCAGCACTGCCGTGCTAGGCTCCTGGTCTATTCAGCCGGGAGTCTTGTTGGCTTTATTTTGCGCGGCTTTCATTTATGCGCGCGGCTGGCTGCGAGTGCGGAAGGCTCTTCCGCACCAATTCTCCGAAGCCCGGCTGCTCGCGTTCCTGCTTGGATTAGTTGTGTTGTTTGTGGCGCTCGAATCGCCGCTGGATGCTTTCTCCTCGCTGCTGCTCCAAGCGCATATGGTGCAGCACCTCTTATTAATCATGGTGGCGCCGCCACTTCTGTTGTTAGGCCAGCCGATGCTGCCGATCCTGCGCGGCCTGCCCCGATCTTTTGTGAAACAGGGATTGGGACCATTTCTGCGCTGGCGCAGATTGCAGAAGTTCGGTGCCTTCCTGGTCTCACCCTTATTTGCATGGGTCGTTTTCAACCTCAGCACTGTGGGTTGGCATGTGCCTTTTTTCTATGAATTGACGCTGCATTCCACTTCCTGGCACCAAACGGAACACGCTGTTTTCTTCTGGACGGCAATTCTGTTCTGGTGGCCGGTGATTCTTCCCTGGCCGAGCCGTCCGCAATGGAATAATTGGGCGGTTGTCCCTTATCTGCTATCGGCGGATATAGTGAATACTGTTCTTTCCGCTACTTTTGTTTTTTCCGATAAGATTCTTTATCCGACCTATGCAGCCGCTCCTTTAGGAAGCATTTCGCCGCGCAGCGACCAAACCACGGCAGGCGCAATCATGTGGGTGCCGGGTTCAATGGTTTATCTGGTGCCTGCGGTTGTGCTTGCCATGAAGCTGCTGGGAAGATCAACACAGTCTCGCCACGTAGCTGATAAAGTTCGTCCGCAATCACGTTCCAGCGAAACGCAGACACCGGCAAGACAGACTTTTGATTTATTGAAGATCCCTCTGATTGGGTCGTTTCTGCGTTGGCGGCATGCTCGCACGGCCATGCAGATTCCTTTGCTGCTCGGAGCAGTGGCACTAATCGTAGACGGCTTTCGCGGTCCGCAGATGGCTCCAATGAATTTAGCTGGCCTCGTGCCCTGGATTCACTGGCGAGCAGTGCTGATTATTGTGCTGTTAGCGGCGGGAAACTTTTTCTGCATGGCTTGTCCTTTTATGCTGCCCCGATCGCTTGCCAAAAAAGTATTTCCGGGCCGCTGGCGATGGCCGAGTTTTCTAAGGTCGAAATGGCTGGCCCTAGCGCTGGTGGGACTGTATCTTTGGGCTTATGAGGCTTTCGATTTATGGAACAGCCCGGCTGCGACTGCCTGGATTGTTATTGCTTACTTTGCCGCTGCGCTGGTTGTGGACAGCTTATTCCGCGATGCAAGTTTTTGTAAATACGTTTGTCCTATCGGGCAATTCAACTTCATCGGTTCGCTCGTTTCACCGTTGGAGGTGAAAGTTCACAGCCAGAAAACCTGTCAAAGCTGTCAAACCTACGATTGCATTCGCGGCAATGAAAAACAGAAAGGCTGCGAACTGTACCTGTTTCAGCCTAAGAAAGAAAGCAATCTCGATTGCACATTCTGCCTTGATTGCGTTCATGCCTGCCCGCACGATAACGTTGGCTTAATCTCCATTATTCCCGCGTCTACTTTGGTTCAGAATCCTTACCGCTCGTCTATTGGAAAATTGTCGAAAAGGCGTGATTTGGCGGCGCTGGCTTTAGCGATTGTGTTCGGCGCTTTTGCGAACGCGCTGGCGATGGTTTCGTCCTTCACCGATTGGGAAAACAAATTGATGCAATGGATGCCGAAGCCCGCAATTATCGCTCTGCTGATCGTTACTTCGGTAATTTTTGCGCCTTGGTGCGCGTCATGGCTAAGCATTGTTGCGGGCCGCTTCCGAAACCAAACAAAACTTTTCCGCAAGCAAGCAGCCAATGTGTTCGCATTCGCGCTAGTTCCTTTAGGCGTCACCATGTGGGCCGCGCATCTCCTGTTTCACTTTTCCACCGGTTTACTGGGCATAGTGCCTGTGCTGGAGCGGGTGTTTAACATTTTATTTAAAACTGCGCTCACTCCCGATTGGGCGCTTTCCGCTCAACCCGTTTTCACAAATGCTGTTACGCCCTTGCAATTAATTCTGCTCGATGCCGGATTTCTGCTAACGCTATACCTTTCCTGGCGTTTAGCAAAGACATGGATTCCGGCCAACCATTCGGTCCTGCGATTGTTTCTTCCCTGGGCGGCGATCGCAGGTAGTCTTTACGTCGCGGGTGTATGGATTCTGCTACAGCCGATGCAAATGCGCGGCATGATGATGAACTGATGCGCTGGTTGTTGTTGGTTTTAATCGGGTTCTGTCTTGTGCCGCGCAGCCTGAAAGCGGATGGCGGAGTAGTGCAGTTTCGGCAGGAAGCAGGCGATCTGGTTGTTACCCTGTTCAGCACCCCGGTTCCTTTGCGCAGCGGTCCCGCTGATCTCAGTGTTTTGGTGGAAGATTCCGCTACACTCGACGCAGTGTTGGACGCTCAAGTGAATCTCACGATAGAACAAAAACCGGGTGATCCTTTGATGCTGGAAGCAACACGTCGAGAGGCAACAAACAAGATTTTGTATGCTGCCCGTCCTGCGATTACGCAGCCCGGCAAATGGCAAGTCACAATTATTGTGTCACGCCGTGGCAAGTCGAATATGGAAATTCGCGGCGAAATTGAAGTTCTACCCGCGCCGCCGGCGTTAGTGGTTTATTGGCCTTACTTTGCGATTGTGCCAAGCGCCATTGTTCTGTTTGCTTTAAATCAACGGCTGAAAAACAAGCAGCGCACAGTGCGCTCGATTTAATAAGGGCGTTCGCCCACGTAATTACCCGGCGGATTATAGTTGCAAACCCAGACTTCCACCCGTCCGGCGCGGGTCATTGCACAACCAATCTGTTTTGTGTCGCGCCACACCAATTGCGTGTAATGGCCGCAGCGGGACCGGCAGGAGTTGGTTCTCAAATCGTAATCCGCTTCTTCGGCAGCCCAAGCGGCGATTACCTGTTGAGGATCTGCCTGACCGCCGCTGATCAGGTATAGATTTTCTCCGTAGATGTTTTTGGAGCGGTGATACAAGCGTCCTGCGGAAGCAAGTTGATTAGCCCATTGCTGCGCGTACTGGGCAAGGTTCGCGGACCAAGCCAATGGAGGAACGCCCACTTCTGCCCGCACTGCATTGTGGGCTGACAAGAAAGCATTTGCAATGAATTCGGTTGGGCGCGATAAACCATTTTCTTCGGAACGGCCTTTCGGGATATCACCGAGCAGAACCAAAGCAAACACGATAGCTGCAATTCGCATCTTTTCCCAAGACGCTTACGCCAAAATTAAAGTAAGCATTAATCCGGAATTATGTTTTCAGCGATGACGGCGCGGGGTCCGATGCGCAGTATGATTCTTCTGCAGCAAACGGCGGTTTTCTTCCCTTAATCTCGTTAACTCAGCCTGGTCTGCTGATTCCAGCGCTGCCGGAGCAGCAAGCGGAGACGATGGCGGAGCGACTGTGGTGTCAATTAAGCTGGTTTGGCTTTGCCAAGTCCGATAGCCATCATTCACAGTTAAAACGGCTTGAATGTTGCCGCTGCGCCGTTGAAGTGTGATTGATCCGTTGGGCTTGTAGCTGGATGTCAGGTCTTTGTTGATCACCGAATCTCCGTCAAGCAGCTTCAACTCCGCTTGCTTGGCCTTGGCAATTTCGCCAGTCCAACTGATGGTCAGATCCGAACCAACCGGGCTTAAAACCAGGGTCAAGCCCGAAGAAGCAGCTTCGCCCGGTATTCCGGCTTTATTCATGTGAGCAGTTGCCCACAAGCCGATTACCGCGCCCACAACAGCGGCAACAATGGAAGCGATGATAATGCGCGTTCGTTTTGATTCCCGGTCTTCTACTTCGTCCAGCACATCGTAAGCCTTAAGATAAGTTTCGTTCTTGAAGATCGGACCCGATTGCAGATCCAGGGAAAGCTCTTGTATGCGGGAACGGTCAAAACGGCTTTTAGCGCTGCTGTGCTGAGTGGAAGAGAAAGTACCATCCTGGCTGCGGGATCGAATCAGAACTGAACCTCCATCCTTTTTCGGCCCGAAAACCAGTGCTAGATCCTGCTGCTTTTTGAAAAATCGCTCATGAAACCAGACTTCCTGCGATTGCAATCGGAGATCGCCATCCCCATGAAGCCGGTACCATCCCACTAATTGGAGCGGCTCTAAAGCAGGATCAAGGCGGGAAGCTTCAATCAATTCTTCAAACTGCTTCCGTGTGAATTTTGTAAAAGCTAGTGCAGTGTCGGTTTTCGGAAACTGGCGCACTGTTTCAACTTGAACAAAATCTTCTCCGGCTGTGCCGAACAAAAACCCTGCCAGATCCGGGCAGAAACTTTCAACTCCAAAATTCTCCGTTAAAGCAACAAATTCGCCCACAGCCTGAGCGGAGAACCTGAGCCTTACCAGGGGCTCTGCGGCAATTTCCAGAACTGGTGAAAATGCTTCTTGTCTTAACATACGCTTCTGGATCGTGAGTTTAGCGCATTATGACGCAAAGTGGTAAAAATTTCTTACGAACTTTTGCGATCTTGTCAAATTTTCTTAGTAAAAATCTACTCATGTGCTTTTCCATCAACAGTTCCGTAGCTCAAATTACGCTTAGCTGTAATCATATTTAACTTCATATAGCTTAGTGTTGCAAAACAAATTTTGAATGAATGTTCGAATTATCATCCGAGTATTCTGCGGAGTGTTTGAACAGGAACACTTTTTATGTCTTCGCGTCTGACAGATAGCCAAGATGAACTTGAAAATTTTTGAAGAGCGCGACCCCACTATAAAGTAAAAAATGATGAGACGGAATTCTGATGAAGTAGTGGTCATTACCGGAGCCTCAGCCGGAGTAGGCCGCGCTGTTGTGCAGGAATTTTCCAAACGCAAAGTGAAAATCGGTTTAATTGCGCGCGACCGGGAGCGACTGGAGGCGACCAAGCGAGAAGTGGAACAGGCCGGCGGCATGGCTTTGGTGCTTCCCTTGGATATAGCCGACGCAAAACAGGTGGAAGAGGCAGCCAAAACCGTAGAACGCGAACTCGGCCCAATCGGAATTTGGGTCAACAATGCCATGACCACGGTGTTTGCTCCTTTTGAGGAGATTACCCCGGAGGAATTCCGCCGCGCTACCGAAGTGACTTACCTGGGCTGCGTTTACGGCACGATGGCGGCACTGAAGCGAATGAAGCAGCGCGACCGCGGCTGCATTATTCAAGTCGGTTCAGCTTTGGCATATCGCTCGGTTCCGCTGCAAGCGCCGTACTGTGGCGCCAAGCACGCCATTGTAGGCTTTACCGATTCCATACGCTCGGAATTGATTCATGATCGAAGCCGCATCAAACTGACAGTTGTTCACCTGCCTGCGATGAACACTCCGCAGTTTGATTGGGGTCGTACGCGCTTGCCTCGCCATCCGCAGCCGGTGCCGCCCAT
>CAXTWH010000003.1:0-31520 GCA_964247975.1 uncultured Bryobacteraceae bacterium | reverse complement strand
TGTTTGGGCTGCTTATCACAATCGCCGCGAAGTTTACGTAGGTTTTCCTACGATGAAAGCCATCTACGGGCAGAAGTTCGCGCCAGGCTTTGCGGATTGGTACCTCGGTAAAACCGGCTACGGTGCCCAGCAAACAAAGGAACCAGTCGATCCGCACCGGCCGGATAATTTATTTGAACCGGTTTCCGGCAACTATGCGGCTCACGGCAATTTTGACAGCCGATCCTCAAATTTCAGCCTGCAAACCTGGATCACTTTGCATCGGCGTTTGTTGACGATCTGCGGCCTGGGCGCGGCTGGAGCAATACTTGCAGCCTCGCGGGAACAAACTTAAGTATTCCGCCTACGCGCGATACGTTGCTTCGGAAAGGATGAACCACAGCTTGGCTCAACGAATAGAAGATTATGCCCTGATTGGCAATTGTGAAACGGTTGCTCTGGTCGGTAGAAACGGTTCCATCGACTGGCTTGGATTTCCCCGCTACGATTCGCCGGCCTGTTTTGCTGCTTTGCTGGGCAATGAAGAAAACGGCCGTTGGCTCATCAGTCCTAAACAGAAAGATGCCCAAGTGAAACGCCGCTACCGTGACAAAACGCTGGTGCTTGAAACGGAATGGACCACTTCAGAAGGCACAGTTGTGGTGACTGATTGCATGAACCGCCATGCCGAAAACGCTGATGTGCTGCGTCTAGTTCGCGGCGTAAGCGGCCAAGTGGCTATGTGCATGGAATTGATTTTCAGATTCGATTACGGCTCGGTTGCGCCTTGGGTAACCAGATTTCATGATGGCCGTTTGCGAGCCGTTGCCGGTCAGGATCAGGCGATTTTAAACTGTGCGGTTCCGGTGACCGGTAAAGGATTAACCTCGGTTGCGGAGTTCACAATCAAAGCCGGGGAACAACAAGCGTTCTCGTTGCGATGGGCCAAATCGTATGTGGCTACTCCTGCGTCGCCTGATGTGCCGGAAAGCATTGAACAGGTCAGCCAAGGCTGGAGCAAATGGGCGCAACAATTCAATATGCCAGGACCCTGGTCGGAAGCGGTGCTGCGCTCGGCCATTACGTTGAAAGCGCTGGCGCATCACCAAACCGGCGGCATTGTGGCTGCCGCCACCACATCGCTGCCGGAAGCGATTGGCGGGCCTCGCAATTGGGATTATCGTTTTTGCTGGCTGCGAGATTCCACATTTACTCTGTATGCGCTGATGAATTCAGGCTTTCTTGAAGAAGCCAAAGCCTGGCGCGCCTGGCTGATTCGCGCGGTGGCCGGCAGTCCGGAAAAAATGCAGATTATGTATGGGGTAGCGGGCGAACGGCGTTTACAGGAATATGAACTACCCTGGTTGAGCGGCTATGAAAACTCCACCCCGGTGCGCATCGGCAATGCCGCTTCAGAACAGTTGCAACTGGATGTGTACGGGGAGGTTCTCGACATGCTCTACCAAGCCAAGCGCACGGGTTTGGCCGATTTCAAAGCTGCCTGGTCATTGGAACGGGCTTTGGTTGAACACCTGGAAACAATCTGGAAGCAGCCGGATGAGGGCATTTGGGAAGTGCGAGGCGGCGCGCGCAACTTTACTTACTCAAAGGTAATGGCCTGGGTAGCAGTGGATCGGGCAGTTCGAACGATAGAGCAGAGCCAAGCGGAAGGCCCGCTCGAACGTTGGAAGCAGGTTCGTTCAGAGATTCATCAGGAGATTTGTGATCAGGCGTTCAACAAGCAGATGAATTCTTTTGTGCAATCGTACGGCGCAACGCAGTTGGATGCCAGCTTGTTACTGATCCCGTCAGTAGGTTTTCTGCCCGCTACAGATCCCCGCATGATGGGAACGGTGGCGGCAATTGAGAAAGCTTTGTTAAAGGACGGCTTTGTGCAGCGCTACGATTACACAAAAACCGCAGATGGCCTTTCCGGCTCGGAAGGCGTGTTTCTAGCCTGTAGTTTCTGGTTAGCAGATAACTACGTTTTACAAGGACAAAGGGAGAAGGCTGTTGAACTTTTCGAAAAGCTATTAGCGTTGCGGAACGACGTTGGTTTGCTTTCCGAAGAATATGATGTTGCTGCTCAAAGACAGGTTGGAAACTTTCCTCAGGCATTTTCGCATGTATCGCTGGTGAACACGGCGGCCAACCTGCAATCTCACGGCAACAATCCGGCGCAGCACCGCGCTAATCACGCGCCTACTAAAACCTGACACGTGATTGAACGCGGCACCTGAAAGGCTCACTTCTAACAGCGTGAAACTACTTCGGCTGCTGCTCCTCTACCATCAGATTGTTTGTAACAGAAAAAACATTGGGAACGCCATTAGCGCGAATGTTAATCAGGTTCTTGTCTCCTTGGCTGGCAACAACGCCTTCCAGAGTGACATGTCCGTTCTCCACAATGATATGAATGGAAGGAAGGGCGCGATAACCGTATCGCGTTGAGAGTGCGGAGTCGCCATAGATGGCTCGATATTCGGCCATGCGAATCTGGTCATCCATCGGCGATAAAGGCAGCACTTTTATTTCGTTGTTGACCTGGGTTACGCCTTCCACCCGTTTCGTTACGTTCTCGGCGGATGATTTTAGCGTAGGTCTCACCACGGAACCCATCAGGGTCACTGTGCCTCCCTCCACCCGGAAAGCAAGATCATCAAAGATGCCGTAATAAGGCAGCGTCACAAGCTGATGCCGGACTTCCTGGGCAATACGGGTTTCGTCGGATTCTCCCGGAACAAATGCGTCGTGATGCTGCTTGTTCTTATCAGCGGCAACCGAAAAAGACGGCAAAGCGAAACTCAACAACAGAAAAGCGGCTGAAATGCGTAGCATGGCTTCATAAGCTCCTACACTTTTGGACGCGAAAAATTGAATTTAGTAAGTCAACCAAAAAACAGGCAAAGTCTTTTTAGGGCTGATTGTTTTATCCTGGGAACGGTATATGAAGCGGTTTTTATGGACAGTGTTGTTGTTTACTTGCGGTTTTGCTTCCGCTTCCGCCCATGACATCATTACCACAAACCTGACCTACACCCGCGACATTTCGAGAATCTTTGCGCGGCGCTGCATATCCTGCCATGCGGAAGGTTCTTCGGTTCCGCTTGCTTCCTATGAAGAAGTCCGGCCCTGGGCGGTGGACATCAAGGAACAGGTGCTATCCCGCGCTATGCCCCCCTGGGGAGCGGTGAAAGGGTTCGGCAATTTAGCCCCGGATCTAGGACTAAGCCAGGAAGAACTTTTAATTATTGCCGCCTGGGTAGTGGGCGGCGCGCCGCAGGGCGACAACAGTTATTTAGCCAAGCAAACCCAAGCGCTTTCTTCAGGCCGCGCAAAGCTACTTTCTGACGCATTAATAGTTTCCACCAAGATAAATCTTAAGCAGCCGGTCAGTGTAGCGGGTATCAAACCGTTAGCGGCGGAAGTGATCACCTCAAGCCGTGTCACCGCGCACCTGCCGGACGGACGCATTCAACCTTTGATATGGCTTTATCAGTACGATCCGAAGTGGGAAAGAACGTTTTCCTTTCGGGAACCGGTTCTGCTTCCTGCCGGAACGGTGATTGAATCCAGCTCACCGCTCCAGTTTGTGCTTGAAAGTGAATTTAAAGCGATTTCACAGGCACCGTAAACACCACTGTGTTCACGACGCCTTTGCGTTGAAACTGAGTCCAAATTCGATATAACCCAGGCCGGGGAAACAAAACGTTAAACTGCGCCACTGGACCGCCATCAGCTAGAAACGGATGCTGGTGCAGCAGGTCTACGACGTCCTCGCTGGCTGCCAACATATGTCCCCAAGCTCCCAGGTAAGGTTCTAATCCCTCGCTTGGGTTCAGGTTGAAGAACATTTTGGTTTCGAAGCCCGCTAACGGCTGCTCCGGATCCAACCGCAGCGATGCCGTTAGGTTCTGAGACTTAGACGGTTGAAGCGACGGTTTAAGTGGAACTGATTTACAAGCTCCAGAAACAAACAATGTTTTTGTTGTAAGCTGCGGCACTGAACCGGCGGGGTAGTAATCAGCCAGAATTCGATACATTCCCCCATACGGCAGTTTCACCGGCAACTGAAACGAGCCGTCAGGCCGAAATACGGGATGCACATGAGCAAAGTATTCCAGGTTTTCGCTCACCAGAAAAACGTGTATCAGTTTCTCATGCACAAGCTCAAATCGCGTCACAGCACGCCCGTTTGCCGGGTCCAGTACGCGAAAGGTAAGCTGCGCCGGTGCGTTCGGCTTTAACAGTTCCGGACTTTGTGTCATCTCCATCGCATATTCAACCCGGTCGGGAATATGTAGAGCCAACCTCATGCCGCAGCGCGGGCAGACTCCGGGATTTTTCGCGTGAACATCCGGGTCCATCGGACACACCCAATCGCCAACAGGCGCAACTTCATTGAGCCGCGCCTGCTGCGGCCAAGCCAGCACCGGCGCAAGCAGCGCAGCGAAACAACTGCGCCGGGTTAAGGAAAGATTGAACACGATAAAACCACCCGGTTCAGCGGCCCGCCGCAGTTTGCGCAGAAAGCCCCTTATTCTGTTCCACATCGGAAAAAGCCAGCCAGAAGCCCATCATTTCTTCATTGCTCGGTTCTCCCCAGCGAATGCTTTCTGTCGGATCAGGATTCAGCGGATTATTAGTGGAGTTATCAAAGTAAGCGGTGGTCCGCAGCTTAGTACCTTTCGGCAGAACAAACTGATTTTTTAGAAAGTAAGTTTCCTGCCAGCGAAAATCGTACTTCGGCACGTTGAAGATAACCTCTTTGCGGCCGTCAGGGTAGATGGCCTCCGTGGTCATGCTTTTGCCGCGGAAATGCATGTGCGCAGTATAGGCCACAGCCATCACATCTTTAGTAAGCGTGTAACAGGAAGTAACGCGGTGCGCGCCATCGCCGGGAGGAATCAGAAACAGATTGTTCCAGATTTCGTATTGAGCCACTTCATGCTTCACCGGTTCTTTCGCAAACACCAGTCCGATGCTGGTTCTATCAGTCACCGTTTGGTTCAGGCGATTGCTGTAATGCACCTGAAATTGAAGGTAGGAACCGGCAGGGATTTTCAACGCGTAGCCTTCAGGCCGTGTTTCCGCCAGATGCCCAGGCAGATAAATGGCCGGTACGCGATTCAGAGAACCGGACGATTGGCCGGGAAGACCTCCGCCTTCCGGCACAGCGCAACCATCATCTTCAACGGGAAGCTCCGGCCGCAGATGCTCTACTTTTCCTGTTCGGAAGCGAAATTTGTCGCCATTGTCTTTAGGATTGCTGTGGCCTTCGCGCAGTTTCGGCACTTGATCGGCAGAAACGACGCTCACGGTCGCGTGATGCACCACCCGCCGGTCTCCCGGCACAACTTCCGCCGCTTGAATCCACTTGTCTTCCGTGAAATTCGTCGGCACATATATGTATTCGTAAGCATCCTGATTGCCTGCCGCTACTATGGTTTCCGGGATGGTCAATATCACTTCAGGCTTAATGTGCCAGCCGTCTTTGAACACCGGCGCAGGCGGCAGATCTTTCGGGTCGCCTTCTTTCGCGCCGGTTTTTGCCCAGGTTTCCAGCGTAGCTATGTCGGCATCCGAAAGGCGCGGATCATTCATGTAATCGCCCACGTGAGGATCAGCGTGCCAAGGCGGCATTACGCGGCTGACTACCGCTTGCCGAATCGCGGCTGCCCAGGGCCGCGCTTCTTTGTACGACATCAGCGACATGGGCGCAATATCGTTCGGATGATGGCAAACCGCGCAGTTCTGGTAAAGAATGGGAGCGACATCCTTGTTGAACGTCACTTCTTTCTGGGGCGCGGTGTTATCAGCAGCCCGCAAGTAACCCGGCAAAATGCCAAATAACAAAACCAGACTGCTTCGTTTCAATGCCATCAGCAAACTCCTGACCATCTATTAGGATAACTTGATTTGGGGTTGCCGATTAGGCGAATGAAACGCCAATTTGGTTACCGACGCGCTTAATATACTGTTTTCCCTCGTCGTATTGTTCGGCCGTTTTCAGATGTTCGAGCATCAGCGGCACTTGGGTAGGAAGCGCGGCCAAGCCGTTCAGATAAGCGGCATAATCCATCTGCCCGCGCCCCGGTATCACTTCCTGAAAGTGAATATTTAATTCCACAATCCACTTCAAGTCTTTGGCATGACAGGATGCAATATGCGGGCCGAGCTTTTGAAAACAGTCCTGAATAAATTGGGTGTTCTGGTAAAAGCGAGCCGGACAGTTCACGCCGTTGCACACATCCAGATGAACTCCAAACCCGGGACGATCCACTGCTTTGATCAGATCCACGTAAGTGTCTGGTCCATCGGGAAGATTCCAGCCCATCATTTCGATGGTGAATTTAGTGCGCTTCGGCTTTACCATATCAATAATGGTCCGGCAGTTTTCCACCGTAGCGTCGAAAAATTCTTTGGAAAGGTTTTTGGGATTCGGCCCATACCAGACTGTCGGATCGTAGGACCCGGCAATATTCACGCAACAGCGCGCGCCCACGGCTTCGGACAGAGCGCAGCGTTGGATCACATAATCAAGATTATCTTTTCGCTTCGCTGAATCAGGATCGAGCATGTTCTTCCATGCGCCTACTTCAGCGATCACCACATCGGCTTTCGCGAAAGATTTGATTACGGCGTTGATGCGGTCCTGATCTTCAATTTTCACATCCGGGCAGTAAGCCGCGCTGTAGCTAAGCCTGCGATGTTCCTGGGCCAGCACGGCGGGGTCGTCCGATTTCAAAAAAATCGGCCCGCCGAGGCGAATCTTCTGCAAAGGCGCGGCAGACAACGAAGAAAGGGAAGCAGCAGATACAGCAGCTTGCGCCAGCAAAGAACGACGTGTGAGAGGCACGGTAATATTCATGGGAAAACCCGCTTCAAATTATATGCGGCTTCTTGATAGATAATGAACTGCATGTCGGTTATCGTGCGATTCCTTATGTGTGCCGCGCTGATTCAGTCATCAGGTTTCGCGCAAACACAATCCACTTTCACGAATCCCCTGCTGTCTTCCGGGCCTGATCCCTGGGTCGTGTTCGATCACGGTTTTTACTACTACATGAACACCACCGGCGTAAACCTGACCGTCTGGAAAACGCGCAACATCGGAGATTTGAAAACCGCCGAGAAGAAAGTGGTCTGGACACCCCCGGCAGAAGGACCGTACTCTCATGACATCTGGGCGCCGGAGATTCATCGGCTTTCCGGCAAATGGTACATCTATTTTGCCGCCGACGATGGAAGCAACCAGACTCATCGCTTGTGGGTGCTTGAAAACAAGTCGCGCGATCCTTTGCAAGGCAATTGGGTTTTTAAAGGGAAGATCGCGGATTCAACCGACAAGTGGGCCATTGACGGCTCGGTTTTTGAGAACCGCCGAAAGTTATACCTCATCTGGTCCGGTTGGGAAGGCGACCAGGACGGCTCACAAAACATCTATATTGCCCGCTTGAAAAATCCCTGGACGGTGGGAAGCGAACGCGTTCGGGTATCCACGCCGGAGTACCCTTGGGAAATGATTGGTGACATTAAATCGCAGCAGACCGGTGAGACCAGGCATGTCAATGTGAATGAAGGACCGGAAGCCTTGAAACACGGATCGGATATTTTTCTGGTGTATTCCGCCAGCGGCTGCTGGACCGACAATTATGCGTTGGGAATGCTGACCGCGAAAAACACTTCCAATCTGCTGGACGCATCTTCCTGGAAGAAAAGCTCGCAGCCTGTGTTTACGGAATCACCCGCTGCCCATGCTTTCGGAACCGGGCATAACGGATTTTTCAAATCGCCGGACGGCAAGCAGGATTGGATTATTTATCACGCTAATCCGAAGCCGCAGGAAGGCTGCGAAGCAGACCGCGCGCCGCGCGCGCAGCCCTTTCGCTGGAAGCCGGACGGCAGCCCGGATTTCGGTCATCCCGTGCCGATCAATCAACCTTTAGCAAAGCCCTCCGGCGCTCAATAATCCGGCGGTTCGCGCTACAATTTGCGTCATGTCACAGGATGAATTTTCCTCCGCAGCGGTGATCGGCACCGGCATGATGGGACCCGGCATTGGATTGATTCTGGCGATGGCCGGAACGCGAACCATGCTGGTGAGCCGCAGTAAGGAAGGAGCGGAAGCCGGTTTGCACAAAGCCCAAACTCAACTGCAAACCCTGATAAGTCATGGATTGGCGAATGCAACCGAGGCGAAGGCCGGGTGGGAGCTTCTGCAAGGCACAACCGAAGCGGACGCTACGTTTAACGATGTAGATCTGGTGATTGAATCAGGACCGGAAAACCTTACCTGGAAACAGGATTTTTTCGAACACTTGGAGCAAGTCACAAAAACCAATACAGTTCTCGCTTCCAACACTTCCGGGTTGAGCATCACGGCCATCGCCGCTAAATGTCAACACCCGGAGCGTGTTTTAACAACGCACTTTTGGAATCCGCCGCATTTAGTTCCTTTGGTGGAAATCGTAAAGGGAAAAGAAACTGCGGAGATAGTAGCCAATAGGGTAAAAGAACTTTTATCGGCCTGCGGCAAAACGCCGGTTGTTCTTCAACAAGACCGCCCCGGCCAGCTTGGCAATCGCTTGCAAATGGCGCTTGTCCGGGAAGCGGCTTTCATTATTTCGGAAGGTATTGCCACGGCTGAAGATGTGGACACCGTGTTGAAGCGGGGATTGGGGCTTCGGTATCCGGCTTATGGTTTGCTGGAGCATCAAGATAATGTCGGGCTTGATCTTAGCCTTTCTATTTGCGATTATGTCAGCCGCGATCTTTACGCGCAGCCCACTGCGCCGGATTACCTCAGACAATTGGTGAAGGAAGGCAAACTCGGCGCAAAAACCGGGCAGGGATTTTTGAAATGGCAGCAAGGTGAAGCCGATCTGGTGAAAGCGCAGCGTGACGCTTTTCTGCTTTCGTTCCTACAATCACAAAGAAAAAGCAATTAACAGGAATAAATCGCCAGTTAACCGAACCGTACTGTAAATAATCTGAGTGTCACAACTAATCTTTAGAAATACATCTGCAATCTTTGGCCTCCATTCTGATAGGTTTTACAAATGCTCCAAGAACGAACAATTGAAACCGATGTCCCTGCCAGGCTGGATCGACTGCCCTGGAGCAAATGGCATACCAGGATCATCATTGCTTTAGGCACGTCGTGGATGCTGGACGGCTTGCAGGTGACTTTAGCAGGGTCGCTGGCCGGCATTTTAGAAAACAAAAATACTTTAGGATTTACGGATCAGCAGGTAGCAGCGGGCGCTACGGCTTACCTGGCCGGCGCTGTTCTGGGAGCAATCTTCTTCGGATATTTGACCGATCGTTTGGGCCGCCGAAAACTTTTTCTGCTGACTCTGGCTGTGTACTCCACCGCCACCTTGGGAACCGCGCTGTCCTGGAACTTTCTCAGCTTTTCGCTGTTCCGCTTTTTTACCGGATTCGGTATCGGCGGTGAGTATGCCGCCATCAACTCCGCAGTAGATGAGCTGATACCCGGCAAAGTGAGAGGCACAGTTGATCTGATTGTGAATGCCACCTTTTGGATAGGAGCAGCGGTAGGCAGTCTAGCTTC
Organism: uncultured Bryobacteraceae bacterium; assembly: GCA_964247975.1. Classification (GTDB taxonomy): domain Bacteria; phylum Acidobacteriota; class Terriglobia; order Bryobacterales; family Bryobacteraceae; genus KBS-96. Next base: position 21,964 of record CAXTWH010000003.1, on the reverse strand, counting down.
GCTGCTGCTGCTAAACGGCGGTTTTTTGGGAGTGAATGTTGGGTGGCGCGTAGCGTTCGGCGTAGGCGCTGTGCTTTCGCTGGGCGTTCTGTTGCTGAGGCTCGGCGTACCGGAAAGTCCGCGTTGGCTGATGCTGCGCGGCAGAGAAGATGAAGCCGACAAAATCGTCAGCGGAGTTGAGAAAACTGTTTCCGAATCAAAAGGAAAACTGCCCGAACCGGAAGGCGAAAAGCTGCGCTTGAGGGTACGCCACCACACTCCCTGGAAAGAAATTTTTCAGAACATGTGGGTTGATAACCGGCAGCGTTCTCTGCTTGCTTTGGCGTTAATGATCGGACAATCGTTCTTTTACAACGCCATCTTTTTTACCTACGGGCTGATTGTGAATAAGTATTACCACATCAGCGCGGAACAGTTGCCGTTATACCTGCTGCCATTTGCCTTGGGCAATTTCTTCGGACCGCTTGTTTTAGGTAAATTCTTTGATACGGTAGGCCGCAAGCCGATGATTATTGCCACGTTTGGCCTGGCGGGAATTCTGTTAGCCGCGATTGTGATTCCGTTCGGGCGCGGCGCTTTAACCGCCAGAACACTGGGCATCTGCTTTACAGTGATTTTCTTTGTGGCCTCGTCAGCGGCAAGTTCAGCGTATCTGACGGTAAGTGAAATTTTTCCATTGGAAATACGAGCTTTGGCGCTTGCTATTTTTTATTCCATCGGCACCCTGGTCGGTGGCGTGGGCGCGCCGCTATTGTTCGGCGTATTGATTGCTTCCGGCTCACGATGGCATGTCGGCTGGGGTTATCTGGCTGGCGCGGCGCTGATGATTATTGCGGCGATTGCGGAATGGGCTGTGGGCGTAGAAGCAGCAGGCAAGTCGCTGGAATCCATCTCAAAACCGCTGCAAAGCCAGGAAAGAGCGGCCGGCGGTTAAGCGAGTAGTTTTTCCGCCGTCCGCAGCAGGCCACCTGGTTCAGTAACGCCCTTAGCAGCAACAACTTCCGAGCGAGCCTGCGTGTCAGATACAGCGTAAATACGAAACTCATCGGCATTGCCGGATGGCCGTAGATGCGCTACGTCGCCGTTTTCAAAAGTGATGCGAACGCCATCGGTGTAGTTCAGCTTCCGAATGACTCCGAATCCGTCTGCGTCCGTAAAAATCAGTTTTAATTGTTGGCGGATTTCGGCAAGCTGGTCGGCTGGAGAAGCGGATTGAAATTTATCTGCGAAAACGAATTCCTGCGCTTCTGCCTGAGCAGGAGTTAATTTTTCCACTATCTTCAATGCTGTGGCGCGTGGAAAGTTTTTCAACAAGGCAGCTCGGCTGAACCGGCGCGGCAGGCTACCGAACAGACTGGAAAGCGTTATCTTCTTTTCGGCCGCGCTCAGTAGAACGCCCAGAATCGGCAGCACGGCATCACGAGTCGGCAGGGCTTTCAGGGTTCTGCCATTGCGTGTAATATCAGAACCGGTCAGAAATCCGCCGTTGGCTTCCCATCCGCAGACTGCTTGCTTGCCCGCGCTTAATGCCGCTTCCATACCGGCAATCACGAATGGGGAGCCGATGCGGGTTTTAGGTTGCAGAACGCCAGCCAAATTACCGCGGTCAATCGCGTCATTGCAACTGATAGGAACTACCACGGCATCCGCGCCTAGATATTCGGCTACTACCATGCCCAACAGGTCGCCTCCATAGAAATGTACCTTGTGATCTGCGTTGTTCACACCCAGCACCAAGGGCCGGTCGCTATCGCCATCGGTGGAAACCACCGCATCTAAGCGGCCATGCGCAGCAGTAGCTTCATCAGTCAAAGCTTGGATGGTTTCCAGTTGTTCAGCGTCGATGTTTTCAGTGTCAATCGGCACAAACGTTTCGCTGCGCCCGCTAGAAATTACTTCCGCGCCAAGTTGTTTTAAAATTTCAACAACCAGATCCCTTCCCACAGCGGAATGCTGATAAAACAGGAGGCGTTTCCCTCCCAAAGCCTGGACCGGGAAAAAGTCAACATAGCGCCGGACGTAAGCTACGCGCGCGCCTTCTTCGATTGCCGGCAAATCAACATGGCCGGTTTTGAACATTCCATTTTCGTTGAAAAGAGAATCGTTGAACGGCTGCGTGTAAAGTCGGTGGCGTGCTTGTTCCACTGCCTGATTAATCGGCATCTCATGTTTTTTGAGAAGTTCGCCGCGAGCGGTGTTCGTTTTATAGCCATTGCGATTGAAAGGAATGTGGCTGCCGGTCACCATGATGCTTCCCTTCCCGCGTGAAAGCGCAAACGAGGTGAGTGCCGGAGTGGGAATTGCACCACAGTTCACCGCTTCCATACCGGCATCGGTAACAGCACGCACAATCGCTTGGGCAATTTCGCCGCGCCCATTTTCTGCCGGCACAAACTCAGTGGAGCTGGGCCGCAGATCGTATCCAAAATACAAATCGTCGCCGCGCGCAATGCCGCCTTCCGCAACAGGAAGCGATTGCAAATACTGCAATTCGGCCAAAGCATTGATATATACCTCAAGCTGCGTGAGGTGAACCACTTCTCCCCGGCGGCCGCTGGTTCCAAATCGCAACACCTGAGGCTGATAACGCAGGCAGGATTGCAGAGTCTGATTGCTGGTAGATGACATGAACTAAATTCAGATAGATAAAGGCGCCTGGCGCAGCCGATCGTATTTCAGAATAGCCGCCGCGCTGCACACTTCCGTGATTTCTCCGCGCAGCACCATTTCTACAGCTTTGGAGAAGGGGTGCCATTCAGTGACGATTTCTTCAAAAGGGTCCTGGTCGATGCCGACGAATGTTAAATCTTGCGCTACAAAGAAATGCTGAACGTCGGTGGTGACCCCGTTACAAACGTCCATGCCGCCGAAATGCTCCCAATTCGTGGCTTCCACGCCGATTTCCTCCCGCAGTTCACGCTGGGCTGCTGCCAGCATGTCCGTTTCGCCTTCGGCTGAACCGCCGCGCACAATTTCATAGGAATAACGTTCCAGGGCATACCGCCATTGGCCCACGATTGCCAGTTCTCCCTCAGCATTAAAAGCCAGAATACCGACCGACGGACGGATTTCCACCACGCCATAGATGCCGGGGCCGCCATCGGGCCGAATCACTTGATCTTCCCGGACCCGCAGCCAGGGATTCTGGTAAGCGATGCGGGAATGGAGCGTTTTCCACGGATTGCGCTTCATGCGCCGATTGTACTGTATCCCAGGAAGCGGTATGTTCGTCTAAAGAGATGCCGAGCTTTTCCTGTGAAGGGCAATTTTGCCGGCGCTGCTCAGTTTCGGCATGAAAGGTAAGTTTATTTGGAGTGCGTATGTATCGATTGATCGTTCTCCTGGTTTCATTATTCTTAGCTACCAACAGTTTTGCCCAACATCGCGGCTTCAGCGGAGGAGCAGCCCGTTCAGCGGGCATCCGAAGCGGAGTCAGCGGCGGAGTACGCGGGCCTGCCTATCGAGGATACGGCGGGTATCGTCCCGGTTATTACGGCGGCGTGTCTAGCAGAGGCTATTACGGCGCCCGACCTTACGGATACGGTTATCGGCCTTATCTAGGTTATCGATATCCTTATCTTGCCTACCGGTATCCATATCGTTATGGATTCGGAGTCAGTTTTGGCCCGTATTGGGGGTTCGGCGCGCCTTACTACTATCCCTACTATTATCCGTACTGGTCCACCGGCTACGGCTATGCGCCGGCTTATGATTATCCTTACGACTATTACGGAGCGCCAAGCGATTACGACCCTAACGCTTATTCAGTCTCGCCCTCGTACGATAATCCCGCGCCGTCCAGCTATTATGGCGCTTATCCTAACGCTCCTGCTTCCTCTTACGCAGGAGACGGTCAGTGGCATCGTTTCGGTGAAGCCCAATAAACAGGCTATTAGGTGCAAAAAGTTAATAATAAGGACAAAACCGGGCTAGGCACAATGGGGATAGCCGCCGCTGAAGACTCGCCCGCGCTCGAACAACTACGCCGTCGCGGTCAGTTTCTGATTTCAGGATTGTTGTGGGTCGCAGCGGCGGGCTTGTTTGTTGTGTTTTCCGGGTACGCCCTGATTTTTTACCATTACGCGATTGCCCTTATCGAGCGCTTTCGTTTATCGCTGGGACAATCTGCACCGGCGCACGGCCCGGATTGGTTTATGTTGGGCGCACTCGTGAGCGGGCCTGTTCTGTGCTTGTTCGGCATAGCTTTGTTTTGGTCCTGGTATCGGCGCGTGTGGTTGCGCAAGTTGCGGCACACATGGCCCCAAGCAGCAGATCGTTCTCGGTACTCCTACTGGCAAACTCTTCCGGTGCAAGCAAACGCCTTGCAGAGAAGCAAGCACTCCAACTATTTGCAAGCACTAATGAAGCAAGACATCTGGGCTGCGTTCCATCCTGCTGCGCCGGATAACGGCACCTGCGAAACGCAAGCGGAATGGCTGCTGGCGGAACTGGAAAAAGATATTGCGGAGCGCGCGCTAACAACCGGGTTAACAGTCGGCATAAGCCGGAACCGGTTTATTGACCTTTTCACGATTTTTGCAGCAGCCCTGGAATTGCAGCTTCACGTGCTTTCGCGTTTGGGAAAGCGGCCCTCCACTTATGCTTGGAGACTTCTGATTCAACGCTGCGGCGCAAGCCTGTTCATTAACAGCTACCTGAATCGCCCGGACTCGCTGGCATTGAACTTGATGATTAAAAAAGCGGGCATGGGGCTGTACGCGGCAGGCGATCTGATGGAAAACGCGGCCACTCATCTTTCGGAAAGCGACATCGATCTAGACGATGCTTTAAATCTTCAACACGCCGGACTGTTGGGGATGGCCACCAAGAGTTTAGAGATGGGCGCAACAATGGCTTTGACCGTGGGGCAAGTTGGCCTACATGCGCTTGGCGCGTTGATTGATTCCGTAGGCGATGAGTTGACCCAAGGTTCGCTGGCCGCAGGCATCATTTATTATCACGGCATGGCGCTTGCCGCTGATACCCTGGCGCTTGATCAGCAGCACCGGCAGAGCTCGGCCATGAACCGCAGCTTTCAAGAAGGCGTGTGGAAAATGGGCGAGATTGCCGGCTCAATTCTGCGCGATGCCGTACGCCAGCGCCGCAGCGCTTTCCGGGAAAAACGCCGGCAAACCGTGCGTACCCTACCCAAAAGCGCGTATGCCGGCCTTCAATCGCTTTTCGGCAGAAAAACCGAAGCCAGTTAGAACAACATGAAAATTACGCAGCTTGAAACCATCAGGATTGCGGAGTTTCCGCAGTTGCTCTGGCTTCATGTTCATACAGATGAGGGACTGGCAGGCTTAGGCGAGACGTTTTTCAGCGCAAGCGCGGTAGAAGCTTACCTGCACGATGACCTTGCTCCGCGATTACTCGGCCGCGATGCTTTAGCTGTTGACGCTATTTCACATGATCTGGTCTCTTATGTCGGCTTTCGTTCTACCGGAGTGGAAGTCCGTAGCGCATCGGCGGTTGACCTTGCATTGTGGGACCTATTCGGAAAATCCGCCGGACAGCCGATTGTGCAGATGCTCGGGGGATGGACCCGTAATCGGGTTCGCACGTACAACACTTGTGCCGGAGCGCAGTACATGCGCAAAGCGCAAACCCAATCCAGCCGGAATTGGGGAATCGGGCAGCAAACCGGCGCAGGAGTGACGGGCTTTAATGATTTGAACGACTTTCTGACCCGCGCTGATGATCTGGCCGAATCGCTGTTGGCAGAAGGCATTACCGCCATGAAGATTTGGCCGTTTGATCAAGCGGCAGAGAAAACGCAAGGGCAGTATATTTCTGCCGCTGATTTAAAACAAGCACTGGAGCCATTTGAAAAAATACGCAAGCGCGTCGGCGACCGAATGGACATCATGGTGGAATTCCATTCGATGTGGCAATTGCTTCCGGCCATCACGATAGCCAAAGCCTTGGCGCCTTTTCAAACCTTCTGGCATGAAGATCCTATCAAAATGGATAGCCTTTCCAGCTTAAAAAGGTACGCTTCCAATTCCGTCGCGCCGGTTTGCGCTTCGGAAACTTTGGGTACGCGCTGGGCGTTTCGCGACCTGCTCGAAACCGATGCGGCGGGAGTAGTGATGCTGGACCTGGGATGGTGCGGCGGATTGTCGGAAGCGCGCAAGATCGCAGCGATGGCGGAAGCATGGCACCTTCCGGTTGCGCCGCACGATTGCACCGGGCCGGTGGTATTTACGGCATCCACTCATTTATCATTGAATGCGCCGAACGCGTTGATCCAAGAATCGGTGCGCGCTTTTTATCGCGGCTGGTATCCGGAAGTAATGACTGCGGTTCCCATCGTGAAAGACGGCTTCGTAACGGTGCCGGAAGGCGCGGGACTAGGGTGCGAACTGCGGCCCGATATTGACCAGCGGTTTTCCGTGTCGCGGCGGATCACAGGATCATCAACGCCGGTTTAATTGGGAAGCTAGTGGAGCCGCCTATCGGAATTGAACCGATGACCTTCTGATTACAAGTCAGACGCTCTACCTACTGAGCTAAAGCGGCGCAATCAACAGCTTTTCCCCTCAGTATACCGCTGCTTTATTTCTGTTCTACTTACTTTCAAGTATTGTCCCGGTTCCAGGCTCTTCGTAGACTTCACTCCATAGGGGTTTCTATTGATTGTGCGTTCTTTAGCATTGTTACTCGTATGTTTGTGCGGCTTTTTGCGGGCGCAAGATCCCGTGGGAATTCTGGAAGGGCAGATCCAGGATCCTGCCGGGGCTTACATCTCCGCTGCGTCCATCACGGCGCAGAATGCCCAGACCGGTTATAAAGTAACGCTACATGCCACTCAGGATGGAGATTTTCATTTTTCCAACCTGCCGGTCGGCGAGTATACATTGGACGTTGCTGCCCAGGGATTTTCAGACTTTACCGTTTCCTTGATTCGCGTTGATATTGGGCGTGTTGTTCGACTTCCGATAAAACTTCAACTAGCGAGCCAGCGCAGCGAAGTGAACGTAGCAGCGGCAACGCAGACCATTGACCTTGGCACGGCAATTGGCAACGTCATTTCTTCCCGCGAAGCCGTGGATCTGCCGTTGAATGGCCGCGATCTCACCCAACTTGGACTTCTACAGCCCGGTGTTGCGCCTTTAACAGCAGGCTTATCGCAGGCAGGCGGCATTGCCCGGTCCGGCCAAGCCTTCGCCGTCAATGGAGAAAGACCCGAATCCAACAACTACCTGCTTGATGGCGTAACCAACGTGGATAGCGTGAATGGCGGCTATGCGCTCCGCACACCGGTGGATGCCGTTACGGAGTTCCGAATTCTGACATCCAATGCGCCTGCTGAATATGGTGAAACCAGCGGCGCGACAACCTCAGTGGTGACTAAATCCGGCGGAAATAACTTTCACGGCGACATTTACGATTTTTTCCGAAACGATGCCTTGGACGCCCGAAACTTTTTTGCTAAATCCACTGAGCCTTTGCACCGCAATCAGTTCGGAGCAACATTAGGCGGACCGATACGCAAGGACAAAGACTTCTTTTTTGTTTACTACGAAGGTCAGCGGCTTTCGCAAGGGCAGTCCCAAGCCGCTATCGTACCGACGGCCGCGCAGCGGCGCGGAGATTTTTCCGGCATCATTGATCCTTAAACCGGTTTTCCCAAGCCGCGGATTAACGAGTTTGCCGGCCGTCCCTTTCCCGGCAACCAGATTCCGGCTGCGCTGCTGAATCCAATTGCATTGCGCGCGGAATCGCTGATTCCGCTGCCGAATATCGGAAATCAGTTATTTGAAACGACCCAGATCCAAACCAACAATTATGATCAGGGCGGCTTTCGGCTTGATCATTATTTCGGCAACGGCGACCGGCTTTTCGCTCGTTATGCTACATCGCACCTGGACCAGCTTGATCCGCTTCCGGTGGCAGGCGCCGGCGTTCCCGGCTTTCCGGTGACCGATAGCATTACTCCCAATTCATTTACCGTTTCGGACGTGCATTCGTATTCCTCATCCACCGTGCAAACCGTTCGGCTTGCTTTTTTCCGCAATGCGTTTATTGCCGGAGCCGCACAAAACCATACGCCGGCCAGCAGTTTAGGTTTTAACTATTCGCCCACGCTGGCAGCAAATACGGGAGTGCCGTATCTCATCATTAGCGGCTATGCTTCCGTCGGAAATCCAATTACCGGACCACAAGATACCTATCAAAACAACTACCAGGGAATGTATTCTCTGGCTTCTACGCGCGGCAGCCACAACATAAAAGTAGGCGCTGACATTGACCGCCAGCAGATTAACGCCACGCTCGGCATTGCCACCAACGGCTTCTTTGTGTTTGCTCCTTTTCCCGCCAGCGATTCGTTTGCCAGTTTTCTGCTAGGGCAATCAGTTCAGTTCTTCCAGGGCGGCGGCGATTTCAATCGCGGCTTGCGCAAATGGATTGTGGCCGGCTACGCACAGGACGAGTGGCGCATCACAGAACGATTGACGCTTAATTATGGTCTGCGTTATGAAGTGAATACTCCTTACACAGACATTCGCAACCGGCTGAATGCCTGGGCTCCTGGCGTGCAATCGAAGGTCAACCCCAATGCTCCGCAAGGCTTACTTTTTCCGGGCGATCCCGGCGTGCCCGATGGTGTTGCGCCAGTAGATTACAAGCAGTTCATGCCGCGAGTCGGATTAGCCTGGAATCCCGCAGCGGACAGCAAAACCACTCTTCGCGCCTCGTATGGAATTTTTTATGACGGCTTCACCAACGGGGTGGGCGGTCCTTTGCAAGCGGCAGTTAGCGCACTGCCCTGGACCGAAGCGTATCAGCTTCCCGGACCAGGATTCAATTTAGCGAACCCTTACAACGGCGCAGTGCCGCCGTTTGTGAACCAGCAGTTTGTGCGACCGGCTACGGTTCTCACGGTGCAATCCGGTATGCGTCCGCCGTATTCGCAGAACTGGAATTTCTCGATAGAACGAGTTCTGGGCAAAGATTACTTGTTAGATATACGCTATGTCGGCAACAAAGGCACGCATTTGCCGCGATTTATTGAAGCGAATCCATCGGTCTACGCGAATAACTCGTTGAGCATCGACCAACGCCGTATTCATGCCGATTGCGCTCCGGACGGATCCTGTACCTACGGATCGGTCGGCTTGATTGCCGATAATTCGAATTCCACTTACCATGCTCTGCAAGTGGCCTTTTCGCGCCAGTTCACGCGCAATCTCAGCTTTCTTGCTTCCTACTGGTGGTCAAAAAGCCTCGATTATATTTCTTCGCTGAACGTTGCCGGCTCCGCGCCTACCCTGGTAGCCGGTGAAAACGATTTAGCGCAGAACCCGTTTGATCTGCGCGCTGAACATGGGCCGTCCTTGTTCGATGCCACGCACCGCTTTGTGTTGAGCGGCACCTATGTTTTGCCGCAATGGAAGAGCGCCCCGAAGATCGCTGGATTACTTGTGAATGGCTGGCAGTTGAATACCATCACCAGTTTTTCGTCCGGCACGCCGTTTACGGTTTACGACAGCGCCAATGTATCCCAACAAGGGTCCGCGCCCGAAATCAGCGGTTTCTATTCCAGCCGTCCAAATGTAGTTTCCGATCCCAACAACGGCCCGCACACCCCTAACAATTGGGTAAGCCGCTCGGCGTTTCAACAACTCGATCCGGTTGCTCAAGCCGGTCAGTTCGGCAACGAAGGCCGCAACGTTGTTCGCGGACCGGGCATCGGCAATGTTGATTTGTCATTGTTCAAGAACTTCAACATCACCGAAAGCGCCCGCGTTCAGTTTCGGGCGGAATCTTTCAATACATTGAATCGGGCCAACTTCGGCTTACCGGAAAACGATCTGCAATCGCCTGCTTTTGGTCAGGTTCTACAAGCCGGTCCGCCGCGTTTGATCCAGCTTGGTCTGAAGATTATTTTTTAAAGGGCTATTCATTATTCCGCGTCCACCACGCAGCGGAAACCAAGCGTGCCGGAGCGGTCGTAGCTAGGGGCCATCAATAACAATTTTCCGTGCTGGTCATTCCGGTAAGCCTGCGGAAAGTACCAAATGGACCCCTGCGGCTGGTAGTTGTTGCCGCCGCGCAGAATGCCTCCTCGCGTATGCTCATCCACGTACTCGTCAGTCCACTGCCAGACGTTGCCTACCATGTCCATCACGCCGAAGGGACTGGCACCAGCGGGATGAGCGTCCACGTTTTCCGGCGCGGGTGAAACGCGACCCTGCGCTGGCTTAGGAACGGCTGCTTCCTGCCATGTGTTGCCCCAAGGATAAATGCGCCCGTCTGTACCTTGGGCGGCGTACTGCCACTCCCATTCATGCGGCAGCCGCTTGCCCGCCCACTGCGTGTAAGCGCGCGCGTCCTCCTGTGATACCCAAGTCACTGGTTTACTAGCCCATCCTGTGGGATAAGAGCCGTTTTTCCAATCGCGCAGGAAATTCAAATCATCTTGGGGATGGTATTGCGTGGCGTCCAGAAATTTCTTGAACTCCGCATTCGTGACCGGAAATTTATCAATAAAAAACGGCTTTATTTGCAATCGGTGTTCGTGAAAACGGCGCGGCATGTCTTCCCACGGGTATTGCACATCCACACCGATATCGTTGAAGCCTTCAATTTCAACGCCGCTTACCCGGAACAGGTAATCTCCGCCCGGAATCCTAACCATATTTTGCGGCGCGCTTGCTACTTGCTTGGTGTTGGGAATTTCCACCATCTGCTGCGACAGCGTTTTCCATTCCGCCGAGTACGAAGACAATGGCTTGGCTGCGGTATCGCGCATTCGCTCCATCAACTGCCGCAGATTGCCGGAAGGCTCACTGTTTGTTACTAGGATCGCTCCATAGCCATGCGCTTCCAACGGAAAAGAAAGCACCGCCGAAGTGCCATCGCGCTCCGGTTTCAGTTCCTTTCCGTGATACAGGTCGAAGTACCGCTCCCCATTCCGCATCGGAACAGTTATCTGTGGGCCGTCGCTATCATACTCGTTGCGATTCACAATCGTCCAAACGGTTTCGCTCCCCAGCGGCCAGCGACTGGCATAAACGCCGTACAGGTTCATGGGATAAAGCGGTTCCCAATCTTTGCTCACCAGAAACGGAGCAAGGGCGCGCTCCATTATCGCCACGCGCCGGGTCGCTTCTCCATCTCGCGGCGTAATTCCGTTCCAGATGCCCCACACATTTTCCCAACTCTCCCAACCCTCGCCGTTAAAGAAGGCGTATTGCAGGTCATCCGTTTTGCTGCGGTTCCAACGGTCCGAAATGTTGACCATGTGGCGTGTTTCAAGCCATCGGTAACGATCCACGCCGGGAACGAATCCGAACGTGTTGCCGTACTGTCCCCAAGTCATCACGTTCCAGGCCAGTGCTTCATCGGCAGGGCCGCCTTCCGGTTCAAAGGCTAGCGGATGCCCCGCCTTCTCCGCTGCTTCGGTAAAGGCCAGCGGTACGCCATCCTGCGTATCGCCGTTAATGCCGTCAGCGCCAATTTGTTTCATCAGGCTGGCAATGGCTTGCGGCCAGGGCATTCCAGGGTTCCGAGTGCCTTGATCCCACATCATCATCGGAAAAAGAACACGAACATGACGGCGATGAAAGTCAGTTATCATCTGTTTTACGCCGGTCACTCCACCCGGCATGGAACGAATCATGTCGTGCTGATTGCGGTCATCAATGCCCATGTTGGGGTAAGTGGGCCAGATTAAAACAGCGTCGATGCCGCCATAGCGTTTTTCCAGATCGTCTAGATAGCGATCCACCGTATACTTGCCTGCGACAGGATCGTAGAAGTAGCGATCATGCACCATCATCTGCGGCTGCATGAAGCTCGATTGCGTCCATTGGAGAGCAGGTTTTTCGTAACGTTCGCCGTTGTAGCCGATGCGGATTCGGCGCTCGTCGCGCCAATGGGTGATGTCCTTCAGCCATTCCTGGTGAGCATCAGGAGCGCAGCCTCCACTGGTGCTTCCGTTCCAAGCCGCTTTGAGCGTAAGGCAATCGGGAGCCGGAATTAATTGGTTCTTTGGTCCATAATGAGTGTCCTGCGCCCAGATCATTCCAGATAAAACAAACAGGAGACAGTATTCCGCAACCAAACAATTTTTCGGCTTCATAGAATTCCAGGCGTTTATCTTAACGAACGGCAGTCCGCTTTTGCTGATTCACACTGGTTTATTTTACCGAGCAGCCTCATTTTGCTTGTCGAAATTAAGAGTGCAAACAAATTCCGCGAAGAAGCACAATCAACCGAAAGTGCTTCTTCGCGGATTATTCCTCAAGCCGTTTTTTAGAAAAAGACTCGCATTCCAATCTCTATTTGCCTGCCGCTTTGGTTGCCATACACCGCCGTTTGCGCGCCGAAAGTGCCGCCCGGCGATCCCTGATAAAGGGCCTGGCCGAAATTGGCATCAGTGAAGTTTGTGTCCGGGTTGCCCCGGTTGAGTCTATTCGTGGCATTGTAAGCGCTCATCTTGAGCTGCGCTTGCACCCGCTCCGTGATATGGAAATTCTTCAACAAGCTGGCATCCAGATCGAAGAATTTCGGACCGGTCAGGCACGAGTATTGAATCGGATTGGTTTGATTGGCATAGCCGGAAGGCAGCGAAAAGGCCGAGCGGTTAAACCAGTTCTGCGGCGTTGGATTGGAAACGCAGGGATTGCCGGTGACAATCAGTGCCTGGTTGAAGCGTGGGTAAGAGCCGGTGTTGAAAGTCAGTTCGCCGGTAATCTGCCAGCCTTCAATCAGGGCATTGACCAAGTGCGGCGCACTCGAAAAATAAGGTTTCCCCTTGCCGAAGGGAAGCTCATAGCTGCCGGCGGAAGTGATGCGATGATGCGGTTGATCGCTGTCCTGCCATACCAGTTGATTATTGTAGGTTTCCAGATCGTTGTTGAACTGCTGAACTCTTTCGCGGATGTAAACGTAGCCGAACAGGAAGTTGTATCCCTGGCTGAACCGTTTCTGCAGCCGCGCTTCGATGGAGTTGTAGCGTTCCCCAGCGCCGTTCACGCCAATCTGGTACAGCGGGCCATAAAGCGGATATTTAACCAGCAAACTGCTGAGCGGAAGAGTCGGCTCATTATAGTAGGGTCCTGGATTCAGAGTTGTATTCAGGTAATGATAAAACGGATTCGGCACCGTCGCACTCAACGCATTTTGGTACTGCTCCCTGATCGCAGGATTCACACTGTTCAGATTCTGGTTGTACTGCTGCGTTCCGAGGTTCGCAAAATAAGTGAACGACGCCACCATCTGGCCCGGTAATTGATGTTCGAATGTCACGTTAAAGCGATTGTTATATTCTTTGTGCAGATTGTTCGGATACCAGATGAGGGGCGATCCGCCGCGCCCGGTATTAGTTCCGCCCGCACGGCCCGTAATCGGCACCAAGGGACTGGAAGCCGGATACGGATCCGAGAGCGTTTCCTGCGGTCGTCCATTCAGCAGCGGAGCCGCGTATTGGTACCCCGTTACTCCAAAAAGCGGCGGTTCCAGAAACTCGATATCTTCAAATCCGGAAACCGGAGCCGATGTAAATAAATATTCTGTCGGAGTGAAGTAAAGCGCGTATCCGAAGCGCAGGGCAGTTTTATCGTTGATCCGGTACGCCACGCCAAAGCGCGGCTCCGGCGCAAGAGTCTGGGGATGCCACATGCCCGGATGCTGGCTGCTGGTAAAGCTCCAAAGCCCATTAAAGCTTTGCGCATTGTTGCCGAGAATCGAGGTTACCTGCGCCGGCATTTGAGGCAGATTCGCCGCGATAGCAGGGTCAATCACATTCAGATTGAGACCTTGCGAAAGGTTGTGCAGTGAATCGTGATAAGCGGATTCGTATTCGTCCCGCAGTCCTAAATTGATTGTCAGATTACGGCTCAGCTTCCAATCGTCTCCGATGTAAAAGCCGTAAAAATTGTCAATCGGGGATGGCGAGGGTCCGCCGATCATCTCCGAACTATTATCGAGACCGCCCAGCAGGAAAGTGGCAAACTGGTCGCCATACCGCGACGTGTCCGGGTTAGTCACAGTATTGGCCGTGAGGTTCGAGTTAAATACAAACTGCGATAAACCGGTAACAAGCGTCGGTCCGCCGCTACGCCGGTATTCGAATCCGCCTTTGATGTAGTGCGCTCCAACCTGATGCGAAAGCCCGATGCTGAACGATTCCGAAGACGGCACCTGGTTCCAGAAAAAGTTAGGACCACCGTAGGAGTTGCCGCCGATGTTTAAGTTCGGATAATAAACCGGCACGCCGGTGGAAGCCTGTTGGTACTGCTGATAAAAGTTGTTGTTAGGCCAGAACTGCCCCCAGCTTTTGCTCGCCAGTTCCCGCGACAAATAGGAATCGCCCAAATTATTCCAACTGAAATGCACGTTGGCGACAGTGGCCGCGCTGACTGCCCAAACCGCGTCCGCAGAAACCTGGTCGGCATACCGCACCGCGCCGGAAGGCTGATACAGTTCCGAATTGTTCGGAGTTGGGTTGCTTGTGATGTCGCTGGTGGAGTACCGGCCAAAATGCCCGGAAACCCGCCACTTTTCATTGATGTTGTAATCCACGCGATCGGAAAAGTTCAAATAGTTGTACGCGTCGGTGTATCCCTTTTTGAAGTTGTTGACGCCGGTGATGTTATCGCCTGGATTGTTAGGCGCCCAGAACTTGCTCATGAAGTACGTCGAGAGAGGGTCGAAGCGGCTCGCTTGAATCTTGTTTCCGGGAAACATGGCGCGCGTTGAACTGCCGTCCGGGTTGATTATCGTGCTGGACGGATCGAATATAGTTCGCAGCCCGCCGTGGATGTTATACGATTGCGAAAAATCGCCTACTCGCTCCAGCGCCGTGGGAACAGTCACCACGTAACTGCTGGGCGATCCCACTTTCCAGTTTTCCAGGGAGAAGAAATTAAACACCTTATTCTTGATGATGGCGTTTCCCAGCGTTCCGCCGAACATATGCTGCCGCAGCGCATTCTGGCTGAAGGTGGTCCGGTCTGCTTCCGCGCTGAGCCACGGATACCGGCCCAGGTAGAAAGCGCTGCCGTGCCAATCGTTCGTGCCTGCCTTTGTGGTCAGGCTGATCAACCCTCCAGCACTGTGGCCGGACTCGGCATCCACGCTATTACGGGAAACAATTGATTCCTGAACGTCATCCTGGTTCGGCGGGTATCCTGCTTTATGCCCAATTCCAATCGGGCTGCCATCGACCAGCAGATTGTTTTTCAGGTTTGTGCCGCCGCCCAAATCCACGCTATTCGGCGCCCAGGAATTAAACGGCAGCATTTCGCCGCGCGTGTTAACAGCGGCTGGCTCAAGCAACGTCAGCTTAAACGGATTTCGATCTAAACGCGGCGTGTCGTTCGCCATTTTCGTATCAATTGTCAACTCCTGATTGCTGGAATTGAATTCAACAGCCGGCGGCGTTTCCGCTACCGTTAACGTTTGCTGAAGAGTGCCTGGTTCCAGCGACGCATTCACCGTAACATCGCCGCCCGATTGCACAACAATGTTTTCCTGCGTGAATTTACCGAAGCCGACCGCATCCACCGTAACGCGATACGTTCCGGCATCGACATAATCGAATACGTATAAACCGGAACTGTCCGTTTGTTTAGTGGTGTTGACGCCGGTGTTCACGTTGGAAAGTGTGACGGTTGCGCCCGGTAGCACGGCTGAACTGGGGTCCGTGACAAGGCCGCGAACCTGCGCTCGATAAGTTTGCGCGAAAACAGACGAGACCAGCGAAACATAAATCGAAGCAGCCACGAACAACAGGGCCGGCAACTTGAATCGTTTCATGTTGAATCCTCACCAGGAGAAGAAAGTTCCCCTTATAAAAAATGTTTCACTGACTGTATCACAGTCCGCTCGGAGATTGTCAACAAAAAAACAAATCAGAAAGTATTGGTAAATACGCCAATTTCTTTTCGTTATTTATTGGGCTGAGGGCGGGGCTTGCGCCAGGGCATCCTTCAATGCCGCTTGTATCTGCGGATTATTAGGATCGCGGCGCAACGCTTCGCGCAATTGTGCAAGACCGGGAGTCCATTTTCCCAAACGAAGGAGCGCCACCGCGTAGTTTACACGAATTCCGATGTGGGCGGGATAAAGTTGTAGCGCCTGCTCATACTTGTGCGCCGCTTCCGCCAGGTTGCCGCTTTTTTCGAGTTCCGCGCCTTCATTGTTGATTCGCACGGCAGCTACGGCATTCTGGCTTTCCTGGTCACGGGCAATCAGCAGTTGCGCGAGTTCTTTTTTGATGCGGTCTGCTTCTTCCGGTTTGCCGTCCCGCCGTAAGGCAGTTTGCAGGCTGTTCAGCGTGGATTGGTCGCGGCTATTCAGTTCATAAGCGCGTTGCAGATGCTCCACCGCCTGATGCGGCTTGTTTTCATGCAGATATTCAGCGCCAAGGCGATACTGAGCCACTGCATCATTCGGCTTCAACTCAACGGCGCGCTGATAAGAAACTAAAGCACTTTTGTCGTCCGACAACAGTTTCTGCGTTTCTCCTAAATCAGACCACGCTTCGGCCAAATCCGGGCGCAGCGCTACCGCTTGGTTTAGCGCTTTCAAAGCTTTTTCATGTTCGTTCTGTATGGTGTAAGCCTTCGCGCGCAGATACCAGGTAAAACCAGCGTCGGGGGTTTTCCCCAGCAGTGCAACAGCTCGATCCAGGTTCTTCGCGGCTTCCGCAACGTCGCTCATTTGCAGGCAAACTAAGCCGAGGTTGGAATAAGCCTGCCCGTATGCGCTGTTCAATTCCACGGCGCGCATAAAGGCATTCCGCGCCGCTTGCAACTGCCCTGCTTCATCTAACGCTTCGCCCAAAGCGTTCTGCGCTTTCGCGGAAGAGGGTTGCTGCGCGGCAGCTTCCTGCAGATATTCCAGCGATTGTTCCTGAGCGCTCAAAGCAAAGCAACAAAACAAAATAACCAAAGCTTTACGCGCGATTGAACTTTTCACGCCTGGTAATTCCCTGCCCCTCAGTTATCGAGACAAGCTGGTTTGTCATAATACGCGAGAACGTTTCCACTAATCCGAGCGGCCATCGTACTTCAACATCGGCTATCGTAGCCGCTCCAAGCCCGAAATGAAGCCGGCGATCATTCACGGACAAATAAGAAGACTGGCCCAGCACCTCCTTGGCTTGTGTTTTGCCGTTATATCGCACCGTGACGCGAGCGCCCAAGGCGCTGCGATTCGATTTCGTTCCTGTCAGTTTAACTTTCAGCCAATGGTTGTTTCCGCTGACGTCATTGCGCAGCAGCGACGGCGCTTCGTTTTGGTTGACGATGAGCACATCCACATCGCCATCGTTATCGAAATCGCCAAAAGCGCAGCCACGGCTGCAGTGAACCGCCTCCATACCCGAACCCGTTCCGCTCATCAGTTCTTCAAAGCGCCCATCGCCGAGATTGCGAAATAAAATACGGGGAGTTTTATACGGCTGGTCAGCGCGGTTTTGCAGTTCCGGGTAAATGCCTCCGGTTACCCACAAAATATCCGGGTAGCCGTCATTATCAAAATCTTCCACGCCCACGCCCCAACTGATGAATCGCGTTTCTACGCCTAAGCCGGAGCGAAGCGTATCATCTCGGAACTCTCCCTTTCCGGTGTTCACGTAAACCGCAGAAGTATCGGACGCAAAATGGGTTTTTACAATATCCAGATTGCCCGTCAACCGCAGATCGCCTACGCCGACGCCCATTCCGGCTTGTTCCATGCCGTCTTCGCTCAGTGCCACGCCTTTTTCGATGGCCTGCTCCAGAAAAGTTCCATTACGCTGATTTTGAAAAAACAGGCTCGGAGTGGAATCGCAGGCCAAGTAGATGTCGGGCCAGTTATTGTTATCAAAATCAGCGGCTATCGCCGTCAGCCCATAGCCGCCTGCCGGTTTGTTCACTCCCGAATGCTCCGTCACATCCGTAAATGTGCCGTCGCCATTGTTTCGGTAAAGGCTGTGATGGCCGTAGGGAAGACCGCGCGGACCGCAGAAAACACCTTCAGGGTTGCAGTTTGCCAAGTCTCCGGCACGCGGTACTGTTTTCTCATCGAACATCACATAATTCGAAACAAACAAATCGAGCTTGCCGTCCCGGTCATAATCCACAAACGTGCAGCCGCTGCCAAAGCGCGGCTCCGACGCAAGCAGGCCCGCTTCTTTCGTCACATCTGTGAATGTTCCATCCCCGTTATTGCGATACAGCGCATTCTGCGGCCACCCCGTAATAAATAAGTCTTCCAATCCGTCGTTGTTGTAGTCGCCGATTGTCACTCCATACGAATAGCCGTTGTGAAACAAACCGGCTTGCTTGGTGACATCGGCGAAGGTGCCGTCCCGGTTATTTTTATAAAGCCGATTGGAAGCATCGGCCGGCGGATCGCCAAACCGTGAACTGGAAAGCACCAAAACGTCCAGCCAGCCGTCATTATCGTAATCAAGGAATGCAGCGCCGCAGCCCATCGCTTCAATCACATAGTCAGCACGCTGGGGATGCCCCCCAATTGCGGGTTGGATTAAACCGGCTTGCTGCGAAACATCGGTGAAACAGGCATGAAACGGCAGTCCTGAACTTTTCCGGCGCGGAACCGGTTTTACATGGCGCGACGACATGCCGGGACCGGGTGCGGCGTTCTGTCTGCCAAACACCCGACTCGCCGAACCGGCCAACAAAGCCAAAACACTACGCCGCGTCCAACCGCTCATCATCGAGATGGAACCAGAGTATCAAGCGGATGATTGATCGACGCAATAGATACCCAAAGTGTCCCCTAGGGGCGTAATACGTTATTTAAAGTAGTGCTACCATCTTAAATTAGTGCTACGTTTTTGGAGATCAGTAGCACCGCTGAATGATTCATGACCCCACGGCCGCTTGTCATTGCGTTCCTGCTTTTCGCTTCGATTCTTTACCCTTGGGCAGCGCACGCGCGCCTCGCAGGCCAACCGACCGACGCGCAGGAAAAGCCGCTATCCAACCCTTCTTATCCAGTTCAATTATCAGGGACCGTCATTGACATATCGAGCGCGGTAATTGCCGGGGCTATCGTGGTGATTCGGAACGCGAACGGCACTGTACAAAGAACAACGCAGTCGGACGCGAACGGTTTTTCCTCATTGCCAGAATTCCGGCAGGTAAATATCTACTTACTCTGTCTAGTCCCGGCTTTGACACCAAAGAAGTTCCCGTCACAGTAGAGACTACTGAGCCGCCGGCCCCCTTGGGCATCACTCTGATGGTGAGTTCCCTGAGCACCACCATCAACGTGAAAGGTCGGGAGGACAGCCTGATCGGAATTGCCAGTTCCGCCACCCAGGGAACGGTGGGCGCAGCGGAACTTGCAGAACGTCCGATTCTTCGTTCGGGAGAAGTTCTGGAGACCATCCCCGATGTCATCATCACGCAACACGCCGTCGGAAGCAAAGCCAACCAATATTTCCTGCGCGGCTTCAATCTCGACCACGGCACCGATTTCGCTGTTTCCCTCGACGGTATGCCGCTGAATTTGCCGTCGCATGCGCACGGTGAAGGCTACGCGGACATGAACACCGTCATCCCGGAGTTAGTGGAGCGGGTGGATTTCCAGAAAGGTCCCTATTACGCGAATGTCGGCAACTATGGCTCGGCTGGATCTGCAATGTAGTGTTTTTCAAAACGCTGCCCCAGAATTTCGTTCAAGTGGAGGGCGGCATGTATGGCTATGCAAGAGCTGTTTTCGGCGCATCGCACCAGCTTGGTTCGGGCAGTTTGCTGTTCGGCGACGAAGTGTATTACGATGACGATCCTTGGAAGGATCCGGACGGCTACAACAAATTCAACGGCCTGCTCACTTAGAGCCACAGCGAAGACGCCAATGGTTTCAGCATCACGGCTCGTGGTTACCACGGAAAATGGAGTTCAAGCGATCAGATCGCGGATAACGCGGTGCCCCTGGTTGGCTTATTCGGCACCCTGAATCCTACCGACGGCGGGAGTTCCCAGCGTTACAGCTTGCTGACTGAATGGCATCATCAAGGCGACAATTCCGCGACGAAAATCATGGCTTACGGGTTTTATTACGATCTCGATTTGTTTTCAGATTTCACTTATTTCCTGACGGACCCGACTCACGGCGATCAGTTCGAACAAAAGGACAAGCGGTGGGTAGCTGGGCTGGACGCACGCCACACGATTTCCAGCCGTTGGTTTGGCTACAGGGTAGAAAATACATTTGGCCTGTAGGTCCGCAAAGATTGGATCCACAACTGCCTTTACCAAACGGAAAATCGCGTGCGGGTCGATAAAACTGATGCTGACACCGGCACCACTCTGCCGCCGACCACGGAAGCGGATCGTTTTACGAAAACGCAATTGGGTGTTTATGTAGAAAATAAAATCCAGTGGGCGGAAAAATTTCGGACGGTCGCAGCCCTGCGCGGCGACGTAGGACACGTTGACGTCACCAGTTTGGTTAACCCGGCCAATTCCGGCGCAGCTACCAAAGGTTCTGCCCAGCCCAAAATTAAGTTTGATTTTCGGTCCTTGGTCTAAAACTCAGCTTTATATACAGGGCGGCTTTGGTTTTCACAGCAACGACGCGCGCGGCGCAACGCAAACGGTGAAACCGGTTTCGGGGGACAATCCTTATCCCAACTCGCCCTCTTCAAAGATTCCCTGCTGATTCCAACCAAAGGCGGGGAAATCGGCGTGCGCACTCTGGCCGTCCCGCATCTGCAAAGCACCCTTTCGCTCTGGTATCTTCACAGCGATTCCGAACTGCAGCAATCCGGCGACACCGAAGGCACGGTTGCTTCAAAACAGCCGAGCAACCACTACGGCATCGAATGGGCGAACTACTACACGCCCTGGGAACATTTGGCTTTTGATTTTGACCTGGCGGACTCCCGCGCCCTCTTTACCTCACCTCATTAGACGATGGTGATGCGGCCCCAAATAGTCCGGGTGGTAAGCGGGTCCCTGAAGTGGTTAGGTGGGTGATTTCATCGGGCGCCACAGTGCACGATTTTAAAGCCTCTGGGGAGGCTTACGCCTGCGCTACTTTGGCCCGCGCGATTTGACGGCTGATGGAATTTATCACTCGAAAGCAAACGGCACTGCTTAACGCCGAGGTCGGTTATCAGATTAACAGGAAGTGGGGCGTCATAGCCGAATTTTTGAATTTACTTGACCGCCGCGATCATGACATTGACTACGCTTATGAATCCCAAATAACACCAACAGCCGAAACAGCATTCACTGATGTTTTCCATCCTGTGGAACCGTTTCAAGTGCGATTCGGATTACGAAGAAGCTTTTGAGGAAAAGGTTTGCATCAGGCTGATTTCGTAAGACCGACGTTGGGACTGCTCATGACCAAGCGGCCGTGCTGAACGCCTTTGGTGCCAATGAGCAAGTCGGCCAGTTTTTGCACATGCCTGGAGTCGCCTTTCAGGATGATGACTTCGAGGCAGCTATGGTGGTCCAGATGGGCGTGAGTGGTGCAGACAACCAGATCATGATACTCGTGCTGCAGGTTCATTAATTTTTCCGGTAGAAGTCTCGAATGGTGATCGTAGATCAGGGTCACAGTTCCAACAACTGGAGCACTTGGATTGTGGACGGCCTCCATCACCAGCCGGTCGCGCACCAAATCACGAAATGCCTCGGAACGGTTCGTGTAGCCCTGATTTGCGATGAAGGCATCGAAACGCTCCAGCAGATCCGAATCAATTGCCACGCCGATACGGCTCAGGATGCCCATACAAATTTGTGCTGACGGCTAGAGTAGCACGAGCTTCAAGGGCATAGCATTGGCGACGCCATCGTTTGACTGATATCCGGGCCGTTCGAGAACAGGCAATCTGTCGAACTAACGAAGAAAATGAGTAATTGGAGTATGAGCGTGAAACTCAGGGTCTTGCAAGTTGTTGCAAACATGGAGCGGGAGACGAGAATCGAACTCGCAACCAACAGCTTGGAAGGCTGTGACTCTACCATTGAGTTACTCCCGC
>CAXTWH010000002.1:100325-198322 GCA_964247975.1 uncultured Bryobacteraceae bacterium | reverse complement strand
TTGTCATCGATCCGGTGTTTCAGTTCGGGCAGAAACGCGGTTAGAGTTTGGGCGTTTTCCCTACTGCAAACTTGAACGCGGGTAAAAAGCGGCAGCACCTTCAGCTCGTACCGAAGCGACCGCAAGTATTCATAGGTATAAAGCCAACGCCGCGCCCAGTGGCGCTGCTGTTTGAGCAAGCGTTCCACTGATTGAAAGTGAATATCATGTTCAAACAGAAAACACGGCAGATACCGGAACTGCCCCGCATACTGGGCGAATTGGGTGTATTCCAGTTGAATGACCTGACACTTCTTTTGCAGAACAATGCGGTGAATCGCCCAGGCAAAATCCGAATCGCGGAACTCGCGGACAGCATGAGGCAGCAGCGTAGCCAGATTTCTCTGGGTTCTCGGGTTCCGCGCTTGCAGGTAAACCGAAGCGCAGATCTGTTCCAGCGGCTTCTGGTCGGGCAGTTGTTCGGGAACGTCCACCATGCCCGCCAAATGCACATCAGCAAAAGGCGCAAGCTCTTCGAGCGTCAGCTTCATGAACACCGCGCCGCCATGTACCGGCGGCTCAATCGGATAAGGCGCGGCAAACAAAATGCGCAGGCGTTCCGGAATGGGTTCGTTTGGCAGCTCAAAGCGATCGCGAAAATAAGCGCCGAGCGGCCGCCGGAACGCTTCAAGGTCGCTGATCGCGGAAAGCTGATGCGCCCGCCAACGGGCTTGGCAAAGTGCGGGAAGCTGCACAAAAGCTTTCCCTAAGCCAGGCAGATTAAAAGCTCCGGGAGCATCCCCAAACAACAGGCTGCGCAAACAGCTCAGGAACAAAAAAACGAAATGGCTTCCGAGCAGCGGCCAGTTTTGTATGTTCTTCCAAACAAATAAGGTGGCGTTCTTTTTCAGGACGCTTTGAATAAAATCAGGCGTGAACTTGCGGCCGATGGTGCCGCGATGTTCATGAAAAACAATGCTTTGCGGCTGGTACAGCACTTTCCAGCCGCGCTTCCACGCGGATAGCCCCAGGTCGGTGTCTTCGTAATAGAAGGGCTTCAGAATTTCATCGAAACCGCCTAGTTCCAGGAATTTTCGGCGGTCAAACGCGCTGGAACCGCCGCCCGCATAAAAGCAGGGAAACGCATCGGTAATGTCGTTATCGATTCTATGCCTTACCTTGATCCGGCCATCTTCCCACCATCCTTGCGTTAACCCGGTTTCTTCGCGGCGCTTACCGGGATCGGAAAAGAAAATCTGGCAAGCTACCGAAAACACCAGCGGGTCGGCAAACGATTTCAACAAGGGCGCCAGAAAATCCGGCTCCGCCCGCATGTCGCTATTCAACAAAACCACAATGTCGTTTTTGGCTTCGCGGAATCCCAGGTTCGACCCGCCGCCAAAGCCCAAGTTGGTGGCGCAGCGAATCACGCGGATTTGCGGAAAGTGAGTTTCCAGAAATTCAACGCTGCCGTCAGTGGAAGCATTGTCCACTATCAGAATTTCATTTTCAGGATTTTCCTGTAAGGCCAGCACAACGCT
The DNA here is from genome assembly GCA_964247975.1 of uncultured Bryobacteraceae bacterium. Classification (GTDB taxonomy): domain Bacteria; phylum Acidobacteriota; class Terriglobia; order Bryobacterales; family Bryobacteraceae; genus KBS-96. The sequence goes on along the minus strand of CAXTWH010000002.1, from coordinate 196,802 downwards.
CGGCAAATATCGTTCGAGCAGGTCGCGGCCGTTCCAGTTTGGAATTACGACCGTGGCGCAGTCGCGGCGCGGCGCACTAAAAGAAGGTAAACGTTTTTTTCCAAACGCAACAAAACAAATATCAACTACGGCTAAGACCAAGGCGCTTACCAACAAAAACAGCGGACTGAGCAACAGAAGAAGCAGCAGAAAAACCGCCCGGAGAACCCTCATCCGAGGTCGTCCCCAAGCTTAGGAAGAAACCCAAAACTCATGCCCAACCGCGCCCAACGCGAGTTTCTGATCGCCGCGCGTTCTTCAAGGAGCTTGGTTACAGCCTGGGCCGCCACCGTGAACTGAGCCTGTAGACGTTCAAGCGATAGATTGCGAATCTCCAATCGCTGGCGCGTTTCGAACAGTTCATGAGCGGTCTTCTCCAGTTCGAAAACAAGCCGGGCAATGGTCTCGTCCCGCTGCTGCAACTCTGCTTCTAAGTTGTTGATATTTGGGCGTTGATTCATGAACGGAGAAGGAGGAAGCGCGTAAACTGTCCAACTTCCATTTCCCTATGGTACGGTGTACTTGGCTTTCACCGGTTTGTGCTGTTTATTGTTTTTACCCTTTCGGATTTTGCCGTCATGGAATTTTTTACCGTTTTATGGAAAAAAATAGCGATTTGGTATTCAAATATTCACATTTTTGAATCCGATTGATATACGATAGTCCCAGAGAACGATTGGTACTCAAAGTTGGCTAGTTCAAGTACGAGTAGTACTAATCTGATGGGACTGTAATTAGGTAGGTTCGAGTGTTACGATAAACACCTCGAAGAAGTTGGGTAACTCAAAGGAATGGTGTTCCTGCGGTTTTAACGTCGCTTAAATCCGGTGTTTAAGGGTTCAGCGTTCGCCAACCGATAGAATGCATACGGTTGGGAAAATTTGAATTGATATTCAAATCGTTTGATAAAGCGCCGATTCAGGAAGTTTGAAAGCGCTAGTTATTGATCAGAGATAAATTTACGCCTTGGAGCACTTTTAAGCCATGCATGCTTTGTTATATGTGGGAATTCCGGTAGCCGTAGCAGGATTAGAGCTTGCTTTGGCCATTGTTGTCGGTCGAGCGTTGAAGTACGGGCTGGGCAACTTCAACGGAACTGAATAGCGAATTGAAAGATACACAGCAAAATTCATTGCTGTCCTCTGATAGCACGCCTCAGAAGTTACGTTAAAACCATTCAATCCAACTCGTAGTATAGGACTGGAGATAAAGTCTGATACTAACTATTCAGCTTCATTGAGTTGACATATTGGGGTGAATGGCTCATCATCAAGTGCTAAAAAGGGGTTTTTAGCGTGACAGGCAAGCTTCGCTGGCCAATCGTTCTTTTTCTGCTCATCTGTTTGACCGCTGCCATGCAGGCACAGGCGGTATCAGGCAATATTACCGGCACCATTCAGGATTCCACAGGCGCTGCGCTTGCCAACGCTAACATCACGATCACCGATTTGGATCGCGGCTCTGTTTATCATCTGCAAACCAACGAACAAGGCAATTATTCACAAACTCACCTGCTGGCAGGCCGTTACCAGATGAAGGTGGAGAGTCCTGGTTTTGGCGTGTTTACCGGAAACGCTGCGGTGCAGGTGGACGCCACTACGCGCCTGGATGCCACCATGCAACCGGCAAACGCCCAGACCACGGTAAGTGTTGTAGATGCCACGCCGCTGCTGACCACTGACCGCGCTGAAATTGCTACTACCCTGACCGGCTCGCAAGTGCAGCAGTTACCCACGCTGGACCGCAACCTGACCAATCTGCTGCTGGTAATTCCAGGTACACAGTTAAGCTCACTGCAACATGCCGCCAGCGAAAACCCGCAAGCCGGCATTCAAGCCAATGTAAACGGCCAGTTCTTTACTTCCAACGGATTTTTCCTGGATGGAACAGAAAATGAGAGCGCGATTTTAGGTATCGCGGTCATTAATCCGAACCTCGATTCTTTGCAGCAGTTCAAGGTCAGCACCAGCAACTACGATGCAGAATTCGGGTCCGCTGCCGGAGCGTTGATTCAAGCCACCACAAAATCAGGAACCAATCAGTTGCACGGCTCCTTATTTGAATTTCTGCGGAATGACATCACAAACGCCAGCGATCGCTTCACCCATCTGAACCCGCCGATCCGCTGGAATCAGTTTGGCGGGTCGTTCAGCGCTCCGATTATTAAAGACAAACTGTTCGGCTTTTTCGATTACCAGGGTTCACGGCGTCGCAACGGCGGCGGCATCTTAACCACTGTGCCCACCGCAGCGGAACGCTCCGGCGACCTAAGCGCGCTGCTCGGCAGCTATATCTGCAACGACGGAAGCGTTTCCGCTGGACCCTGCGCTAATCCGGCAACCGTCAACACCACCGAAGGGAACGTCGTGGCTGCCCGAGCGGGAATGGTTTTCAATCCGGCTACCGGAGATGCCAGCGGCGCAGGCCGCCAGGTGTATTCCAGCAACGGGCAGATCAATATAATTCCTGTTGCCGCGCCAATGGTAAAGCTGCTTTCCGCTGTGCCGCTGCCCAACAACGGCAGCGATATTTACAACAACTACATCACGTCCGCCAGTCAGCGTGTGAATAGCGACCAGTACGACGGGCGCGTGGATTACAACTGGACCACCGCCACGCACGTGTTTGCCCGCTACACGCTGGCGGATTTCAATAATTACTCTCCGGCGGCTTTTGGTGACTTAGGCGGCGGGCCTTCCGCTTTCGGCTTTTCCGGCGATTCCATTGACCGCAACCAAAGCCTGGCGGTGGGTCTGGACCATACCTTCAGCCCCACGCTCGTTACTGATGCGCGCTTCGGGTTCTACCGCTATCGCGTTCGTGTGCAGCCGAATGGCGTCGGCACTTCTCCAGCTAGCGACGCTGGTTTGCCGGGCTTAAACACCGGTTCAGTGGAAACCAGCGGCATGCCTGCTTTCAGCAGCAACGGCAGCGGCGGATTCCAGTTTGGTTATTCGCTTTCCATTAACCAGTGCAACTGCCCGTTGAAGGAAACGGAGAATCATTTTCAATGGGTGAACAACTGGACCAAAACCGCCGGTAACCACACTCTGAAGTTCGGCGTTGATGTGCGCCGGGCGCAGCAGCAGCGTATTCCAAGCGATACGCATCGCTCCGGCGAAATCGGGTTCAACAATTCCATTACCGGCAATGCGGATTTGGACACGCTGGCAAACGGGCTGGCTTCCACCGGTTCCGGCCTTGCTTCTTACCTGTTAGGCTTACCCAGTTCGTTCGGGCGCTATTACACAGGCTCAAACTATTATCCCGGCCTGCGGCAAACCCGCTTGTTCGTGTTTGCTCAGGATTCCTGGCGCATCACTTCAAAACTGACCGTGAACTACGGCTTGCGCTGGGAAGATTACCTGCCACAGACAGCGGCCAAACCGGGCGGGGCAGGCAGTTTCGATCCGGCCACCGGCGATGTGCTGGCTGCCGGAATCGGCTCGGTTCCGAGCAACCTGGGCGTGCAAGCTTACAATCTGGGTTTTGCGCCGCGCTTAGGCATTGCTTACCAGGCTACGCCGAAAACGGTGATCCGCACCGGCTACGGCATTAGCTTTACCCCCAGCGGATTAGGCGCGGTGTTCGGTCAAGGCGCGGATTACAATCCGCCGATCGTAAATCCGCAAACTGTTCCTCAAGCAAATAATTACTCGGCTTCCTTCAATTTGCTGGCTGGGCCGCCGATTCCGCAAGCTCCTCCAGTGAGCGCCAGCGGAAGTTATCCTTTGCCGGATGGAATCGGCATCAACTATTTCACCGATCCTGCAAATTCCTACCGAATTCCCGAAGTGGAATTCTGGAATTTCACGGTGCAGCGCCAGATCACGACTACCACCGCATTTGAAGCGGCTTATGTCGGCAATGTGGGCCGTCATTTATTCCTGTCCTTGAACCGAAATCAGGCGATTCCCGGGCCGGGCGATTACAATCCGCGCCGTCCGTTTTACCAGTTGTACGGCTTAAGCCAAGGTCTTTACCAAACATGCAACTGCGATAATTCCAGCTACAATGCCCTGCAAACCAAGCTGCAAAAACAGTTTTCGCGCGGCTTCGATTTTCTGCTGACTTATACCTGGTCGAAAGTGCTGGGCAATTCGGAAGGAGCCGGCGGCTTTTCCGATAATTACAATGTTCGCGCCAGCCACGGGCCGCTTTCCTGGGATCGGACGCATGTTGTGACTTTGGCCCATAATTTTGACCTGCCGTTCGGGCGCGACCGCTACTGGAAACTGGGCGGCAGCAAGATAGCCGATGCGGTTCTGGGCGGCTGGCGTTTAAGCGGCATCCACACCTTCGGCAGCGGCTTGCCGTTTACCGCGCAAGTGGGCAATGCGCCGCTGTTGAATGCGGATTTCAATAACGTGCGGGCTGATATTATCGGCAATCCCCATGTGCCACATCAAAGCGCGGATTTGTGGTTTAATCCGGCTGCCTTTACCGAGCCGCAGCAGCCATATCGCAACGGCACCGTGGGGCGCAACACGCTGCGCGGGCCGGACGAGGCTGTTTCCAATATTTCGATTTCCAAGAACTTTCTGCCTTGGGAAGGAAAATCACTGGAGCTTCGCGGCGAAGCTTACAACGTGTTCAATCACGTGAATCTCGGTTTGCCGAACGCTTACATTGACAACCAGGGAGCAGGGCAGATTACGCAACTGCAGTTCGCTATGCGTCAGATGCAGTTCGGCCTGCATTTCCAGTTTTAGTTGTATTCAGGGTATGTTTACGCCTGCGCGGGGATGTGGGCGTGTATAGCATTCGCGAAACCAAGGGAAGATCCGGGCCGCGGTGAAATTGCAGAACTTTTTCACGGATGTTCAGGTCTTCCACTGTGAACCGCTCGCGCTGGCGCAGGTACTCCGCCCAAGATTCCACCAGGAAACTTTCCACGTAGAGGGCGGGGTGCTGCGTATCGTGAAACAAGCCCCATCGCATGGCTCCATCGCGCAGGCGGATTCCTTTTAAATCGTCAATCGCGCCAATAAACTGTTCGGCTTGGGCCGGATCAATCTGATAATCAATCGTAATTCGGACCGGCCCGTCTTCCGGGCGCAGATCAATCACCACAGCCGGATCGGAGCGGGTTAGTCCACTAGCTTTGGCGGAAGAAAGATTCGCCTGCCTGCGCGTCATAATCCGGTAACGCCGGGTCGCGGGCAAGCCGATTAATAAACAAACGGCCGCTGCCAGAAGAGCAGTGGAGGTGCTGGTATGTTGGGCCAAAGCGCCCCAAGCCGCGCTTCCTAAAGCCATGCCTGCCTGAAACACCATCTGATAAGTGCCGAGCGCGCGGGCCTGCACCCACGACGGCACGGAAGTTTGAACCGCGATGTTGAAAGTGGAAGTGGTGCTGGTCCAGGCAAAACCGGCAGCGAGCAGCGCGACAATCAGAACCAAGGTCTGCGGCATAAACGCCATCACCAGCAGCGTCACGGCAAAAATGACCGCCGCCGCCGCCACAATCACATCAGCCGAAAACCGGATGCGTATCTTCGGCAGCAGGATTGCGCCCGTTACCGCTCCGATTCCGATGCAGGCGTTTAACAAGCCATAGCCGAGCGAGCCATGTTTCAAATCATGCTGCGCCACCACCGCCAGCAACGCCCACATCGCGCTGACGCCGCTGGTGGTGAGAAAGGCGCGAATCAGAACCGCCTTCATTTCACCCGCATAGTGAACGTAGCGCAGCCCGGCGCGGATGGAACTGAGCAGGCGTTCAGCCGGCAGGTCCGTCGTGTGCAGCGGCTGCCGCTTCCAGACGTAAAGCACAACAATCACGAACATAAAGGAAAGCGCATTAAACAGGAAAACGGCTCCCGCGCCGATCATCACTTTGGCGAAAATCGCAATGCCCAAACCGCCCAACGCCGGACCCAAAGCGCGCGCCAGATTGTAACCGGCGCTGTTCAAGGCAATCGCATTCGGCAGTTCCGCGCGCGGCACCAGTTCCGGCACAATTGACTGCCAGGCCGGATTGTTGAGGGCCGCGCCGATGTTGAGCAGCAAGGTAAGGGTCAACAACAGCCAAGGCCCAATCACCCCGGCAAAGCTGAAAAGGCTGAGCAGCACCGCCGCGAACAGCATCCAGGTCTGCCAGAAGAGCAGCAGCTTGCGCCGGTCGAGAATATCGGCTGTTGCGCCGGCGATCAACCCGAACAACAGCACCGGCAAACTGGCGACAGTTTGCATCAACGCAATCATCAGCGGCGAACTGGTGAGCGAAGTCATCAGCCAAGTGGCGGCAGTGTCCTGCATCCAGCCGCCGGTATTTGAAACCAGCGAAGCCAGCCAGCGGTCGCGAAACAGCGGACGGCTTAACGGCGTCCAGGCGGAAGACTGGACGGTTGGTTCACTTGTATCCGGTGCTGCTTTATTCATGATGTTGAAGCCTTGAAAACAAACGATAAAAGGTTCATAGGATATTCATACCTGGCGAATTGCGATTGTTGTTTTTTGATGAGAGTTTAAAATCAGGGTTCAATGGCCCAAACAACAACAGGCTGGAACATTGTAAGCTATGGAAATCTTCAAAGGACCGGTTCGTGCTGAATAATCGAAACGTGCTGTGGCTGATCCGACATGGTGAAACCGCGTGGAGCCTTTCGGGCGCGCATACCGGAACCACTGATATTCCCTTAACGGAACGGGGCGCGGAACGCGCCGTTGAAATTCGCCGCTATCTGGAAGGCCGGAGTTTCGCAATGGTTCTTTGCAGTCCCCGGCTGCGGGCCCGGCGAACTTGCGAGATTGCCGGATACGGCGCTGTGGCCCAGATTAATGAAAATTTGAGCGAATGGGATTACGGCGATTATGAAGGACGCAGCACCGCTGAAATCCGTGAAGAAAGGCCGAACTGGAATTTATGGAGAAACGGCGTGCCGAATGGCGAAACACTGGAACAAGTAGGCCACCGGGCGCAGAAAGTGATTGATCAAGCAGTAACGGCGGATGGTCCGGTCGCTTTGTTTGCGCATGGACATATTCTGCGGATCCTAGCGTCCTGTTGGCTCGACTTGCCGCCTGCTGGAGGACAACTGTTTTCGCTTGGAACCGGCTCAGTCAGCACGCTTGGGTTTGAACGCGACACGCGCGTGGTTCTCACTTGGAATCGCTCGCTGGAAGATTGAGGTTTTCCCGTGACAACGGATGAAGCCATTCAGCTTCTGCACGCGATTGGACAGAAAATCCGACAAGGTGAGTACCCGCAGGCCGTTACGGAACTGCGCCGCTTGCGGGATGATGAGAAAGGCATTGTTAGCTTAGCTACGAAAAATATTGTTCGGCTGCTGGATGGTCTGCTGGCCAATCAGCCCCAGAAACGCTGCTTAAAAACGTCGATGCCGCTATTGGCGCTTTGGCGACTCAGGCTGGCGAGGATTAATGGGAGGTGGTGGATACAGCTCTCATAATCATCCACAAAACATTTTTCCGCTCAGATCCCAAAGCTAAACTATTAAAAATCGTGAGAACCGCTTCTTGATTAAAATTGAGTATAGAATTTGCAGAAATCGTTTTCATGGCTGAAGGACGGCCATAGCTGGAGAATTCGCGGCAAGAACCTCAAGAAGCTGTAATAAAAGCCGAAAAGAAATTAATGGGTGTTTAAAAGCAATCCCTACAACTATTCAACTACTCACAGGACAATAAAAACTTGGCAATTCGATTACTCGAACACGCTGACGCTGTACGGCGGGAGATTGCTCCAGAGATTGCGCTCAAAAGGAAATCTGAGTTGGGCCAGTTCATGACTCCGGCAGCAGTGGCGCGCTTCATGGCTTCCCTTTTTCCGCCAAGCACTCTTCAGACCTGCCGATTGCTTGATGCTGGTGCCGGTGTGGGATCACTTTCATGCGCCTTTCTGGACCGTTGGACATCAGGCCAGGGTTTCAGTTTTCAGAATGTAGAAGTTCATGCTTACGAAATTGATGATGTTCTGCAACGGCATCTCGAAAGTACACTTGCCAGCTATGCTGTACGCCTGCCATTGCAGTACCATGTTTCACTAAACGATTTCATTCATGAAGCCGCGCTTCAAAGCTTGCGGGATTCAGGTCGTTTCACTCATGCGATTCTGAATCCGCCCTACAAGAAGATAAACAGCAAATCGGAACATCGCCTGATTCTTCGCCGCATGGGTATTGAGACGGTTAATTCATATTCACCCACGGTAAGGATTCGCGTTGGATTGTCACACAGCGGCCCGAGCCATCCGCCTCATGCCTTCGGAACGGGGCGGCATCCGGAGCACACGTACGCCGTCCAGCGGTTCCGGCACCCGGTCGCGCTTTAAGAGATAACGGCCGAACCGGTTGATGTGTTCGGTCAGGTACGGGCTGATCGAGGAAACCAGGTCCTCATCGAAAGTGTATCCATCCGCCGCTAAGCGCTCCAAGGATTTCGTCATGGTCACGACATTGTGATAAATCAGCAGGTTCGCTACCAGATGGTTGTACTTGATGAACTTACGTTGCTCGTCTCGCACCCCTTCCGAGGCGAGCGCGCCGCCGCCGAAAGCGACCCATTGCACAAACTGGTTAAACCGTTCACTTTTGTTCGTGGCGGACTGAATGAGCCGCCGCAGTTCGACATCGGACAGATACTCCAGCAAGAACATCGTGCGCACGACGTAGCCCAGCTCACGAAACGCGAAATACAATTTGTTTTTGCGGGAATACGTCGCCAAACGCCGGAGAACGGTCGAGGGCTTGATTTTGCCCGCCCCGATGGAGACCGCCACGCGCAGCATTTCGGGCAGCATGGTTTCGATCAGCTCCCAATCTACTCGTTTCGTGAACAAACAATCAATATGTTCGTAGCGGCTCTCGGGGTGCGGACGGAATAAGTTCAATCCTTTCCAGTTGCGAATGCGCGGCTGCAGGCGAATGCCGAGCAGATGGGCCAAGCCGAAGATCGCCGCGCTCTGGCCTTGCGTATCCGCATGCACCGTATCCGGCTGCACGTCGGATTGGTTTTCCTGCAGGAAGTCTAGGATGTAATGGCCTTCCCAAGAACCGCAAGTTGTAAAGCGGGAAAACAGGGCGATGTACATGTCTGACACCAAGTAGTAGCCAATGCCACCGTAGCCGCCGTAGCGGAGATGGTACTCCGCCGCGAGGTTCAGGGCGTAGAGATCCCATTTGGTGCCGTCTGCCGAAGCATGTTTGCCCAGGCCCCAGATCTTCGGCAACGGAAATTCGTTGTACCCGTTGACCACCGTCGTGATCGCTTCGTTCAGATTGTCTTCGGTCACATGCCGTTGATTGACAAACGCCACTTGCCGCCGGTCCAGTCCCCGAATGGAGCGCGAGGTTTGAGTGGGTCCGAAATCGAATCCGTAGCAGAACGTGGTGATGAGATAGCGCTCCACGGGGTTAGCGAGCTTGGTGTCATGGCCCGAGATCGGGCCGAAGTGGCGCGTCCAGTGCAGCCACTCTTCGGTGTCGACGAGGATATCGAGAATGCCCACGGGCGTCATGCGGTCCTTCAGGTTCCGCTCAAACGCACGTAGGCCGATAGGATCGGGATTGCGTCGAACGCGTTTCAGAACCGCCTCTCCCTTTTCGATGCGCAGGTATTCATTGGCTGGAAATCTGGCATCGGCTTGCCGCGCCGCCTTTTCCAACTTTTCTTGCAGGGCACGAATGAAACTCGGCGGGTCGGTCGGCACGCCGGCACGTTCTCCGTAAGAGATAAGGCCCTGCTGGTATTCTTCGTCGCTCACGAACTGCTCTCGGTAGTCGCTATAGCGGTCGCTGCCGGGCACGCACAGATCGGCGGATTTGAGCTCCTGCATGACTTGGGTCAGGACGCAGAGTTCAAGCCAACGCCGAGATACGTGGGTAGGCGTTTCGGTTAGCTTTGTCTCCGGTGTGACCAACGGCCACCAGGGCTCGCTGACAAACGAAAGGTCGAGTATGGCTCGCGGTGGATTGGGTTCCCGCTGATCCGTAAGGGAGAGTTTTTCTTGGCGGCTGGTCTTGTGAGCGAGCAGGAAGGCAATGGCGTCCGTTGTGCTCGCATCGGCCGACGTGGACACCAGCTCTATACTTTCCAGGAAGCGAAACAGAGCGGCTCGCTGATGAGAGTAAAAGCGCGTGAGAAACGGCAGATAATTTCGTCCGGCGGTGGCCTGATGCGCTTCACACTGCTCCAGAATGCGGTCCGCTTCCGGCTCCAGAAACACGCCGATGGCTGCCAGCCGCTCTTCGGCCGTGCCCTCGCTCTGGTAGGCCAAGGTCACATCCTGTAGCGTGGCGACGAGATGATCAGTACGTTCGACGTGCTCGGCCTGGTGCTGCAGCAAGGCTTCCGAAGCTCGGTTGTGCAGTCGCTGCATAAGCCGCACGAACATGTCGGCCACATCGTCGAGCGCCCGCGCGGTTTGTGCCAGCACCAGCGCCGCCGCGAGGGTGAACCGTTTGGACTCCTTCAGGTCGTTCATTGAGGCTACATCGAGGGAGCGCGCCTCCGCCGCGAACTGCTTGACCTTGATATCGGGGATGCCTGCAAAGAGGTCAGCGGCAATCGCCTGTTCGCGCAGCCAATCCAAATGCTCCAGAAAGTCCCGGTTATTTTGTGCGGTGGGCTGTTTCGGTTCGCTTTTGAGCCGGTACCAAAGACTCGTGGCCTCATCTCCGACGCGGGTCAGCAGCCGTTCCAACTGCCGACGGCTCTGTTCTCCCAGACGCTGACAGACCAGGGCTTGATACTCGCGATTGATGGCGGCGCGCGCCTGCTGGGCGGCTCGGTGGAGGAGGGAAAAGCCGGGCAGCTCGAATCGTTGCCGCACCAACTGCTCCAGTGTGAAATTAATGATATCGGCAAGATCTTCGAGCGCGCAGGCCGCTTCGCGGCTGGCCTGTCGCATCGTTTCCTGCGCTTCTTCTCCCCAAGCTCTGACGCCCACGTAATCGCGCACGAGCAGCATGTGCCGGCGGCGGGCTGAGCTGGCATCATAACGAGCCAAGTCGGGCGGAAGGACGGGACAACCCGCCTGCTGTGCTACATGCTCGAGAATAGGCAGCGGCACCTCCGCGAGCGGAACAAAATAGCCGAGCCGCTGAAAGGTTTTCAGCAGCGCGAGCAGTCCGACACGCGGCGCATCCTGCCGAGTCCGCTCTTCCGCCCAGACCAGTTCCATCACACTGGGCGTGTAGACCTCCTCCAGCTCCTTCGGAGAAGGAGTCGCTTTCAGTTGTGGATAAGCGGTGTCGCGGATGCCGGGCATATCAAGGTAGGGGCGGGATACGGTCGCGCAGCCGGTATGCAGTGCGACGACTGATCTGAAGCTTGACCGCTACTTGTGATAAAGAGAGTCCTTGGGCGAGCAAACGAGATACCTGCCCGGGTGTTGCCTCCACCGGCTTGCGACCTAAGCGTTGGCCTTGCGTGCGGGCGCGCTCCAGACCGGCCTTTGTGCGCCGGGAGATTTTCTGCCGTTCGAGCGAAGCCCAGGTCAAGGCGACCGCGGTTTGAATGCTTCGCATTTCGCGAAGTTCCGGGTCTTCGTCCACCGCCGGGTCATAATCCAGCCAGCTTTGGCCGAGACTCACCACACGCACGCCGAACCGGTCCAACTCGGCCAGGTACCCGAATCCGGCGGCGGCTCCTTCGCGGGTCAGTCGGTCGAGGTCAGTGATGAGCAGCACGCGGAAGCGTCGCAGGCGGGCATCCCGCAGCAGGGCGAGGAACGAAGAGCGGCTGGCGCTCGCACCGGTTTCTTCATCGAGATACTCGCGGACAACCTCGAACTGTCGCGCCGTGGCCAACTCTCGCAGTTGCTGAATCTGATTCGCGGTCGTTTGCCGACCGTCATCGGACGACACGCGGGCATAGATCGCCGCTTTCACGACTGTGTCGGCGGAAACGCGTCGGGAAGCCAGACTTTGATTGTGCCAAAAAGGGTCGTTTTTGCCCACTCAGTTTTTGATAGTGCAACGCACGAAATACCAACTATTTTTGTGGGACCGCTAACCGGCCCTTTTTGGCACAGAGTCGGGAAGAGCAGGCATTTTCCGAGTCGCCAATGAGTCAGGAGTTTACCTGAATCGCACGGGAAAGCCAAATAGGAACGATGTTGTTACGAGGATTGTGGTCGAGAGAGCGACGTGGCCCCAAAACGCGAACAAATGAAACCGTGATCTTTCCCGTTGATTCCTCAACCTCCAGGCCGTGATTGTTGAAAGAAAAGGTGCAACAAGGAGCAGATAGAACATGCCAAGGGAAGCCATTCCAGACCAATCCAAGTACTGAGCAGTGAGCGCAATAAGTAGCCAACCACCGAGCGTAAAGAACAAGAAGAAATACGACAGCTCCAAAACTTTGTCAGACGTTCCACGACGAATTCTGCGGATTAGAAGAAGGAAGGCGATGAGACCTAACACCGGAATGAGAATGTAGACCAAAAATGCAGGAAGTAGCTCACCCATGCCTACCAATAGCTTACGGACTGATCAATCTGGTCTGCAGCCGCTGGACTCGGTTTTCTCAGAGTCACGGGCAACCCGAAAATTGAATCGAGTGTGACAATCTAACACGAATCCTTACCATGGGTGATATTCGGCTTTTATTGCCCTTGCCCTATTACTAATAGAACCAGGCGGTCATCTCGTTGCCATCGTTCCCCGAAGCTTCTGCAACGGACCGTATTACCGGCCATTTCGAGAGTTCATTTTTAATCATGCTGCTCTCCGCTACATGCACCTGTTTGCGTCACGCACCAAAGCATTCAAAGATGACGATGTGTTGCAGGAAAACATAATTATCCTGCTTGAACGTAGCGGACACCAAAGAGAGGTGACGGTTTCAAACTCAACCGACGATCGTTTCACGGATCTTACCATTCATAGCCATCCGTTCGAGCGGATTGTGTTTCCGGCAGATCCAGAACAGTTCATTCACGTACCAACATCAACTGAACAGAGTGATATCGAACTAATCTCGACAATTCAATTCTCTCTGGAAGAACTGGAAATTAGAGTTTCTACCGGACCGGTAGTTGATTTCAGGTTGCAGGATCACATTACACCAATGCCGGAGTCCGGCACAGTTCCCTTGTTATATGCAGGCCATTTTATCGGGCAGGAAACACAATGGCCTAAAAAGAACATCAAACGAGGCAATGCAATCCGGCGCAATGCTGATACCGAGAAATGGCTTTATCCAAATGGTTTTTACACAGTCGTTCGCCGCTTTTCAGCTAAGGAAGAACGTCGCCGAATCGTCGCTAGTGTGGTTAGACCGGACAGTTTTTCCGGCGCAAAGATGCTTGGATTCGAGAATCATCTAAATGTATTTCATGAGAAAAAGAACGGTTTGGATGAGTACTTGGCTTATGGCCTAGCTGCATTTTTAAACACTACGGCAGTAGATGACCATTTCCGCCGATTTAATGGGCATACCCAGGTCAACGCAACCGATCTGAGATTGATGAAATATCCAAGTCGCGCCGCGCTGATCGCACTCGGAAAATGGGCGGCATCTCATCGCGAGCTGACACAGGCAATGCTGGACGATCAATTGAATACTCTTCAATGAGCGACAATAACCATCTCAACAATGCTCAACAAGTACTGCTTTCCTTGGGGCTGCCTCATGAACAACAGAACGAGCGTTCCGCTCTTTGCTTTTTGGCGTTGCTAAACCTTGTTCCCCATAAAAAATGGGTGCAGGCAGAAAATCCCCTTATGGGGATCACTCCAATTATGGAGTGGGTTGCCAAGCACTACCAAAAAATCTGGAAACCCAACACCCGCGAAACGGTCCGGCGGCGAACGATGCATCAGTTCGTTGATGCCGGAATCGCACTATACAATCCTGATAAGCCAGACCGCCCCGTAAACAGCCCCGCCGCTGTTTATCAGATAGAGCCTGCTGCATTAAAGCCAGTGCGTAGCTTCGGTCAGCCGGCGTGGCATAGCAATCTGACCAGCTATCTTGCAAAGCAACAAACCTTAGCCGCTCGCTATGCGCACGAGAGAAGGCAGAATCGCGTTCCCGTGCAGATCGCACCCGGCAAAGAAATTACACTCAGCCCTGGTGAGCATAGCGAGCTGATCCGGGCCATTGTGGAAGATTTTGGAGCTAGATTTGTACTTGGCGGAGTTCTGATCTACGCTGGTGACACTGGAGAGAAATGGGGATATTTCGATGCAGTACTATTAGCTCAACTTGGCATCGATGTTGATGCGCACGGCAAAATGCCGGATGTGGTGCTGTATTATCCTCAGCGGAATTGGTTGCTGCTGATTGAGTCTGTTACTAGCCACGGGCCTGTTGATGGAAAGCGCCACGCCGAATTAACAAAGTTGTTTGCTAAATCATCCGCGGGATTAGTCTACGTAACGGCTTTTCCTAACCGCGCCATCATGGGACGCTATTTAAGCGAAATCGCATGGGAAACAGAGGTATGGGTAGCCGATGCACCATCGCATCTTATCCACTTCAATGGAGAACGATTTCTCGGCCCGTACAGCCTGCATTAGCTTAAAAATTAGGCCAGCCTAGGCTCGTAGGGCAGATTCTAACTTTTCTCATCCGTAAATCTACGCCAGCGCTCGTGTGCTTCTATACTGGCTTTTAATCTGGAATGCACTCTCTTATTTCTTCAATGCTTGATTGGGAATTGAACAGTAGGTGGATAACCAGAAAAACTGCTTTCTCCATTCAAGTATCCGACCTTTCTACGCCAAATCATCAAAAATTTGTGAAGACCGCTTCTAATCAAGATTGAGTATTGAATCTACAGGAACTGTTCTCATGATGACTCTCTGACTTAGCTTGACAAGTAAGTATGTACTCACTTACAATTAATTAGGTGGCGTATCTAAAAAATCTGTTCTGCGCTTCGACCGGTGAAGAAGCAGGGCACGTCCGGCTGGCGGCGAGCGAGCGGCGCGAACAATTGATCCAGGTTTCCATTGATCTCTTTTCGCGCAAAGGCTTCAAAGGCACAACAACAAAAGAAATCGCAACAGCGGCGGGCGTTACTGAAGCCATCATTTTTCGCCATTTCAAAACCAAGGAAGACCTTTACTCGGCCATCATCGACCGCAAAATCAATTCATCGGAAACAGCGGAATGGCTGACTAAAATTCAATCGGCAATGGATCGCGATGATGATGAAGCGGTGATTCGGCAAATCATCAGCGCGGTAATCACCGCCCATCGAATTGATCCTAAATTCGAACGCTTGATGCTTTACGCGGCCCTGGAAGGAAATGAGATCGCGCTGTTGTACATGCGCCAGGTCACTGCCTTCATTGTGGATTCCTTTCGAAGCTATTTTCTTCGCCGGCAGCAACAGGGCTGCTTGAGTCCGGATGGCCCGGACATAGCACTGATAGCGATTGTGGGCATGGCGCAACATCACGCTCGCAGCAAATACATCCACGAGATGAAAGAACACTGCCTTTCCGATGAGCAGGCTGTTGAAAGCTTTACCCGCATCGCCATGAACGGCATCTGCGTTCCCCATCGCCCGCGCAAGCCGAAACGAGAAAAACAATGAAAATGAAACCGGCACTGTTATTCTGCGCTTTAGTTCTTCTAGGCAGTTCCTGCGCCAGCAAGAAAACAAACAGCGGAACAGCGGAAACAACAGCGGCTAAACCCATTACCGTCACCGCCGTGAAAGCGATGGTGCGGCAGGTTCCGGCTTCTTTCGATGAAACCGGTACTTTCGTGGCCGATGAATCTTCCGACGTGGCGCCGCACGTTGCCGGGCAAGTGATCAAAACGCCTGTTGATGTAGGCGCATTCGTGAAAGAAGGCCAAGTGATTTGTGAACTCGACCATCGCGACGCGGAACTGAAGCTGCAACAGGTGCGCGCGCAGTTGGCTGAAGCCACCGCTGCCGTTCGCCAAGCGCAGTTGCGCATTGGGCTCAGCTCAGAAAAGTTCGAGGAAGTCAAGGTGCCGGAAGTGGCTGCGGCGCGTGCTAATTATGAATCCGCCCAAGCACAAGCCAAGCTCGCTGCCGCCGATGCGCAGCGTTATTCCAATCTGGTTGCTTCCGGTGACGTTTCCCGCAGCGCGTTCGAAAAGGCCCGCACACAACAGGAAACGGCAGAAGCCCAGGCCAATGCCGCCCGCCAGCAATACGAGGGCGCATTAAACGCGGCGCGTCAAAGCTATCAGATTATCTCGTCTTCCGAAGCTTCGCTTGATGCGGTACGCGCCCAGGTGGCGCAAGCCGAAAAGGTGTTGGCCGATACCTACATTAAAGCGCCATTTGACGGCTTTGTCCGCGACCGTCCCGTATCTGCCGGCGAGTACGTTGCGCTCACCAATAAAATCGCTACCGTGGTGCGGGTGAAAACATTGAAGCTGCAACTGCAAACGCCGGAACAAAGAGTAGCCAAAGCGCGAATTGGCATGATGGTGCTTGCGCGCGTGTCAGCTTATCCTGACCGTGAATTTGAAGGCAAGGTTTCCGCCATTAATCCTGCCGTGGACCCAAACTCACGCATCTTTGTATTGGAAGCACGGTTCAATAATCCTGATACCGCTCTCCGCCCTGGTATGTTCGCTACTGCGCGTGTTGTTCTGCCGGGCGGCGAAGATGCTGTTTTTGTTCCGCGCAAAGCAGTGGTGCGCGACAAAACCACCGATTCAAATCTTGTTTACGTTGTGGACCACGGGCAGGCGCGAATGCGCGTGGTTCTAGTCGGTGAAGCAAACGGCGACTCGGTGCGTATCCAATCCGGTTTAACCGGAAACGAATTGGTCGTCACCGCCAACCAGTTTCAATTGTTCGATGGTTTGCCTGTACAAACGCAGACCGCCACGGCCAGCCTTTAAGGAATTTTCATGCACGCACTCGCTCAACTCTGTGTTCGCCGGCCCGTCTTCGCCACTATGCTGGTTCTCTCGCTGGTGGTGGTGGGAGTGTTTTCCTACTTCAGTTTAGGCGTTGATCTTTTTCCTAAAGTGGACATTCCTACCGTTCAGGTGAGAGTGGAGGATCGCGGCGCTTCTCCGGAAGAAATTGAAACTGAGGTAACTAAGAAAATTGAAGACGCGGTGAACACTATCAGCCAGGTTGATGAAGTTCGCTCCACTTCTTCAGAAGGCCAATCGCTCGTAATCATCACCTTTGAGCTTGCCAAAAACGGGGATGTGGCCGCGCAGGAAGTACAAAACAAAGTCAACCTGATCATCAATGACCTGCCGCAGACCGCTAAAACTCCGGTTGTGCAGAAGTTTGATCCTGATGCCACGCCTATTTTGCAAGTCGCAGTATCCGCGCCACGTTCTTTGCGCGATGTAACGCTGATTGCCGATAAACAGATTAAGCAGAAACTCGAAAATGCGCACGGAGTCGGGCAGATCGCCATTGTTGGCGGCGCGCGGCGTGAAATTCATGTGCTGGTTGATCCAGACCGTTTACGCTCTTACAACCTGACCGTGAACGATGTGTTCAATGCCATTAAGCAGCAGAACCTGGAACTGCCCGGCGGCAACCTGAACGCGGGCGCCCGCGAGTTCACAATTCGCACGACGGGAAAAGTGGTGAATGCCGCCCAGTTCAATCAGATTGCTGTAGTGAATCGTAATGGTTACGTAGTGAAGGTAAGCGATATCGGCTACGCCGAGGACAGCTATGAAGAGCCCCGCACTTCAGCGCGGTTGAACGGCGTTCCCGCCGTCACGCTTGTTGTTGCAAAGCAATCCGGCGAAAACACCGTTGCCACCGCCAATGAAGTGAAGGAGCGTTTGAAAGAGATCGGGGCAACTCTGCCGAAAGATGTGCAAACGCAAGTGATCGGCGATCAATCCATGTTCATTGAAGCCGCGGTCGATTCCATTAAACATCACCTGGTCGAAGGCAGCATCTTCGCATCCATTATCATTTTTATTTTTCTGGCAAACTGGCGCACCACTCTGATTGCTGCCGTCGCCATTCCCACTTCTATTATTTCCACGTTTGCGCTGATGGCGGCGATGGGCTTTACGCTGAACCAGATCACCATGCTGGCGCTCACGCTGATGGTGGGCATCGTCATTGATGATGCCATCATCGTGCTGGAAAATATCTATCGTTTCATTGAAGAAAAAGGCATGACGCCTTTTCAAGCGGCGATTGAAGGCACGCGCGAAATCGGGCTGGCCGTGATGGCGACCACATTTTCCTTGCTGGCCGTCTTTCTGCCGGTCGGATTCATGGGCGGAATCGTCGGTCGCTTCATGAGTTCCTTCGGCTTCACTTCCGGATTCTCCATTGCCGTTTCCCTGCTGGTTTCGTTCACATTAACGCCGATGCTGTGTTCGCGCTTTGTGAAAGCGCCTAAGCATGTGAGCGGTGAGCATCTGTCGAAAGACACCGGAATTTTTAAATGGCTTGATCGTCATTACACCCGGATGCTCGCCTGGGCCATGCACCATCGCAAATGGGTGATCGGCTTCAGCGCGTTAACCGTGGTCAGCATTGTGCCGCTTTTCATGCTGGTCGGAAAGAATTTCCTGCCTGCTGATGACCAATCGCAGTACAACGTTCTCATCCGCACCCCGGAAGGCACGTCCCTGGCCGCTACCACTCAGGTGGCCGAGCGTATTGCTCAACAGATCCGAACGCTTCCCGGCGTGGAAAGCACGCTGATGACCGACGGCAGCAGCGCGGACGCGTCCGTCAACAATGCTGCTGTTTATGTAAAGCTCACTGATATTAAAGCGCGAAGTGTGTCTCAGCAGGATCTGATGCAGCAGACCCGCACGCTCCTGCGCCGCTTTCCGAATGATATTCACACCGGCGTGGAACTGGTCAGCAGCATCGGCGGCAACCAAAGCAATGCCGATGTTCAGTATTTTATTCAAGGGCCGGACCTCGCTAAGCTTGCAACCTATTCCGACGCGCTGCTGGCCAAAATGAAGCAGATCCCGGGCGTTACTGATGCGGATTCCACGCTGCGCACCGGCAAGCCTGAACTCAATCTAGATATTGACCGCGCCCGCGCCGCTGATCTTGGCGTTTCCGTAATGGACATTGAACAAGCGTTGAACACGCTGGTGGCCGGCCAGGTTGCTTCCACCTTCAACGCCGGTGACGATCAATACGACGTGCGCGTTCGCGCCCAGGAACAGTTTCGCGGCAGCGCGGAAGGCTTAAGTAAAATGACTGTGCCTTCCGCTAATCAGCGCAGCAGCGTCGGCCTTGATGAAGTGGTTCACATGCGAACCGGCATCGGCCCATCATCAGTTAATCGCATTGCCCGCCAGCGGCAGGTCACGCTTACTTGCAACGTTCTGCCGGGCGGCTCGCAAGCTGCCATTCTCGCGGCCTTAAATCGCGCCGCTACGGAAATCGGCATGGACCCTGATTATCGAACCGGCTTATCCGGTGCTTCCAAAGAATTGAATCGAACCGGCTATTATTTCCTGCTGGCGTTTTCACTCACTTTCATCTTTATGTACATTGTTTTGGCTGCTCAGTTTGAGTCTTTTGTGCATCCGGTCACGATTCTGCTGACGCTGCCTTTGGCTGTTCCATTCGGCATCTTGTCGCTGCTGATTGCACATCAAACAGTGAACATTTTTTCAGGATTGGGCCTGCTGCTTCTTTTCGGCATCGTGAAGAAAAACGCTATTCTGCAGATTGACCACACCAACGGTTTAAGAGCCGCGGGCATGTCGCGCTACGACGCAATCATGCAAGCCAATCGCGACCGCTTGCGCCCCATTCTGATGACTACCATCGCGCTGGTAGCCGGTATGCTGCCGCTTGTGATCAGCAGCGGAACCGGCGCGGCCACTAATCGCTCCATCGGCGTTCTTGTGGTGGGCGGCCAGTCTTTATGTTTACTCCTCACTCTGCTCGCGGTTCCAGTTTTTTATTCCTTTTTTGAAGACCTTTCGCAGTGGCCCTCACCGCTGCGCTTCAGCCGGTTCACCGGCAAGGTTCGGCGCATGGTTCCGAAACAACAGCCGGCGGGAGTTCAACCCGTGATCTCTGCCAACGCCAAACGCATTGCTGAACAAGGAGACTTGGCTTGAGTTTTCGCCCGGTTTTATTGTTTCTTTGCTTCCAGCTTCTGTTAGGGCAGAACCCGCCGCCGCCGGTAGCGGCTAACGAACCGGCAACGCCCGGCCTGCCTGCGCCGAAGCCGTTGGAACTGCCTGCCCGTTTGGGCATTCTCGGCGAAGCGCATATTACTTTGGCTGAGGTCATCCGCCAAGTTATCGAAAACGACCGTGATCTGGTTGTGGCCCGCATAACCGCGCAGGAAGCGGTTTTCAATGTGAGCGGAGCGAAAGGCTACTATGACCCGGTTTTTGGGTTGAACGCTTATCGCATCAAAAGCGTTACCCCGGTGGCCTCGCTTATTGGCGGAGCCGCGAATGGGAAGCTGACGCAGAAGCAGCTTTATGCTGATCCTCAGCTCAATGGAAATTTTCCCTGGTTGGGCGGGACGTACAGGCTCGACTTTGCTTCTTCGCGTCAATCAAGCGACAGCACTTTTCTTGTTCTGAACCCGCAGTTTCCTACCAGCGCCAATCTTAATCTGGTGCAGCCTTTCTGGCGCGGTCTGCGCTTTGATGAAAATCGCTACCGCATTCAGGTAGCACGCAAGAATGTGCTGCTTACAAACCAGCAGCTTCGGCAACGCTTGATTGAAATCGTGACCCAGGCTATTCAAGCCTACTGGGAGCTTGATTTTGCTTACCAGAATCTAGGCGTGCAGATTGATGCGGTGCGCCTGGCCGAACAACAGGATCTCAGTAACCGTCGCCAAGTCAACCAGGGCATTCTCGCGCCTGTGGATGTAATCCAAACCCAAACCCAGATTTCTACTTTTCAGCAGAATATCTTCACCGCGCAAGAAGGTTTAACGCGCGCGGAAAACGCTTTGAAGGCTTTATTGCTGCCTGTTCAAAATGATCCTCTGTGGAGCATCGCCCTGATTCCCGACACTGCTGTTAATCTGGAAGCGACCTTACCTAAACCGCAGGATGCTATTAAGGAAGCGCTCCAAACTCGCCCTGAGCTGTTCGAGAGCAAACTTAACATCGATGTCAACCGTTTGGATACGCGTTTGAATCAGGAACAGGCCCGACCGCAAATCAATGCGGTAGCGAACTTCAGCGTGCAGGGCTTGTCGGGCCATCCAATCCCGGTTGTGCCGAATCCGATTCTGGAGCAGTTGGGCATAGGAACAGGCGTGTTGCCTGCCATCTTTCCGGGCGGCTACAGCCAGTCTTTAACGAACTTGCGTAACGGAGCGTTCCCCACTGTTCAGCTTGGCATCCAGGTGTCGTTGCCGATTCGCAACCGGACGGCTGAAGCTCAACTCGCCATTGGGGCTGCGGAAGGCAGGCGCTTGGCGGCTCAACAACAGTCGATTGAAATGATGGTGGAAGCTGACGTTAGAAACGCTTTGCAGTCTGCTGCTTCTGCCCGGTTCAGGCTCGATTCCGCTGTGGCCGCGCGCCAGTTTGCCGAGGACCAATACCGGAGCGAGCAACGCCAATTCCAAGCGGGTACTTCCTCGGTGTTTCTGGTGTTGCAGCGGCAAACCAATCTGATTGCCGCGAAATCTCAGGAAATCAGGGCCAGAGCCGATGTCGGCAGAACCGCCGCCGATCTGGACCGGGCCACTGCTCGCACTCTAAAGGCGCAGAACATTGAGTTCACGGCTCCTCCGAAGCCGTAGAACACAATTGCGAATGTTGACGAGGGCTGCAACTATGGTTTCTTCAATTGTCCGGAAGAGCGCAGCCAGTCTTCGGCGCGGGCGGGCCAGGTTGTAACCGTCATTTCTGTGCGGCGCAGCCCATAGCCGTGTCCGCCTTTGCTGTACAGGTGCAGTTCCGCCGGAACCTTGGCGCGCTTCAAGGCCAAATAATAAAACAAACTATTTTCCATATGGATCGGATCGTCTTCGGTTTGCACCAGAAACGTGGGCGGCGTGTTCGCGCTGATTTTGATTTCCGGCGCAAGCTGTTCGCTTTCGGCGGAAGCGGTCAGATAGGCTGGATAAATTAAGATCGAAAAATCAGGACGGCAGCTTAATTTGTCGGCTTCATCAATCGCTGGATAAGCGCGAAGATTGAAACGACTACTTAAAACTGCTGCCAGATCGCCGCCTGCTGAAAAACCAAGCACGCCTACCCGCTGGGGGTCGATATTCCATTCTTTTGCATGCTGCCGCGTAATGCCCAGCGCACGCTGCGCATCCTGGAGCGGAGCTTCAAACCGGGGAACTCCGGCGGCCGGTGGCACCCGGTATTTCAATAAAACAGCGTTCACGCCAATGGAGTTGAGCCACGCGCAAACTTCCGTGCCTTCCAGGTCCATCGCCAGAATTTGGTAGCCGCCGCCGGGAACCACCACCACTGCCGCGCCGGTGTTCTTGTCCGCCGGAGCCGGAAAAAGCGTGATGGTGGGAACAGACACGTTGCCTAAACGGATCACCGGCTTGCCGGCTATAAGACCATCGCCCGGCTTGGTCGTGTCCGCTTCCGGAGCGGTCGTGTTTTTCTCGCCGGGTGCGCCGCCAAGCCAAATCGGAATAGGTTGGTTTTCCGCGCCCGCCGCGCTCAATCCAAAACAAAACTGCGTTGCCAGAAGTAGAACAGAAAGAAATGATAGCCGCATAAGTGTTTTCCAGGATTCATCATAACGAGGCGTTCAGTTTTTGTTGATGACGGCGATCTGTTCTGTTCGCTTGTTTTCTGTAGTTTATGTTGCTTGACAGTAAACGCTTACATTTGGATAAACTGTATTTGTACCGGGCAAAGCAGAGCAGAAAAGCAAATGACGGATCATCAAGTCACATTACTCGCGGCAGGGTTGACCACCAGTGTTCCGGCATTAGCGGTGTTGATTGGGATATTTGTTAATTATCGCCAAGTAGATAGCTTGCGGCGCGAAATGGAAGCGCGTTTTGAAACGATGAATGTTCGTTTCGCCACAATAAACACTGAAATTAAATCACTTCGCGTAGAGATGAACGCACGCTTTCAAGCCGCGCACGAAGCGCTGTTGCGCGTTGAAGGCGTACTCGATGCGCGCTTGAAACACGTGGAAGAAACGTTGCGGCGCTAAACCTTTCAGCAGCCTATTCATAAGTAACGCCAATCGTTTCCCGTGTTCTAATTTCTTTTCCGCACAATCAGCTTAATAGAATGTTTCGGGCGCAGCGTCAGCTTTGGAAGCGGCTTCGGCGGAACGGAATCAGCTAATTCAAAATGCCATTCGCGGAGCATTGCGCTTAAGCAAAGAATGGCTTCCATCCAGGCATATCGTTCCCCGATACATCGCCGTACGCCGCCCCCGAAAGGCATGTAAACGTAGTTCGGCCAGGTTTGATTTTTCCATCGTTCAGGACGAAACTCATCTGGCGCGTCGAACCATCTCGCGCTGCGATGCAGGTTCGCCATGCACACCAGGAAAACGCTTCCTTTCGCCGCTTGAAAATCGCCGAACGAGTAATTTTCCAAAGCTCTGCGGCCCAGAATCCAGATCGGCGGATACAATCGCATCGATTCCGAAAAAACATGCTCCACTTCGGTAAACAGTGGAAAGTTTTCAAACGTCAGCGGACCGCCTTCCGCAATCCGGTCAATGCTGGCGGCAATACGGTTTTGCTGTTCCGGGTGGCAAGCTAACAAGTATAGGCACCAACCAAGTCCTGTCGCTACCGTTTCATGTCCGGCCACAATCATGGTCACGATCTGATCTCTGATTTCCACATCGGTGAGCGGTTTGCCTGTGTCAGGATCAGTGGCGCTCAGAAGCATGGCCAGAAGATCGTCGCCGGTCGGGTCGTGATTACCCTGAAACAAGCTGTAAACAATCTCATTCAGCCTGCGCCGGGCCGTTTGATAGCGTCTGCTCGAAGCCAAAGGCAAACGCAGCAGCAGTTTGCCCCACGGCATTACCAGTTGATTCACCTGATTCAAAATCGTGGTTACTTGATCGGCCATCTCACGGGCAAGGACCAGATTATCCAGCGAAAACAGGGTGCGGGTCACAATGTCCAGGGCAAGCTCGTTCATTGTTTCCGTAACGTCAATCGGTTTTCCGCTTTGCCACGAGCGCATGGCGTGTTCCGTGCTGCTAACCATCTGCGCGGCATAAGCTTTTAAACGGTCCCGGTGAAATCCAGGCTGCAGCATTCTCCGTTGGGCGCGATGAACAAGCCCTTCGCTGGTGAGCAGACCTTCGCCGAATAAACCTTCCCGCGAATCGATCCGCGGAAATTTTTCAAACTGATCGTGGCGTGTCATCAGCAGCTCGCGGATCATGTCAGGATCGGAAATCAGATAGAAATTGCGCAGCGTGAGCCGTATTTCCGCAATGGGCGATTGTTCTCCCACTTCGCGGAAGAACCGCAGAGGGTCGCGGATCAGATGAAGAAACGAAGCCCGTTTGGCGATTGCGACCTGTTTATTGGCGCTCTGCGGGGGCAGCTCAAGAAGGTTTTCTGGCATAGGTGGCGTTTCGCCGTTCTTTGAATGGATGAGTTTGTGACTCTTACCGCTTCTTTGATTCTGTTGCAACGGCAGTGCTAATCTTGCTGGTCCAGTAAAACTCGCAGGCTTTTAAGGACAGATTACACTGAAAACGCACACCTTTTTTATTCATGGCAGTCAGGAAAACAAAACGGCCCGCCGCCGCTCCCGCCAAAAGCGCTGAACCTTCCAATGGCTTTACCGCGCCGGAGTTGGTGATCATCACCGGACGCAGCGGATCAGGTAAGCAAACCGTGTTGAAAGCTTTTGAAGATCTGGGGTTTTACGCGGTCGATAACCTGCCGATTCCGCTCGTATCCAAATTTGCCGATCTCACGCGCGAATCCAAAACAGCGCGCCATGCTGCTTTGATTATCGATGTGCGCGAAGGCGAATCGCTGCGGGAATTTCCCACTGTGTTCCGGCGGCTTCGCCAGGCGGTGAAAGCCCGGCTCATTTTTCTGGACGCTTCCGATGAAGTGCTGCAAAGGCGTTTCAGCGAAACGCGCCGCCCCCATCCGCTCGGACGCGAATCGCCGGTAATGCGCAGCCTGCGGGAAGAACGGGAGTTGCTGGCCCCGCTGCAGAATCTAGCCGATGTCACTATCGACACATCGAAGCTGAACGTGCATGAACTTCGCACCCTGATTTCCACTCAATTTCGGGGCAGCCAGGAGGAAAGCAAAATTCTGATTCAGGTAAACAGTTTTGGCTTTCGGCATGGCGTTCCGAACGACAGCGATCTGGTATTTGATGTTCGTTTTCTTCCCAACCCGAACTACATTCCTGAATTTAAGAAACTGAGCGGGCGACATCCGAGCGTGGCGCGTTATATTCAATCCTTTCCGCAAACAGCGGAATTCGTTAATCGCATTTCGGATCTTCTGATTTATTTGTTACCGCATTACATCCGTGAAGGAAAAAGCTATTTGACTATTTCTTTCGGCTGTACTGGGGGCAGGCACAGGTCGGTAATGATCGCGCACGAAATAAAGAAACGATTGGGAAAAGCCGGGTACACCAGCAAAGAAACACACCGGGACATGGCGAAAGTGTAGAAAGCGTTAACGGAATCTTCGGCTGAAAAGCCATCCGCATAAGAACGCAAGTACGCTTGTTCCCCCATGCGAAACGAAAACATGCTGTGTGGTGAGAAACGGGCAGTAAACTGTTTGTACTAACAAGCTGGCGCAGGCGGCAAAACCGCCCAACAATAGGTAACTGGCTGATCGGTCCAGTAATGCGCCCCGCTTGATTGTGAAATAAGCTAGTATCCAGGCAAGAACCACAATTAATAGGCCGCGCCAAACACAAAGCTGATTCGCCGATCCCAGGTTTGGATAGCTGCCATGAAATTGCAGCAGAACCGTAGCCGAAAACAACACTGAGGAAAATACAGCAAGGTAAGCCACAGAAATTTTAGAAGATGAGCCCGGAATCATCTGAGTAGTAAGTCCGTAGGCGATTGCGCCCAGAGCTATTCCGATGCTGCCGAGCAGAAGGAATCTCTCCAGGGTGGTCTGCGCCCGCCAGCCTCCGGTTCCCCATAAAGCGATTCCAAACGAGCAGGCAACAGCAGCGGCTATCAAGCAGGCAAACAGCAGAAACGGTTTCCCTGGCAGGGGACGTACTTCTTCTAAATTTTCCAGCAGTTCTGTTGGAACTTGGGTTCGTTTATTCGCAACAGAGTGGCTTTTGCGGGCCGCTCGAAAAGCCTCCAATAATCGGCTGCATACTTGACAGGTGTTCAGATGGGTACGAACTTCCGCAGGCGCTTCGCTGAGGTCGCGCCGGTCGAGATAGAGGTTAGTTTCGTTGCAAGTCATTGGATTTCCTTAGCAGTCCGGGGCGTAGCTCTTTGCAGAATATTTCGAAGCTGATTGTAGGCTCGATGCGCTTTTTGTTTCACAGAACCGGCGGTGGAAGAAGTGATTTGGGCCACCTCGTCCACGCTCATTCCCAGAACTTTCAACATAGTGATAACTTCCCTTTGCGAATCCGGCAAAAACTTCATCAGCCTTTCGAAATCGCCGGATGTTTCCGCGGAAGCTTCCTTGCTGGCTGCTGTGGATTGCAGCGTTTCCGGTTCCACTGCTTGTTCCCGCCGCGCAATTCGGGAGCGGCGGCGGTACTGGTCTACGCGCACATGCCGGGCAATCGAGAATACCCACGGCAGCAGCGGCTCGGAGCCGCGATACGTATGGCGGGCCTTATGAAGACGAAGCAAGGTTTCCTGCACCAGGTCGGGTGCTGTTTGCCGGTCTTCCGGAGAACTGGAAAAGAACCGAGTCAATATGGGGATCAGTTCTTCCATGAACTGTTCCGCCGCCGCACGATCAGCCTGCTGGTATTGCCGCATCAGATCTTTCAATTCCAGTTCTTTCCCGTCGATACTGCGGGGAACTGTTGTTTCTGATGGTTCGCTCATGTGCTTCCAGGATTATCGCGGAATCAGTTTCTGTTCAGCTTAGCGTGTTTGCTGATTTTACTGGCAGCCTCTAAAGAATTAAGCTGGGGAACCGATGAATAAAACAGGACCATGCATTGCCCTCACTGCGCCAGTCCCTATACTCACCGTTCCCGCCGCCGGGGTATGCGCGACCGGGTTGCCGTTTGGCTAAACCGTTGGCCTTATCGCTGCGATTCGTGCGGACTGCGGTTCTGGTCCAATCAGCGTTTTCCGGTTCCCGCTGTTCCGTCATGGCAGGCGCCTCGACCGGTCACCTGTCCAACCGCGAAAATTGAAGTCCGAGCTGCTTCACAAACAGAACTCGACCAGATGCTCCTATCCCTGAACCAGGCTTTACAGCAATTTCACACCGGTCCCGGGAGCAAACCGGAACAAAAAACACAACCCCAAGCGACCCGACAGATCTCCACTTCGGTCCATTAACTTGCTTCAATTTCGTCATTAATGCCAACGTAGAAGAAGTGGCAAGAACATTTCGAATCTGGCGGACTGCTGTGCTGGCTCTGCTTTTAACAGCGGGCCTCGCCATTGCTTTGTATTTTTACCTGCGTCCTCAGTACACCGAACCTTCGCAACTGGTAAGCCTGCTTCCGCAATCCGATGCTGTTCTGGTTTTTGCCGACGTGCAAACGCTGCGCCGGGCCGGTTTTCTGGATAATCTAAGCGGCGCTCGCAGCCTGCCGGAAGCCGATTACCGGCAATTCATTGCTGACACTGGTTTTGCTTATGAGCGTGATCTTGACGCCGTTGCGTTCGCTTTTGTGCCGAATCAGATGTTTGCTGTTCTGCGCGGCCGTTTTAACTGGCCTCAAATTAGCAACTACGCTATTCACCACGGAGGAAGCTGCAAGAACACGTACTGCCAGGTTCCTGCCAGCCAGCCGGGCCGTTGGGTGTCATTCTTTCCGATACAGTCCCATGTGATGGGGCTGGCCGTGAGTTCCGAGGGAACCGCTGCTTACAATCTGCTGCCCCGCCGTGATGCGCCGCAGAATACCACGCCGGCTTACCCAGTTTGGGCTCGCGTGCCGAAGCGAGTTCTTGATCATCCCGAATCGCTTCCGCCCGCAGCGCAGGTGTTTGCCACGGCATTATCGGCTGCTTCAGAACTGTTACTGGGCATTCAGAAACCGGCGTCTTCGGATGCCGCTGCCGTTTTCACAATTCAGTTAACTGCGCAGTGCGCTTCAAACGCGGAAGCCGCTATCGTTCGTGACCACTTGACGAAACTGACGGCCATGTTCCGTTCGCTTCTGGAAAAGAATAAGCGGCTGATTCCTGCGGAAAGCCTTGAAAAGCTGTTGGCTTCCGGCTCGTTCCGCATGGTCGATCACCGGATTGAAGGAGAATGGCGCGTGCCGCAGACTCTTCTTGACGCTTTAAACCGATGATTGAATCTAAATAGTAGACTCTTCAGGCGAACCAGGCTTCTATTCTTCGGCTGTTCTACCCTGAATAGATAGAGTGGAAGTGGAATGTCTACGATTGTTACGGCCCCGTTGTCCCTTGAGGAGTCGTACCAGCACCTCGAACAGAAAGTAAAGCAAGCAAGGCCGAAAGAGGACCTTTCGGCCCTGGAGCGGGCTTTCCGGCTGGCTACCGATAAACACCGCGACCAGAAACGGGCTTCCGGCGAGCCGTATATGGCTCATCCGTTGGCGGTGACTCATATTCTTGCCGATATGCAGATGGATTTGACTTGTCTGGTGACAGGGCTTCTCCATGACACGGTGGAAGATACCAACATCAAGCTGGATGAGATTCGCGCCGGTTTTGGCGAAGATGTCGCCCGCTGCGTGGATGGCGTTACCAAACTAACTAAGCTCGATCTGGCAAATCGCGAGGAGCGGCAAGCGGAAAGTCTTCGCAAAATGCTGTTGGCGATGACCAGCGACATTCGCGTGGTGATTGTGAAACTGGCTGACCGTTTGCACAACATGCGGACGATCAGCTCGCTTTCGCGGGAGCGGCAGGAGCGGATCGCTCAGGAAACGATCGACATTTACGCTCCCATTGCGCACCGTTTGGGGATGGGTAAAGTGCGCGGCCAGTTGGAAGACTTAGCTTTTCAGGCTTTGGAGCCGGAAGCATCGGCTGAGTTGATTCGCGAGATTGACTCCAAGCGCCAGGAAAATGAAGAATACCTGAAAGAGATCCGAACCGAAATCGAGCAGAAGCTGGCCCGCGAAAACATTCCTGCCCGCGTGGATGGGCGCGTGAAGCGCGCGTACTCTGTGTATCTGAAGCTGAAACGGCAGCGAATCCGCCTCGATCAGGTTTACGATCTGCTGGCTGTCCGCATTGTCACTGATTCGGTGAAAAATTGTTATGCCGCTTTGGGCGTGATCCACAATGAATGGCACCCGATTCCAGGCCGCATCAAAGATTTCATTGCGATTCCCCGGCCCAACTTGTACCAATCGCTTCATACCTCAGTGATCGGACCCGGCGGCAATGCCATTGAAGTGCAGATTCGAACTGAAGAAATGCACCGGATCGCGGAAGAAGGTATTGCCGCACATTGGAAATACAAAGAAGGCCGCAAAAGTTCCGGCGACGAAGATCAGCGCATCGCCTGGCTGCGCCAACTTGTAGAATGGCAGCGCGAAATGCGCGATCCAGGGGAATTCATGTCCACCCTGAAGGTGGATCTTTACCCCGAAGAAGTATACACATTTACTCCGCGCGGGCGCGTCATCGTGCTGCCGCGCGAAGCCACGCCGATAGATTTTGCCTATGCGATTCACTCCGATGTCGGCAATACCTGTGTCGGCGCAAAGGTTAATGGAACTTTGCGGCCGCTGCGCTACACGCTGAAAAACGGCGATGTGGTGGAAATATTAACGCAGCCCGGTCATCAGCCCAGCAAAGACTGGCTGAACATAATCAAAACTTCCAAAGCCCGCAATAAAATCAAACACGTTATTAACGCTGCCGAGCGGGCGAAAGCGGTGGAGATCGGGCAGAAGTCGCTGGAACGGGAAGCGCGCCGTCTGGGCGTTAACTTGGGGCGTATTTCGAAAAACGACCTGGAAAGCGTAGCGACCGAGTATGGCGTCAGCAAAACAGAAGACTTGTACGCCGCGTTAGGCTTCGGGCGTTATTCCGCGCGCCAAGTGCTGCAAAAAGTTGCTCCCGATCAGCCTTTACCGGAAGCTCCGTCGGTTGAACCCGCTCCTAAGCCGGCGGAAACACGGAAAAGTATTCCATTAGGCGATGGGGATTTAGCGATTTATGTCACCGGCAGCAGCCAGGTGATGGTGTACCGGGCAAAATGCTGCAATCCGATTCGCGGTGAGCAGATCGTAGGTTACATTACGCGCGGCAAAGGTGTAGCTGTTCATTCGGCGCAGTGCTCCAACGTGCAGAACCTGATGTACGAAGTGGAGCGCAAAGTGGAGGTGGAATGGGCGCGCAGCGCGTCGGAACCGCTTCCGGTGAAGGTTATTATTTACACCGACGATCGCCCCGGCATTTTAAATCAAGTCACTTCCATTCTTTCGGCGGAGTCCAGCAACATTCGCAGTTTGGAAGCCCGTACCGATTCGAGCCGCCCGGATGAAGCAGCTATTGTGGACATTACAATGGATGTGCGCGATAAAAAACAGCTTGATCGGGTAGTGGCTGCTTTCCGCCGCATTCCCGGCGTGCGGGATATTGAGCGTATTCAGCAGGCTCCGCTTTAAAGAAACCATCTAGTTTTATGACAAACGAACTTCAAAATTCCACGGCGATAGAGCCTGAGCATATTGCGATATCAAGATCTAACGGAATTAAAATCGACTGGAAAGACGATCACCACAGCAGTTATTCTCTGGAACTATTGCGTGATGAGTGTCCGTGCGCAACCTGCACCGGCGCGCATGGAACCGAACCGCAGAAAACCAGCCATTCCAAGCCCGAACTGTTTCCTATGTACAAGCCCAAGCTGAAAATGGAGTCGGTAGAGGAAGTGGGGCGCTATGCAGTTCGCATTTTCTGGAATGACGGACACAACAGCGGCATTTATTCTTTTGACCATCTGCGTGATATCTGCCCGTGCGCGGAATGCCAGGCGGCCCGTTCGTAGAACTAGCGCGAATGCGGCAGCGGCAGATTCAGAATGGCGCGGCGCAAGAGGTCAAGCGCCCATTGTGCGCTTAATTGACGGATGCGCATACGATCAGCGCCAAAGCGTAAGCGTCTGACGCGGGTGCCGTCAGGCGTAGCAATTCCAATAAATACGGTGCCTATGGGTGATTCCTCGGTCCCGCCACCAGGACCCGCGTAGCCGGTCACAGAAAGCGCGTAAGTGGATTCGGTTTTCTGCCGCGCGCATTCCGCCATTGCCGCAGCGACTGGTTCGCTCACCGCTGTGTGAGTTTCAATCAATTCACGCGCTACGCCTAATAAAGACTGTTTCTGTTCATTGGTATAGGTCACAAAAGCGGCTTTAAAGAAATCCGAACTGCCTGCATACTCCGTTAACCGCGAAGCCACTATTCCGCCGGTGCAGCTTTCGGCTGTAGCCACGGTAGCCTTCCGCTCCCGAAGCAGATTTCCAATCACCACTTCCAGCGGTTCATCCTGCGTCGAATACGCGCGATCGCCGATCAGTTCAGCAATCGGGTCGCCTACTTCTTTCAATAAAGTATCCGCTTCCTGTTCGGTTTCGGAGCGGGCGAACAAAGTAACCGAAAGGTCGCCGGCTCCGAAAAGAATGGTAGTAGTAGGGTTTGCATACTTTGTGTAAACAGGCGCGATCAAAGCGTCCAAGTCCGATTCACCCATACCTGTAACTCGGAAGCTGCGCGTGCGAAGCACCTGCGGCGGCAGCAGTTGTTTCAGCTTGGGCACCAGATGGTCAATCACCATCGGTTTTAACTCGCGCGGCGGACCGGGCAGCAGCCAAACGCCGCCTTTTGCGGTCTGGTAAAACTGGCCTGGCGCTGTGCCATTCGGGTTGGGAAGCGCTTCTGCCCCATCGATTAAGAACGTCTGGCGGCGATTGTTTTCCGTCATCTTGCGATTAATCTGTTCGAAACGACGAATCAGAATCGCTTCGAGTTCGGCGGAAAAAACCAGTTCGCGTCCGAGCGCGGCAGCGGCGGATGCTCTGGTGACATCGTCTTCAGTCGGCCCCAAGCCGCCGCTTAACACCACAAACTCCACCCGCTCGAGCGATTCGCGGATGGCCTGCGTTAAGCGTCCGATTTCATCGAGCACTACATGCTTTTCCGCAACATCCACGCCAAGCTGGTTAAGCTGTTCGGTGATGAAAAGAGAATTTGTATCGACCCGTTTGGCGGTCAGCAGTTCGCTGCCGACGGCGATAATTTCCGCGCGCTTCATCAATTAATCCAGTTCCAGGCGGTAAAGAGAGTTCTGGGTCGCCACAATCATGTCCCGCGAAGGAGCAAAAGCTAAACCGACAATGCCGGGGCCGGAAACAAAAATCTCCGGCTCATTGCCGTCAAACCGTACTACGCCGCGCCGCCCTTTCAAAGAAGCGGCCACGTGGAGCCGCCCTGCGCTGTCGAACGCGATGCCCTGCGGACGCCCCAAGCCGCGATAGAACGTTTCCACTTCGCCGCTTTTGGAAATGCGATAAAGCGCATCGAAGCTGGATGTGGTGGGACCGGTAATGTACAGGTAGTCATCCGGGCCGAAGCACAAATGATAGGCCGAAATGGAAGGTTCAATAGTGGCGAAAACATAAATCTGGCGGGAGCGGCTGATTTTAAAAATCGTGCCGCTGCGGTCGCCGACATACAGATTTTCGTCGCGATCAAACGCAATTCCGGTGGCTACGCCCATGCCTTCCACGTAGACTGACATATTGCCTGTAGGCGTGATCTGATAAACAATGCCGTCATAGCGGCTGGAAGCATAAAGCAGGCCGGAACTGTCGAATGTCAAGCCGGTGGGGTTCATCAGATCGGTGACAAAGGGCCGGGAAGTGAAACTGGTATCGATCTTGTAGATGGAAACCGGAGACTTTTGCCCTCGCGATCCGCTGAAAGTGGAATAAATATTTCCTTCCGCATCAACTGCCGGATTCGCCACCGGGTGCAGGCTATCGGCAATCTGAATTCCGATGTGAGACGACCAGGTTTTGCTTTTCGCTGAGCCGTTGTTCACTATTAAGTCGCCCGCAGCCGCAGATTCAGGAACTTTAGCGACAATCAGCGCATCCGCGGTGACGACCAGATGAGCCGGTTCGCCGCCGATCGTGACAGAAGAACTGCCTGAATTCATGAATCCTTCGCCACGGATCAGGAGATCGCCACCGGTGATGGCTGCATTAGGATGAACGGTGGTGATTTTCGGTTTGGGGGCGGCTTCGGTTTTCGTGGCCATATTAGATTATTCTCAACTGAGTCCCTACATACAAGATAACGGCGCCATAAATCCCGGCCAGCACGTCATCGGCTACGATACCAAGTCCCGCAGGCAGAGACTCGGCTGCGCGAACCGGCTGCGGCTTCCAGATGTCGAAAAGGCGGAACAGCAGGAATCCGGCTAAGAAAGTTTTCCAATTCCAAACGGAAGCTCCCAACAGCGTCACCCACTGCCCAAGAACTTCATCAACCACAACTTCGCCCGGATCCTGGCGCTGATAAACGCGCTCCGTAACGCCAGCGGCCCAGACCGCAACAGGAAATACAACCAGAATGGAAACCAGTAAAGCGATACGACCGAATTTCAAGTACAACAGGAGTGCGGCTAATGCGATGCCAGCCAGAGACCCCGCGGTTCCGGGCGCAACCGGAAAGAGGCCGCAGCCGAAAACCGTGGAAATCAGAATGGCAAGACGCTTCATTCGCTTTCGCTGAACTCGTCTTCAAAATCGTTGCGGTTAACGGGCGTGGAAATTATATAGCGCTCCGAAGCCCAGTTTCCTAAATCGAGCAGACGGCATCGATCACTGCAGAAGGGCATATTCGGATCATCCAAAGAAACTTTCTTATGGCAGATAGGGCATTGTATTTTTTTGGAAGATTGATCAGAAGGCATAACACTGTTCCTAGACACCGGAAGGAGATTCGGTGGAAAGACGCGCCGCCGGAAAAGATTTCGGAATGGACGCCGTCGGCAGAATCACAAACGGATTACCCGCCTGCATCCGGCGGCTGAACCCTTGTTCGGCGCCATCCACCAGTTCTCCCACTAAATCATAATCGTGCGCTTCGGTAATGCGAAGGCGGCGTATTTCGCCTACCTGCGGTTCTGCGGGTCCAAAATCATTAATTAAGCAGACACCATCAATTTCAGGAGCCTGCGAAGGCAAGCGGCCTTCCCAAAGCAGATCAGTTTCTTTGGACGGTCCTTCAACTAATATCGGAAACTCGCTTCCGATCAACTGCTTGTTCCGGGATTGAGAAATCTTCCGCTGAATCGCCATCAAGCGGCGTTTGCGATGGTAGATGGTACGCCCATCCACTTTCCCGTCCAGCGCGTAGCTGCCGCTGGTTTCCTCGTCGCTGTAAGAGAAAACGCCTAAACGATCGAATTGAGCAGCCTGCACGAATTGGCAGAGTTCCTGAAAATCCGCTTCGGTTTCACCAGGAAAACCAACAATCATACTGGTCCGGACGGTAACGCCGGGAATGGTACGGCGGATTTTCTCAATCAGCTTCAGAAAAATATCGGCATGAGCGCCGCGCTTCATTCGTTTTAAAACAGCAGCGCCGGCATGTTGCAAGGGAATGTCGATATACTTCACCAGCGATTCATGTTGAGCAATGGTATCGAGCAAACGCTGGGTTACTCGATTCGGGTAAGCGTACAAGAAACGAATCCAGCGCGGCTCGGAAGTCGGAATTTCCGCTAAACGGCTGAGGAGCTGCGCCAAACCATCTTTCAAACCAAAGTCTTCGCCATAACAGGTAGTGTCCTGGCCGATCAGGTTAATTTCACGAACGCCGGTCGCAAATAAACGGGTAGCTTCCGAAACTACGCTTTCCAGGCGGCGGCTGCGAAACTTGCCGCGAAACTGGGGAATAATGCAGAAAGTGCAAGGATGATCGCAGCCTTCCGCAATTTTGATGTACGCCGAATGCCGAGGGGTGGTTAACACGCGCGCGGTCAGATCGTGGTACAGGTAGGGCGCGTATTCCGTCGCAGCGGGCGAAGTACCTTCACAGAGCGCAGTAATCTGATCCAGTTCATTAGTACCAAGAACCGCATCCACTTCCGGCATGTTGGCTTGAATTTCATCCCGAAAGCGTTCCACCAAACAACCAGCCACCACCAAACGCTGCGCTTTGCCGGTTTTCTTGTATTCCGCCATCTCCAGAATGGTGTCTACTGATTCCTGTTTGGCAGGGTTGATGAAGCTGCAAGTGTTGACAACAATCACTTCCGCTTCGGCAGGTTCTGAAACAAGTTGGTGGCCGCCAGCGGCAAGCTGACCCATCATGACTTCAGTGTCAACAAGGTTCTTCGGGCAGCCTAAACTTACGAATCCGATTTTCAAGAGGGAATGGAACTCCGAGGATCTGAACTGGAAAGTACCAGTTATCTTTTCTCAGGATAGCAGTTTTTAAGCGGAACCGCAGAAGAGTACAAACAAACCCAAATTTCCTTTAAACTGCTGTAAAGAGGAGGGTTAACTTCTGTTGCCAGGAGCAAGCCGGGCTGCTTGTTGCAGCGCTTCGCCGGTTAAGCGCATGCTTTGCCATTCGGCCATGTGCTTTGCACCCAAAGACTGATAAAATTCAATCGCAGGCTGATTCCAATCGAGAACCTGCCAGGCTACCCGCCCTAAGTTTTCCTGGACTGCTCGTTCTGCTAGATAACTGAAAAAAGCCCGCCCAATACCTTTCTTCCGAAACGGCGGTCTGACATAGAGATCTTCCAAATACAATCCGGCGCGGCCGGCCCAAGTTGAATAATTGTAGAAGAAAAGAATAAAACCTGCGGGTTGGCGATCCCATTCCGCGATGGCGCACTGGAAGCGCGGCTGCGGGCCGAAGCCGTCGCGCAACAAATCCTCTTCGGTAGCGATAACAGCTTGAGGCTCTCGTTCGTATTCCGCCAATTCGCGAATAAAAGATAAAATCAGCGGCACATCATTCTGAACGGCAGAGCGGATTTGAAGCATAGCCTTATTGTTTGTATGTGTTCCGCCAGCGAAGAACAAGCAGCGGCCAAGAAGACTACAATTTGTTGAATAGACTCAATTTCGTACTAGGAAACTACAAGAATTGTTTTTCGATCAAAACTCGATTTAAGCGAGTCTGATGATCAGAGGACGAAATTGAAGTACACTGGACCATTCTGCTTAATAGAAGACCAGCACAAATACAGTTTTGCCCTTGCTGCAGGGCAAATTGTGTTAGAAAGATTGAACTATAACAGCTAGGCAACCAAAATCTGACGGAGGGTTTGTGAAATCCGTATGGCAGAGTTTCCGACGCATGTTCCAGGAAGTTTTGCATTCCAGTACCGGAAGTCACCAGATTCCACCTTTCCCGAATGCATTTGCTTTGCATTCACCTGCTTTGGCTAAAAGGCAGGAGTACGATGCTTTGACTGGGCTGCCGCAAGCAGAATTGTTTATTCAACAAGTGCGGGCAGTTATTGAGACCGCCGAACGCAAAGGACAGCTTACCGGCATTATCGAAATCGGCTTGAATGACATTAAGCGGGTAAACCAGACATTCGGACCACGCTTCGGCGACGTGTTGATTCGCCAAGCCGCTTTCCGTTTGTATTCCGCAGTGAAGCAGACTGATGCGCTGGGGCGCGTCGGCGCAGTGAATTTCGCGGTTGCCTTGGAGCCGTTCAGCGAGGTTGAGGACGCTCTAAGAACAGCTCAACGTTTATTGAATATTCTGGGTGAAACGTTTGACATGATCGAGTTGGTGGAACACCACGTTCAACTGTCGGCCAATGCAGGAATCAGCATTTACCCAATTCATGCCACCTCGGCGGAAGATCTGCTATACCAATCGTCGATTGCGCTTTCGCAGGCTGGAATCTCCGGAACTAATCGAATTGAACTGTTCAGTTTGGAGCGGCGGGAAGAATCCAAGCTGCGGCTTGAATTAGAGTGGCGGATGAGACAGGCTCTCGATGAACGCCAGTTCGGATTGAATTACCAGCCGGAAATTGATCTTCGTTCCGAACAGGTTATCCGGCGCGAAGCTTTGCTGCGCTGGGAGTCGCGGAAAACAGGATCCATTTCGCCGGCTTCTTTTATTCCCATTGCGGAACAAACGGGCTTGATTATTCCGTTAGGCCGTTGGGTACTGCAGGAAGCTTGCCAAACGGCTCAAGCATGGCAGAAAACCGGCGATGCGGGTATTGGGGTGGCGGTCAATGTTTCGGCAGTGCAGTTGAACGAAACCGACTTTGCCACCACTGTGGAGCATTGCCTCGAACAAACCGGCTTGCCGGGAGAACTGCTGGAATTGGAAATCACTGAATCTGCCCTCATTACAGATTTCAAGCGATCTTCCGACAAAATTCTGCGTTTGCGCCAACTCGGAGCTACCGTGGTGATTGACGATTTCGGTGTTGGTTATTCTTCGCTGGCCTGGTTGAAAGAACTGCCGGTAACAGGAGTGAAGCTGGACCGCTCATTTCTCTGCGATTTTCAAAATAACCCCAATACTCTGCCCATTCTGCGCAGCATTGTGGCGCTTGCCCACGGACTGAACATGCAGGTCACGGTGGAAGGTGTGGAAACAACCGAAGCTTTGGAAGAATTGAAAAAACTGGGAGTGGACACGGTGCAAGGCTATCTGCTGGGCCGCCCTGAATCTTCCGGCAGCAGAACCGCCGGAACGGGAGCTTAAACAGGCCTGCGGAAACATGCGCACTAATGCTGTACGCATTCTGGATGAACAGCAGATCGCTTACCAGTTGCGCGAGTACGAGGTAGACCCGGACGATTTAAGCGCGGAAACGGTGGCAGGCAAAATCGGGCTGCCGCCGGAACAGGTTTTTAAAACCCTGGTGGTGAAAGGCTTAACCGGCGCTGTATACCTGGCCGTGATTCCGGGCAGCGATGAACTGGATTTAAAAGCTTTGGCGAAGCTGACGGGGGAACAAAAAATGGAACTGGCTCCCCTGAAAGAAGTTCAACCGTTAACCGGCTACATCCGAGGCGGCGTTACCGCGCTTGCCTGCAAAAAGTATTATCCGGTTTACCTGGAGGAAACCGCGATTTTGTTCGATGCCATTTCAATTTCCGCCGGAGTGCGGGGCACGCAAATTTTATTAAAGCCGGACGACTACATCGCTATTACAAAAGCGCAAACAGGCGAGATTTCGCGGCCAAAACCTAAAACAAAAAAGCCGGTCAGATAATCTGACCGGCTTTCGAGAGTTTTGAACTGGTGTATTAGCGACGACCGAGACCACCCATGCGGGGCGCAGCCATGCGAGGAGCAGCGAAACCGGAACCGCCTGTAAACGAAGCGCGGGGCCGAGCCAGAATAGCGGGACGGGTCGCTCCAGAAAGTACTCCAGCAACTACGGGCAATCGGCCGCCAGCCAACGGAACCGGGCGGTTACGCCCAGGAGCGTAGTACAGCGGAGCATAATAGGCCAAGCCGGGGGAATAAAAGCCCCAGCCGAACGGGCTATAAGCAAAACCGCTGGCAGGCACAAAAGCCCAAGAACTATACCATGGATTCCAGAACCAGCCGGTACCCCAACCGCCATAGCCGCCGAAATTATTGACGGTGATACTGCGGGCAGAAGCGTAGCTGGCTTCAGCAGCGTATTCAGAACGCAGGTTACTCCAAGCATATAAATCATCTTCCTGCTTGGTGTTAAATTTGTCGGCGCGAAGTTTGGCCGAATTCAAGCTCACTTCATGACCCTTTTTCAGGTCAACTTTGCTGTCGCCGTCTAGTACGGTAGCTTTGCCATCGAGAACGGCAATTTGCGGATTATCCGCGTTGAAGCGGTAAAGTCCGGTTTTCTCCAGATGAGCGGAAGAGCCGTCATCGAGAATGTGAATGTTATTTTCTTTGTACAACTGAGCAACGTCCACCAAAGCTTCGCCATGAGTGACGGCCACTCTGGTGTCAGTCAGCGAAGAAGTAATCATCTTCGCTTCGCTCGAATTTCCCAAACGCAGGAATACTCCCGGCGTCAACAGGATTTCTGCTTTGCTGTTTACATCAGTGCGAATGGTTTGATTGTTGTCGAGATTAAGATGACCAATCTGTTTTTGATCAATCTCCTGCCCATCAATCGAGGCGTGACCCTCAAGATAATTGATAGTGCCTGGCCGGGCGGAGATGGTGGCCTGCGGATAAGCGCACAAGGCCGCCACAAACAACCCGGCTAGCGCCTTAGCAATCGGATGGCATACGCGAGTCATATATTTCTTTCTCCAAATATTGGATGTATGGGGAGAAGGAAACGTTCCAACAGCATGAGCCGCGAAAGCCTTATTTCACCGGTGTTTACCGCGTTATTTTAAAGGAGAAAAATCGGTGGCAGCCATGAATGTGCTGTCTACTTTTTCTACTATTTTCCCGTTAGCTTCGGACGCGGTTCTCACCTTCTGCCATTCCGGATCAGCATTGAATTCTTTCCAGTTTTCTTTTGCTTGTTCACGGCTCTGATGAGAAATAATGTATGTCAGCGTGTTGTCTTTTTGCGGCTCGTCAGTGGGAACAAAATAAGCAACGTTGTGCATTCCGTGATGTTCAAAGATCGTAGTGGTGTGTTCCCGGAAGCGCGTCAGCAGATCATTCAGCTTGCCGGGAGCGCAATGATAAGTTCGCAGCTCATAAACGAGGGTGGAATCAGCGTGAACCGTGTTCTGGCGATTTCCGAATGTGTAACCGGCAGCCAACAAAAGTGCTGCCGCCGGAAGCGAAAGGTATTTAGCGGGAAGGGTAAGCATCTCAGCACATCATAGTTCAATCACTTTTTACAGACTTGCAAAGCTTCAATGTGAACCAAATTTTCGAGCCTTATCTCACACGCTGGAATCTGATATCGGACGGAGCGCCGATTGTGACCCACAGCAGCAGACTGCTGCCGGTAAGCCGGCATGGGAAACCGGCTATGCTGAAAATTGCGCAAGCAGAAGAAGAGCGCTGCGGCGGCGCGCTTATGCTGTGGTGGAGCGGTCAGGGCGCAGCACGAGTGATCGCCCACCATGAAGATAAAGCGCTGCTGCTGGAGCGGGCCGAAGATAAAACCACGCTGGCGGACCTCGCTAAAAACGGAAACGATGAAGAAGCCAGCCGGATTCTCTGCCGGGTAGCAGCGCAACTTCATGCGCCAAGAATCAATCCACCGCCGGAAACGATTCCTCTGGCGCGTTGGTTTCGGGAACTGAAACCAGCCGCGATGCAGCATGGGGGCATTCTCGCTTTTGCCGCTGCTACGGCCCGCGAACTACTGACAGCGCCACGGGAAGCCGTTATTCTGCATGGCGATATTCATCACGGCAACATCCTCGATTTCGGTTCGCAAGGATGGCTCGCTATTGACCCTAAAGGTTTGCGCGGAGAACGCGGTTTCGAGTATGCCAACATCTTCTGCAATCCGAATGGTGAGATCGCTCTTGCGCCGAACCGTTTGGCTCAACAATCT
Source organism: uncultured Bryobacteraceae bacterium (assembly GCA_964247975.1). Classification (GTDB taxonomy): domain Bacteria; phylum Acidobacteriota; class Terriglobia; order Bryobacterales; family Bryobacteraceae; genus KBS-96. Next base: position 156,286 of record CAXTWH010000002.1, on the reverse strand, counting down.
TATGTGATCGCTCAAGCAGCAGGTTTGGAGCGCAGGCAACTGCTGCAATGGGTGCTTTGCCATGCCGGTTTGTCGGCAGCGTGGTGTTTAAACGACGGTGACAGGCCAGATTTTTATCTTGATGTTGCTGAGTTGGCGATGGCGGAGCTTGCCAGATCGTAATCACGCCAGTGTTGAATTGAGCAAGATGCTTGTTTGCTCTTGCTGAATGTTATTGTTCTCTTGTGGCCGAAGCCCCAGGCATCTATGTCGAAATTTCCATACGATCAACCGTTGACGAGATCTGGCGGCGTACTCAGACTCCTGAACTGCACCAAAAGTGGGATCTGCGCTTCACAAGAATTGAGTACTTGTCCAGACGTTCTGAGCTAGAGCCGCAAAGATTTCTTTACTCGACACGAATTGGCTTCGGGTTGAAAATCGAAGGCGAGGGAGAAAGCACCGGGACACGCACGGATCTCAGCAGCACGCGAACTTCCGCGCTCTCGTTCTGGTCAAAAGATCCGAAGTCGCTTATCGTGAAAGGCTCCGGGTACTGGAAGTACGTTCCCACAGGAGCATGCGTTCGTTTCCTGACTTGGTACGATTATGACACCCGATTCGGCGCCGTCGGCAGGCTTTTTGACCGATTTGCGTTTCGACCGCTAATCGGTTGGGCAACAGCCTGGAGTTTCGATCGACTTCGCTTGTGGATCGAACATGAAATTCCACCCGAATCCTCTTTCCGAATGGCGCTGATGCACGCATGCGCACGCGCTTGCATTGCATTCATTTGGTTATGGCAGGGACTCATTCCGAAGTTACTATTCCCCAGTGCGGACGAAAAAACAATGACCAGGGCTGCGGGCCTGTCGATTGAGATGGTGCCTGTAATCGGTGTTGTGGAAGTGGTATTCGGCGTACTCGCTTTATTGCTTTGGCGCTGGCGCCCGTTCTTTGTAATAAACGCGGTGCTGATGCTCGGAGCGCTTCTGAGTGTCGCACTGCAATCGCCGTCATACCTCTTTGCTGCATTTAATCCCGTTACACTGAACATTGCGATGATCATGTTGTCGGCGCTCGGCTATCTATCCGCGAGTGAGCTTCCCTCGGCGGCGCACTGCCTCCGGCGACCGCTGAAATGAGCGCGTCATGAAATCCATATACGAGCGCGTTTTGGGTTCCGATTTCACACGGCTTCACCCCGAGATTCAGCGACGGTTCGGTTTCTCCAGCGCGGACAAAATAGCGGGAATTGGCACCGGCGTTATGGAACAGATCTGGCACGGTCCAATTTATACGCTACCGTTCCTCTACATCGGGTCATGGCGGAGCATCATGTTCCCGGAGAGTGGGCGAAACATTCCGTTTCAGATCTTGAATTACGCTTACGTCGATTCATTGGGGCGGGAAACGGTTACCTGGATTCGAACTTTTCAAGCCAGACGACCACGCCGATTCGATGCGTACATGATCTACAGCGAGCAGCGGGGTCGAATCGTCGATTATCTTGGAACGCATCAGCATCTAGCGGTAGATATTGACATCAAGGTAGCTCCGAATGGCGGTATCGCATTACGTTCTGATGCGCAGCGATTTTACGAAGGACCGGTAAGCTTCTCCTTTCCTATGTTATTTTCGGGGCTGGCCGAGGTCTGCGAATGGTATGACGAGAGCGCCCGGTGTTTTCGCATCGAAGTCGACGTCCAAAACAGAACATGGGGTCCGCTGTTTGGCTACAAAGGTCACTTTCAAGTTGCATGGCAAAGTGTCGAGAGTGTGCCGCAGAAATACCTGCCGCTTAGAACTGAGCATCGCGAGTAACTACATCCGGGGTGACGTCCTACTGTTGAAAGACTGCCGAACCAAGTTGTAATCACATAAGTATTGAACTCGCCAAAGTATTCGCGAGGAAGGCTTTCTTTCCTTGTTTGCAGCAGAAGTGAATGCTTAAAAGAGAGCAGCTTTCCAAAAATCTTTTAAGAAATGACTAATGGTCATTTACAATGACTATGGGTCATTTAGGAGGCTGATATGAACCGGTCAAGTGAACAGTGGGCTCTGGTAACCGGGGCATCGAGCGGGCTTGGAGCGCAGTTTGCGACAGCATTAGCCGCGAGAAGGATCAATTTAGTTCTGGCGGCTCGCCGCGAGGAGCCGATGCAGCAGCTGGCAGCACAACTCAGGCAGCGGCATGGCGTTGAGATCGTCATCGAAGCCATCGACCTAGGCCAGACAAACAGCGCGGTAATGCTTCAATGCCGCCTTGCTAAACGTGAGATTGAGCCAAATATCCTCATCAACAATGCCGCGTTCGGGCTGAACAGTGCTTTTGTTGACCACGACCCGGACCGTCTCCGGGCGATGCTTCAGCTCGACGTTCTTGCAGTAACGGAACTGACCTATGTTTTTGGTAAGCGCATGGCCGCGCGAGGAAACGGACGTATTCTCCTGGTGGCGAGCTTGGCGGCTTACCAGCCGACGCCGATTCTGGCGGCTTATGCAGCAGCAAAAGCTTTCGTTTTGTCATTGGGCGAGGCTCTGCATGTTGAGCTTGCTCCTAAAGTTGGCGTGACGGTGTTGTCGCCCGGTCTTATGGATACTGGCTTTTTTGATGTTGCCGATTATCGTCCTCCGGCGTCGTTCCGGCGAACTATGCTTTCGCCAGTCAAAGTTGCTGAAATTGGACTCAACGCGCTGTTTGCCGGCAGATCCAGCGTAATTGCTGGTCGTTTGAACAGGATCATGGCATTCAGCACTCGCTTGATCAGCCGCCGTTTTCAAGCCAAACTAGCTCTCCGCCTGTCAAAGAGCTAACAATAGATTCATGGTTCAGCACGCGATGGCCTCCGAAGATAAGCAGGCACGCCGGAAAACTATTTTGAACGCGGCAAGCGCCTTGTTTATTGCAGGTAACGGCAGTTTGCCCGCTGCCGCGCAGGTCGCCGCCGCAGCAGGGCTGGCAAAGGGAACAGTGTATTTGTATTTTCGAACCAAAGAGGAAATTTTCATTGCTCTCCTGCTGGAAGGCTTACTCACTTTGTTTGGCGAGATTGAAGCTACGTTCAAAAATACGAAAGGAAGACGACGGGATAGGATTGCGGCATTTCTTAAAACCTATGTTGACTACCTCCATCAGCATCCGGAACTGCTTCGCCTCGATGCTCTGGGGTATGGGGTGCTTGAAAAAAATCTGGAGCCCGCCAAACTGCGCGACTTCAAGTTTACTTTTGCGGCCAAACTCACAGAAACCGGGATCATCGTCGAACATGCGCTGCGGCTGTCGCCTGGGCATGGAATTCGCTTGCTGATGCGCACCTTTGCGTTGACGCGCGGCTTATGGCAGTTTTCCCATCCTTGCCAGGAATTAAAAAACAGGAAAGACGAGCCTGCGCTAGCACCTTTATACCCGGACTTCAACAAAGAGTTAACAGAAGCGTTGACTGAATACTGGCGTGGCGCTCTAGTGGTGTGCGTCAAGCAGAATGCCGATTATTCAAGGTGCGGCGTACGCGCTTGACTTTTTCCAGAATATCGGAAGCTTTGGCAGTCCAGATGAATGGTTGAGGGCTTGCGTTATGTTGGTCGATAGACTCGCCGATAGCCATGATCAGTTTCTCGGCGTCATGAAAGACACCGCGACGAAAATCAGTAACACTTGATCTGTGGCCGTCCTGAACCTTCCAGGAGTGCTTTCCTGGCAGTAATATTTTTATGGCGAGCCAAATCAATATGATACTTCCCGGTCCTATCCTGGCAGCCGTACAGGAAGCGGTGGAGCGCGAGCACAAATCCGCTGAACGAGATGGCTGGTGAATTCATTTTGCGCGGTCTGCACGAGCGCAAGAAATCCGCGCTTGAAGACCTGATGAACTACGGCCATGCTCAGGCGAGAAAAACCCATCCGGGTCTGATTGAGAACAGCGTGATGGAGCTGGTCAGAATCCATCGCCGAGACCGCAGGTAAGTGAATTGTTTACTGACGCGGCTTCACCATCACATCAAAAGTGTCTTTTTCTTCCATTGCCAGGGTTTGAGATTCGGGGTTGGTCACCCGGTACATGGTGGCATGAAGGCGGTCCGGTTGAAGAACAAATTTGATGTAGTGGTAGTTAGGAAACAGGGCGCTTTGATACAGATCATCTTTGGTGCGCTCCACAAAGTACGGTTTGGCTCCGCCGCCGCCGGAAACCAGATACACGACATCATCCTGTAAGTGGCGCTCATAATTATGGATATGGCCCGCGCTGACCAGAAACCGGGCATGGGTTTGACTGCTTTCTTTCGATAGCAGATCGCGCAGAGCAATCTCATTGGGACGCGGATTGTGGTCCACTTCGATGTGGGTTTGGATGTCGGCAACGGGCGGATGGTGAAGACTGATGATGACGAAATCGACCGAAGAAGGCAGACCGGAAATCTGTTTTTCTAGCCATTGATTTTGGTCGCTGCCGGGCAATAAGGAAGCATCGCTATCGAGCGCGATGGCGTACAAGCGCGAACCTAACTGCGCTGAATACCAGCGCCGCTGACGGAATTCCGGGAAGGCGTTCCACCAGTTTTCCAGGCACTTCTGCGGGTCGGGCCCGTGAAACTCGTGATTGCCCAGAGCCGGATAAACATGGAGGCCCGCATCACGCCAAGGCCGGGATTCCTGCTTATACACGGTGTAGTCATTGACCACATCGCCCGCTAAAGGCACGTCGCCATTCAGCAGAACCGCCGCTGGTTTTTCCTCAGCGATTTTTTGAACCAGCCATTTGCGAATAACCGGATTGGTGGCGGTAGTGTTGGCCGGATCAGTGAAGCGCATGTCGCCGTAAGCGATGACCGAAATAGGCGAGCCGAGCGCGGCATCGTCGAGGCGAAACGTGGGGCCGGGCTGACTGAGAAGTTGAGAAGTGGGCAAGTCAGCAGCGTGATTTTGAGCGTGTGCCATTGATGTAAGAACAAGGCCCAAACCACACAACAAGAAAAGATACTCCGCATTATACAAGGGATTTTTTTTCATAGCGGAATTAATTAATACGGTAAACCTGCAACGCCGCAACATCTTCGGGCGTTTTTGTATGAATGATGTAGAACTGTTTCAGCGAAGGAACCAGCACAGAAGTTTTCCCGCTGTTGGTGGCAAATTGCGTTAGTACGCGATACTGGTCGGGGCCGTCCTGGCGAACAACCGTGACGCCGCCGGCGCCGGTGATGTAGATGCGTTTTTCCGCCGGTTCAAAGGTCATGTCATCCGCTCTTTCCACGCAGTCGAGGGAGGTAATCAGTTGGCCGTTTTCACTATTGATCACAGAAAATTTCCCAGGCTGGCGGCCAGCTACAAACAGGCGATGGTGTATCTTATCGAAGGCCATCGCGGTGTTCAGATGTAAGCCCGGCACTGACCAGACCTGGCGAACTTCGCGCTTATTCAGATCCACTACCCCGATTTGCGCTTTGTCGCGCAGGTTGACGTAGAGTAGATTCGCATCCGGGTCCAAAGCCATCGCTTCCAGGTTGGCTGATTCCATTCGGATGCGACTAATTTCTTTTTCCTGTTCAGGAGAAATGATGCTGATAAAAGAATAGTCCGTTTTCGCTTCGCGCCCACCGTTGCCGACATAAAAGAGATTGTTTTGGGAATCATAAAGCCCGGCATCGGGTCCCGCTTCGAGCGGAATGCGTTTCACCTCGTGAAGGTCCTGAGCATCGAGAATGCGGCAGGAAGAATCACCGCCATCGGCCACGAGCAGTTTTCCGCTTTTAGATACGAAAGCCAAAGTGTGAGGAGTGGTAGCCACGGGCGCGCTACGGATGTGAGCACCGGTTTTCAAATCGAAAACTTCAATTGAGTGATGTTCTTCCGCGCTGGCGTATAAGCGGTTGTGTTCGAGATCTACAGACAGGTGATCGAAGTCGCCGCTAATGTCAGGAAGCTTGGTGGTGCTGAGCAGAACCAGCGGGTCCGAAGCAGGCGCTTTGTTGAATAAGGCCGCCATAGCAGGAATCTGTTCGCCAATGCCGTCGCGAATTGTTTCTGCTTTGTTGATGGCATCGGAGGGGCTCGATGCGCCGGAAAAGCGCATTTCCATAACGAGGAGTCCAATGGGGCGCTTTTGAGCGTCATTCAAGGAAAGCGCCAGATCGTAGAAAGATCCTTGTTCCACGGTTTTCACTCCTGGTTTTCCTGATTGCTTTACTGCCAGATCGTTAGCGGATGACTTCTTGCCGATTTTGCTGGGAACGCTACAGGCCACGATGATCTCATCCTGTTGACCGGGCGGGATAACGTGAATGCCCATTTTCTGTAGTTCCGGGTGGGTGGACATGGTGGTTGTGACGATGTGCTGGGCAAGTTGAGCTTCCACTACCTGCGCTGAAACAACGGAAGCGGACAACAACAACAGACCAGCGAGGAATAAATGTATTTTCATTTGCGAGTTATAAGGCTTTCGCGCCGCAAGACGCGCCCAAGCATTAGGGCCTGTATTGAGTTTAGAAAGGGCGTGTGAATTTGGAGTTAATTTTTCCGGTTGAGCGCAATATTAATGCCCAGATGTTATGGGCAGGCTGTTTAGCGAGGGTTCAAAGCGAAAAGTCAGCAGCGGTTCCTGTGGGTGGGAAGCATGAGGCTATAAAGCGCAGTTGCGAGTAAAACGCCCAGCTATTCCGGTTCATTTTTAGTGAAGTTATTCTGGACCTTCGCGGCATTTCCCAACAATCTTTAAATCTCCTTGTGTTTGGAGGAATGCAATGAAGCTACATCGTATTTTATGCAGTTGATTTGTCCGATGTGATATTAAAAGGCATCGATGTTTAATACCTATTCAGAATCGGCTCGTCGAGTTATCTTCTTTGCCCGTATCGAAGCTGGCCGGCTGAGATACGACAGCATCGATGTCCAGCATCTGCTGCTTGGAGTTATTCGCGAGGATCGGGCCGGCGACGATGGGCAGACGCGCCAAGAGTACATTTCGAATGAATCGGATGAACTGAGAAGTGCTGACCCAATTTGCCTGCCTAGAAGACAAACTGATAATCCGTTTCTGGAACGCGACGCCGCTGGCAGGTTGCGGTCCACGTTTTCGGTTTTCGGTTCGCGTTCTGAAGGTTTACCGACGGACGCTGATATGCCTTTAACTGAGGGTGCGCGGAAAGTTCTTTATGATGCCTCCGAATATGCGAACGGGTCAACCGTTAGTTTGCTGCATCTGCTTTGGGCTATGCTGGTTGATCCAGAAAGCAGTGTGAGCAAAGGACTCGTTGAAAACGGCATCACGCGCGAGCGAATTGAGAATGAGATCCGCCGGCGTGAGGGGCGTTAAGCGGCTGCCGCACACTAACGACGCGGTGGGTGATTGGAAAAAGCAGGCTGAAATCAACCCGGGCCAGATTCGTCAGAGTTCTTACCCAGCCGGTTCCGTCAATTGTTCTTTAATCGATCTGTAAACAGGAAGCCGGCCCCGTTCCAACCGCCACGTGCGCCGCAGTTCAGCATCCGGCATTGGCCCGTAGGGTCCGCAAAATGTACTCCGTCCTCTTTGGGAACTATCTCGAAAATACAACTATTATCTTGTTCCGGCGGACGATACACGAACACTCCGGCGCGCTTAAATTCCGCCACGCCGTCCGCTTCGCATTGATGTCCATTGAAGAATTCCAGGTGAACATTAAACGAAATGCTGGTGGCAGATGCTTGCTTAATCTCAAGCGAATCCGTTGATTGAAAAGTGTCACCTTGCACATCGCTGTTTTCAAAAGTTTTGCGATAACTACCCGTGATGGATGAAATTTGCCGCGCTGCTTCCGCTGCATCACCGGCTTCGGTAATGCCGGCAATGAGCTCGTTTTTCTGCCGGGTCAGGTTGCTGATATTTGATTCGATCAAATTCCGGATACAAGCTTGTGCATCATTTTGTGTGTCACAGCTTCGCAGCGCGTTGAGCACTTGTCCGCGTGCGTCGCCGTTCGCTTGCTTTAAACCCTGTACGTCTTCGAGGAGCCTGATCCACCGATTCTCGGCTTCTGCAAGACTTTGGTTGTTGCAGATAGCCAAGCGCGCATTCGACAGATCCGAAAAACAAGACTGAAGATCGCTTCCGTAGTATTGGCCGGCTGTGCGGAACGGAAAACGGCCTTCCAGTTGACCATTTGCCGTGCAATAGTAGCCGCAGTCTCCGGCTGCTGCGCTGGCGACAATAGACTTGCCGGCTCCTGTGCCGACTAACCGTAGCGTCAGCGTACAGAGATGATCTTTGGTTCTGCCGGATGGCTTCATGATTGCTGCAACTGCTTCCGAGCTCGTCAGTTCAAAATCGCCAGATCCGCCGCAGTGCGCGTTCGGCTGTTCACAACTTATCTCGAAGCGGCAGGTTCGATCATGACAGTTCGAGATATGGAGCGATTGTCCGAGGTAGCGCACCTGGCCAGTTTGATTGGTTTGTGGAGAAAATTCTCCCCACTCGCCCTGCCACTCGGAAATTGTCGATTGCCGGGCATATGCCACGCAGGCCAAGGTGAGAATGAGCACGAGGAAGCGCAGCATAACAAAATCGTGACGGAGTCGAACTGAGTGGACCATTCGGATTTTTCAGTGTGCGACACCAATCTTCTCAGGTTTATTATCGTAAACGTATCTGAAGCTGCTTCAGTGGTTGTCGACACGAAGCACCAGCTTTCCCGCTACCCGGCCCTGCTCGCTCAAGCGCTGTGCATCCGCCGCTTCTTGCAGATCAAAAATCTGCTGTAGGCGTGGACGCACCTGCCCGACGTCGAACAGGCTGGAAAGCCTAGCGAGGTCGTCAGCATCGGGCTTCACGAAGAATGAGCGCAGCTTTGAGACGCCGAACATTTTTGTGAGAAACCCGGGTATAACCCTTCCGATAACCGGATTGACAGTGACCAATGCGCCACCAGGTTTAAGCACCTTTGACCAGCACCGAAAGGATTGCGTCGCAATTGTGTCGAAGACTACATCAAAGCGCGGCAGCCCGGCGAAAACATCCTGCGTTTTGTAATCGAGAACCTGCTGCGCTCCGAGCGATCGTACCCATTCGAGATTGGGGGTACTGGTTATCGCATGCACTTCTGCGCCGAGCGCAGCGGCAATCTGCACGGCGAAGTGTCCGACACCTCCAGAGCCGCCATTGATTAACACGGTGTGGCCGGGGCGAACATCGCCGTGTTTTTGCAGACCCTGTAAGGCGGTCAAGCCGGCCAAGGGCATGGCACCGCTGTTTTCCCAGGCTGCGGTCTTTGGAGCCAGCGCGGCGCCCATCTCATCGACCGCCGCGAACTGTGCGTAGCCACCGCCAGTCTTAAGCGGCAACATGGCATAAATCCGATCGCCCGGCTGGAAACGCTTTGCATTCTCTGCGGTAGCCACTACCGAACCGGCGATATCTGAGCCGGGAATAAAGGGCATTCTGATACGGAAAGCGCGGCGAAACTGACCGCTGCGAATCCGCCAATCTCCAGGGTTAATTCCGGCAGCCTGGATCTTGACGATTACCTGGCCGGGGCCGGGCACCGGCATGTCAACCTCACTCATTGTGAGAACGTCGGCTGGCCCATATTCATTGAACGTGATCGCTTTCATGGTTTGGTTCTTTCTTCCTCCGGGCCTGTTCCATAGGCCCGCACAAACATGTCAACGTGATCGCGGACGAAACTTTCCATTTCCATAAGCCGGACAGCACGGCCGCCCAGCCCATTTTGATGAAGGCTCACCAAAAGCAGGGGCGCCAAAAATGTAATTGCCGCATGCCGCACGGAGCCGGAACGCATCTCGCCACGTGCCTGATGAGCGGCAAGCCTTGTTTCTAACGCCTGCAGGCCCGGCTCCAGAATCTGGTTCAGATACGCCGGCCCCAACGCGGCATCTTCCAGTCCTTCAGTCAGGCCGAGGGTGTGAACTTTGTCCATTCGCCCATAACGAACCCCCGACAGCATGGTATTAGCTGCTTCGAGAATCGACTCGGAGAATGGCAGCAACGCCGAAGCAGTTTTGCGAATATAAGGCTGACCCTTGCTGTTCAGCATCGCCAGTACTTCTTCGATCAGTTTTGTACGATTACCGAAATAATGCCGCAGCGTTGGAATGCTGACTTCCGCTTTGGCGGCGAGTTCGCTGAACGTCAGCTTGTCATTGCCGGTCGCGGTGAGACTAAGGCGCAGCTTATCTAGCAAGGCCGCGCGCTTCTCCTGATACATCGTGTTCTGCGAGCCGCGCGGGCGGGTCATGCTTGTTTTGCCAGCACTTTACACCTAGAAGTGCTTTCCAGCATGACGTTCGTAACCACTTCGGCGCGCGTGTCCTGGTTGTAAGTGCGACCTATTTCCAATCTCTTTATCCTATACACAAATATATACGATATAAAGATCGTCGGCAAGCGGCGTCAAATTTCTACTGTTAAAGAGGTGAGGCGAAAGGATGCGTTCCTAAAGAGGAGGTTTTCTGGCAACAACGAGCGTGATATCGTCAGCCGCAAGGCCGCTGTTGAAGAGCAGAAGATCGTTCTTCACTTCCTTGATAACGTTTGCCGAACTCTGTTTTTGCATTCTGCGAGCGGTGGCAACCAGACGGTCTTCCCCATATTCTTCTTCTGTTCCCGTTCGGCAGGCTTCGGTCACGCCATCGCTGAACAGAACGAACATGTCGCCTTCGTTTAGGTAACAAGCCTTCTGTTCATAAATGGCGGCAGGGCTGATGCCGAGCGGAATACCGGTTGCTTCGAGAGTTTCAAGTTCGCCGCTAAGGCGGAGCAGCAGCGGCGGGTTATGGCCAGCATTGCAGTAGATTACTTCCGCAGAAGAAGGATCCAGAACGGCTATGAAGAAAGTGATAAAGCAGTTACCGGGGCAGGTGGAGGAGATACTTCGATTCAAACGGACCACTTCCGCGGCGAGATTTTCCGGTTCACTGAAAATGACCTGGGCGCGCGCTTGCAAACTGGACATCAGCAGCGCCGCTCCTAATCCTTTGCCGGAAACATCGCCGATCAATATAGCGATGCGGCCATCCGGATAAAGAAGGAAGTCGTAATAATCTCCACCTACGGTGCGGCACGGCGCGTTGTAACCGGCGCAGTCGAAACCGCGAATCTGCGGCACGGTAGAGGGAAGGAGCTTACGCTGAATTTCGGCGGCCCGCTCCAGATCCTGATCGAGCAGTTTTCGAGCCTGCTCTTTTTCCCATAACTGGGCGTGTTCAATGCGAATGGCGGCGATGTTGGCGATGATTGTAATCAGATTCAATTCTTCGGGCGTAAACTCACGAACGAGGCGCGGCGAATCAAGGTACAACAATCCGATAACCCGTTCATCAGTTTGCAGCGGAACCGCCAAGATGCTGCGGATTTCCTGTGACACGATGCTGGCCTGAGAAGCAAGATTTTCATCCAGCAGAGCATCGCGAATCAACAGCGACTTAGCTTGCTTGATCACCAGATCGGCTACAACTGTGCTGATGCGAAAGCCCTCACCCCGTAGAGCGCGGATTTGCAGATTGTCGCTACCATCGGCGGTCATAACCACTCCGCGCGACGCTTTTACAGCACTGAGCGAAAGGTCGAGAACCAGTTCAAACAGTTTGTCACGCGTGCCCAGCCCGGCTAAGAGGCGGCTGGCCCGCGTGATTACCTGCAGGTGCGACCTTTCCAAGGCTTGCGGACTAGCGGCGTTAGCAGTGCCTTCCAGAGCCGATTTCAGATTGACCGATACCGTAGGGCTGACGCTTACCACATGATGATCAATGAACGTAACGTTATTCAAGCGAGCTTCAACAGGCTTAATTCCATTATCAAAATAAATGGAAAGATGACCGGCGGCAATTTTGTCACCATGCGCCAATAAGGTTGGCTTGGTAATCGGAACACTGTTGATCTGCGTCCCGTTGCGGCTGAAAAGATCGCGGACCGTCCAGCCTTCGGTGGTTCGCTCGAAAATCAAATGCTCCCGCGACAAACTTGAATCTTCCGGAAAGGATAATTCGTTTGCTGAAGCGCGGCCAAGCCGGTAAGTTTGCCGCTCCAAGGGAACACGCATAGGCTTGATACCGGGAGATTCTATGGTCAAACTGTCCGTGCTGCTGGTGGAGTTTATTGATTCGCTGCGGCTTGCCATCGTTGTTCATCTTCCGGCTTTTTCCAAGCTGTGTAAAGCTGCTGAAGGCGTGTCGCCGCTTCTTTAACTTGGGCTTGCTCCCTGGCTGGCATTCTCGGCGCACTTTCTTTCAACCCTTGATAGCCACTGAGCAGTAGCTTTTCAGCCGGCCCAAATTCTTTATTGCAGGCAGCGGCTGCGCCCAACAGACTTTGCGCTTGAAAGCGCCTCCAGTTGGGGGCGGGATGAGCTTGCCAAAACTGATCAGCCTTTTCCAGGTAACGCGCGGCCTGCTCACATTGGCCTTGGTGCAAGAGATTGCTTCCGAGCAACTGGGCCGCGATAGCCGCTTCCGGGTTGTCGTGATCGAAAACGCGCTCAACGGCGCTTTGGTCTTCCCGAAGCAGAACCTCGGCTTTGCGGTAGTTATTCTGTTTTTCATAGATGCTCGCCAAAGCCTGGTGAGTAAAATAAGCTTCAACGGTATCGTTTCCCGCGCTGGAAATGATTTGGCGAAGCGTATTGGTAGCAAGTGATTCGGCTTCGGGAAGTTTTCCTTCCGCTTCGTAGATGCGACTCAGCGTTCTGGCGGCAGCGAGTGTTTTGAAGTGCGAAGCGCCGAGTAGCCGTAGATTACTCTGGTAAACCGCTGAACACAACTGCTCGGCTTTCGCATAATCGCCGGTGTTGTAAAGAATGCGAGCAAAGCCGAAGAGTTCCCGCTGCGTGTTGGGATGATCGGGGCCATAAACTTTCTGGTAGCTTTGAAGACCGCGTTCCAGCAGTTTTCGCGCTTCGTTGTAGCGCCCATCCTGCAGGTAGAGAGTAGCCAAACTATCACTGGTATCAAGCGTGCGGGAATCGTCGTACCCGATTGAACGAACCTGCAGATCAAGAACCTTCTTTAAAAGCGGTTCGGCTCTTGCCGGGTCGCCCATCATCATATAATCGACCGCCGCCGACTGCATAGCGGTAAGGGTGCGACTGTTTTGCGGCCCCAGGCTCTTTTGAGCAGCTTCCAGAACGCGCTCCTGATAACGAACCGAATCAGCATACCGACCAGCATTAAATTGTATGGTGGCCAGAGCTTGCATCGCGTCAATAGTTTTTTCGGATGAAAGCCCGCGAGTTTTGGTGTTCAGATCAACCGACTCACGCGCTTGGTTTTCAGCTTCCTTGAGCATGCCAAGACTGAGGTAGGTGTTGGCCAGCGTATCGCGAAGATCGGCTTCCACCAGCGGCTTTCCAGCAAATTTTTTGGGAATTGCCGCGGCAGCCCGATTCACCAGGGTTTTCACCTTAACATCAGGATCAGGCGCGGCATCTCCGTTCTGCTGGTCGGCACCGGCTTCCGACAATAAGTCTTTCTGAAGAAATTCATTTACAGCCGCGGCGGTGGCAGCCTCCGCGTCCGCGCGGTCACGCTGCAGGAGCGCAGCGCGTTCCGCTTTGCGCGCGCGTACTGCCTGGTACACGCTGACAAGCGTACCCGCCACTAGTACAATCAGAAGCGCGCAGACCGCAGCCAGCAACCCGCGATTACGCTGGGCAAATTTGCGAAGCCGGTAGGCAGCCGATGGCGGCGTGGCCAGCACCGGAAGATGCTGGAGATATCGATGAAGGTCGGCGGCCAGTTCCGAAGGCGAGCCGTAGCGGCGATTGCGATCCTTTTCAAGGCATTTCAGGGTGATGCAATCCAGGTCGCCGCGAAGTTCTTTGGCGAGAAGCATCAAGCCTGTACTCCCATTCCGGGCCGGAGCAACGGACGAAGAGGCAAGGCTGCGCACCTTAGTGCTTGGCTTGGGAGTATCCGTTTCGCGTAGCTTACGCGCAAACTCGAAATAGCCAATGGCTTTCAAATCGAGCGGCGGAGCGCCTGCCAGCAGTTCGTAAAGAACAACGCCCAATGAGTAAACGTCGCTGCGCGTATCGATGTCTTCGCCGTCGGAACCGGCTTGTTCAGGGCTCATGTACTCGGGCGTACCCAGCACGCTGCCGACTCGCGTGAACATGGTTTGTTCAATAAGTCGCTGAGAAACAGCCTTAGCAACACCGAAATCAATGATTTTGGGCGACGGCTGCCCATCCACTTCGACCACTAAAATGTTAGAAGGTTTCAGGTCGCGATGAATGATAGCTTTTTGATGGGCGTGCTGAACGCCCTCACAAACGTGGATGAACAACTGCAATCGCTGGCGCGTGGAAAGCTTATGCGTGTCACAAAAAGTAGAGATAGGAACTCCAGGCACGTACTCCATAACAAAGTACGGACTGCCCCGCAGAGTTGATCCGGCATCGTAGACTTTGGCAATGCAGGGGTGATCCATTAACGCCAGCGCTTGGCGCTCTGATTCAAAACGGAGAACAACTTCGCGGGAATCCATTCCGGCCTTGATGAGCTTGATTGCTACGCGGCGGCGGACAGGCTGCTTCTGCTCGGCAAGCCAAACCTCGCCCATCCCTCCTTCGGCAATCTTCTGCAAAAGATGGTATGGACCAATGGCCGTTGCAGCCGGTTGTAAATCGGATTCAAATTCGGTTGGCGCGGAAGTGGACGGCTTTAATGGGTCGAGGCTATATCCTGTGGTTTCCGGGTTATCTGGTGGTGAAGCGGCGTCCGGCATAGGTCGCTGTTAACGGCGGTTCGCTTAGTGTAGCGCACGGTATTGCTTGGTAGCAAAGTTGAAAGTGCCGCGTGTCAGCCGCTGTTCTAACAACCCCGAAATTTGATGTAATATCATCGTGAAACGGATGCAGCTTTGCGTGGACGATAAACTCTGGAAGAGTTTACATACTCGCGCCCGCGACCGGAAGACCACCGTTTCCGAGCTGGTCCGGGGATCTGTCCGGGATCGCTATCTGGGCGATCTGCCCCAACGAAAGCAGGCTATACAAGCTCTGATCGGGCTACGGAAGAACCGGCCGGAGTTTGCCGATTCCGAATTTTATATAGGAAATCTAAGGCGCGGCACTCGGACTGACACTTCTAGGAAATATTCCTAATTGAGCATTGTACAAATAGGATTAAAAACCGTTTTCGCTGTTTTACTGTTCTGAAGCTTCTTTGGCTTTGCGGTCTATCCATCTTTTCAAGGGCAGCAAACCACGTAGGGTGAGCAGGTTCAGGAAAGCAAGCGTGACCGCAACGCCGTAGTGGTTCATAGCAACGGCAGCTCCGATAATGCCTGCGTTCCAAACACTGGCGGCAGTGGCGGTTCCTTTCACTGAAGTTCCTTCTTTCAGGATGGCTCCGCCGCCGATGAATCCGATACCGGTAATTAAACCTTGTAGCAGGCGGGATTGAGCAGTCAAATCAAACTGCGGACCGAGCAGAAGCAGGTAGCCGCAACTGGCCATGCCTACGATGGGAAACGTACGAATACCAGCACTGTGGGCTTCCCGTTCACTCTCCCAGCCAATAGTGACGGTCAGGATGTAGGCTATTGCGATGTGTTGAAAGTTCGTCCAAATTTCCGGCCACACTACGCTTATTGAAGCATGTGTCAGAAGCGGATCAGACTGTGACCGGAGCGGCAACGAGTTCTTTTCTGACCAGGGGGGCGACGCGATCGCCTAGAAGTTCGATGGCACGCATGACTTTGCGGTGTGGAAGCGTGCCGGAAGTGAGTTGAATGTTGATGCGAGAGATGCCGCCTAACGCCTCATTTTCGTAGAGTATCTTTTCGGCAATGGTTTCAGGATCGCCAACAATCAGCGCTCCAGCGGCAGTGCGGGTAGCATCGAACTGCGCCCGCGTAGTGGGCGGCCAACCGCGCTCCTTGCCGATTTGAGTAAAGGTGTGGGCGTAAGCCGGATAAAGATCATCAGCAGCTTGTGCAGTGGTATCGGCTAGAAAGCCGAGCGAGTGAATGCCGACGGTAAGCTGCTCAGGATTGTGGCCGGCGCGAGCGCCTGCTTCACGGTAAAGATCGATCAGCGGACGAAAGCGGCGCGGCTCACCGCCGATGATGGCAACCATTAAAGGAAGACCAAGCGCACCGGCGCGGGCAAAGGATTTAGGCGTGCCGCCAACACCAACCCAGACCGGCAGCGGATTTTGCACCGGGCGCGGGTAAACGCCTTGGCCGGTGAGCGCAGAACGATGCTGGCCGGACCAGTGGACATTTGTGTTCTCCCGAACTTTGAGCAGGAGATCGAGTTTTTCCGAGAACAGCGAATCGTATTCGTTGAGATCGAGGCCGAAAAGCGGGTAGGACTCGATGAAGGAGCCGCGACCGACAACAATTTCCGCACGGCCCTGCGAAATCAGATCCAGCGTGGCGAAGTCCTGAAACACGCGCACCGGATCATCGGAGCTAAGCACGGTAACGGCACTGGCGAGACGGATGTGTTTGGTCCGCGCGGCAGCAGCGGCGAGCAGAACGGCGGGCGCGGAAGCGACGTATTCCTTGCGATGATGTTCTCCGATGCCGAACACGTCGAGACCCACCTGATCAGCCAATTCAATCTCTTCCAGCAGATCGCGCACGCGCTCGGCGGAACTGACCGTGAGGCCGGTGGTGGAATCGGGAGTGGTTTCTACAAAGCTGTCAATGCCGATTTGCATAGGGTTAAGTCCTCATTACAAGCTGACAATGCTGGTTGAAGCGGCTTGCATTTATATTGATGTCAAGATAAATAAAAAGATTCAGAAGGGAGTAGAATCCACTTTTACTGGCTACAAAGGCGGAAATCCACAAACGTTCTTCTCAGCAACTAACAGGCAAGCTATGATAAACGTCTGTGAACCGAAGGGAGTTACAGGATTTAGCGCGAATCAGACTTGCTGAAGCTAAATCGTTGTTAGACGCAGATTTTCCGGATGGAGCTTATTACCTAGCCGGGTATTCTGTAGAGTGCGGATTGAAGGCGTGTATTGCGAAAAATACGCGCCGCTATGATTTTCCAGATAAGAAAAGTGTGGATGCCAGTTATACACATAATCTTAGGGAGTTGGTTAAAGTCGCTAAGCTGGAGTCGTATTATCTTGATCAAACGAAGAATAATCCCGCTTTCCATAAAAATTGGGCTTTGGTGCAGGAATGGTCTGAACAGAGCCGTTACCATAGATATGAAAACAGCAGGGCATCGGCTCTCGTGGAAGCTGTAGCCGACACTAAGCATGGAGTATTGTCGTGGATAAAACAGCATTGGTGACGACTGACATTACAAGCGGGTCGAAAATTCTCGAAATCCTTGACGATGCAGGCTTGGGCATCAGCTTAGCGATGTGGCTTTATGCGCCGCAGTACGAAGACTGGCGCCTGGCGCTGTCGTCCCGCCGTTTAGATAGCGTTGGGCCAGCAGACGCTTATGGATTGATATATGATGCGCTGGAAAAAGCAATGTTTCCGGTTGAGCTTACGCCGCCGCTGCTCATTTTCAAAATGACTGATCCGTTTGTGCGGGATCTACGCCGAGTATTCGGAAAAGCCAAAAGTGTTGAAGGTATGCGCTTGGGCGGTCAGATGATGGGTAATCAGTTTATTGAGGATGGGGTGGTATATCGTATCCGATAAATTTGATTTGAGCCCGGTTGTCCCGATTCCTGTTTTGTAGCTGAAATTCTATTGCTACTCCTATCCGCGATAGTTTAGAAGCAAACGAATTTATGAAAACTCGACGGGACTGGCTGCGACAAACAGGCAGTTTGGCGATTGCCTCATACGCTATTCAATCCGCTTCAGCGGAAGCATCGGTGCTGGTTGACCCGATCGCGCTGTTTCCGATTTCGCCGCACTTATATATGCAGTTTATGGAGCCGCTAGGAGCTACGGACAGTTCGGTGGAAGCGGCTTGGGATTACGCGATTGACGATTGGCGAAAAGATTTTGTGGACGCGGTAAGCGATCTTGCGCCGGGGCTGATACGGTTTGGCGGGAACTTCAGCCGTTATTACAAATGGCGCGAGGGTGTCGGTCCGGTTAAGAATCGTCCGCTGATGCGGAACTACGATTGGGGCGGCAAGGAAACCAACCGGGTCGGCACGCATGAGTTTGTTTCGTTCTGCCGCCGGGTGGGAGCCGATCCTTTTTACTGCGTAAATTTCGAAGGCGAAGGAATTCCGTTTTTCCGGAAAACGCCGGAAGGCGACCGAACGGGGAATGCGCGGGAAGCAGCGGATTGGGTGAGCTATGCTAATGACCCGGACCATGCGGAGCGCAAGGCAAACGGGTTTCCGGAGCCTTGCAACATTAAGCTGTGGCAGATCGGAAATGAGACTTCGTATGTGCGGGAAGCATTCACGAAAGAACAAGCGATTACCCATACCCGCGAGTTTGCCCGAGCGATGCGCGAACGGGATTCATCCATCAAACTGATCGGATGGGGCGACAAAGGGCGAGGCAGCGCACAGCTTTGGGCAACCGACATGCTGCAAGAAGCGGGCGAGTATCTGGATTATGTGGCGATCCACATGATGGGGCAAAGCCCCAAGCGACCCGATACGGTTCTTTCCGGCTTGCGCTACCAGGCTGATCCGCAGCGGGCTTGGGAAGAACTGCTGGAGCTTTCCAACAATGTGGAAACGCGGGTCAAGGAACTGGAAGAAGCAATTGCCGCGCAAAAACCATCGGCAGGAATTGCGATTACGGAAGGCCACTTGAGCTTGAAACCGCATAACACGAATCCGATTTTGTATGAGTGGCTTTCAGCGGTGTACCATGCGCGATCTTTGAACATTTACCAACGGCACGGCGCCAAAGTGAAGATTGCCACTGCCGCAGATTTTAATGGAACGCGGTGGACCGTGATGGCGGTACAGACTCCGGTGCCGCGCGGCAATAGTTTCCTGATGCCGGTAGGGTCGGTTGCGCGGCTTTTCAAACGGTATAACGGGGAGCAAGGAATTGCGGTGAAGACGGCTCTTCCGGAACTGGACATTGCGGCATCACGGACAAATGAACGGGTTTTTCTGCATGTGCTGAACACGAACTGCTGCCGATCAGTAGAAACAACGTTGGCGGTGCAAGGCCGACAGGTTTTGAACGGGCGCGTGCTGGAAATTGCGCCGCCTAGTTTGCGAGCCTATGTGAATCAAGACCAGCCGGATGTGTTTAAGCCCGTGGAAAAGAAGATTACGCCAGGAGAACTGTTGAAATGGCGCTTTCCGGCGGCTTCGGTGAGCGTGGTGGAGCTTGTGTTGAATCAATAGTTCCAGGCTAAAGCGATTGTTTTTGAATCCGGCGAAAACGAGGGCATCACTGTTGGCGCAAAAAGCCGCGCGTGAGTGGAATGAGGGTGAAGGCGGTGTTCGCGCTGCGTTTGCACCACGTAGCGCCCGATAAAGAACCCGATTGCGCCGCCCACAAATACATCGGACGTGAAATGCGCTTGCGCAAGCAGGCGTGAAACGCTAACGAGCGAAGCATAGCCGTAGCTGACGTAAGGCACCCAGCGATGGTCTCCATACTCATCGGCGATTACGGAAGCAAGCGCCCATGCCTGGGTGGAATGGCCGGAAGGAAACGACGATCCGCCTTTTTCGAAATGCCCGCCGTGGTCGCCGTCGCCGGGCCGCTGCCGCCGCGCTACGACTTTCATTACATTAACGGTAATATCGGCCCCGACCAGCGCTTGCAAGCTTAACGCTCCTGTTTCCGCCAGTTTTTCGTTACCGTTTATCAGGCCCGCGGCATACAGCGCCCCGGCAGCGGGAAACACGGTGTACCATTGGCCGATCCTGGAGGCGTTATTTCCGAAAGCGACCGAAGTACCGGAGAAAGGCAGGGCTTGCGAAGCGCGATGGTCCACGGCCAGTAAAACAGCGGTTCCCGCGCCGGCAAACAACCACCATTTTGCGGTTGACCGGTTGATGCGAAAAGGACTGGTCCAGATGTCCTTTTGATCAAGAAGAACATTAGCGGCGAACTTTTTCAGGAAACTGCGACCGGAAGCTGAAGGACCGAAGTAAACATTCGGATCGCGTCCATCGGTTTGAGTCGAGGCAGTGCTGGGGGATGAAGCTGGAGGAGTTTGCGAGTTATCCTGCGCTTGTAGCCGAGGCAGACTCAATAACAGCAGAAGCAGCAGTGACCGCGCACGGAATATTTCGAGGTTTAAGTGTTCGCAGAGTTGACGCTTGTTTGGGAATTTCACCAATTATTACTATGGGGAATGATTCTGGCGAAATCCTGAAAGATGGTGATGCAGAGCACTGGTAAGAATGACAATGAATATATCTATTGCGGATAAACTGATTCCGGATGAAATGCTTACTGAGATCGACTTCTCCAAGGGCGTTCGCAGCCTACATCCCGTTCCGATCGAAGCAACCGTTTTCGTTCCAGCCTTAATCGAACGCAGCGTCTGGGAATACTTCTCCGGGAGGGCTCAACAAAAGGGTGTGCAAATGTTGGAACTTCTTACCGAAATTTTAAGGCGGGACATTGAGATTAGTGAGGCGCTGAAGTAATCAATTTCCAAGAACCCGCTTACGGGGCGCTCGGAATAGCGCGTTGTCCAAAATCGCTTGAATTCTGAGCGGTAGAATCGAGGAAGAGGTGTGCATGGACTGGACCGGTTGCGATCTCGTAGAAGTCGATTCTGAGAAGGTGGCAGGCCAGCCTGTTGTGAAGGGTACGCGCGTGCCTGCGGATGTTGTGCTAATTGACGAAGAATATGGTCGGACACCAGAGCAGACACATGCGAGTTTCCCGACGCTTGGTTTGCCGACTATTCGTGCGCTTCTCGCGTTCGCGCACTCGCACGAGCTACGGATGCAAGCGTGAGGGTTCTGTTAGATGAGAACATCCCGCAGGATCTGAGATCGCATCTCGCACACCACGACACGTTTACGGCGGCGTATCTCGGCTGGGCTGGTTTGAAGAACGGGAAGCTGCTTGAGGCGGCTGAGGCAAACGGCTTCGATGTTCTAGTCACTGGGGACCTTTCGATGTCGTACCAGCAGAACCTCAGCCGTAGGCAAATCGCCGTCGTTTCACTTTCAGCAATTAGCTGGCCGATTATCGAACCGCATACCGCCAAGATCGTGACTGCTGCAGATGCGACTAAGCCCGGTAAGTTTTTGCGCGTCGATTGCGGTGCGTTTGTGCGAGGGAAGTGAACCCAGCAATGAACTGCTTGTTAGCTACACAGAAAACGACAAAGGCAAAGTACCACCTTCACTGCCTCAAGCAAATTCTAATTCGTGGTGCTGTCTGGTTAGAGAACCGCACCTTCAAACTAAGTAACTGATTTCGTTCTGGCGGTGAGGGTGGGATTCGAACCCACGGAACCCGTGAAGGTTCAACGGTTTTCGAGACCGCCCGATTCAACCACTCTCGCACCTCACCGCGGCTAGGCTCCGCACGAATCATTGCGGAGCGTAAACTCATGATACCAGGAAATAACTCCGTTTTTCCTGAGCGCGGGTCCGGCTGAATGACCGGCGTTTAGCGTACTATTAAACTTCAGATCATCAGCTCCAGAAACCTTGTTGTTGCCGCGCTGACCAGGAGTGTTTTTCCCGTATGTGGATTGTTCGGCTTGCTTTGCGCCGCCCTTACACGTTTGTGGTGATGGCTGTTCTGATTGCCGTGCTGGGCGGTATAGCCATTTTCACCATGCCCACCGACATTTTTCCGGAAATCAACATTCCGGTGGTGACTATGGTATGGACTTACAGCGGCATTTCGCCGGAAGAAATGGCGAACCGGATTGTGACGCTGAGCGAGCGTTCGCTCACCACTACTGTAAACGACATTGAGCATATCGAATCACAGTCCTACAACGGCGTGGCGGTGATCCGAGCCTATTTCCATCCGGGAACGGACGTGGCATTGTCATTGGCGCAGATTTCCTCGATTTCGCAGACGGTTCTGCGACGCATGCCGCCGGGTATTTATCCGCCGAGCGTGCTGAAGTACACGGCGTCGAGCGTGCCGATTCTGCAGCTTAGCTTAAATAGCAAGCAGTTAAGCGAACAGCAGATATTTGACCTGGGCACGAACTTTATCCGCACGCAGTTGGCGACCGTGCAGGGCGCGTCCATTCCGCTTCCGTATGGCGGCAAATACCGCCAGGTGATGGTGGATATTGATCCGAAAGCGCTTTATGCAAAAGGCTTGTCGGCCACCGATATTTCAAATGCGTTGACAGCGCAGAATCTGATTCTTCCGGCGGGCGACGCAAAGTTCGGCAAAACGGATTACCTGGTGCGGGTGAACAGCAGCCCTTTGCAGGTGGAACAGTTGAACGATCTGCCGGTGAAAACGGTGAATGGGGCCACCATTTACATGCGGGACATCGGCCATGTGCGGGACGGCGCGGCGGTGCAAACCAACATCGTGCGCCAGAACGGCGGACGCTCGGTTCTGTTGACGGTTCTGAAAAGCGGCGGGGCTTCCACACTGAGCATTGTGGACCGCGTCAGAAGCGAGTTGAAGCGCATCCGGCTGGGGATGCCGCCTTCGTTGGAAATCAAGGAAATGTTCGATCAGTCCTTGTTTGTGCGAGCTGCTATTCAAGGCGTTTTGCGCGAAGGCTTAATTGCAGCAGGGCTGACCGGTTTGATGATTCTGCTGTTTCTGGGAAGCTGGCGCAGCACGCTGATTGTTTGCGTTTCGATTCCGCTTTCGATTCTGGTTTCGGAAATTGTGCTGGCTTTAGCCGGGCAGACCACAAACGTGATGACGCTGGGCGGCATGGCTTTGGCGGTCGGCATTCTGGTGGATGACGCGACGGTGGAAATCGAAAACATTCACCGTAATCTGTCTTTGAAGAAACCGATTACCCGGGCGATTCTCGACGGCGCGCAGCAGATTGCGGTTCCGGCGTTTGTATCTACGCTTGCCATCTGCATTGTATTTGTGCCGGTGCTGCTGCTTTCCGGGGCAGCCAAGTATTTGTTTACCCCGCTCGCGGGCGCGGTGGTGTTTGCCATGCTCGCGTCCTACCTGCTTTCACGCACGCTGGTTCCGACAATGGTGCATTTTCTGCTGCGCTCGGAAGTGAAGCTGTATCAACAAGGAGAGCATGGCCATGCAGCGGGCGGCACTGACATCTTCTGGCGATTGCACGGATGGTTTAATCGCTATTTCGAGATGGCGCGGGAACGGTATCGCGGGCTGCTGGCTTTTGCGCTGCACCATCGCGGGCCGGTGGCAATCAGCTTCGGCTTATTTGTTCTGTTGTCGCTCGGGCTGGCGTTTGCGGTAGGACGCGATTTTTTCCCGTATGTGGATTCCGGCCAGATGCGGCTGCATGTGCGCGCTCCGGTAGGAACACGCATTGAAGAAACGGAACACTTGTTCGGCGAGGTGGAAGCGGAGATTAAGCAAATAATTCCGCCCTCCGACCTGGATACGATTCTTGATAACATCGGGCTGCCTAACGGCGGCTTTAACCTGGCGTTTAGCGATACTTCCGTAATCGGGCCGTCTGACGGCGACATTCTGATTTCTTTAAAAGAAGATAGAACTGGACACACGAAAGACTATGAGGGCCGGCTGCGAACGGTATTGAACCAGAAGTTCCCCGACGAGACTTTTTACTTTCAAGCAGCCAACATCACCAACCAGATTTTGAACTTCGGGCTGCCCGCGCCGATTGACTTGCAGGTAGTGGGGCGCGACCCGCGCAATTACCAGATTGCCACGGAATTTCAAAGAAGAATGTCCACTATCCCCGGTGCGGTGGATGTTCACATTCATCAGGAAATAGGCTATCCGGAAGTGCGGGTGAATGTGGACCGGACGAAAGCCGGGCAGATCGGCTTAACGCAGCGCGACGTGGCAAATAGCCTGCTCATTTCGTTGAGCGGCACGGGGCAGGTGGCTCCGAACCAATGGCTGAATTTTCAAAACGGAGTAAACTATGACGTTTCCGTGCAAACGCCCCAGTATCAGATTCAGAACATGGAAGACCTAGGGCGGACACCGATTGCCGCCGCCGGTTCCAGCGTGAATTCCGATACCGCCGCTACGGTCACGGACGGCACTGCTTACGGCTCGCCGACAAATGTGCAACTGCTGCAAAACCTGGCCACCTTCGGGCGAGGTTCGAGCGTAGCGATTGTGAACCATTACAACGTTCAACCGTTGTTCGATGTGTACGCCGGCAACTACAATCGCGATCTAGGGGGAGTGGCCGCCGATGTTCAGAAAATCATAAAAGAAGTTCAGAACCGGACAAACTTCCCCCGCTCTACTTTACTGATTATGCGGGGGCAGGTGGAAACGATGGAGCAGTCGTTTATCCGGCTCGGCTTAGGATTGTTGTTTGCCATTCTATTGGTTTATCTTCTGATGGTGGTGAATTTTCAATCCTGGGTGGACCCGTTTATTATTCTGATGGCTCTGCCCGGCGCATTGGCCGGAATTTTGTGGATGCTGTTTGCCACGCAGACCACGCTGAACGTGCCGTCGCTGATGGGTTCCATCATGTGCATCGGCGTGGCCACGGCCAACAGTATTCTGCTCGTGACATTCGCGAATGACGAGCGCATCGACGGCAAAGATGCAATGTCAGCCGCTTTATCGGCGGGCTATACGCGCCTGCGCCCGGTGGTGATGACGGCGACCGCGATGATTATCGGAATGCTGCCGATGTCGCTAGGATTAGGAGAAGGCGGAGAACAAAATGCACCGCTCGGGC
This sequence comes from uncultured Bryobacteraceae bacterium, assembly GCA_964247975.1. Lineage (GTDB taxonomy): Bacteria > Acidobacteriota > Terriglobia > Bryobacterales > Bryobacteraceae > KBS-96. The sequence goes on along the minus strand of CAXTWH010000002.1, from coordinate 131,623 downwards.
GAGCCGTGATCGGCGGCCTGCTTTTCGCCACTTTCGGCACCCTGATTTTTGTGCCTATTATTTATACGCTGCTTCGCAAAAACGCGCCGGTCCAGGTGGACCGTGAAATTGACCATGAAGCGCACGAAAGCGAAACCGTGTAGCGCATCGACATTCAATGGAAACCAGTCATCCGGCTCCTTCAAACACAAATAACTCAAGAGCTTCCGCGCGCTCGGTGATTGTGATCGGGCTTTTATTATTAGCTGTTTTCGTGGTTGTTTTTCTGGTTGGCTATCTGCCGCGAAAAGCAAGAATACAGTCGATTGACACAAGCGCCGGCCAGGAAGCCTCGGCGCTGCCGATTGTAACTGTCGCCGCGGCGAAACTTGCCCCCAAAACCGTTACCTTAACGCTGCCCGGAAACGTGCAGGCGATTACGGAGGCTCCGATTCTGGCCAGGGCGGAAGGCTATCTGGTGAAACGCTACGCCGATATTGGGGATCGCGTCAAAGCGGGCCAGTTGCTCGCTGAAATTGATGCGCCCGATCTTGACCAGCAGGTAAAACAAGCGCAAGCAACCGCTCAACAAGCGAAAGCCGCGCTGGCACAGGCGCGAGCCAACTTGCAACAGGAGCAGGCTAACGCAAGATTGGCGGAAGTCACATCGAAAAGAAACGACACACTGGTAAGCAGGGGAGTTCTGTCTAAACAGGAGGGTGACCAATCCACCGCCACCTATGCCGCCCAACTCGCCACCGTGCAGGCAGGCGAAGCGAATATTTCAGCCGCGCAGCAGAACGTGGATGCAGTAGAAGCGAACCTGAAACGCTTGACCGAACTGCAAGGCTATAAACAGGTTCGCGCTCCTTACGCGGGCATCATCACGCTTCGCAATATAGATACAGGCGCTTTAATCGGCAATGGAAGCACATTATTGTTCCGTATTGCGCAAACTAATGTACTGCGAATCTTTATCAATGTGCCACAGGCAAACTACGCGGACTTAAAAGCGGGCGACCCCGCCCAAATCGACATACGCGAACTGCCAGGCCGGAAGTTCATGGGAAAAATCTCGCGCATCTCCGGCGCGATTGATACCAGCACGCGAACCATGCTGACGGAAATTGAACTGCCTAACGCGAAAGACGTTCTGCTGCCCGGCATGTACGCAGAAGTGCAGTTGTCTATCAATCGAACGCGCCCGCCAGTGATGGTGCCGGGCGAAGCGATTGTGACCCGCTCGAATGGAACCTTTGTGGCTTTAGTGGGTGCTGGCGATCGGATTCACTTCACTCCTGTTCAGCTTGGACACGATTACGGGTTGGAGGTCGAGATCAGCAGCGGGTTGAAAGCGGGTGATCGCGTTGTGATCAGCCCTGGTGATGAAGTTCGCGAAAACGTGCCGGTAAAGCCCACGCCTTTTGCTGTGCCTGCTTCAGGCAGTCCGGCAGTGCCGGCGAAGAAGGCGAGTTGACACGCTCCCATGCCCAGGATCCATTCACATTGATCAGCATGAATCGAAGGAAATCAGTTGCTGCTGCGTTTTGTTTATCTGCTTTTTTGATACAGGCTGCCGCGCAAACCATTCCGCCATCCAGAACGCCGGAGTTCTCACAATCTCCCGGCCTGCGAGGCGGCTCCATTTTCCGGTCGAGACAAGTGAGCGATGTCAGCTACGCCAACTCTCCCCGGACTTATCAGTTGATTCGGGCCGGGAACATGTATCTGTCGTTGCAGGACGCGCTGGCGCTTGCTTTGGAAAACAATCTGGATATTCAGGTGCAGCGCTACAATCCGCTAATTGCCGGCACCGAAACACAACGGGCGCAGGGCGGCGGATTGCTGCGCGGATTGCAGTTCACCATTCGCGAACTGCCGCAGGGCGTAGGCGGACCAGGCGGGCCTTTGCTGACCACGCTAGGCGCTACCAATACCTTAAGCCAATTGAACGCCGGATCGGCGGATTTAGCAATCATTAATGAACAAGTGAATGACTTGTCTGTGCAAAGCACGATTCCTTATTCAAATGGTTCGCCGATTCCGGCTTTCGATTCGTTGTTTAACTTAGGCGTAAACGGGTCGCACAATTCCGTGCCGCAGCCCAGCATTTTTTCCAGTGGCACGCCTAACTTTATCAGCACGCAGGTAAATGGAAGCGGCGCGTTTCAGCAGGCCTTTTCCACCGGCACGCTGGTGAATGCCGGGTACACTTCCAATCGTTTCGATACTAATTCAACACAGACCGATTACAACCCGTACACCACTGCCAGCTTGTCTTTTACCGTGACGCAACCATTGTTGCAGGGCTTCGGCATTGATGTAAACCGCCGCTTCATCAAGATCGCTGTTAACGAGCAGCGCATTGCTTCATTGATCTTTAATGAACAATTGATTACCGCGCTTGCTTCGGTGATCCGGCTTTATTGGGATCTGGTGAGCTTACAAAATGACGTGGGCGTAAAAACCCAAGCGTTAAACGCCGCCCAGCGTCTTTACAACGATAACCAGCAGCAGGTCAGCGTGGGAACGCTGGCTCCCTTGCAGTTAACGCGCGCGGCGGCGGAAGTGGCGCGGGCCAAACAGGACTTAATTAACTCACAAAGCCTGGTCGATCAACAGGAAGTGATTTTTAAAAACGTTCTGACGCGCACCGGGGCGGATGATCCTTCACTGGAGCAGGTTCGCATTATTCCGCTGGATCATATTGTGGTTCCGGCGCAGGAACAGGAGCCTCCGGTGGCTGATCTGATTTTGGAGGCTCTTCGCAACCGCCCGGATCTGGAACAAGCCAAACTGCAGATTGCGAATGCCGGCTTAAGTTTAAAGGGATCGAAAAACGAGCTTCTGCCGCAGCTAAACCTGGTCGGCGGCGCAACCAACAATGCGCTGGCTGGTTCGGTAAATCCCGCAGCGCAGTATGGCGCATTGCCAGGTACTCCACATGCAGCGGACCCGTTTCTGCTAGGCGGAGGAGGCACACTGCTATCGCAGATTTTTCAGCGCAATTTTCCTGACTACAGCATCGGCTTTCAATTGAACATTCCGCTGCGAAACAGGGTGGCGCAGGCCGACGTGGCGCGCGACCAGTTGCAGCTTCGCCAATCGCAGGTTCGTTTAAAGCAAACCGAGAACCAGGTGCGGGTGGAAGTGGAAAATGCTTATGTTGCTTTGCAGCGATCCAGGGCCAGCTATGACGCGGCCGTGGAAACGCGTCAATTGCAGGAACAAGCGCTTTCCGCTGAACAACAACGTTTGGCGGTCGGGCAATCCACCAGTTTTTTTGTGATTCAATACGAGCGCGATCTGGCGCAAGCGCGTTCCACGGCAGTGGTGGCGGAAGGCAATTACGCGAAAGCGCGAGCCGCGCTGGACCGGGCTATTGGGCGCACGTTGGCTGTTAACAATATTTCATTAACAGAAGCCGCCAGCGGAATTGTAACAAGACCAGCGAGCGCACTACCGCCTGTACCTAACAACCAGTAAGGGCAGCAATCGAAATAGCGGTTTTGGATAAGTTATGCCGAGGTCCGAATTCTACGGTATCGTTTAAATTTCACTATGAGTTAGCATACTAGCGATGTGATTTCGAGCATTCGTTTTCGGCATGGCCTTGTTTTTATGTAGTGAGGCTTATCAGATATACACCTTACTACTCAGGAATATGAGTTACCAAATTAGAAAGTAATATGTGCTCCAAACTGCATGTTGCGCATCCCATTCCCGCCACCTGGCGCAGCTTGGACATCTTGAATCAACCCGGCTGCACTGGAATCGACTTGAGTGTTAGGAAGTGCATAGTTTTGCCGGTTCAAAGCATTGAACACTTCCCAGCGAAATTCAATTCCGGTTCGTTCCCTAATTCTGAAGTTTTTGGAAATTGACCAGTCTGCGGTGAAGTAATCAGGGCCGCGCAAAGAATTTCGGCCTGCATTTCCAAAGGTATACAACGCTGGAGTGCCGTAAGCCGCGGGATTAAACCAGCGAGTCGCGCTCTGATTAGGTATCGCAGGATTTCCAATCAAATCCGGGCGGCTGGTCTGGTCAGGAGAGTTCAAGAAACCCTGATCAGAGATCGAAGGGGAAAACGGCATCCCAGAGTAGTAGGATGTAATCCCGCGAAAAGCCCAGTTTGCAACCAGAGCTCTGGTAATCCCGGTCGCGCCGGACAGAAGGCGATGACCCGGGCCGAAAGGTAGTTCAACGGTGTGCGCAAGAGTGAACACATAGGTGTGGTCGAAATCAGCAGGCCCATAGTCTTGTCGGGCGTTGTATTGATTAGTGGGAAGCCCGAATTGCCCGTAATCGAGCGCCTTCTGCCAGCTAAAGCTTGCCAGCAGCGAGTAAACTTGTGAGAAACGCTTATTGGCTTGTACCTGAAGGGCGTTGTAGTTGCTGCTGGTGCAGTCGCACTTTTCGCCGATACCCTGCGTTAAGCCGTAAGCCAAATAAAGAGGCCGGCGAAGGTTAGCATTAGTGCCCGGGCCCGGGATGGCGGCGTTGAGACCGAACCCTCCATTCAGGTGGCGGCCTAGGTTTCCAACGTAACCAACTGAAAGGTTTAATTGAGGTGCGATCTCACGCTCAATCGTGAAGTTATACATATCGACGGAGGAAATCTTCTGGTTGGCCGGAATGTACGAGACTCCAATGCCATCAGGGAGAGGAAGCCTGCCGTTTGCCGGAATCGTGGGGAAAACCACCGGCGGCGGAGCAGTAGTTAAAGAAAAGACTGGCGAGAAGGGCGAGGTCGCTGTAATGTTCTGATTGACAATGGAAGGATAAACGTCGGCTGCCAACGAGTTAAAGTTCCAGCCAAACGTTCCCAGTGTATAGCCTCGCCCATAGCCGGTTCTGATCACGGTTTTTGCGTTAGGCGAATACGCGATTCCTAGCCTTGGGGAAATGTTTGCCCATTGAGTTTGTGCGTTGCCCGACCTTGATACGCCGCCAACACCGGGAATGAAAACAGTATTCGAGGTCACATCATAGCGGCCGCCCTGGCCGGCGTTCAGCGAGTAATCGGGAAAGAAAACGTCCCATCGCAGGCCATAGGTAACTGTCAGCTTAGGAGAGATCCTCCAGGTATCCTGCAGAAAAGTAAGCAGCCGGTTTTGCCGATCTTCCTGGGTCGTGGATATCTGTTGAAATCGGCTAAAACTGGAAGGCGCACCAAGGAGGAACGAAGCCAATCCAAGGCCGCTCCCCGACACGGCTGCATCCGAAGTAACTGCATCGTTGAATTGATAAGAACCCGCGCGATGATTATCGCTAGGCAGTCGCTGGTTCCACGCCTGTTCCAGAGTGCCGCCCCAGCGAATCGTATGATTGCCGGCAATCTTTGTCCATGTGCTGACATAATCAAGCAGCGTTTCACGTTCGTGCAGAGGGCAGTTGCAGTTGTAACCAATGTTGAGTCCCCCGGCCCCATTTATAGTGAGGTCCGGCAAGCCATTGGTATCGGGACGGCCGGCGATATTCAACCCGGGAATTCCGACGGTATTTGCAAGCTGCGTGGTCTGGTCCTGAGCCGAAACCGTAACGCGATAACGCGAGAAGCCGAAGCGAACATCAGCCAGAAGCGTGGGACTAAAGGTGTAAGTCGCATTCGAGGCAACGTTTTGATTCAAAGCGTCAGAAAGGCCCGAAAAGGCAAACGCGGGGAAGGCGGACCCGCCATACAAGCCGAACGGACCAGGAGCCGTGACGTTTGCAGTGAGATAGCTGTATCTGCCGAACACCCGAAGTTTGTCGTTGACCGAGTAATCTCCTCGCGTGTCGAATTGATTGGTGGGGTACTGCTCGACGGCACTCGTCGCAAAATTGTTCGCAGACGGATTGGTTGTTGCGATGTTAGGTAACGGCAACGCGTTTAGAATGGCGACTGCCGGCGGCGAAACGCGAGAACCGAGGTTCGCTCCAGGGATTGGGACTCGGCCGGTTCCGCCGGGTAAACCGGTATTCGGATCATAAATAGCAACTCCTAAGTCACTGAGGTTGCCGGTACGTTCAGCTTGGGTGGGAACACGAAGCGATTCCGAACCGCCCAGCCTTCTTTGGGTACCCTGGTAATCGAGAAAGAAAAAAAGCTTGTCCTTCTTCACAGGGCCCCCAAGCGAACCGCCGAATTGATTGAACCGAAGCTCGGGTATTCCACGATGAGCGGGAGCCGGCGTCCCCGGAGCGTGCAACCCTTGTGTGAAAGGATCACGAGCCTGGAAGATATTGTTCTGCAAGAACTCGAAGGCGCTGCCATGAAATTGATTCGTTCCGGATTTGGTCTGCACCTGGATCACGGCGCCCGTCGCCTGGTATTCAGGATCGTAGTCGTTTGTTTGCGCAGTAAATTCGCCTACTGAGTCTACCGCCGGATTCACAATCGTGATGCCAAGAACAGAGTCGTTGTTATTCATGCCGTCAAGCTGATAGTTGGTGCCTGCAAACTCCTGACCTCCGGTATTTACAAGAATCGACTGCTGCGGGTTTTCACTGGCTGCATGTTGGAATGTGTTGATGACTGATCCGGGCGTCAGCAGCGCTAGCGCCGTGAAATTACGTCCTGCAAGAGGCAAAGTCGAAATTTGTTGAGAGGATAGCCGGGTTTCCACTGCGGCTCGGTCGCTCTCGATGATGGGGGGAGCATCGGTCACCGTAACTTGCTGCGACGCTTCGCCAACCGTAAGGATCACATTGACTGTGCTCGATTGAGATACGTTTACAGTTGTATTCTGCTGTGTGTACGATTTAAAGCCTGTCTTGGTCACAGTAATTGAGTAAGTACCGGGAGCTAAGTCAGGCACCGTATAGTTACCTGACTCATTACTCGTAGTTTTCGCTGTAAACCCGGTACTGGCATTTTTAGCCTCAATATCCGCCCCACCCACGGCCGCGTTACTCGAATCCGTAACTGTCCCTATGAGATTGCCGGAAACAGCCTGTGAAAACAACTTAGTACTTGACAATGCACAACAACAAGCAAGAGCTAGTAACAATCTGGAAAAGCTCAGAAACATAGACCGCCCACCCCTCGGTGTACACTATATCAACAAAAAATCAAGGTGGACCGTCAGACTTTAATGCATAAACGCGATTTCGAAGCGCCCGCGAGTATATTCGCTTAGTCGAGTTACTGAAGCTGCCGTTGTGTCAATGCTTATCTCATCAACGTAGGGCGAGAGTGAGTTCACGTTTCCCCCCTGGTGCGCTGTTATTTTCCAGGGCGTTCGGATTTTCAGCTTGTTCTCGCCGCCAGGACCAAGATCGGCTTCAATCGATAATACATGCGAATGGAACCTCACTTCTACGATCTTCAGTTGTGAGCTCGAATCACCGACGTGTAAAACCGGATGATTCTGCATCAGTGATATGCCACCCTGATAGCGGACTTGGAGGTGACTGGCCCCGGGCGGAACAGAGATGGTCATCTTTGCGTGCTCGTCACCTGAGAATAGCTTCGTTGCGGCAACGATTTTCGTGCCATTGAAATCGGACCCTACCAGCTCTGCTCCTAAAGGAATTTGGGGTTCGAACGTTACCGTTGTTGGACTGCCCTGATTCCTGATATCTACGTCAAGATCAGTCATGCTTTGCTTAACCTCGAAGCCGAGCGTTGAATGAGGCAAGCAGATATTTTCTAATGTCACATGATCCCATTCAGCGGGAATGTGCGGAGCGAAACGCACATTATTCGCAACGCCGTCGATTTCTAAGCCGAACAGGCCACGCACGGTGGCGTCCAGGAACCCTGCCGAAGACCAGGTTTGCTCGGGTACCGATTCGGTTTCTTCATGAAAGAAATTGCCGGCAAGAACCTCGTGAATGTGCCCCGGCGAATCGAGGCTCCCCCACTGGGCAATTCCGTTCCAAAGCGCCCAGGCGGTTTCCGGCCGATGAGCCTGCCAAAATGTAATTGCAACCTCTGCTGAGCCGAGTGCGGAAACGCTGCCCGCACCGTAGGAATAAGGATTGTAATCCTTGGAACTGGCCGCTACCTCGCGGATTCCCCAATCGGTTTGAAAATTTGCAGAAGCCAACTGAGAAAGCAAGGTTTTGTTCTGTTCCGGCGAAAAGACCTGCTGCACCAGGAGTTGTGTTGGACCTGCTGCCTGGCGAAAGATCGGTTCTCCCGATTGCGTGTGACCATCGAACCAGAAATTCTTCGCGGCGTTCCAGTAGTGCGCTGAAATAGATTGCCGAGTCAATTGAACCTGCTGGAGAGCGCCCTGAACCTGGTCGGCATGACCGGTTAGTGTAGCTAACTGAGCAAAGCCGGATGCCGCAGCTATCCAGCTTGCCGTAAGCGCCAAGTCGTCGGCAGGTCGATGCTGCTCGTCACTGGCTTCTTTGTCGGGCGGGATGTGCGGCAAATGGTCGCCGCTGTTTATCTGCGATTGACAATATAGGTAAGCTGCCGCCACAGACGGCCATCGGTCTTCGGCAAATTTAATGTCCCCGCTAACGGCAACGTATCTGGCAAGGGTTGCTAGATAATCGAAGCTGATATCAACATGGACATACATGTAAGGATACTTAGACCAATCAATAAATCCGGCGCTTTGCGACAACTCGTGCCAGATCATACCTGAAGCAGAATCCTGATATTTCTGAATAAAGCCAAGCTCTTCACGCGCGCGCGAATACTCGCCGGCAGAGATCAGGGCGTTGGCTGCAACCAGTCCATCTCCACCGAAGAACCAGGCGTACTGCGGACGGCGTTGGTCTCTGGATGGGCCATAGCCGGCCACCATGCCGCAGCCTAGTAAGTCATTACAAACCCAGGCTTGATCGAGAGCTACGACGGACGACGCAATACTGGCGTTAAGATCCTGGTCCGGAGTGCGGATTTGCAGCGAAGTTCGCTTGAGCTCCCGATAATGCGTTGCGGCATCGATCTCTAATTGGGGCAATTGGGTGGATAATTTCTGAAGCGCTTCTAAAGGCTGGCGTGTTCCGGCCGGATTGAGTGCCACGTACACGGTAGCTTTTGATGGAATGTTCGCTGCGGAAGCCGACGGTCGCAATGAGAATGCCATTCCGCTTGACGCCGGAATCGTACTGTTTACCGTATCGCTGTGGCCCACTGCATCCCGGGAGCCGATAACCGCTGAAAAGCCGCGTCCTGGTTCCGAAATGATAAAACCCGGCACATCGCCCCGGTTTGTTGAGGCAATCCAGCGGGTATACTGGCCACCGAGGGCTGCTGGCCACATCAGATTCAGGACGGGTTGAAAACTGACGTTGATCTCGACTGGTCTGATACCTTCCACTTCGTAACTGATGACCGCCGCTGCCTGTTCGAGCGGTACAAACAGCTTCTCGCGAATCAGGTAATCGGGACCGACGTAGGTACGAGTAATCGAATCGGATTTATAGTCAACTCGCCTGAGCAGGAGTCTTCCATCCGCCGCGGTCGTGGTTCCTTCCGCCTTGAAGCCGACCTGGTAGTTACTCAGGATCTGAAACGGATAAGCCCAAATCTCAAGCCCACCTTCCGGGTAGCCCATAATGACTGCCCTACGTCCATGAACTGCTACAAAACGATTGGGCCCGACCGAGTTAGTCTTAAGGGCCAGGGTTGGTTTGAAGGTTTGCGCTTCCACACCAGCCCGAAGTGCACTCTGCACAGGAGCATAAAACCAAAGCAACAACAATGCCCGGACGACGATGTCTTTGACCATGTAGCCCATATTATGCGGTCAGGTTCTTCTAATGTCCCATCCGCGCAAAGAATGGCCATTGGGATTTGCTCCAGTTCGCGCCCGGAGTTGGTCTTCGGAAAGTGCTGTCTGCATATGGAGCGGATCGGCTTCGCACCGATAAAACTCACGTTAGATAATCAACTTCGCTGCGCAGGTTCTGTTGTTTGCATCACCATAGCTTTGACTGGCCTGCTCAGGCCATTGAGCGCCAACTGTGGCGCGATTCGGCTGAAAAGTCTCAAGGCTTTACTTAAACCGGGCCGGATTTCGAGCGTGTCGTTCCTCATTCCCCGAATTGCTGTTTTCACCAGTTTGGAAGGATCCATCAACATGCGGCTGTCTACCTCGTGAGCACCGAAAATATTGTTAAGCGGAGTTCTAGCCCCTGGCGCAGCCAGTTCGAACACCTTAACGTTTGTGTTCTTAAGCTGGACGCGCAGAGATTGCGTATAAGAGTGAAGCCCCGCTTTCGAAGCACAGTAAATAGGAGACAGCGGAAACGGAATGAAAGCAAGGCCGGACGACACGTTCACGATGGCGGCTTCCCGGCTCGCCTTGAGGTACGGCAGAAACTGTTTCACCATTTGCACCGGTCCTACGAGATTCGTTTCAACTTCGCGGGTGACATCTTCGAGACTGCTTTCCGCCTCGTGCAAGTTGATCTTCCGCATAATGCCCGCATTATTGATCAGTATGTTCAAGGCGGAAAATTGCTTTGTCACCTGATTAAAGAGAAGAGGAATAGCGTACGGATCGCTGACATCGCTTTGAAGCACATGCGCTTGCGGGAGCTTACTTTGCGCTTCCGCAAGCTTAGCCTCATTCCGGCCCGTAATAATTACTGTGTTGTTCAAATCGAGTAGCTGGCGGGCGAACTCAAATCCAAGACCGCTGGTTCCACCCGTAATCAGAATCGTATGGCCGGACATTTTCATGGCTACACCCTTTCATCAACATGACAAATTTTGTCTATATGTCTATATTTGACATTTTTACTAAATTTGTCAAGAATAAAAACGAATGGCGGGAAAGAACGAGCAGAAAGTGATCGAAGCAGCCAAGCAGGTTTTTGTGCGCTATGGCTACAGGCGCGTCACCATGGCCGATATCGCTGAAGCCGCGCATCTGTCCAGGCCGTCCTTGTACCTGGTTTTTCCTTCCAAAGAGGAATTGCTGATTGCCGTTACAACGCAGGTATTTGCGGCACTGCTCAACGAAATTCGTGAAGGGCTAGACCGTTTCGAGACGCCCAAAGAAAAGCTGGCGTTTGCTTTTGATATTTGGACTGTTCGCGGATTCGAAATCGTGCAGGCATCGCCGGATGCGAAAGATCTACTGGAAAGCAGCTACGAATTTGCGGCAGAAGCGACCAACAAAGCTGCCGCTGATTTTGTCGCCATAGTAGTTGAAATTTTGGAATCTTTAATGCGCAAACAAACAAAAGTGGATCTTTCGCCGCTGCAGGTCGCGCTAATTCTCACTAACGCTATGCCGGGCTTCAAAGCTGCCGCCAAGAACACGGATCAACTGCGTAAACTGATTGCCGGATTGATCGGGCTTGTTTTAGCAAGCCTCAATCAGCAAGCCATCAAAAGCTCCAAAAAGCTTTCCAAGGGAAGATAAATCTCTGTCACAAGTAAACCTATGCTGCCGGTGATATCTCGACTTCTTTAGCTACGCTGGTAGGCTGCGGAACAGGATCTCCAAACTCCCGCAGAGTCTGTAAATGTCCCTCAATCGCTTCGCGGATGTTGATTTCGGTTTGCTCAAGAGTTTCACCGGTTGTCATGCAGCCTGGAAGATCAGGAACGTAGGCAGCCCAGTTGTTCTCGGCTTGTTCGAATAACACTGCGTATTTCATTGCTTCTTCTCCAAACCTGCCGCTTTCAGAATTGATTTCAAGGTGCCTAACGGCACATCATCACCTGGGTGTCCGGGAATTGTCACCACATTCGGCTTTGAAGAGTGTTTATAGTGGCGATGGCTGCCATTGGTACGGACATGCTCCCAACCGTCTGCCTCGACGAGCCGCATTAGCTCTCGAACCTTCACTGATTCCAGTCTAAAACAAAGTTGATTCCTGTATGGGAAGGTTACGATATTGAGGTCGGATGCGCTAAGACGCCCGGCAGGAAATGAATCGATTGCTCCTCATTATCTTGACTTGTGTGTCACCGGTCATTTGCAACGATTCACAAGCAGACGCTCGGATCAAGATTAAAAGCCTTGTTAAGGCGGCGATGTTGAAGGACAAGATTCCCGGCCTCTCTATCGCCATCGTCAATCAAGGACGAATTCTGTATTCCGGCGCGTTCGGTGAAGCAGATGTTGAGAACCACATAGACGTCACTGAACGGAGCCGATTCCGCACCGCGTCAGTAGCGAAGCCACTTACTGCAACTGCGGCTTTGGCGCTCGCTGTAAATGGACGTTTAAACTTGGATGTTCCAATCCAGAACTATTGTCCAGCATTTCCGATAAAGCCGTGGCCGATAACAGCACGTGAACTGCTTTCACATCGCAGTGGCATCCGCCATTACAGGGCGGACACGCTGAACGATCCAGAGGTTAGCAGCACACACCATTATGCAAAGCTGAGCGACGCATTCGCACTGTTCGGCAAGGATCCGCTCGTCAATCAACCTGGAACCGCATTTTTGTATACAACGTTTGGGTATACCGTGCTCGGTTGTGTTCTGGAGGGCGCAGCAGGCAAACCGTTCTTCGAGTTGATGAAGCAATACGTTTTCACGCCCGCTGAAATGCCTGATTCAACACTTGACGATGCCCGGAAAATAATTCCGAATCGGGCTCGCGGTTACGATCTTGGGAGTGATGGTGAATTGGAAAACGCGCCCTTTATCGATTCCAGCGATAAATACCCGGCAGGCGGCTTGCTGACAACGGCTGGCGATCTTGCACATTTCATATTGCATCTTTACTCAGGTAGTCTGCTTCCGCCCAAGACATTAAACGAGATGTGGACGCCAATTACAAACCTGTCCAAAGATAGAGGATACGCGTTAGGCTGGGGTGTTTTCTCATACCGAGGCATGAAGGCCATTGCGCACTCTGGCGATCAACAAGGAGCTAGTTCCGCGCTTCTTCTCATCCCGGAGAAACAATTAGGTATTGCTATTCTGTCTAACACTGAAAACGCTGATCTTGAAGCACTTGCGCACAGTATAGCGGACATTCTGATTGACCGCTAATACAATTGAACTGCCGGTGGCATGTGCCGGAAAAGATCATGGCAAGCAACATCTCTGATCTAGAGCCTGTAGATAATTTGTTGCGCAAAGGACCCTTATGGAACGTGCAAAACGGAGTCACAATATCGGTATGGCTTCCCGTTTTGGGATTGAACCGCCCCGCTGTATTTGGGCGGTGGTTGGCGGCTACGTCTAATGGACAGACAAAGGAGCCGGAGAAACCGAAATGGGCGGGAACGTGTTCCTCATAGAGGAAGACATTACTTCGGATGATGCCTGCGCCGATGCGCTGGAAAACCGGCGAAAGCCGGCTGTCCTCGCCGGCGTAAAACTACCAGTAGCGAACGTTACAGCTTTGGCTCGTTGCCGTTGGGCTTCTTGTTGTAACGCTCCAGCATGGCGGCGGTGATGTCGGCGCTGGTGGGCCATTGGCCGCGCGGTCGCCCGGCATGCGTTTGATAGCTGGCTAAGAGGTCGGGATCGGGTTGCACAACTTTACTGGCCTGCAAGAAAAGCAAGCCGATTTTTTCTGTGGGCATGCGTGATACGAACGCTTCTGCGTCGTCGAGCGCAGCTCGTAGTTTAGGTACCACAACATTCGGCTCAATTGGTTCAGTGCTGACGAGCGCCCGCCATTCGGCGGCGGGATAGTTAGAGTTCCGCCGGATTTCGGCAATCAATCCTTCGGGCGTGTACCCCGGTGATTTTTCAACCGCTGCCCACACCACGGCGCCCAAGGGAAGGATAGTTTCATGAACCGTCACCACATCAACGATGTCGCGCAGTTCGCGGCGGCCGGCCGCGGCCATAACTTTGTTTGTTGCGAGGTCCACCGGATGAAGCACATAACCGAAAATGTCATCCCGCATAACAGGGAAAAAACGAAACTCGCTATCGACAACCCATTCAAGATGTGTCTCGCCGCTCGGCCCGGTGACTTGGGCGGTATAGATTGCCGGTTCGCGCCGTACCCATTTAACGGCGTATCCTGCTGCCTCAAGTGTTTGCGCATCAGCGGCGGCGGCTGATGCGGCGCGTTCCTCGCGGCCGTGAAAAACATCAATGTCGCTGGAATAGCGCGGCGCGTCACGATTCAACGCGCTAGCTCCGGCAACATAGCTTTCCGGGTCACGGTGCGCGGCCAGAAGCCGGAGAATATCAGTCTGAATTTTAGAGAGCGGCACGGCACGCCTTCTCGATCTGCTCCGCCAGCTTCCGGGCTTCTCGGTCACCTTCGATGCGCAGCGCTCGTGCAACAACAAGCCCATCATCCGGCTTTGGTTCTTCAAGCATGCGTTTGTTCCAAAGCGCCTGCGCCCCATATTCCGAAAAGGCGCGGCGATATAGGGTTACAAAGGTTTCGTGCTCGGGCGGCATATCGTTCATAGCGACTGTTTTTAGCATACGGGCTGGGCAGGGGCAAACGCTCACAACCAACATGGTCAAAGGGCTTTTAAGCTTCTTCTGAATCGGTTCAAAATGGACCCTTTCTGAAACGCGGCAAGTTCGCATTTACTGGCATCTCTACATCTCTGACTCAAGTGCGTTCCAGCCGTTTCAGTTTATGCGGTCACAGCCATCTCAAGAGATATGCCGCGCTTCCCGCTCACGAGTTCCGAAAGTGTATTAAGCGTCAGTCCAAGAGCAGTAGTGGCGTCTGTGATCGTCAAGCCTGACGACTCTATACATTGGCGACATTGGCGCAAAACGACACCTCCGGGGTGCGGTGGGTTTTTCATTGTCATGGATTGCTTTCCGCACTCGGCATAAAATCCCCTACTGCCGCCCAATACGCGCGCAATTTCTAATGTCGGCTGATTCGGCTGTTCACAGCCAAAAACGCCAGCTTACTTTTTTTCCATTTCTTCCGGAAAAACAGCATAACCGGCAGGCGCAGGATAAATGCCTCGGAGCAAGTTCAACCGTTTGCGGAGGTAGCGGCTGGGCAACTGGCGCGGGCCTGTTTCCACATCAATGTCGCAACAGATGCCATGCAGGTAAAGCGTCAAAGTATCCACGAAAGAAAGCCGGGCGTATTCAAAAAACGGACCCGATTCTTTTTTGATGCTACTATGGCGGCGCAACAAAGACTGCTTGGCCTGCCAGCTTTCTTCGTCCACTTCGCCATGCACCACAGCGGTGAGTTCTTCGCGCAGAAGGCCAAGATATTTGCTGCTTGCTTCCGGTTCCCATTTATCGGCTACCAGCGCGGCCAGATGACGGAAAAAGCGGTAATGGTATTCGGCCACGTCATGTTCTTTCAAAGCGAATACAAGCACGGTTTCGTTTTCAAAGCTGACCTGCGAAACCCAGGAAATCTGGCCCTCGGCGGGACGCTCGGAAACAACAAAATCCGGCAGCGGTTTTTCCAGCAAGCGGCGATTATTGCTTTTCGGTTTCGCTCCGCCGCGTTCCAGATAAGGAACCAGCAGAATGGAAATGCGCGGCAGCATGGCAGCGATTTTGGGCGGAAGGGCCGCAATCGGTTCTTCCAGATATTCCTTCAGCACTTCCTCGCTCATCGGCACGGAAGCGCAGAAATAGCTGAAGGTGTTGCTGAGGGGAATCACTTCCAAGCGAAACTTCTCGGCAAACTGGCCAACGCTGACACGGGATAGATTGGACTGAGCCGGCAATGGCTCGCGAGAGCTCGACATCTAGTTTTGCCTCGATTCTACCAGACCAACTTCTACGCGGACGGCTGCAAACGACTGCTACACTGAGGCCAACGTGCGCATTCTGGTTTCTGCCGGCGAAGCTTCCGGCGATATGTATGCCGCGCAACTGGTCAACTTTCTTCGTTCTTATCAGCCGCAAGCCGTGTTTTTCGGCTGCACCGGCGCGCGATTAAGAGAAAGCGGCGTTGAAACCATTATTGATGCAAGCCGGTTGTCGGTAGTGGGTCTAGCTGAGGTAGTAGCGCATCTGCCCGGCATCTACCGGGAATATCGCCGCCTGCTGCGGTTTATTCGCCGGAACCCGCCGGATGCAGCGATTTTAACGGATAGTCCTGATTTTCATCTGCGCTTGGCGCGACACTTGAAGAAGCTGAACGTGCCGGTGTTTTATCTGGTCGCGCCGCAGGTTTGGGCGTGGCGACAGAACCGGGTGCGGTTGATTCAAGCGCGGGTGAAAAGGTTGTTCTGCCTGTTTCCGTTTGAAGAAGACTGGTTCCGCCAAAGAAAAGTACAAGCTCACTATATCGGCCATCCGCTGGCCACCACCGTAAAGCCGGTTTGGGATAAAACCGATTTTTTCAGCCGCCACGGTCTTGACCTTGAAAAACGCCTGGTGGCCTTGTTGCCCGGCAGCCGCAGCGGAGAAGCGCTCCGCCACATGCCCGATCTGCTTGGCGCGGTGGAACGGCTGCGCCGTGATTTTCCGCTCCAGTTTGTGCTGGGTACCCCGCATGGATTCCAGGAGCGAGGCGTTTTTGAAACTTTTCGGGAACGCATCCGCGCGTCGGCCATCAAAATAATTGAGGACGAAACTTGGGACGTGCTGGCGCATGCCGATCTTGCGCTGGCGGCCAGCGGAACCGTTACGGTGGAAGCGGCCGTTCTTGGCACTCCCCTGGTCACCTTTTATAAAGTGACCGGCTTAACCTGGTGGGCTGGAAGGCGGCTGGTGAAGGTTCCTTACTTATCAATGGTGAATTTAATTGCTGGCAGACTGGTAGTGCCCGAACTGATTCAAAATGGTATGACGCCGGAAAAGCTGGCAGAAGCGGCTTCCGAGCTATTGCAAAAACCGGAACAGATGACCCAAATGCGGCGTGAGTTACAGGACGTTAAAACTTTGTTGACAGGAAATCTAAACCCCTTAGAACAAGCTGCGGCCATTATCGCGGCGGACCTGAGCCATGCTAAGCAGTAAGCGAGCAAGAGAAAATCAGTTTATGCGGAATCTTCGACGGGTATCTGCCCTGCTGTTATGCTGCGCTGCCGCTACTACTGCCGCGCTTGCCCAGGAAAAACCGGCGCGAATCAAGGTGCAGCGGTATGCCATTGCCGCAGAAATCAATCCGCGAACGCAATCTATTGCGGCGACCGTCAGAGTTGATTTCATGCCGCTCGATACCACCGACAACGCGACATTCGAACTCAACAATGCCCTGAAAGTTTCCAAAGTTGTTGATGCGAAAGGCCAAACTCTGGAATCGACCAGAGACGCGCAGACTTTCACGGTGCGGGTAGCACTGCCGACTCCGCTGGAAAAAAATCAGCAGTCCCAGTTGACCTTCACCTATGACGGGCAGTTATCCGGGTCGCAGGAATCGCCTATTTCCGGAATTACGTTTGCTTCGCTGAAGCCGGATTTCGGTTTTCTGCTTTACCCGGCGCGCTGGTTTCCAGTGAGCGGATATACGGTAGACCGGTTCACGGCGGAGTTAAAGATCACAACGCCGTCCGATTATAAAGTGATTGCCAGCGGCGACGAAAAAGAAGAAAAGCTAGGCGGCG
Source organism: uncultured Bryobacteraceae bacterium (assembly GCA_964247975.1). Lineage (GTDB taxonomy): Bacteria > Acidobacteriota > Terriglobia > Bryobacterales > Bryobacteraceae > KBS-96. Next base: position 114,271 of record CAXTWH010000002.1, on the reverse strand, counting down.
ATCGAGTTGTTTACACCTTTGCTTATACGCAGAATGCCAGCTTTCCAGGCAGCATCGCTTTGGTGAAGGGTAATGGGCAGAAGGTGTCTTCCGGCGGCGTCACGGCTACTGTTTATTTCCGCCAACATGCAGCGGCAGCGCAGAACTACGGCGAAGAAACCGGTAAGATTATGGGGCAGTTTACCAGCCAGTTCGGATTGGCTCCGCAAGCGAATCTGACGCTAGTGGAAACGGTGGACGGCGCGCCAAACGGGTATGCCAGTCCAGGCATTGTGTTTCTTGCTCCCGGCTCCATTGGAACCCAGGTCAATCAGCGCTTGTTGGCTGACCAGTTATCGCGGCAATGGTGGGGAGTGCTGGTTTCACCAACTACGCGCAATCATCTTTGGATTACCAACGGGGCGGCCCGGTATGCGCAAATTCTTTATCTTGAGCATCTGAGCGGGCCGGCAGCCGCCGATCAGGATATTCACAATGATTTCGTGGAAGCCCTGACCATTACTGATCCGCCGATTCTGCAATCGTCGCGTTTAGAAGATTACTCGCCGGAGTTCTGGGCGTTAACCGCCGCTAAAGGGGCTGCGGTTTACCACATGCTGCGCGGCGTGGTGGGCGACCAAGCGTTTTTTAAAGGTTTAAAAGACTTTATCGACCAGTACAGCTTTAAGCCGGCCAACAGCGAGGATTTGCGCAAAGTGATGGAAAAAGCTTCCGGCCAGGACCTGCGCTATTTCTTTTTGCAGTGGCTGCAATCCAGCGGATCGCCCGAATTTAAGCTTTCCTACACAATCTTCCGAACCCAAAAGGGCTTCCGGGTGGTCGGAAAGGTGACGCAGGATATGGACACGTTCCGTATGCCAGTGGATTTGAAGATTGAAACGGAAGGCAATCCCGAAGAAAAGAAAGTGGAAGTAGTAGGAACTTCCAGCGAATTCAGCGTGGATACATTCGGCAAACCGCGCGCCGTGGCGCTTGACCCGAACCACAAAATTCTGCGCTACGACGGAACGATGCGGGTATCCGTCGCGATTCGGCGCGGGGAGCAGTTTGTGGAAATAGGCGATTACGCCAATGCTTTACGGGAATACCAGAAGGCTTTGGACGTGAACAAAAGCAGTTCGCTAGCTCATTACCGGATTGGCGAGCTTTTCTTTAAACAGAACAACTACCAATCGGCAGCAAACGAGTTCCGCACGGCAATTGACGGCGATTTACAACCGAAATGGGTGGAAGTCTGGTCGCGGCTGAATCTAGGAAAGATTTTTGACGTGACTGGGCAGCGTGACCGAGCGGTCAACGAGTATAAACAAGCCTTGAGAACCCATGACAATACATCGGGCGCTCAGCAGGAAGCTTCAAAATACCTCATTAAACCCTACGAACGGGCAAATTCGGAAACTTAACAGCAATGTTCAGCAGGAAATCAGGTTTGTGACTTCCTGCTGAAACTCTTACTGTTTACTGAACGTGAGCCGCGGGCGGGGGAGGCGAAGCAGGTTTTACCTTTTCGCTTTTTTCCTTAGCTTCTTTTGTTACTTTCACCGGACTGATAATGACGTGCGCATTGCGCCCTTCCAATTTTGGCTGACCTTCAATCTGGCCGACCCCGGAAAGATCGTTGGCAAAGCGGAGCAGCAGTTTCCGACCCAGATCGACGTGAGCGATCTCGCGGCCGCGAAACTGAACCACTGCTTTCACGCGATTACCCTCCTGCAAGAACCGGATCGCATGGTTCTTTTTGAAATCGTAGTCATGGTCATCAGTGTTTGGGCGGAATTTCAATTCTTTTACCTGAATCACATGCTGTTTCTTTTTGGCTTCGTGCTGGCGTTTTTTCTGCTCGTACTGCCACTGCCCATAATCCATTGCTTTGGCAACTGGAGGCTCGGCGGTTGGGCTGACGACAATCAGATCAAGTCCCATTTCTTGCGCTTTGCGGACTGCGGCGGGGGTGGGCATGACTTCCACACTCCCATCAGGAAAAACAGCGCGAACTTCGCGGGCTCGAATCGCTTCGTTTACATTTTCTCGGACTTTTGGCCGGCGCGGGGGAAAACTTCGTGGTGGATACATGCCGGTCTTAACGGAAAGCGCCAAAGCGCTGGGGGAAGATTCTAAGATGGATCAAAAGCAATACCTTTTTATTAGTGTACAAGATTTTACTATGTCCAGTGCGGAAACAATTATCTTCTGAAAACCGCACAAGAGTACATGGGTAGAGTAGACGATCTTACGGAAATCCAGTAATGTAAACGTTAAGGTAATTGCGGCGGCGCTTAAGGTAAGCTGAAGAAGCTAGGGATTCCTCTGCTTGCTTCCGCGTTTATTCTTGTGATACCGTAATTTTTACAAGAATTAGCATGGGGGTGAGTCGATTTGTGTCCTCATGCGCTTCCCCGTAGAATCTAAATGGACCCGACACTGAAAGCACTCCTTACCCTTCTGCTTCAAGCAGTGCCGACAATTATTTTCCTGTGCCTGCTGACGCTTTATCTGAAACAGGTTTTCTTTAAACCCTTACAGATAATTCTGGAGAAACGGCGCGAGGAAACGGAAGGCGCGCGCCACTTGGCGGAAAAAGCGTTTGCGGCGGCGGAACACAAGGCATCAGAATTTGAGCGGCTGCTAATGGCCGCAAAACTGGAACTGTACCGCGAACAGGAAGCGCAGCGGCACCGCCTGTTGGACGACCAGGCGAAAGCGATTGCCGAAGCGCGGCAACATGCTGAGGAGCGCATCAGCGAAGCAAAACGCGATTTGGCCGTTGAGGTGAAACAAGCTACAGCGGATATGACGGAACAGGCCCAGGCATTATCGAAGCAGATGATCAACAGCATCTTCGGGCGGAGGGCTGCCTGATGAAGCGAATCTGCTGGATGGTTGTTTGCGTTCTGGCTTTATTGACTCCTTGTTATTCACGGCAGACTATTAGCGGGGGAGCCGCCAAAGAAGAAGCTCGCGAAGAAAAAGAAAATACCTGGAAATGGGCTAACTTCGCTTTGCTGGTGGCCGGCTTAGGATACTTGGCCGTGAAGAATGCTCCGGCCTTTTTCAATGCCCGTAGCGAGCAGATTCAGAAAGCTATCAAAGACGCCACCGGTTTGAAGGTGCAGGCCGATTTCCGGTCTTCGGAAATTGATCGTCGCATGGCTACATTGGCTTCAGAAATTCAAAAACTGCGTGACCAGTCCAAAGCGGAAATTGAGCGTGAAGAACAGCGCATCAACCAGGAAACGCAGGCAGCTTTGGCGCGAATTGGAGATCATACTGTTCGCGAAATTGAAGCGCTTCGTTTCCAGGCCGGTTTAGCCGTTCGGAATCGCGCGGTTGACTTGGCTATGAATATGGCGATTTCGCATCTGCGCGATTATCCCGGAGAAGTAGACCAGAACGAACTTGTTCATGCGTTTGCGGCGAATGTAACGAAGGGAGCGCGATAGTTCGAATGACAGACGCGTTTTCTTTTCATTATGCGCAAGCTTTGGCCGACGCTGTGTTTCAAGGGAATTCCGGCCTCACTCCATCAGAAGCAGTGAAACAGCTTTCCGAAGCGGTTTCACTATTTTCTTCGTCCGAAGATCTTCATCGCGTGCTGCTGTCTCCGGCTGTGCCGCGCAGCAAAAAAGCCGGGCTTGTAGGTCGTTTGCTGGACCAAGATGGTTTGAACCGGTTGATCCGCAATTTTCTGATGGTGATTGTGGAACACCGCCGCATCGGAGAACTGGATCGAATTAAAGAGAGTTTTGAAGCAGCGGTGGATGAGCATCAGGGATTAGTGCGGGCGGAAATCACTTCGGCGCAGGAGCTGAACGAAGCGCAGCGTCAGGAAATAGTAACCGCTTTAAGCGCCGCTGCCGGAAAACAGATTCGCCCCGTGTATAAGATAGATCCAACTATTCTGGGCGGAGTAGTGGCCCGGTTTGGATCGAAAGAATTCGACGGTTCCCTGACCGGCCGGTTGGAAGCAATGCGGCGTCGGCTTTCAGCGGCATCTTAAAAGAGTGTAGGAATAAGAAATTATGGCTCAGATCAGAGCAGATGAAATTTCCCGTGTGTTGCGCGCGGAAATTGAAAATTATGACGCGGCTGTAAATGTTTCTGAAACCGGGTCAGTGATCAGCGTGGGCGACGGCATCGCCCGTGTTTACGGCCTTGAGAATGTCATGGCCGGCGAACTGGTTGATTTCGGTCATGATGTGGTGGGCATTGCGCTGAACCTGGAAGAAGATCAGGTCGGAACAGTGCTGCTGGGCGATTACCAGGAAGTGAAAGAAGGCGACCAGGTAAAACGTACGGGCCGCATCATGTCACTCCCGGTTGGTGACAGCATGGTGGGCCGGGTAGTGAACGCTTTGGGGCAGCCTATCGACGGCAAAGGGCCGATTGCTTCCACGACCTTTCAGCCCCTGGAACGCCTAGCTCCCGGTGTGGTGGACCGCCAGCCGGTAAAACAGCCTATGCAAACCGGCATCAAGGCCATTGATGGCATGATCCCGATCGGCAGAGGCCAGCGCGAGTTGATCATCGGCGACCGGCAGACCGGCAAAACCGCAGTGGCGCTGGACGCGATCATCAACCAAAAAGGCGGCGACGTGATCTGCATCTACGTCGCTATCGGCCAGAAGCGTTCCACAGTGGCCCAGGTAGTTCGCACACTCGAAGAACACGGTGCGATGGATTTTTCGATTGTGGTAGCGGCTACCGCGTCTGATCCGGCGCCTATGCAGTACATTGCTCCGTACGCGGGCTGCGCGATTGGCGAGTTCTTCCGGGATAGCGGACGCCATGCGCTTTGCGTGTATGACGATCTTTCCAAGCACGCTGCCGCTTACCGCGAAATTTCTCTGCTGCTGCGGCGTCCACCAGGACGCGAAGCCTACCCTGGCGACGTGTTCTACCTGCACAGCCGTTTGCTGGAGCGAGCCGCAAAGTTGTCGAATGAGCGGGGCGGCGGATCATTAACGGCGCTGCCGATTATTGAAACGCAGGCTGGCGACGTATCGGCGTACATTCCGACAAACGTGATTTCCATCACCGATGGGCAGATTTACCTGGAAGCTGATTTGTTTAACGCCAACATACGTCCCGCTATCAACGTTGGTATCTCGGTAAGCCGCGTCGGCGGCAGCGCGCAGATTAAAGCCATGCGCACAGTAGCTGGTTCGCTGCGGTTGGACCTGGCGCAGTACCGATCGCTTGCCGCATTTGCGCAGTTCGGCTCCGATCTGGACAAAGCTTCGCAGCAGCAGTTAAGTCGTGGGCAGCGACTAACAGAACTGTTAAAGCAAAACCAGTTCTCGCCTTATCCGGTGGAAAAACAAGTAGCCAGCCTTTACGCGGGCGTTAACGGACATTTGGATGATGTTCCGGTTCAGGATGTGCGCCGTTTTGAAGCGGAATACCTTGGCTTTCTGGAAAATGCGCACGGCGGCCTGCTGCAAACTATTCGTGAAAAGAAAGAATTAAGCAACGAAACGAAACAGCAGCTCGACGGATTGATCAAGGAGTTTAAGCAGCGCTTCGCGGCTGAAAAGCCAACTGCTGTCGCAAGAGCCTGAATCGCACATGCCGAGCTTAATTGACATTCGGCGCCGCATCCGCAGCGTCAAGAACATGCAGCAGATTACGAAAGCCATGAAAATGGTTTCGGCTGCCAAACTGCGCCGCGCCCAGGAACGCGCGATTGCGGCGCGTCCTTACGGCGACAGTTTGAATCGTATTCTGGCGAATGTGGCTGCGGCAGCTTCGGCCAATGAAGAAGCGCATCATCCGTTGCTGGCGGTCCGTGAAGAACGCCGAGTGGAACTAATTGCTGTGTCTGCGGACACGGGGTTGGCAGGAGCTTTTAACGCGAACCTGCTTCGCCTGGCGCAGCGGTTTGTGGATGATAATCACGGAAAAGAAGTTGAGATTGAAGCTATCGGACGACGCGGACGCGATTATTTCCGCCGCCGGTCCTATACGCTGAGCGGCGAACATGTCGGCGTGGTGGATAAACCGAATTATCAGACGGCGCGGGACATTGCGGATAAACTAATTGACCGGTACACCAAGGCTGAAATTGACGCCGTATACTTGTGCTTCAACGAGTTTAAAAGCGTAATGGCCCCGAACTTGATTCTGCGGCGCATTCTGCCGGTGGAGCTTCCCGAATCGCAGGGCGTGATTGACTATATTTACGAACAGCCGCCGCAGGAGCTTCTTTCCGCGCTTCTGCCGCGCTACGTGGAAGTGCAGCTTTACCGCGCGCTGCTGGAATCCATTTCCGCTTACCATGCGGCGCGCATGACGGCGATGGATGCGGCGAGTTCCAATGCGGGGGACATGATCGACAAGTATACGCTTGATATGAACCGTGTGCGCCAGGCAAAGATCACCCGCGAAATCATTGAAATTGTGAGCGGCGCAGCGGCCGCTTCGTAACAGAATTGGAGTAACAACTCATGTCAGATGCAGCAATTGCTTTAGGGGAAGGCCACGTGATTCAGGTGTCGGGCCCTGCTGTTGATATTCAGTTTCCGGAAGGACAGATCCCGGTAATCCACACTGCCGTTCGCATCACCAGCGACGGCTTTGATGTTCCCACACCGATTGATGTGATTGCGGAAGTCGCGCAGCATATCGGTGAAGGGCGAGTGCGTGCGATTGCAATGGAAGCCACCGACGGCATGGTGCGCGGCATGAAAGCGCAGAACACCGGCGCGCCGATCACGATTCCGGTGGGCAAGCAAACTCTAGGCCGCGTGCTGAACGTGCTAGGCCAACCGATTGATGAGATGGGACCGGTGAATACGGAAAACCATTACCCGATCCATCGCACTGCGCCATCATTTGAAGACCAAGCCACTTCGCAGCAGATGTTTGAAACCGGCATCAAAGTCATTGACCTGTTGGAGCCTTATCTGCGCGGCGGAAAAATCGGTTTGTTCGGCGGCGCGGGTGTCGGTAAAACAGTTATTATTCAGGAACTGATTAACAACATCGCCATGAAACATGGCGGCGTGTCGGTGTTTGCCGGTGTGGGCGAACGGACCCGCGAAGGTAACGATCTCTGGCTGGAAATGCAGGAATCCGGCGTTGTGGACCCGCATGATTGGCAAAAGTCCAAAGTCGCATTGATTTTTGGTCAGATGACGGAACCGCCCGGGGCGCGTTTACGAGTTGGCTTGACCGGCCTGACTGTAGCCGAGTATTTCCGCGACCAGGAAGGGCAGGATGTGTTGTTGTTTATCGACAACATTTTCCGGTTCACGCAGGCCGGTTCGGAAGTGTCCGCGCTGCTGGGCCGTATGCCTTCCGCAGTCGGATACCAGCCGAACCTGGCAACGGAAATGGGCGATCTGCAGGAGCGCATCACTTCCACCAAAAAGGGTTCCATTACTTCCGTGCAGGCGATCTACGTTCCTGCTGACGATTACACCGACCCGGCCCCGGCAACTACATTCGCGCATCTGGACGCTACAACGAACCTATCGCGGCAGATTTCGGAGATGGGCATTTATCCGGCGGTGGACCCGTTGGCGTCAACCTCGCGCATTCTGGACCCGAACATTCTAGGCAACGAGCATTACGACACTGCGCAGCGGGTAAAGCAAATTCTACAGCGATACAAAGAATTGCAGGACATCATCGCCATTCTCGGCATTGATGAATTGAGCGACGAAGATAAGCAGACCGTGGCCCGCGCCCGCCGCATTCAACAGTTCCTGTCGCAGCCCTTCCACGTGGCGGAACAATTTACGGGCCGCCCCGGCAAATACGTCAAGCTGGCCGACACGGTACGCAGCTTCAAAGAAATTGTGGACGGCAAACACGACGGCTTGCCGGAACAGGCGTTTTACATGCAAGGCACCATTGACGACGTGCTGCAGCGGGCCGAAGAACTGAAGAAGTAAGAACCGATGGCCGACACACTTCACCTCCAGATCGCCACGCCGGAACGGCAGCTTGTCGACGAAACCGTCACGGAAGTCGAGATTCCGGGCAAGAACGGTTATCTGGGTATTCTGCCGCAACATGCGCCGCTATTGAGTGAGCTAGGCGCAGGCGTACTCACTTACGAAGGCGGCACTGCGCCGGATAAAGTACTGGCGATTGAAGGCGGCTTTTTGGAAGTGCTTGACAACGAAGTGCGGGTGCTGGCGGAGCGGGCGGAATTCAGCAGGGAAATCAACGCTGACCAAGCCCGGCGCGAACTGGAAGAAGCGCAATCAGCCATCACCGGAGCTTCATCGGAAGAAAATTCCAACGAAGCTTTGCGAAAACTGGCGGGAGCGCAGGCCCGCGTTGATGCCGCCGGACGAACCCGGTAGTTTCGTTCTTAATACAGTGCTCCATACGACTCTTCGGCGATTCCGTCCAGGAACGACCGAAGAGTTTTGACTTTGGATTCCGCCAACTTTCGTGAACTGTCCAGATGTAACTGTTCGGGCAGATTGTTCCATGCACTTTGCAATGAGTTCACCGCTGCCGTAAACGTTTGAAAGCGCGTGTCCCGCCCGACTTTGCAAACAGTTCTCAAAATTCCAACGGAGCCTAGTTGTTCCAGAATATCGGCATCGCGCAGGATTTCGCCTTCAATCGTTATAGGCTGTTCAGCAGGCTGATGCGTTCTGATGGCTTCCACCACGGCGGGAATTTTGGCTGTTGGAAATCCGAACTTCTCTAAAATATCCGGCGCTTGCTGCATCGCGTAGACAGTGTTATTCCAGTGCGCTAATAACTCCGGGTTCTCCGGTCTGTGTCCGATAAAAACGCCCAAGTCGTGCAGCCATGCCGCCGCATACACCACATCATCATCGTAGATTTGGTTTTCGCCAACCAAACAAGTCAGCGCATACAAGCGAGGCTGATGGCCGAACTTTTCGGCCGGTTTTGCTTCGCGCCGTATGTACTCGGCGATCAGTTCGCGGAAGTGGGGCATTTTCAAATATGCTGGCGCTTCCAGCGGCCCTGTTTAAACAGAAATATGCTGGCTGCGGCAATCACGGCTTGGGCAATCACAATTGAAAGATAAACTCCGTTGGCACGAAACCCCTCGGTAATGGCCAGCCAATAAGCCAGCGGAATTTCAAAGAACCAGAATCCGAATAAATTCACCAAAGTAGGGGTCAGGGTGTCGCCTGCGCCGTTAAACGATTGCAGCATCACCATGCCATACGCATAAGCGATATTGCCGTAACTGAGAATTCTTAAACAGGAAGACGCAATCGGCACAATCTCGGGATCATGCGTAAATAAGCCAACAATCGGGTCCGCAAAGAAAATGAAAACCAGTCCGGCCAAACCCAGAAACAGCATGTTATAAAAACCAGTGCGCCATACCGAAGCTTCCGCACGCTCCGGGTGCTGCGCTCCCAGGTTCTGTCCAACCAGTGTCGCGGCAGCATTGCTTAAGCCCCAGGAAGGCAGAAGAATAAAAATCACAATGCGAATGGCAATGGTGTAGCCCGCAAGCGTAGCCGCGCCAAAAAGACTGATAATTCTGACAAGCCCGATCCAGCTTGCCTGCGCGATGCCGAACTGCAACATGCCGGTGAGCGAAACGCGCAGCAGCCGAACCAGTACGCTCCAGTTCAGTTGAATCTGGCTTGACAGAATGCGGATGCGTTCGCTGCCTTGCCACAAACGGTAGAACTGATACAACATGCCGATGCTGCGGCCTGTGAGAGTCGCTGCTGCCGCTCCGGTAACGCCGAGCTTGGGAAAGGGACCAATGCCGAAAATAAAGCAAGGATCAAGAATCAAATTGATGATGTTCGACACCCACAATAAGCGCATCGCAATAGCCGCATCGCCAGCACCGCGAAAAATCGCGTTGTTGAGAAACAGCAGCAATACAACGCCGCTGCCGCCGAGCGCGATGCGTGCATAACCTGCGCCGGTAGCCACAATTTCCGGCGAAGCTCCCATCAGTTTCAAAAGGTGAGGAGCAAAAATAAAACAAGGAATGCCGATCAGCAGCGCGATCAACAGTCCCAGCGCAATCGCCTGCACCGCCGCCACCGCCGCGCCTTCCGGATCTTTCTCGCCGATGCGCCGGGCCACCATCGCGGTGGTAGACATGCTTAAGCCCATCGCTACCGCAAACACCAGAGTCAACAGCGATTCCGTCAGCCCGACCGTCGCAATAGCATTGGCTCCCACGCGCGCTACCCAGAACACGTCCACCACGGCGAACAGCGATTCAAGAACCATCTCCAACACCATCGGAATAGCCAGCAACAGAATGGCGCGATTTAAACTGCCGGTGGTGAAATCCCGATGCGATCCGCTGACCGCTTCCCGGATGGATGCCCAAAGGCTAGGCTGGCGCTCGACAGTTTCAAATGTGTTCATACGCAGGTATGGCTACAGCCTTCTCCGGTTTCGGGTAATCCCATTATGCTCTCACGGAAACGGTAAATTGCCTATTCGAACTCTGCCCACAGTACGGTGTGGTCCGATGTTGTTGCGGCCTGACGGGGCGCTATATCCACATCGGCGTTCCGGCAGCGGGCGGCTAACGGCCTTGTGGCGAGAATGTGATCAATGCGCCATCCCCAATTCCGGCGAAACGCGCTATTAAAGTAATCCCAGTACGTGTATTGAACCCGGTCGGGATGCAGTTGGCGGAACACATCCACAAATCCCCAGCTCAACGCTTCCTTGTAAGCGTTGCGAATGTCGCTGTGAAAAGCCACATCATTCACCCGTTGTTCCGGGTTGAACACATCGATCGGCTCCGGCGCGACGTTCAGATCGCCCAGCCAGACCGCCGGTTTTGCCGGATCAAGATGCTTTTGAAAATAACTGTGCAGGCGCTTAAACCAGGCAAGCTTCAGGACATATTTTTCCGATGTGATGGAATTGCCTTGCGGAACGTAAGTGTTGATGATGGGGATGCCGTCGATCACGGTTTGAATGATGCGGAAATCTTCGTTGTCCGGTCCTTCATGCAGACCGTGAACGATCTGTTCCGGCTTTTGGCGGCTCAGGGTGGCCACGCCGTTGTAAGCTTTCATGCCGCGAAACGCCACATGATAGCCGGCCGCTTCTAAAGCTTCGCGCGGAAAATCCTGGTCCTGCACTTTGGTTTCCTGCAAGCAGATCACATCGGGCCGGTGCTGGTTCATCCAGTCAAGAAGAAGAGGCAAGCGCTTACGAATGGAATTGACGTTGTAGGTGGCGATTTTCATGCGGCGATCTCTGTGGCCTGCCCTATGCTGTAGCTTTTGGAATGGTTGAGTTTAGTAATCACGCAAAAAGCCTAATCCGCAATAGCCCGGCACGAATCTGTACTTACAGGAAATACTCCCCCAAACTTCTTTGAATAGGAGTATCCGTACTTTCCAACGTGCTAAACGGGTGCTACTCTGCATTCGTGGTTTTCAACTTGCCATGCCGGTCACTTTTTCAAGGTTTAAGCAGCTTTGCGTTCTGCTTCTCTTCTTTCATTTACTCACTCTTTCTTTATCAGCAGAAACAATTTTCCCGCCTGTCGATCTTGGCATAAGCCATATTGGTGCAGTAACAACTGATTCAACAGTAACTTTTTATTTCAATAATCGAGGCGCCAGTCCTGTTTTTTCTTTGCTGTACGGCAGCGATTTTGCCCTAGGCGCCGCCAATTGCAACGGGAACTTCACAAGCTGCGCTCTGCCGATTACGTTTAAGCCGCGATATCCTGGCCTTCGCCGTGATCTCGTCATTGTTCGCGATAACAACAATAACTTGATTGGGCGTATGATCCTTACCGGCACAGGAACGGGGCCTCAAGTTTCGGTAGCACCGGGAGTTAACAAACCAGTAGCCTGGAAAGAATTTCATGTTGCACAGGTCAGTGTTTCTGTTTGTGATTCCGCTGGAAATGGTTATGGAACTAACTATTATTCGAATCAGGTTTTCAGGGTCAGCGCCGCGGATCATTCAATCACCGTTGTTGCCGGAACTGACTCCGCGGCTGGATACAACGGAGACGGAGGCCCGGCAACAAGCGCACAACTGAACGCGCCGGGTAGCCTGGCAATCGATCCCGCGGGCAATATCTTTATTGCCGACACCGGAAATAATGTAATCAGAAAGGTTGACGCGGTAACAGGAGTTATTACAACCATAGCCGGCAATGGGATTCAAGGGCATATCGGCGATGGCGGATTGGCCACTGCCGCGGAGTTGACAAATCCCTTCAGTTTAGCTTTTGACCCGGCAGGCAATTTATATTTTCTTGAGCGCGGCGATCAGGACAATACGACAGATTACAAAATCCGCAAGTTGGATGTAGCTGCCCGGACTGTTTCTGTGTTTGCAGGCACCGGAATTGAGGGCAACTCAGGCGATGGTGGCCCAGCCAGACAGGCCGCCATCAGTCCTTTGGATTTGGGATTTGATGCAAGCGGAAATTTATACGTTGTTCAGCAGAGCGGAAGCGAATCAGAAAAAGGCGGACTGATACGCATGATCGCGGGAGGCATAATCTCAAGATTTGCCGGCTCTGATTCCGGGCAAGCCGCGGATGGCGCTCCCGCTTTATCCACCAATTTTTATGATATTAGATATCTTTCTTTCGATGCTGCTGGAAGCGTTTATTTTGTAGAAGGTGTTATGCGCGGAGTGGGCAGCGAACCCGAGTGCTGTCTTGCGGTTCGAAAACTGGATGCAAGCGCGCTTCATCGTGTTTCAACAATATTCAAGCCCGATCCGTTCCTAAATCAAATTCTCATGCAGTCTCTTGCGATCGACCCTGCCGGGAATATTTACTCCAGTGATGATCTGTCATTAGGCAGAATCATCTCCACTCAAAGCGGGCCGCTCAACTTTCCCTTCACCGCTTTGGGTGAAAACAGCGATCTTTCGCAGTTGATCTATTACAACACTGGCAATGAAGCGTTCAACATCTCAAAAATCTCAATTATGGGCGTGAACACAGAAGATTTTACGCAAACGAACGATTGCGGTTCCAGCCTGCCGGCTGGCGGAAGCTGCGCCATTTCCCTTGCATTCGTTCCGCAAGCGGTCGGCGGTCGCAGTGCAGTTTTAAGTATTGTTGATGAGGTTACGGGTTCACCTCGTCAGATTGCCTTGAACGGTGCCGGCCTGCCCGCTCAACAGGCGGTCCTGAATACGGCGCAGTTATTTTTTCCCTACCAGGAAATCGGCGTCACCGGTTCACCCCAAGTTCTCACTATTTCAAATCCAGGCAGTGCTCCGCTCAACATTATCAGCGTTTCTGTTTCAGATCCGGTTTTCCAGATTACCAATAATTGCGGAACTACCTTGGCCGCTAGCGCGCAATGTACTATCGCTGTCACATTTTCTCCTAAGCAGAATGGCAGCGTAAGCGCCGCCTTGACAATAATCGATAATGACGATCACTCGCCTCAGATGGTCGCTTTAGCGGCTTCAGCAGGCGGACTAGCTTCCTCTGTTTCCATCTCCACATCTGTTCTGGATTTCGGAATGGTGGCAGTGGACAACTTCGGCTCAAAACAATTCAGTACGTCAAATTCTCAGAAAACGATCTACGTCACCAATACTGGCCCTGGCAATCTGGCTGGTATCGACTATGGCCTGAACGGGGCTAATCCATACGATTTCCGGATTATCAATGGCTGCTCTAATGCTTTAGCCGCTAATTCGAACTGTGGTTTATCAATTACGTTTACTCCAACCGGAACTGGCGTTCGCACCGCGATTTTACAGATAAATGCCTATCCTGGGCAGCCTACTCCCACAGGACTTCCGCAATCCGTAACTCTGACCGGAATTGGCTTTCAAACTAATTACGCCCGTGGCGGCCCAGGATACATGCGCGTTTCCGCTGATTTCGATGGCGACGGCAAAGCCGACTTTGCCGTCTGGCGTCCGAGCGATGGAATTTGGCGTGTTCTGCCGAGCAGCAATCCATCTGCGCCGATTCAACAGCAGTGGGGATTAACAGGCGATGTTCCCGTGCCGGGCGATTTCGA
>CAXTWH010000002.1:0-100225 GCA_964247975.1 uncultured Bryobacteraceae bacterium | reverse complement strand
CAGCAGTGGGGATTAACAGGCGATGTTCCCGTGCCGGGCGATTTCGACGGCGACGGCAAAGCCGATTTTGCCGTCTGGCGTCCCTCTTTAGCAACCTGGTATGTTATCCCGACTAGCCGTCCGTTCTCACCGATCATTCAAGTTTGGGGAGAACGCCAGGATATTGTTTTGTCAGGCGATTTTTTAAATAGTGGAAATTCTGAACTCGCGGTATGGCATCCGGACACTGGTGTCTGGACTGTGCCGGCCAGCGGAACATTCTCGACGCCAATCGTGCAGCAGTGGGGATTGTTCGGTGATATCCCCTTATTGGGCGATTTCGATGGCGACGGTAAAGCTGACTTTGCCGTGTGGCGGCCTTCTAATGGCACCTGGTACATTCTGCCGAGCAGTCATCCTTTAGCGCCGATTGTTCAACAATGGGGATCGCCCGGCGACATACCTTTGATCGGCGACTTCGATGGCGATAGAAAGGCTGATTTCATTGTGTGGCGGCCTTCCAATGGAACTTGGTATGTCTTGCCGAGCAGCCATCCTAGTTCACCTATCATAAAACAGTGGGGACTGTCGGGTGACATTCCCTTTGTCGCCCGTTACGATTCCAATAATGGATCAGATTTTATCGTGTGGCGACCCTCGAACGGAGTCTGGTACATCTTCTCGACTTTACATCCTGATTCGCCAATCACTGTGCAGTGGGGACTGCCGGGTGATGTTCCACTATTAGCGCAATTAGTGACTCCTTTCCAATTAGACTTGATCGTCTGGCGACCCTCAAATGGAACTTGGTATGTTAGCAGCGTTTCAAACGACTCACTGATATCTTCTTTGTACATCAACGGTACTTCAGATGACTCACTAGTATCTTTAGGTTTGCCCGGCGACATACCTTTGCCTATCCTGGGCGGAATTTACCCCGGCCATGTGAAATCTGTGATGCTATGGTCACCCGCCAAAAACGAAGTAGTACCAGTGCGTCTTCCTGTAGGCTTACCCTCCAACGGTCCTCAACAACTCGGAGCGCCTAACGATGTACCGTTCTAACAACGAGGGAAGCTGGCTTGCAACGCTCTTTTTTGCTTTTCATTAAATACTATTTTGTACACTGAACAAACTTACCGTGGAAACATCGAAGCCAGCTTTCTCTCTGTTCATCAGTAGCTTGGTTCAGTGGAAATATCTTCTGTGGTTAATCGCGGCTGCCCTGTTCCTGCTTTCACTTGTCGCCATTACCATCCACGAACGCAGGCTGCCGGCTAACCCCGTGCTTTCCGGCCAAACCTGGTTTGATACCGACGATCATCCGATTGAAGCGCATGGCGGCGGTCTGCTAATTGATGGCGGCGTTTACTACTGGTATGGCGAGAATCATGCTCTCGGCGCGGGCAATCGCACCGGCATTTCCTGTTATTCTTCGCGCGACCTTACGCACTGGCGCAACGAAGGCATCGTGCTTCCGAAATCCGCAGTTCCCGCCGCTTACCGCGACACCGGTGTAGTGGAGCGGTCCAAAGTGTTGCGCAATGCGCGCACCGGCAAGTATGTTATGTGGATGCACTTGGACAATGCCGATTATTCCGCCGCGAACGCCGGCGTTGCCGTAGCCGATCGGCCCCAAGGCCCTTTCCGTTTCGAACGTGAGTTCCGGCCTGTCCACTACAATTACGGCTATCATGCCCGGTCCCGCAATGCGGAACAATCACTGCAAGAACCTCAACGCGGCAATGCGTTTCGCGATATGAACTTGTTTCTGGATGAGGACGGCGCTGCCTACGTGTTCTATTCTTCCGAAGACAACCAAACTATGTACGTATCCCGCTTGAACCAGGACTTTACGGACGTGGAGCAGCCGGCAATACTTAACAAAACCTGGGCGCGCATTCTAATCAACCAAAGCCGGGAAGCGCCCGCGCCGTTTAAATACAAAAATCGCTATTACCTCATCACTTCCGCGCAGACCGGCTGGAATCCAAATGCCGCCGCAGTAGCTGTAGCGGATTCCATTTTAGGACCCTGGCAAGAAATGGGCAGCCCTATAAGAGGCCATGACAGCGAAACTACTTTTCATTCGCAAAGCACACAGGTAATTCCGTTCCCGAATGCTCCCGCCGGAAACTTTATCTTTCTGGCTGACCGCTGGAACGGCGATCATCTGGAAAGGTCCACTTACATCTGGCTTCCCTTTCGCATGAAACAAGACGGCTCATTTACGATTGAATACTGGCCGGGCTGGGCCATACTTGAATTTCCGCGTAAGCCTCTTGATTCAACGGGTAATCAATAATTCTTTACGCGATTTTCTTGCGGCCCGTAACCCGAACCGTCACCTTCCCGGTGATTTCCTGTTTTTTAGTTGTGCCGTCCGGCCTCTTGCGGCGCACTTTCACTTTCATCACTTCCGACAACAAAGCAGGCGCTGATTCCAACAGCGACACCACGGCATGTTCCTGTGGAGTTAAATCCGTCGCGTTCGTTTCCGTATGTTTGCTTAATGCTTCCTGAAACACAGTGAACAGCTTTCCCGATTCAAACGAAGAGAACACAATCGGATGGATGTAATACTTCCGGCAAGTGGCAGGGCGATTGCCCAAACGCGCAGCCGCCAGCTTTACCACTTCCGCAGTGGTCTTTTTAAAATCGGCTTTGGTGTGAACGGGTTCTCTTTGCTGCAAAAGCTCCGCCGCTGTGCAGGTGCCGGCCCACGTGCGGAAATCCTTAGCCGTAAAGCTGCCGTTGCTCGCTTCGCTCAGGTATTGGTTTACATCTTCTGAGCTGATAGACGTCACTTCTCCCGATTCATCTTTGAAGTGAAACAACTCATAACCGGGAATGCACTGACATTCGCGAATGATGCGGGCCAGCCGTTTATCGCGCATCAGAATATCGTGGTTCTGGCCGCTTTTGCCCTTAAAGCGAAAGCGCAGGTTTGCGCCTTCAATCGTGACGTGCCTTGTTTTCATCGTGGTCAGCCCAAACGAGCCGTTCATCCGCTCATATTCTTCGTTGCCCACGCGAATACAAGTGGTTTCCAGCAGGCGAACCACCACCGCCAGCACTTTGCGACGCGATAAGCCGGGAAGCGCCAAATCCGCTTGCACCGTGGCGCGGATCTGCGGCAGCACTCTTCCGAAATCAATCAACCGATCAAATTTTGCATGGTCTCGCACTTCGCGGTACAGCGCGTGATACCGATACTGTTTGCGTCCTTTTGCATCCCAGCCGATGGCCTGAATATGCCCGTTCGGATCGGCGCTGACCCAGACGTTTATCCAGGCCGGTGGAATCACCAGCGCGCGAACGCGGCGCACAAAGTCCTTATCCCGGACAGATTGGCTTTCCCCATTCACATATTTAAATCCGCGTCCCACCTTGATTCTGCGAAACCCGGTTCCTTCCGGCGAAGCATAGCGCAGGCCAGCCAGCTTTGCCGCCTGGTAAGGATCCACGTGGACGGTCACATCTTTTTCTTTATTCATTGAATAACAAGCCCGAACAAAACAAAGGTTCGTCCCCATGAACCGCCTTGTTAAAACAAACGCGTGTGCAGGAAACGGAAGAACTCAGTAGTATAGACAGGTGACCGACTCGTCCAGGTACATTTTTTAAGAAAGCTCTGTTATTGCATGCGTAACCTGCCTGTAGGATTATTGATTTTGGTAGCCGCTCTGGGTATTTTGGCCGGATTTGTTATAAACCGGCTTCTTACCACTTCTGAAAGAACAGCATTCTATATAGAACCCGGCGTGAAAATGCTTCGCCCGCCGAACGGAGGCAAGCAGGTTCTGGGTAAAGTGGTGGTCGATCTGCACAGCGGAAAAATATGGGGGTTTCCCACTACCGTGGATCAGCCATATCCGGTGAACCTGACTTCCCAACAGCCTCCAACTTCGGAGCCGTTTCTGCTAGGCAGATATGATTTTGCCGCCATGCAGCGCCGGTAAACATATTTCTTTCATGCAGAAATTTGCCTTGGCAACGTCATTAATAATGTGGGCCTTGTTGATCAGTTCCTGCACCCGCAATCTCAGCATTTCCCAAAAATCTTCCGCAAAGCCGAGCCTTTCCCCCGAATCGGAGTCGCCAGCTTTCACCGACAGCGCCGAAGACGGCACGCCTGATTTTCTCCGGCTCGATACGGAAGCGGACCGCGCCGCTTTCCGCCGCTGGTTTACCTTTTTGGCTGAAGCGCAGTTTTTCAATCAACCTAATAATCGACCTTCGGAAATCTCGGATTGTTCGGCGTTTGTCCGCTATTGTTACCGGGAAGCGCTCCGTTCGCATGATGAGCAGTGGGCTTCGGCAGCGCGCTTGCCGCTCGTGCCTGCGTTCGAATCGGTTCAAAAGTACAGTTATCCCCGCACGGCTCTTAAAGCAGGCTTGTTCCGCATCAACGAAGGCCCGTTCATTCCGGCTGATCTCAATAACGGCTCGTTCGCGCAGTTTGCCGATGTCCACACTATTCAACGCTTCAATACGTTTCCGGTAAGCCGTCATGTGGAGCGCGCGGAGCCGGGCGATCTGCTTTTCTTCAAGCGAACTGTCGATGAACACCATAGCGTTTTCCATTCCATGATTTTTCTGGGCCGCAGCCGGATTCAGTCTTCCGCTTTGCAGTACGTGGTGTACCATACTGGACCGGAGGGCGCGAATGCAGGCGAGATCCGCCGGGTTGCTCTCCGCGATCTGTTGCAGTTTCCCGATCCGCAGTGGCGTCCGTACCCTGCCAACCGTCAGTTCCTCGGCGTTTTCCGCTGGAAGATACTTCGTAATTCACTATGAAACAGTTCTCATTCCGGCAAAAATTTTCTTTCCTTCTACTGCGCCTGCTGACCGCTCTGCTGGTGGCTGCGCCGGTCATCTGCCAAAGCGAGTTGCAGCCGTATTTTTCCCTTTCAAGCGACAAAACATTCGGTTCTAAGGAAACGCCGACCGTCTTTCTGACCGGCTCGCAAGTGAAAGCCGTGCAGATTCGCGTGTACCGCGTGAAAGATCCGCTGGAATTTTACCGTAAGCTGGAAGCCTCTCATAATTTCGGATCAGAACCGCCCGTGCGCGCCGGTAAACGCGGGCTGCTCGAAAGCGTTCGCGCTTGGAAACATGAACTGCGCCGCGAAATCCGCGTATTTCTGCGTGAACAGTTTACAGAATCAGTCAGCGCGCATTTCAAAAGACCAGCGGCAGCAGAAAAAGCCATCGTTAGCAGCCACGAAGACTACTACGCCGCGACGCCGCTACTCAACCGCGATCAGTTGGTGCTTTCCTTTGTTCAGCCTCTACTGGCGCAAGGAAACTGGAGTTCCCAGAACGTTCCCATCCGTGTTCGGGAGAACGGCATGTATCTGGTGGAAGCTGCCAGCGGCGGCCTGCGCGCTTACACCATTGTTGTGAAATCCGATTTGGTGGTAATCACCAAAGTCGGCAAACAAAACATTCTCGGCTTTGTCGCGGACCGCGCTTCGGGCGAACCCGTTCCCGAAGCCACGCTTTCGGTGATGACACGCAACGGTACGCCCGCCGTTTTACGCACAAACACAGATGGCCTGGCGAAGCTCGACGCCAAACCGGAACCCGGCGTTGACGACTTGCGGGTGTTGGTTCGCAAAGGCGATGATGTCACCATCAACTCGCTGTCGCTTTGGAATTTTGGTGAGTCAGCCCGCTCCTGGACCGGCTACATTTACACGGATCGCCCGGTGTACCGCCCCGGCGACACGGTTCATTTTCGCGGCATATTGCGGCAAGCTCAGTCACCCGGCGGCTACACGATTCCGGCGCAGCAGAGTTTGGCGGTGCAGATTCAAGACCCTGATGGCAAATCGGTTTACGCGCAGCACCTGACAACCAACACGAATGGAATCATTCACGGTGAGTTTGTTGCGGATCGTACTGCCGCTTTGGGCAACTACTATCTCCAGGTCGCCGGCGGCGAAAGCTCCATGACCGGCACTTTTGAAGTTCAGGAATACAAAAAGCCGGAATACGAAGTGCGCGTTACGCCCGCAGAAGCAAGGGTTTTACAAGGCAACAAACTGGATTTCACCATCAATGCCCGTTATTACTTCGGCGAACCGGTAAAAGGAGCCAAGGTCGAGTATTCGATTTATCGTAGCGGCTATTATTACCCGTTCTGGCGGGATGCCGATGAGGAAGATCCGGATTCCGATCCTGCTGGCGACAACCAACAAGATGGTAACAACGATGAGGCAGGAGAAGAAGTTTTAAAAACACAAGCACAGCTTGACGACAACGGCAATCTGCGCGTCAGTTATAACACGACCGTTTCCGACAATCACCACGATTACCGCTACCGCATTGAAGCGCGCGTAACGGACGAAGCCCGCCGGGAAATTTCAGGCACCGGCTGGGTTATTGCCGCTTACGGCACTTTTCTTGTGAATGCGGAACCGCAACGCTACTTCTACGAAGCCTCCGGCACGGCTGATTTATCGTTAAAGGCTTTCGATTATGATGGCAAGCCGGTCAGTACGCCGGTAAGGGTTTCGCTGCTCCGGTCGGTTCCCGGCGGCAAGCGCGGTGCCCTTACCTTCACCTGGACAACTGTAAACACGTTGAACGCCGCAACTGGTCCTGATGGCGCAGGCTCGCTTTCCTTTCCTCTACCCGCCCAGGGAGGCTCCTATCGGATTAGAATTTCCGCGCAGTCCGGCAATAATCGCATCGTGGAAAATTTCGCTTATCTTTGGATTGCCGGAACCGGTGAAAACAACTTCTTCGGCAGTACTGCAACCCGTACGCTGCAAATTGTTCCCGACAAGAAGAAATACCGCGCCGGCGAAACAGCCAAGTTGCTGCTGATAACCGGAAAACCGAACACTCCCGTATTGGTGACGGTGGAAGGGCGCGACGTGCTCTTAAGCAAGGTTCTCCGCTCCAACACGTCCACCGTTTCTTTCAATTATCCGGTGAATGCAGACGATGAGCCGGGCTTCTTTGTTACGGCACAGTTGCTTTGCAAAGGAGAATTATCTGAAGGACAGAAGCGCGTGGCAGTACCGCCGGAGCATCACCGCTTGAATGTCCAGATTGCCACCGATAAACCGCAGTACGAGCCGGGCCAGACTGCTGTGTACCGTTTGAAAGTCACCACGCCGGACGGAAAACCAGTTCGAGGTGCGGACCTAAGTCTCGGCGTAGTGGATGAAGCAATTTATGCCATTCGCCCCGATGCTTCGCCGGACCTGCTCCGCTTCTTCTACGGCAATCAAGGCAATAACGTCAGCACGCTGAATTCACTCACGTATTATTTCAGCGGCGAAGCGGGCAACCGGCGCATGATGCTCGCCGACGCGCCGCCTCCTGCGCCCCGCGTGTTAGCGCAACTGAAACGCGAACCTCTGGTTCAGCCGAAAATTCGCAAACTCTTCCCGGACACTTCGTTCTGGGCTGCCGACCTGACTACCGATCAATCGGGCAGCGTTCAAACCAAAGTCTCGTTCCCGGATTCGCTCACCACGTGGCGCTCCACGGTGAAAGGCGCTACTGTCACCAACCGCTTTGGCGGCGCGGTGATGAAAACCGTGGTGCGCAAGAACTTCATCATGCGCTTGTCCGTTCCCCGCTTCTTTGTGAAAGGCGACGAAACGGTCATTTCCGGCATTGTGCATAATTACCTGGCTACCCCTAAACACGCGCGCGTGTCAGTGGAATTGGCTGGTCTCGATTTGTTAACAAACAATGCGACTCAGGAAGTTGATGTTCCCAGCCACGGCGAAGCGCGCGTGGATTGGCGCGTGAAAGCAACCGGCGCTCAGGCCGGTATCACCGGCAAAGCATTAACGGATGAAGAATCAGATGCGCTGGAAGTAAGCCTTCCCATTCACCCGCAAGGTATTTCCATCCGGCAATCGAAAGGCGGCAGCATAGCAGCCGGCGCCAGCCTCAATCAGCAGATAACGTTCGCCCCTGATGCGGAAGCCGGTTCGCGCTCAATCTCCATTCGGCTTGCTTCTTCCGCCGCCGGATCAATCTTTAATGCGCTCGATTTTCTCACTTCCTTCCCTTACGGCTGCACCGAACAAACCATGTCCAGTTTTCTTCCGGACTTGATGGTTACTAAAGCCATGCGGGATTTGAACGGTGTTCCACCGGTAGACCAAGCCGATCTCGATAAAAAAGTGAAAGCCGGTCTGAACCGCTTATTTGAGATGCAGCATGAAGACGGAGGCTGGGGTTGGTGGCCGAGCGACAATTCGTATCCTTTCATGACTGCTTATGTGGTCGCCGGTTTGGCGGAAGCGAAAAACAACGGCGTGGAAGTTAATGAACAATCGCTCCAGAAAGGCATGGCTTGGTTACGGACGGAACTTGCCAAACAGTCTGATCTCGCGCCCGATATGCAAGCCTATGCTGCCTATGCGCTGGCGCTCGCTGGAGCGCCGGATTCAGTCGCCAATACAACTTATTCGCAGCGCGCCAAGCTGTCACCCTACGGAAAAGCTCTGCTCGGACTGGCTTTCGAACTCGCTAAAGACAATCGTGCCTCTTCTCTGGCGGCAGAGCTTGAACAATCCGTCACGCAAACAAATGCGGAAGCATGGTGGACTGCCAATCGCGACGAAATGCTTGATTTTGATGCTGATGTCAGCCCGGAAGCGACCGCTTATGCCGTGAAACTGCTCACCCACCAGCGCAAAAACAGTCCGTTGCTGCCCAAAGCGGTTCTGTGGCTGGTGAACCATCGCAATGAAGGGTTCTGGTGGTCGTCCACTAAACAAACCGCAATGGTGATCTACGGCCTGCTTGATTACCTGAAAGCCGGCAACGAACTTGCGCCTGATTTTACCGCTACAATCAACGTCAACGGCCAGACAATCGCAACACAAAAATTTGCAACCGGTTCGCCGGTAAACGCGCCGGAAATTCTGCTGGATGAATCCAAGCTGCAGCCCGGCTCGAATCAGATCTCCATCACCACTTCAGGCAGCGGCCGGCTTTATTATTCGCTGGCGGGAATTCACTACTCAAACGCCGCCCGGCTGGAAAAGCAGGGTGCTGTTTCGCTGAATGTGCTACGCGATTATTTCCGTTTAGTTCCTGCGGCGGAAGGCGACCACACGGTTTATAATCTTGCTCCGCTCAATGGCCCGGTTGCTTCCGGCGACATCCTTGTTTCGCGTTTGACGGTAACCGGCTCTGATTGGCGATACCTGCTGGCGGAAGATCCGATTCCGGCCGGCACGGAATTTATCGAGCGCGATAATCTTTACCAGTTGCGCAATCGTCCGCCCTGGTGGCAGTATTACTTCAGCCGCCGCGAACTGCATGACGATCGCATGGCGATTTTCCAAACTTATTTTAATCAGGGCCAGCAGCAGTATTTTTATCTGCTGAAAGTGGTGAACCCAGGCTTGTTTCATGCCAGCCCGGCTCGGGTGCAGCCGATGTATCAGCCTGGAATAGAAGCCACTACCGAAACAAAGATTGTGGAGGTGAAGCAGCAATGAAATCTTCTCTAGGTCTTCTCTGCGGCGCGCATCTGCTTGGCAACGCGCTGGTGCTTTGGCTCGGCTATCTGTGGTTGAGCGTTGCCGAATCGGATACTGCGCATCTGTTCGGAAGCGCGCTGCTTATCCTGCTGCTCGTTTGTTTAGCGGCGTGGCTGCACGCAACTGCACTTATTTTCTTTCGCCGTCAGGCTGTTCCGCCGTTTTCGTTGCGTGATTGTGCTAAGGTTGCGCTTCAACATCTGCCCGCGATTCTGCTGCTATTTCTTCTCGCGCTGTTGTTGTATTGGGGACTGAATGTTACCAACGCGCATCTGGAAAATCCTGCTTTCCAACTAGCCTCGTGGCTCACTTTAACTCTGCGAAAACCGGTGGCACCCTCTTCCGTGCTTGCCGTGTTTCATGGAATCACCTGGCTGCTGCGGTGGTTTCTGCTGCCTGCCCTCATTGCGCCGGTTGCAGCCGCAGTTTCAATCGGAGGCTTCCAGCAGTTCCGGTTCGCAATCGTCAAACCACAGTTATGGCGATCCTTGAAAATTTTTGCCGCGCTGCTAGGCGCATTGTGGCTGCCCGCTCGCCTGCTGCACTGGATTCCCGCGATGCCAAGCTTCAGCGCGGAGATGGCCAGCTTTCTGCTGCGAGGCAGCATTGCTTATCTGCTGTTTGCCGGTTGTTTGCTGCTGCTCGAACGTATCACCGCTTCCGGCACGCCGAACTTTACCCAACGCAGTAATTCTCTAGTGCTGTAGCGCATTCTCAGTTCAGCCACGCGCTCACCGGCAGCACGGTAAAAATTATGCGCTGCCGCTGCGTCGCTTCGTTTGCTAATCTGTTTATCGTTTGTTGGCATGGTTGCGGAACCGGCAGCGGGATCACCAGCCAAACACTCCACCAAGCCTTCCCGAAACCACCACGGCAACCCGGGTTTTGCTTCGCTTTCCACCGTCGCATGAAGCAGTTCATGCCGCATCACGGGCGTAAAACCGCCATGCTGCTGCAACACGATAAAAGGCTGCGTTTCAATTTTCACTCCCGCTGTGTGCGCCGCCACCCAGCCCGGCTCTCCCGTCCCGTTTCGATAGCTTTCCAGGTCGGGATACACATAGATTTGCAAACCGATAGGCCGTTCAAAACCATAGCGCGATTTAAGTTCGCTGCTGATCTCATCAACTATGCGCAAAGTCTTTCGAGCCGTGTTCAAGTCGATTGCAAACACTGTCGCTTGCCTACCCTGCAAGCTTTTCCATTTCAAATCATTGGCCAACACGGACACGCTCGCGCCGGGATAATAAAACCCAAGAATCTGTTGGTACGTTTTACCTTCCGCAGCCATCTCCGCTGCGCCTTCCTGGCACAAACCCACGCCATGCCCGCTGCCCCGGCCTGCAAAATCGATCACTGAGTTGGCAGATCGTACTTGGTACTGTTCGCTTCGGATGGTGTTCCATCCGAGCGTTCGCCCGATTGCGAAGCGAAAACTGCTTCCGCTGATCAGCTTAGATCCTTCACCGCCCACCAGCGAAAGCGTGCGCACTCTTCCGGAAGAACTGTGATCTAACACGACCACCCGCGAAAGTTCTGCGGGAACCTCCATTCCCGCTTCAGTTAAGCTGCGGCTCAGGTCGGCTGCGGTAATCTGCCAACGCCAGGCATCCCGGTTTCCTCTTGTGCAGTAAGGGTCATCATGTACGATCAGGTACGGCGCGCTTTCATTAGGCCAAACAGTACGCGCTGCTTCGCTCCTGCCGCCGCAGTTTCTCGTATAGGCTGTAAACGCCGGTTTTGATTGAAACCAAAGCAACTGTCCGCGAGTTGCTTCCGCCGCTTGGGCATACCTGCCGTTTGCGTCTTTCAGGATGACTCGCTGGCAATGGGTAGTGGAACAGAAATCATACCCTTCCGCAGCGTGGCGCGAACGGAAATAAGCCGCATAGCTCCGCGCAGCCACCGCCATCGCTTTCAAAGCTTCCTGGTTTTCAAACGTGCCGCTTTCGCCTGCTAACACTGCTGCCACGTACCGCTCGGCTGCAAGCTCCACCACGGTGCTTCCTTCCGCAGCGCTTAAGCGAATTTTATAAACAATCTCGCCGCGCAACACAGCTACCGAAATCAGAAGGAAAAGCGCGCGCAATATCATCTGTTCTCAGCAAAATAGCGGCGCAGCAACAAGCCGGCAACTGGCGCGGCGGCTTCAGCCCCGGATCGTCCTTGCGTCAGCACTGTTACTACTACTTCCGGTTCACGGCTCGGCGCGAACCCCGCAAACCAAGCCGCGCGTAAGCCCGATTCGGCTCGCACACTGCCCGTTTTACCGGCTACCGTTTTTCCCGGCACTTGCGCCGCTTGGCCCGTTCCAAACTGAACCGACCCTTCCATGCCTGCCAGAACCGGCTCGAACTTCGGATCACGCGCCAAACCAGCTAAACGGCCATAAGCCTTCGCTACTTCAAGCGCGGTCACTCGCAAACCTCGTTCCCCTAACGCTTGTAACTGGACTTGTTCTTCATTAGTGTTTTTTTGTATGCGCCCCACGCTTTCAGCTTCCGGCAACAATCCCGTAGCGGATTCCAAACCGAACTCCTGGTAACACCGGACCAGCTCATCGTCCTTGAACCGCCGCGCAAAGTAGGCAGTGGCGCAGTTGCAGGAATACGCGATGGCGCGGGTAGCATCCACCGGAAACGGCAATCGCGGATGTGAACAATCCATGCGTAATCCGGCTAATCGCAGATCATGTGTACAGTGAATAGATTCTTCCGGCTTCACCTTCCCTGATCGCAGCAAAGCCCACCAACTGAGCGGCTTCATGGTGGAACCCGGTTCAACCAGCCATTCCCTGGCTTGCACCGCGCCCTGCATTGTCAACATCTGTTTCGAGCGAAGCTCCCATAATAATGCGCAACCGGAAACGTTCTTATCTAACCCGAAGGTCGCGGGAATGGAAGCGAGAAACTCACGCCGGAACAGACTCATCGGAAATTCACATTGTATCTGGGCGAATCAGTACCCTTCCTTAATATACCGAGCATTGATATACCGTTTTGCGATATAATATTCGTGTGATTACCTTAAGTCCCCAGGCATTCCATATTCTGGTAGCCCTTGCCGAGCGCGACCAGCACGGCTACGGCATCATGCTCGACGTGGCGGACCGCACCGGCGGCAAGCTGCGTTTAAGCGCGGGAACATTATACGGCTCCATTAAGCGTCTGCTGGAACAAGGCTTGATCATCGAGCTGAACGAAAAACAGCGTCCGCGCGCGGACCAGGACGATGAGCGCCGCCGCTATTACCGCTTAACTCCGCTGGGGCGCAAAACGGCGAAAGAAGAAGTGAAGCGCATGGAAACTCTGATTGAACAAGCGAGAATGCATGGACTGGCTGCCAAATCAAATTAAACTGTTTCGCGCGCTTTTATACTGCTATCCCACCGAGTTCCGCCACGAATACGGATCGGAAATGGAACAGCTTTTTGCTGACCGCCTGCAGTCCGAATCTGTTTTCCGCTTGTGGCTGGAAAGCCTGGCCGATGTCATCGTCAACGCGCCGAAAGAACACGGGAACATCCTGATTTCCGACCTGCGCTACGGCGCTCGTGTTCTCGCTGCCGCACCCGGCTTTACAATTATTGCGCTGCTGGTAATTGCGCTCGGCATCGGTTCCACCACGGCGATCTTCAGTCTGGTGAATGCTGTATTGCTGCGGTCGCTTCCTTATGGCCACCCGGAAAAACTGGTTTATCTTTGGAGCCCTAATTCGTCTTTTCAAGGCGTTCCGCCGGAAATGGCTCCCAATGTTCCGGACTTCTACGATTGGCAGCGGTTGAGTCACAGCTTTTCTTCGGTGACAATGCTGCGCATCCGAGCGGTCAATATCGTTCGCGATAACTCCGCCAACCGGGTGTCAGCAGCTTTTGTCACTGGAAATTTCTTTCAAACTCTGGAAGCCGCGCCGGAGTTGGGCCGAAGCTTTACCGCCGACGACGACCGGCCCGGTCACGAACACGTCGTGATCATCAGCCAGGCATTATGGCAGTCTCAATTCGGCTCCGATCCGCATAGTATCGGCAAGCGAATCCGCTTGAACCGGGAACAATACACAGTGGTCGGGGTCATGCCGAAAGAATTCGGTTACCCGTTCAACGGCGACATCCCCTACGTCCATTCCGAACAGAAACAAACCGACCTCTGGCTGCCGCTCGCCTACAATCCCAATCAGAAAACCGATCGGACTAATTTCGAAAGTGGCGATGCAGCCATCGGCAGATTGCGGGACGGTGTTTCCGCTTTATCGGCGCAGGATGAATTGAAGGCCATCGAACTCCGATTAAACCCGCTTTACCCGGAAATGTGGAGAGGCTTCACCGCTTTAACGAAGCCTTTAATTGCTACCATCGTCGGCCCGGTTGAAGCCATGCTCTGGCTTCTTCTCGGCGCGGTTTCCCTGGTTCTTTTAATTGCCGTCAGCAACGTAGCGAATCTTCTTCTGGCGCGCGTCACGGCCCGCGCTCATGAAATGGGTATCCGCACCGCTCTTGGCGCGGAACGTGGACGCATCATTCGCCAACTGCTGACTGAATCGTTACTGTTAAGCTGCACTGGCGGCGTTCTAGGCATCGCTCTTGCTTATGCTGTTGTGCAACTCCTGGTTCACCTGAACCCGGGCGATATTCCGCGCTTCGATACCGCCTCGGTGGATAACCGCGTGTTGTTTCTATCTGTCGCTCTTTCGGTAATCACCGGCATCTTATGCGGTATTGCGCCCGCTCTTTTCGCTTCGAAAGCCGGCGTCAACCATTTATTGAAACAAGGCGGCATCCGGGGCGCTATCGGCACAACCAGTTATAGCCGTCATCTGCTCATCGTAGTGGAAGTTGCTCTTTCGGTCATTTTGCTGGCCGGGTCGGGTTTATTAATCCGCAGCTATCTTCAGCTACAAGCTGTCAATCCGGGCTTCTCTCAAACAGCTTTGACGTTCACTTTAAACCTGGATGAGCGTTTTAATAAACCCGAGCTGCGCGCAGCGTTTTACAAGAACTTTCTGCAAAAACTGCAAAGCATACCAGGCGTGAACTATGCCGGGGCATCCAACTCAACGCCGCTCAGCCATTACGAGAGCGTTACCTTTGTGGAAGTGCGCGGCTTCGGCAAATCGAAGGAAATGTTGGAAACCCGTTCCGTTACTCCTGCTTACCGCCAGGCGCTCGGCACCCCCTTGCTGCAAGGCAGAGACTTCGATTCGCATGATGTAAATTCCAAAACACCGGTAGCGATTGTGAACCAGGCTTTCGTGAAAACTTATTTTCACGGTCGTGATCCGCTCCAACAACAGGTTCGTCTGGGAATTTTTGGTGACTCTTCCGGCGCGCTGTGGTCAACCGTTGTTGGCGTGGTGGGTGATATTCGGCACCTCACGCTGGAACAACCTGCGCAGCCGCAGATTTTTCAACCTGCCGATTACGGCGACAATTTCGCCATCCGCTCAACCCTGCCCGCCGCGCAAATCATCAATCAAGCGCGTGAAGCTCTTCGTTCTCTTGATTCCGCGCTGGCCTTGGACAGCGTCCACACCATGAGCGAGCGCATCTCGGAAAACAATGCGCGTCGCCGCTTCCAAACTACATTATTAACGGGGTTCGCCGGAATCGCAGTGGTTTTAGCCCTCGCCGGAATCTACGGATTAATGTCGTACACCGTGAAACAGCGGACTGCTGAAATCGGCGTTCGCCTGGCTATCGGCTCGCCGCGAAGCCGCGTTCTCAGCTTGATTCTTGCCCAGGGCCTGCGCCTGACTGCAATCGGCCTCCTGCTCGGCTTAATCGGCGCATTCGCCCTGACGCGCCTCATCAGCAGTTGGTTGTTCGGCGTTCATGCGTTCGATCCGCTCACCTTTGTCGCCGTGCCGATCTTCGTGCTGGCGGTAGCCTGTTGCGCGTGTTTAATTCCGGCTTGGAACGCCACACGCATCGACCCGGTGCAAGCGCTTCGGCAGGAGTAGGCAAGTGTAATTACAAGTTCATGCCCTAGTATTGTGTTTAAAATGATAAATGCTCAAAACTGCACGGCGCTGCTCTGCTCTTAGAGCGCTATGTTATTGGGCTGTGTTCTGCCTGCCGCTTTTCGCTGAAAACTCAATCTTTCAAAGTTTGCGAGTTGATAAGAAACCCGGCCAACAAACGGGAACAGCAGTTGTCACCGTTCAAGGCAAACTGCGCCGGATTGCCCGGCATGTCTACCAGGCATGGCCGATCACGGACAGCAATAATGCGCTTCTCTTAACCGCTGCGTCTCCGATCAACCAGTCCGCCAACCGTTACGAACTCATCTTCATCGAAGGAGAATCGCGTAAGCGCCACACCCTCGGAACAGTTCCCTTCGCTGAAGGAAAGTTGGACCAGGTGAAACAATCTAATGGAACCTGGGCTTTTCTGCTGACCGGAAACGCGGGAGCCAATCAAACCCTGATTGCGGCCGATCTCGATGGCGTGCATGGCCGCGTGGAAAACTTGAACACTGTTAAGGCATCCGGTGAAGATGTGCAGTATCGGGATGCGCGCAGCGGCATTAATAGAACTGTTTCTCTTTCTGCGCTTTTAGCGTCAAAACTCACCGAAATCTATAAAGAACAGAATGCCACCGCAGATCGAACACAAGTGATTCAGTTTCTACGCAGCGGCGCAAGCGTGGTTGTTCGTAATCATGATCGCATCGATACAGGCGCTTGGTTAACTGACGGACAACAGATAACGGTTACATTTGCAGATTCCCAAAAAATACAAATTTCGCAAACAGAACTGACGCCAGTTCCCGGCGTGCCGGCGGAAACGCGTTTAATAGTTCGTTTACTGCATCCTTTAGCCTCGGATTCCGCCAAAGAAGGAGACGCGGTAACAGCCGCCCTGATCTCACCTGCGTCTTACGCGAACAAAATCTATCTGCCGCAAGGCACTGAACTGGACGGAAGCCTTCTCAAAGTGCATGGCGTGGGTTGGGGCATTAAACACGAAACAGCAGCGTTAAGCGTTGCGTTCCGTTCGGCCAGGCTCCCGGACGGGCGCAAGCTGCCGATTACCGCCCGGTTGCTGCAGGTGGAAAATTCACAGGAAAAAGTTGACGATCACGGCGTAATTGAAGGAATCCGCTCAACCGGAACGTTGGGACACTCCGCGGAAAGCAAGATCGCCTCACTAGCAGCGATTGAGCCGGTCGCTTATCTGTTTGCTACCGTATCCGCGACGGCCACTCTTGGATTTGCAGAGCCTGAAATTCTTTATCCGGCCGGCACGGAGCTGAGATTGGAATTAACTGCTCCCCTGGTCTCTTCGGTTGTGTATCCAAGCGCGTTTCCCTCAGTGGCAAACTCCACGCAAGAAGAGCGGCAACTGGAGCAGGCGATCAGAAATCTGCCGTTTCGCACCAGAACAAAAAGCAGCAATAAAGTTTCGGACCTGACCAACCTGGCTTTCATCGGTTCGCCGGAAGCTCTGCGGCGAGCTTTCGCGGCGGCGGGTTGGGTAGCGGCGGACCAGTTAACAGCGGCTTCTACGTTCCAGACTATGAAAACTCTCAGCGGCAATCAAACTTATACGCAAGCGCCCATGTCGGTGCTGCTGCTCGATGAGCGTCCGCCTCTGTTCACGCTGACCAAAACAACCAACACATTTTCTTCGCGCCATCACATCCGCATCTTCGATCCGGCGGCGCGCTATCGGAACGCGACGGTGCTGACGGCCTCCTCCACGCAAGATGTCGGTATTGCTTTCTCGCAAAAACAAAAAACTTTCATTCATGTTATCGATCAGTACATCGATAATGAAAGATCGAAAGTTCTAAACGATCTGGAGTTCACCGGCTGCGTGGATGCCGCAGAACTAGTGGCGCGGCCCTGGACGCCGAAAAATGCTTACAACTCCACTGGCGATAAGCTTCGCACCGACGGCGCTATTGCCGTGCTGCGAATAAACGATTGTACCCATCCGCGAACCTCGCCTGGCGACAATGCCGTGCCCCCTTCACGATTGAAACGGATTGTGCGCGACACAATGCTGACCTTGCGCAATGATGTGTGGAGAGGGAATGTGGTTTATCAGGGCATCAGCAGCACGCGCTTTATCAAAAATTACTGGGCAACGAAAGATGAACTGCGACCGGATGAAGGCGCATGGCGCAAAACTGATATTAGCGGCACCGAGTACCGCGGCATTGGCGCTCTTTCCGCTGAAAGGCAGCCTGTGGAGAGCAGCTCCGCGCCGCCGGAAATTGACGAATCCGCCCGGCAAGCAGCAGCCGCTTTGGAAGAAGCGCGACGTTGGAGCCCGCCGCGCTACGAAATCGGACTGCAAGGCGGATACCTGCAATATGCTTCCTTGAAACGGGAAGTGGTGACCTACACCGCGCTGCCGGAAGATCTGGCCGACCCAACTAAACAGATTTATTTTGGAGGCTTGGGCGAACAGTTAAGCGGAGGCTGGACGGCCGGCATTTCGGCCACGCTGAACACTTGGAAATGGATCTCAAATCAGTTCAGTTATACCTACCAGCGCGGCACCTACAACTCGGCGGATATCTTCACCCAGCCAACACAATTAATCGAAGGCCGCGCCGGTCTGATTACCCGGCAGTTTGAATACAATTTGCTGGTCAACGCCCGGCCTCCGAAATCACGATGGCGGCCTTATGCCGCAGTGGGACCAGCCCTGGTAGTGACGGCGCTGGCGGACGCGCCGGTGAAAAAAGCAGCCGGTCCCTTCAAACTGGGATTGCAGAACGTGGGTCTTTTGCTTGCTGCTTTTCAAGCGGGCAGCACTCCTCCGCTCGACGGTGGCGCTGTATATGGAATCGGATTAACTTATGGAGGCGGAATTAAATACCGCGTTCATCCGCGTGTCACATTGAGCGCGGATTTTCGAGAAACATGGAGCAGAAATCCGCAGTTCATTTCGAACAGCTACACCAGCAGCTATTTCCCCGAAGAAGGATATAAGTCGATCATTGATCGCACCGGGTCTACTGTTTCGAAATTCCGTCAGCAACGCTCCACGTTGGGAGTGGCGTTTACTTTTTAACTTATAAGTAAAGGAGAAAAAAATGAAGTTATTTTCAACTGCGCAAAAACCGATCCTGATTGGATTATGTTCGTTTTTCGCGCTTACCGCCGCTTTTGGCCAAACCCGAATCAACGACAAAGACCTGGAAAGTTTAATGCGGAATCTACGGGATGACGCCAAATCGTTTCGTCAGCCTTTCGAATCAGCTTTGAAGAAAAGCACGATTCGCAAAACGAGTCAGGCCAAGGACGCCGCGAACTTGGCATCATTGTTCGAAAAACAAACTGAATCTCTGCTCAACAACTTCAAACAAACCAGAAAAGGCGATGCGAACTTGAGTTCCGTTCAAAGCACCAGCCAGCGGTTGGGAACAATTGTGCGGAATGATCTATCCAATTCTCAGGTAACGCCGCGTTGGGATAAAATCCAAACCGAACTGCAGCAAGTGTTGTCGGCTTACGGCATGAATCCTGCCGATAGCGCCTATGAAAATCCTCGTGGAATTACGCCGACGTCTGATTCAAACTCGAATGCCGGCTCATGCACCCAGGGAGTTGGACAGGAACGCGCCGGCCGGCTCGTGGAAGAGTGCCTGCAAGTGTCGCCCGCCACTCATCCGCCCTGCAACGCCCAGAATTCCTGCATATTGATCATTGATGAAATCAAACGCGGTTGTGCTTACTTAGGAAATAAAGCTCCCGCTTTCTGTAGCGAATACAGATAGCCGCTTTTCAAGCGCAAACAATCAATCTTTTCACCATCTCAATCCGGTCCAACCCGGACGCGTACCCATTCTGCGTGACGCCGGTTATCCTGAACCCTTGTTTCTCGAAAAACGGCGCGGTATGCTGCGAGGTGCTTAAACGCACTGCTTCAATACCGTTTTGTTTTGCAATCTCGCGCAAACGGAACATCAGCAGAAATCGCCCCAAGCCATTCTGATGCAGATCGCTCCGCACCATCCCCCATACCAGACTCGCCAGTTTCTCTTCTCCTGCAATCGCGTAACCGCCGCAGCCCACAATCCGGTCTTCATGCTTCATCACAAAGTAAACGCAGTTCGGTTGATCAAGAAAGCTTTCAAATTCCATCCGCTCCGCCGGATCGAAAAATCGCGGCGTATTCGAATCGAACACCGCCAAACAGCCTTCACGGTCAGCAGGCAGATACGGTTGTAAATCCATAATCACTAGTTTGAGGCAGAAGCGATCATACGAGGATTCATGCCATCGCCCACAATGATCGCAACCCTGCTAGTGCTAGTTTACTTCTTGGGCCTGCCGGCTTTCTCCCAAACAAAACAGGCTCCTACTGCGAAGTGGGCCATTGCCGTGCATGGCGGCGCGGGCGCTACCGAATGGGAGCACATGAATGCACACACTGCCGCTACCTATCATGCTTCGCTGGAACGCGCCTTCAAAACAGGAGCCGAGAAATTAAGAAACGGCGGGCGAGCTTTAGATGCCATTGAAGCCGCCATTCAAGTTCTGGAAGACGACCCGCTGTTCAACGCCGGACGCGGCGCTGCTTTCAACGCCGAAGGCAAAAACGAAATGGACGCTTCCCTCATGGACGGCGTTACCTTATAGGCTGGATCGGTAACCGGAGTTCGTTCCACCCGGAATCCGATTCAACTGGCCCGCGCGGTTATGGAAAAATCTCCCTACGTGATGCTGGCTGGTCCGGGAACCGATTCGTTCGCCGTCAGCGTTGGCCTGCCCCAGATGCCGCCTTCTTATTTCTTCACCGAAATGCGCTGGCAGGAACTGCTCCAAGTATTAAAACAAAGTGTTAAAACAAAGTGGAAGGCCGTTTCCGCAGCGACCCGCCAGCGTATAGCAGGAGCCGCACAGCAGCAATCCGCCGTCTTCCATTCAGCCGTTCGCTCATCATTACGGAACTGTGGGAGCCGTAGCGCGTAATACCAACGGCAACTTGAGCACCGGCACGTCCACTGGCGGCATGCAAGGCAAGCTGCCGGGCCGCGTGGGAAATTCGCCCATTATTGGAGCAGGCACCTGCGCTGCTAATCAATCCTGCGCCGTTTCTTGTACCGGTTCAAGAGAATACTTCATCCGTCTTGCCATCGCCAAGGAAATCTGCGTGCTGGTGCAGTACCGCGGCCTGTTGCTGGAAGAAGCAGCCCGCTACGTCAGCAATTAGAAATCGGTGAACGGCCCGGCGTTTGTCCTGGTTGCTGGTTAAGTTTTCCTTAGTCGTCGAGCGCCGAAAAGACGTCCTCGACCCGTAAGCGAATGACGGCGGTGGGTAGGTCGAAATGGAGAACGCCGCTGCGGCGCAGGATGCCGTCGGAAGAATAGATCCAAGCTTGCCGTTTGGCAGGGAGCATAATCCAGCACGTCGGAGTACCGGACACACACAGCCGCTCGCATTTGTCCAGCAGGTCGTCAAAACTTTGGCCGGGAGAAATAATCTCAATGGCCAAGACTGGAGGATCTAGCAGATCGCCATCCCGATACTGAGCTTTTTTAGGCACGATGGCGATATCAGGCACAATGCGGTCTTGATGATTGATATTGCAGAGAACGTTTAGTTCCGGCAGTATCAGATAATCCTTTAGTTCCGAAAGACCAAAAAGCAATCGCATAAGAACGGATTGAATATAAGCATGAGTTTTTTTGCCCAAAGGTTTCTCGATCTCCTGACCGTTGATGAGTTCGGTGTGATAAGTAAATGCAGTTGGTGTTGCCATAGTGCTCTGCTCTCTTTCTAGTGCGTCAAGTTCTCCGTTCCTCGAAGGTAGTTTCACATGTGGTTGCCCACGCGCCGGAAGAAGCTCATCCCTTCAGGGGATGAGAGTATCACTTTTCTCGACTTACCCACTCCGAGCCAGGCGCGCGCGTAGTGTTCGCGCAGCGCGCTCAGATCCGAGTTGGGAAATACTTCGACCGACAATCCTTCCACGCGCGCACTTAAACCGTCGCGCATTGGCGACCGCGTCGAGCTTGGTAAACACCGTGTCGGTCGCGGCATCGGGCGGCAATTCGACTTCAATGACCAGTTCCGAGGGAATCACAATCCGTCGAGCTTTCATACCCTCTATGATCGGCTCAATTGACGGTGAAGTAAATACCACCTGCACATCCCTCTGCTAGGCTGGAAAAGCCTCTAAATCAAAACCACTTTCGTTAAAGAAGTCGGCAGCTTAAAAGGAGGCGAAGGCGGCGTGATCGTCCTCAATACCAAATCCGATCCGGTGTGGAGCTTCAACACGCTCGGTATGTTCCGCGCTCGCCAAACCGAAGACGGCGCTCCGCAAATCGAAGCGGGCAAATAGTTTCAATCATACTTTTACAAAGCTCTGGAAATCCGCTTTATATAATCGGTAACCGCACTTCATTTATGCCTACCTACCATCCGTCGCGCCGGTTCTTCGCCAAAGCTGCCTTAGCCGCTCCTTTTCTGCTGCGCGCGCAGAACAGTTCGTCCCATGCCCGCGTGAGACTCGATCCGGACCGCGCCATCGGCGAAATCGATCCGAAAATCTACGGCAACTTCACGGAGCATTTAGGGCGCTGCATCGAAGGCGGCATTTTTGACGAAGGCTCATCGTTATCCGATCGGCAAGGCTACCGGAAAGATGTCTTCCAGGCCGCGAAAGATCTCAATGTTACGCTGCTTCGCTGGCCGGGCGGGAACTTTTCTTCCAATTATCATTGGGTGGACGGCATCGGGCCGCGCGGTGAACGGCCTGCGCGTCTCGAACTGGCCTGGGGCACCATCGAAAGCAATCGCTTCGGCACTCATGAATTTTTAAATTATGCGGAAATGATGGGAACAAAGCCGTATCTTTGCACCAATCTGGGTACCGGCACCTGGGGCGAAGCCCAACAGTGGGTGGAATACTGCAACCTGCCTGAAGGCACCGCCATGACCAAGCTGCGCGAAAAAAATGGCCGCAGCAAACCCTGGAAAGTTGAATACTGGGGCTTAGGCAATGAAATGGATGGGCCTTGGCAGATGGGCCATCGCAGCGCTGAAGATTATGGCGCATTCGCGCTCGAAGCCGCCAAAATGATGAAATGGACCGACCCCAACGTCAAGCTGATTGCCGCTGGCTCGTCCAATTACAACGCTGATTGGACCGGCTGGAACCGCACGGTGCTGCAATACCTGAACACTCACGCCGATTACCTGTCCATGCACTTGTACGTCGGCAATGCCAAGAACGATTATTACGAGTTCCTCGCCGGCAGCATGGACCTGGCCAACAAAACCAAAACCGCTGAAGGTATCATCCGCACCTCTCTGTCGAATGCCCCGAAAGGCCGGAAAATCTACATCGCCTGGGATGAATGGAACGTCTGGTATCGCGCGCGCGGCGACCGAGAGCGCGGCAGAAACATCCTGGAAGAAAAATACAATCTGGAAGACGCGCTGGTGATTGCCACCTTTCTGAACACCTTTATCAACAACGCGCATATCGTGAAAATGGCCAACATGGCGCAGCTTGTCAACGTGATTGCGCCGATCTTCACCAGCAAAGAGGGAATGTTTCTGCAAACCATCTATTACCCGCTGCAATTATTCGCTAATAATTCTTCGGGAACAGCCTTGGATCTGCTGGTGGATTCGCCCACCTATTCCAGCCAAGCTTTCGGCAGCGTGCCTTACCTTGATGTCTCCGCCGCTAAAGATGGAAACAAACTGGTCATCAACGTCGTGAACCGCCACCGGGAACAGCCTCTTGATGTTGATTTTGAACACGAACGCGGCCAGTTCTCCGGTTCTTTCGAAGCGGCCGAAGTCAACGGACCGGATATCAAATCGGAAAATACTTTCGGCTCCGCCAAAGTGCAGACCATCCGCAAATCAATCCAAACTAAAAACGGCCGCTTGTCCTACCGCTTTCCGGCGCATTCCTACACCATGCTGAAAGGAACCCTGGCCTAAGCCCAGGAAGGAACACTTGAAATACATACTTGCGCTGGACCAGGGAACTACCAGTTCCAGGGCCGTTCTCTACGATCAAAGCGGTGCCATGCACGGTGTTGCGCAGCGGGAATTCGAACAGATCTACCCGCATCCCGGCTGGGTGGAACACGACCCCGAAGAAATCTGGGCTTCGCAGATCAGCGTGGCCGTGGAAGTTCTCAGCCGCGCCCATGCGCGTCCTCGTGACATTGCCGCATTGGGCATCACCGATCAGCGCGAAACCACCATCGTTTGGGATCGCAAAACCGGCAAACCGGTTTACAACGCCATCGTCTGGCAGGACCGCCGCACTGCCGCTATCTGCCGGAACCTTCGTGAACAGGGTTTGGAAGAAACGATCCGCCAGAAAACCGGCCTGCTGATCGACGCTTATTTTTCAGCCGGCAAAATCATCTGGATTCTGGAAAATGTTGAAGGGGCGCGGCAGAAAGCGGAAGGAGGCGAACTCGCCTTCGGCACAGTGGATAGTTGGCTGGTTTGGAATTTAACTAGCGGCAAGCTCCACATTATTGACGCCACCAACGCTTCGCGCACTATGCTGTTCAACATTCATTCCGGCCAGTGGGACCAGGAACTATTAAGCGCGTTCCGCATTCCCGCTTCTCTGCTCCCCGAAGTGCGTTCCTCCAGCGAACGGTACGGTTCTGTATCCACCACGCTCGGCTTGGGCGACGTGGAAATTGCGGGCATCGCCGGCGATCAGCAGGCCGCCTTGTTCGGCCAGGCTTGTTTTCAACCGGGCATGGCGAAATGCACTTACGGCACCGGCGCATTCCTGTTGCAAACGCTGGGCGCGGAAGCAAAACCTTCGAATCATCGCCTGCTCACCACCGTAGCCTGGCAGAAAGATAACCAACTCGAATATGCAATGGAAGGCAGCATCTTCATTGCCGGTTCCGTTGTGCAATGGCTGCGGGACGGCTTGGGCCTCATTCGCTCCTCGGAAGAAGTGGAAGCGCTGGCGCTCAGCGTTCCCGACAATGGCGATACCTATCTGGTTCCTGCCTTCACTGGCTTGGGAGCGCCGCATTGGGACCCTCATGCGCGCGGCGCAATCGTCGGCATCACGCGAGGCACCAAAGCAGGCCACATCGCGCGCGCCGCGCTCGAAAGCATCGCTTATCAGGCAGCGGACCTGATCGGAGCCATGCAGGAAGATTCAGGCATCGCCATCGAACAACTGCGCGTGGATGGCGGAGCGGCCAAAAACGACACCCTGATGCAGTTTCAAGCCGATCTGTTGGGGATTCCAGTCGTGCGGCCCGCCATTACTGAAACCACCTCTTTAGGAGCGGCTTACCTGGCCGGCCTCGCGGTCGGCTTCTGGAAAAACATGGAGGAAATTCAAACTCATTGGAAAATGGATAAAGAGTTTCATCCGCAACGCCCTCAGCACGAAACAGAAAAACTTCTCGATCGTTGGCATCAGGCATTGGAACGCGCTAAAACCTGGAGCGGCCCGGAAGAACCCAAGTAAAATGAACTGAATGACACGGCCGGAAATGCTCAATCGCCTTTACTCCCACAAAGCGGAATGGGACATCATTATCGTAGGCGGGGGCGCTACCGGCGTTGGCGTAGCCATTGATGCGGCTTCCCGCGGCTACGACACGCTTCTGCTGGAAGGCAGCGACTTCGGCAAAGGCACGTCCAGCCGTAGCACCAAACTGGTGCATGGCGGCGTTCGCTACCTCGAACAGGGAAACGTGTCGCTGGTGATGGAGGCTTTGAAAGAGCGCGGCATGTTGCGCCAGAACGCGCCGCATCTGGTCAGCGATCTAGCCTTCATTGTGCCGAACTACGATTGGTGGGAAGCGCCGTTCTATGGCTTGGGATTGAAAGTTTACAATCTGCTTTCCGGCAAATACGGCTTCGGGCCTTCCAAAATTCTTTCCCGCGAAGAAACGCTTCGTTATCTGCCGACCATCAATCAGGACGGCTTGCGCGGCGGCGTCATTTACTATGACGGCCAGTTCGACGATGCCCGCTTGTTAATCAACATGGTGGCCACCGCCGCCGAACAAGGCGCAACGCTCATCAACTACGCCCGCGTTACCGGCCTCATCAAAGATGACGAAGGCTTCGTCAATGGAGTAATCGCGCAGGATGACGAAGACGGCGAAGAATTCACCGCCAAAGCCAAAGTGGTGGTGAACGCTACCGGCCCTTTTACCGACGGACTGCGCAAACTGGCGGACCCGTCAGTCAAACCGATGATCTCACCCAGCCAAGGCATTCATCTGGTGTTTGACCGTTCCTTCCTGCCGGGCAATGCCGCCATCATGGTTCCCCATACCAGCGATGGCCGTGTGATGTTCGCTATCCCCTGGCACAACCACACGCTGGTGGGAACCACTGATACTGCCATCCCGGAAGCCGTTCTGGAGCCTTCGCCCCAGGAAAACGAAATCGAATTTATTCTGAAAACCGCTGCTGAATACCTGCACAAAGCGCCCACCCGCTCTGATGTGCTCAGCGTATTTACCGGCATCCGACCGCTTGTAAAAGCAGCAGACTCCAGCAACACAGCCGCGCTTTCCCGCGACCACACCATTCAAATCGACAATTCGGGATTGTTGAACATCACCGGCGGCAAATGGACGACCTACCGCCACATGGCGGAAGATTGCGTCAACCACGCCGCCACGCTCGGCAAACTGCCGGACCGGGATTGTGTCACCAAGCAGTTAAACATCCACGGCTTTTACAGCCAGCCGCATAAGTTTGGGCATCTTTCG
Organism: uncultured Bryobacteraceae bacterium; assembly: GCA_964247975.1. Taxonomy (GTDB): domain Bacteria; phylum Acidobacteriota; class Terriglobia; order Bryobacterales; family Bryobacteraceae; genus KBS-96. Next base: position 74,021 of record CAXTWH010000002.1, on the reverse strand, counting down.
TTCTACGGCGCGGATGCGCCGCTGATTCAGGAACTGATGCGCAGCGAACCTACTCTGGCGCAACCCCTAGCCGACGGTCTGCCCTACGTCGGCGCGGAAGTAGTTTGGGCCGCCCGCAACGAAATGGCCCGTACGGTGGAAGATGTGCTGTCTCGCCGCACCCGCGCCCTGTTTCTCAACCAGAAAGCGGCTTTGGAAGCGGCGCCCAAAGTAGCCGCGCTAATGGCCGAAGAACTGGACTATGATGCGAAATGGCAGAAAGATCAGCTAACTGCCTTTTACCAGGTGGCCTCGCATTTCAATCTGGAAAGTGTGCCGGTTACTCGCTAATTCAACGCCGCCGCAAAATTCTATAGCTTGTCAATACTTGGTTCATTAAATTTTCCTTTCACACGTATTTCGATTTATATATAATCTCTTCATCCTAGTTTTAGCCCCTGCGGGCTAGTTGCGTTTATGAAAACTGAGCAAAGCTCAGTTCGGGAAGTCGCCTCAGTCGGGCGGCGGAAAGGGATCTATGAGGATTATTGTTCGCGCGCTTGCGCTTACGTGGGCTGCGCTCATTCTCGCAGCCACCGGATTGTATGCACAATCAACAGCCACCATCGGCGGAACGGTCACTGATCCTACGGGAGCAGTGGTAGCTGGTAGCCAGGTCAAAGTTACCAATACGAGTACCGGGCAGTCCCGCACGATTACTACCAATGATTCCGGCGCCTACCAGGCTCCGGATCTGCAAGTCGGCACTTACGACGTAGAAGTGACCGCGCCGGGCTTTAAGAAGTTTGATCGAACCGGTATTGTTCTCAACGTAAACGACACGGTACGCGCTGACGCCACTTTGCAAGTCGGTGAATCCAGCGAAAGCGTTACTGTAGCGGCGGATGCTGTTCAGGTGCAATCGGATACCAATGAACAAAGCAACCTGATCAGCAGCAAGCAAGTCTCGCAGCTTGCTTTGAATGGGCGGAATATTACATCGCTGACCACCATCGGTACCGGTGCTTCCACTAATTCCGGTGACTTTCAAACGCCGTCCGCGCTGTTAGGCGGAACAAACGTCAGCTTCAACGGTGAACGCCCCAACCACAATCTATGGTTGATCGATGGCGGCGAGAATTATGATCGCGGCGGCGGCGGTGGTATCTCCACGATGCCTTCCCCCGATGCCATTGCCGAGTTTAAAGCGCTCACCAGTAATTACAGCGCCGAGTTCGGCCAAGGCTCCGGCGGCACCATGACCATGATTCTCAAAAGCGGCACACGGGATTTCCACGGCGGAGCCTGGGAGTTTTTGCGCAACGACGCTTTCGACGCAAACAACTATTTCGCCAACCAGAATGGAACGCCGAAGCCTGAACTGCGCTTCAACACCTTCGGTTACAACATTGGCGGCCCCGTCTTTATCCCTGGACTCTACAATAAGGACCGGCATAAAACATTCTTCTTCTGGAACCAGGAATGGCGCAAACTGGTGCAGGGAACCCAAAGCACGGTGATTCCGGCGTTTCCGGCCTCGTACCGCAGCGGCGATTTCAGTTCGCTTGCCACGCAACTTACAGTTCCCAAAACCACTGATCCGGTGCAACTGGCCCGGTTTGCTCAGTACGGCCTGACTCCCGGCCAGGCATTTCCCGGCAACCGGATTCCGACTGGATTGCTGGATCCTAATGCTTTAGCTTTGCTCGGCACAGGGGCTTTATCGCTTCCCAATTCCGCCGGCAATAATTTCACCGCCGCGCCCGCAGTGCCGACCAACGTGCATGAAGAAATTCTGCGCATCGATCACCAACTGACCGACAAAATTGCTTTGATGGGCCACTTCATTGACGATCTGACCAATCAAAACACCGCTACCGCTCTGTGGGGCGCCGGCAACGCTTATCCAACCATTGGCACCAGCATTGCGAGCCCGTCCTATGCGGCTGTGCTCCGCATGACTTACACCATCAGCCCGACAGTGGTGAACGAACTGGCTTACAACTACAACGGAAATCGCATTTCGCTCAGCCCAACCGGCACGTTCGCGCGTCCGTCCAATTTCACCGTTCCTCAATACTTCGGGGAAAACAACGACAATCGCCTGCCGGTGGTGAACATTGCCGGAAACTACGGCGTTTACTACGACAGCGGCCAATGGCCCTGGTATAACGCTTTCGACAGCAACCAGGTTCGGGACGACGTTTCCATTACTCATGGCAACCATAACTTCAAATTCGGCGGCTCGTTTATGCGGACCCGCAAGAACCAGGATATTTTCGGCGATACCCAAGGCAGCTTCAACTTCAACGGCAATGCCACCGGCGATGCTTTTGCCGATTTCATGCTGGGCTACGCCAACAGCTATCATGAACTCGCCATTCAGGATAACGTTCACATCCGGAATACAACCTTCGGCGGCTACCTGGAAGACAGTTGGCGCGCTACCAACCGGTTAACCCTAAACCTGGGCATTCGTTATGAAGGCGTTCCCCACGCCTACGACGTGCTGAATCGCTTGAGCAACTTTGTTCCTAATCTTTACAATCCGTCCAATGCGCCGCAGTTCAACGCCGATGGAAGCTTAAACACGAGCGGACCCGGATTCACTAAAGTGCCGGGTATTCCCCTGTCGAATACGCCGTTTTATTTGAATGGTGTCGGCATTTCAGGCCTAGGCGGATACCCCCGCAGCCTCGTGCAGAATCACTGGAACAACTGGGGTCCCAGAGTCGGCTTTGCTTACGACGTTTTCGGCACTGGTAAAACTGTTGTTCGCAGCGGCTTCGGCATGTTCTACGAACGCATTCAGGGCAACGATGTGTACAACATGGGTCCGAATCCGCCATTCTCTATCGACCCTAGCGCCAATAACGTTTATTTCTCCAATCCATCGGTCAACTACCAGACTGGATTGACCGCCAACCTGCCCGTGTACCCGGCAAACTTCACTTCATTAGCTAATTCCGATTACAAACTGCCTACCAGCATGCAGTGGAGCTTCGGCATCCAACAGCAGTTGGCGCGCAGCGCGGTGCTTTCAGTCAGCTACGTGGGCAACGGCAATTACCATCAGCCTGATGTACGGAACATCAACACCGTTCCCTTAAACGATCCGAACCGTGCCGCCATTGCCGCCGGCACCTATAATACGCCGAACCGAGACCGTATCTACCCCGGCTTTGCCGATATCAACATGACCGAAGCATCCACCGGCTCTAACTATAATTCGCTCCAGGTCGGATTACGAGTGGAAGCCACTAAGGGACTCACCTTGCAGGGTTCTTACACCTGGTCGCACGAACTCGATTACGTCAGCGGCGACTTAAACGGCATTTCCGATCCCTTTAACCGCCGGTTCGATTACGGCTCAGGCGATCTGGATCGCCGCCATATTGCTGTTTTCAACTATGTTTACGATCTTCCTATCTTCCGCACCTCCACCGGCTTGACGCACAGCCTTCTGGGAGGATGGGAGCTTTCGGGCATCACCACTTTTGAAACCGGCACTCCGCTCACTCCCACAGTTTCCGATTCCGGCAAACAGCTTGGCTTAGGCGGCGGCAACGTCACGGCTCGCCCGGATGTGGCCGGCAGTCTCAGCTATCCGAAAACCGTGAACGAGTGGTTTAACCCGGCCATCTACGTGCAGCCCGCCCCATTGTCGTTCGGCACGGCCAGCCGCGGCAGCATCGTCGGCCCTGGCCGGAACAACTGGAACCTTTCGCTCTTCAAGAGCTTCGCCCTCGGCTTCCGCGAAGGAGCGCGATTGGAATTTCGCGGCGAAACCTTCAACACCTTCAACCACACGCAATTCAATAACGTGAATACCAGCTTGGGTAACCAGAACTTCGGTAAGGTCACCTCCACTTGGGATCCGCGCGTGATTCAGTTAGCTTTGAAATTGCTGTTCTAGTTTAATTAACTGGAACATTTCAAACTGCCGGAACAGGTCCTTCCTGTTCCGGCAGTTTTTTTGCGCAAAGGCATACTGGATATGTGGCTCAGGCGCGAACCATTTTGAGTAGATTCTCATTAATCACCGCCGTTTATTGTCTCGCGTCCTACACTTGCGCACAGCAGCCGCCCGAAGTAGCCCAAGCGCAAACCTTGGAACAGCAAGGCCGATTTGCCGAAGCCGCCGACCTGTGGCGCACCCTCATTAAACAGAATCCGCAAGACGCCGGCGCACATGCCAGCCTGGGTGTAGATTTTTCCCGGATGAACAAGTACGGGGAAGCGGCCTCGGAATACAAACGCGCTTTGGCCATTCAACCCAACCTGCCCGGCATTAGTATGAATCTTGGATTGGCTGAATTTAAACAAGGCCATTTCCAAGCGGCTATTCCGCCATTCCGGAATGCTCTTGCGGAATCCAATCACAACCCGCAGGTCGCCATCCTACTAGGCATGAGCTACTACGGCGCAGGCGATTACGCCAATGCCGTGCAAACGCTGGACCCCAGCGTCGCCGCCAACGGAGCTAATCCCGAACTCCGCCTGGTTCTAGCCCAAAGCTGCCTTTGGTCGAATCAGTACCAGCGTGCTTTCGAACAGTTTCAAGCATTATTGCGCGACGACCCAAATTCGCCTGCTGTCCATATTCTTACCGCTCAGGCTCTCGACGGCCTGCACCGACAGGAAGAAGCAGTGGCGGAACTTGAAATGGCGATCAAAAACTCGCCTCATGAGCCGGGCGTGCATTTTGCGCTCGGCTATCTTTACTGGAAGCAGTTTCAATACGAAGCAGCCAGAAAAGAATTCCTGCTGGAACTGAAAAATGATCCGGCTCATCCGCAAGCAAACGCTTACCTGGGCGATATCCTGCTCCATGAGCATAACGATGCCGAAGCGCGAACCCTGATCGCTAAAGCCCTGTCTTTGAAACCAGATTTGCGCGTTGCTCATTTCGATCTGGGCATTTTATATGAAAACGAGCAGCAAAATGATCGAGCCGTCGCTGAATTCAAAGAAGCCGCGCGACTGGACCCAACCCGCGCTGATGCCCACTACCGCTTAGCCAAGCTTTACAAAACGCTGAATCGCAAACAGGAAGCGGAACTGGAATACGCAGCGGTAAAAAAACTGCACGATCAATCACAGGACGACGCGCTGCAGAAAGTATCGGGCCAGGTGCCGCTCTTGCAAGCCAAGTGATCTTTTTTCTCCAGAACGCCTGCGCTGTCAGCAACATATACCACACTGTAATCCCTCTTGCTCTGCCGTTCGAACTTAGCTAAACTGCGAACACAGCGTTACGCCGTCCGTGGCGCTACATCCCCGTAGATTCTGCACTCCGTTGAATGAATTTGTCGCTTAAGGGAGATGTGTGCTTTGTCGCTACGTGGATTCCGCCAGGCGGGGCATCCGCCTACATTACTATCGGCATTCCTTTACTTTGATGTCAGCTTCATGGTGTGGGTCATTCTCGGCCCGCTCGGTCCTTTCATTGGAGAAGCTTACAAACTATCTGCCGCGCAAAAAGGCTTACTCACGGCTGTTCCCCTGTTAGGCGGTTCATTCTTCCGGCCCATTCTGGGCTGGATGACGGAACGCTACGGCGGCCGCAAAACAGGCTTAATCGGTTTAAGCGTTACCCTGCTCCCGCTATTGCTCGCCTGGCAGTTTGCTCATAGCTTTCCGGCTTTTCTCGGTTTAGGGCTTCTGCTCGGAGTGGCTGGGGCCAGTTTTGCCGCCGCGCTTCCGTTAGCCAGCGGCTGGTATCCGCCGGAACATCAAGGATTGGCAATGGGCATTGCCGGAGCCGGAAACTCCGGTACGCTGCTTTCCACGCTATTTGCGCCGCGCCTGGCCCAGGCATTCGGCTGGCACAACGTATTCGGCATGGCAATGGTGCCGGTAACAGTAGTTTGGGTTGTGTTTTTTCTTTTGGCTAAGAACGCGCCTGGTAAGCGAAAAGTTAAACGCTGGAGCGATTACGCCGCTCTTCTCAAGATCGCCGATGCCGGCTGGTTCTGTTTCATCTACAGTCTGACTTTCGGCGGGTTCGTCGGCCTCGCCAGTTACCTGTCCGTTTTCTTCCACGATCAATACGGGCTTTCCAAAGTGCAATCCGGCGACTTCACCACGCTGGTTGTTCTGTTCGGCAGTTTTCTTCGTCCGGTAGGCGGAATGCTTTCCGACCGCTTGGGCGGTTATCGCATGCTGCTGATTTTGTTAAGCGCAGCCGCTTTATGCTTGGCCGGAATAGCAACCCTTCCTCCGGCTTACGCCGCGCTCGGCTTATTGGCTTTCGGCATGGCTATGCTCGGCATGGGCAATGGTTCCGTGTTTCAGCTTGTGCCGCAGCGTTTTGCTGAACAAGTGGGCATCATGACCGGTATCGTGGGAGCCGCCGGAGGCTTCGGCGGGTTCCTGCTCCCTTCCGTTCTCGGCTTAGTCAAGCAGCGAACCGGCACCTTCGGCATCGGCTTTGCTTTACTGTCCCTGGCAATGCTGGCCGGACTTGGAACGCTGTTGCTACTGAAAAATTCTTGGAAGAAAAACTGGCCGATTGCCGCCGCATTACGCGCCGGACTCCTGAAACCGGATTCCAAAGAATCCGTAAACGCTTATGCAGCACGCGTTTAAACTGGCGCCCATTTTAGACGCGTCGCCGGAGCCGGACTCCGCTACGCACTGCCCGTACTGCGCTTTGCAATGCGGTATGCATCTCGTTCAACAGAATAATAATTGGGAGATATCAGCCCGGGATTTCCCCACTAATCGCGGCGGCTTATGTCAAAAAGGCTGGACCAGCGCCGAACTCCTCACTCATCCTGAGCGTTTGCAAACGCCATTACTTCGCGATAAAAGGAACGCCATTCTTCGCAATGCTTCCTGGGAAGAAGCAATTGAGCTGATCGCGGTCCGCTTACAAACGATTCAAACTCAATACGGTAAAGATGCGGTTGGCATTTTCGGCGGCGGCGGCCTGACCAATGAAAAATCTTATCTGCTGGGCAAATTCGCGCGGGTAGCTTTGGGAACCTCGCAGATTGATTACAACGGACGCTTCTGCATGTCTTCGGCTGCGGCGGCAGGCATCAAAGCATTAGGCATTGACCGGGGATTACCCTTTCCTTTAGCGGACATTCCCCAAGCGCAAACTATCCTGTTGATCGGCAGCAATCCGGCGGAAACTATGCCGCCTGTGATGCAGTATTTTCAGGAGCACGCCCGCAACGGCGGCAACTTGATTGTGGTGGACCCGCGCCGCACACCAACTGCGGCCACAGCTACGCTCCATCTGCAAATCACTCCCGGCACCGATACCGCTCTCGCAAATGGCCTTCTTTATCTCGCCATTCAACAAAATTACATCGACCGGGAATTCATCAATTCGCGCACCAAGAATTTCGATGCGGTTCGCCGCGTGGTTTCTTCTTATTGGCCGGATCGAGTGGAGCGCATCACCGGTGTTCCCGAAAAACAACTCTTAACTGCCGCCAAACTGCTGGGCCAAGCGCAAACCGCCATGATCCTTACCGCGCGCGGCCCGGAACAACAAAGCAAGGGCGTAGAGAATGTGCTTTCATTTATCAATCTCGCGCTCGGCTTAGGCAAAGTGGGTAAATTATATTCCGGTTTCGGCACTCTCACCGGCCAAGGCAACGGCCAGGGCGGCCGCGAGCATGGGCAGAAGGCCGACCAGCTTCCCGGCTATCGCAAAATCGACAATCCCGCTCATCGCGCTCACATCGCGCAAGTCTGGGGCGTGCCGGAAAAAAGCATTCCCGGGCCGGGCCGCTCGGCTTACGAAATGCTCGACAGTTTGGGAGCCGAGGGCGGCGTTCGCGCGCTGCTGGTTTTCGCAAGCAATCTGGCCGTTTCCGCGCCTCGTTCCAGCCGCATGGATGAACGTTTGGGTGCGCTCGATTTTCTGGTCGTGTCTGACCTGTTTCTTTCGGAAACCGCCGAATGCGCTGATGTGGTGCTGCCTTGCACGCAGTGGGCGGAAGAAGAAGGAACCATGACCAATCTGGAAGGCCGTGTTCTGCGCCGTCGTCAAGTGACGTTACCGCCTCCGGGCGTTCGCTCCGATTTGCAAACCATAGCGGCCTTAGCTGAACGCTTGGGATTTGGCCGGTTCTTTCCGTCCGAACCCAGAACGGTTTTCGAGGAACTGCGCCGCGCTTCCGCCGGTGGAGTGGCCGACTACTCCGGCATCAGTTATGAACGTATTGACGAAGAACAAGGAGTGTTCTGGCCCTGCCCCGGCGAAACTCATCCCGGCACGCCGCGTTTGTTTCTGGATCGCTTTGCTGCCGAGGATGGGCTGGCGCGCTTTCACCCGGTTCAACATCGCAGCGCAGCGGAAGAACCCGATCAGGAATTTCCGTTATACCTGACCACCGGGCGCGTCATGTCGCAGTACCAATCCGGCGCGCAAACTCGGCGCGTCAAGAAGCTGCGGGAACTGACGCCGGAATCGTTCGCGGAAATTCATCCTTCTATGGCCGCCAGTTACGGCATCAAGGAAGGCGATCTCGTCCGGCTCACCACACGTCGTGGAACTGCCGTTGCCAAAGCCCGGCTGACCACCAGTATTCGCATGGACACTTTATTTGTTCCATTTCATTTCGGGGGAGAAGAACGCGCCAACTTGCTGACAAATCCCGCGCTTGACCCCACCTCGCGCATGCCCGAGTTTAAGGTGTGCGCAGTACGTATAGAGAAAGGAAGCCAGTGTTAGAGAAGCCTAGTTTTCTGCAAGGCGTTTTTGAATTTGAAGGGCGCGGGCTGCAAAATCCCATCCCGCTTCAGCCTTCCCTGCTGTACAAAGTGCCTTTCGACAAGCGTTCGCAGATGGTATATTTTCGCGCCGGCAATGCTTCCGGCAAACTTGTTTATCTTCTGTTGATCAGGAATGAAAAGCCGATGCGGTATTTCCCCGTGGGCGCCCAGGAATCAGTGCATATTCCTTTAGCAGTGGTTGAAGACCTTTCGCCGGAAACCATTATTGACGTGCTGATCGCCGCGCCTGAAGGCACTGATGGATTGGTCATTCTTGATATCGGTTTTATGGAGTTTTGAGATATGGCGGCAAAACAAAACTTGGTTGTGATCGGCAACGGCATGGCCGGAGCCCGCGCCGTAGAAGAAATTCTGGCGCGCGGCGGCCGCGATCTGTTTGAAATCACTATGTTCGGCGATGAGCCTTATGGCAACTACAATCGCATTCTTCTTTCTAACGTTTTAAATGGCACGCAGGATGAAAGCGAAATTTTCCTGAATCCGCTGGAATGGTACAAGGAAAACAACATCACGCTTCATGCCGGTGTGCGCGTCGATTCCATTCTGCGCCGGTCCAAGCTTATTCTAGGCGCGGATGGAAGAATGGAGCCTTACGATAAGCTGATTATCGCCACCGGCAGCAGTGCTTATATTCCTCCTCTCGGAGGCTTAACGCTGCCTGATGGCTCCTACAAACCGGGCGTTTTCGTATTCCGCACTTTGGATGATTGCCGCGATATCGCCAACTACGCCACGGGCCGGGCGTGCGCGGCCGTCATTGGCGGCGGTTTGCTTGGCTTGGAAGCGGCCCGCGGTTTGCAGAACTTTGGCGTTGAAGTAGATGTGATTCACCGTGGGCCGTATCTGATGGGCCAGCAGTTGGATGCGCAAGCCGGAGCCATTCTGAAAACCAGCATGGAGCGGATGAATGTCGGCGTGCGCCTTTCCAGGAACACTACTGCCATTCTCGGCGAAGATCGCGTTACCGGCCTTCAATTCGCCGATGGCTCAACGGGTGACTACCAGATGGTGGTTATCTCTACCGGCATCTCGCCCAATGTTGAACTAGGAGTACGCGCCGGGTTAACGGTGGAACGCGCCATTGTGGTCGATAACCACATGCGCTCCGATGATCCTGACATTTACGTGGTAGGCGAGTGCGCTCAGCACCGGGGACGGGTGTATGGCCTCGTGGCTCCCTTGTGGGAACAAGCTAAGGTGCTCGCTGACAATATTACCGGTTATAACCGCAACTCCGTTTATCCGGGCTCTAAAATAGCCACCAAACTGAAAGTAATGGGCGTGGAAATGGCGTCAATGGGGGTCACGGAGCCGGAAGACGAGCGCGACGAAATTATTCAATTTACTGAGCCGAAGAAGGGTACTTATAAGAAACTGATCATCCGCGATGGACGCTTGATTGGCGGCATTTTGTTAGGCGATATCAGCAAAGCCGCTTACCTGATGCAGGCGTTTGATCGCGCTACGCCTTTGCCCGAAGAACGCTTGTCGCTGTTGTTTGATATCGGTGCGCCGTCAAAGAAGGTCACCTTTGAAGAACTGCCGCTTGATTCACAAGTCTGCAACTGCAACGGTGTGAGCAAAGGCGACCTGATTAAATGCGTGAAAGGGGGCAAGCGCAACCCGAAAGCCGTCATGGAAGCAACCCGCGCCGGTATGGGCTGCGGTTCCTGCAAGAGCATGGTTTCCGAAATGGTGGAATGGGCCTGCGGCGGCGAAGTGGAAGAAGACCCTTCCATTCACTACTTCGTGCCTGGTGTTCCGCTCACTAAACCGGAACTGATCAAAACTTGCAAAGAACAAAACTTGAAATCCGTTTCGGCAGTCTTTCAAGCTTTGGCCGGTGGAAAAGAAGATGCAGGCAGCAAACCGGGACTCGCCACTTTGCTCACCACAATCTGGGCCGATGAATACGAAGATGAACGCGATGCGCGCTTCATCAACGATCGCGTTCACGCCAACATTCAAAAGGACGGAACCTTCTCGGTGATTCCGCAGATGGCGGGCGGCGTTACCAGTTCCTGGCAGTTGCGGCGCATTGCCGATGTGGCTGATAAATACAAAGTGCCGATGGTCAAGCTTACCGGCGGCCAGCGCATCGACTTATTAGGCATCAAGAAAGAGGACCTGCCGAATGTTTGGCGCGATCTGGAAATGCCGTCCGGGTTTGCTTACGGCAAACGCTACCGCACCTGCAAAAGCTGTGTGGGCACCGATTTCTGCCGTTTCGGCATTGGCGACAGCACTTCGCTTGCCATCAAGATTGAACATCAGTTTCGCGGCATCGATAGCCCCGGCAAGCTGAAATTGGCTACTGCCGGATGTCCGCGCAACTGCTCTGAAGCAATGGTAAAAGATTTAGGCGCGGTAGCAGTGGAAGGCGGCAAATGGGAAATCTACATCGGCGGAGCCGCTGGCGCGCATGTCCGCAAAGGCGACATCCTATGCGTGGTGGATTCGCACGAAGACGTAATTAAGTATATGGGCCGCTTTATCCAGTATTACCGGGAAAACGCCAAACATCTGGAACGCACTTACGGCTTTGTGGAGCGCATCGGCTTAGCGAAAATCCGCTCAATTGTAGTGGATGATAGCGAAGGCATTGCCGCGCATCTGGATGAAGAAATGCAGCGAACGATTGCGGCCTATAAAGATCCGTGGCTCGAAGCGTACCAGCCTGCAACGGCGAACCAGTTTGCTTCGCTGCTGCCGATTCTGCAATAACGGAGTTTATCGTGGAAAAGATCATTTCAACTCTCGATGCTATTCCTCTTGGGGAAGGCCGAACTTTCGCTGTGGAAGGCGAGAAAGTCGCCATTTTTCACACTCGAACCGGGCAAGTCTTTGCGGTGCAGGCTGAGTGTCCGCACCGCGCCGGACCGCTAAGCGATGGGCTGGTGGGCGGCACTACGCTGGTCTGCCCGCTGCACTCGTGGAAGTTCGATCTCCGAACCGGTGAAGCGCTGCTCGGCTCCTGCGGCTTGAAAACTTATCCGGTGCGCTTAAACGATGCGAAACAAGTCATTTTAGACGCCAGTTCCATAGGAATGGTTAAAGTTCAGACCGCTTGCCGGTAATGCCGCCAAAACGGAATGATAGATAATCAATTTGATTTCTATCATTCTCGATTCGGGCTGAAGCAGGAATAGCCCCTTTAAGCAAAATGCAACATTCCTCTTTGGTTTTTGGCGCAACCACCCATGCCGAAATCCGGCAGCAGCCTGAGCTTTGGCCGACCACGCTTTCTCGCGTCCAGGAAAGATTTTCTTCGGAATGGATCTATTCAAAACCGGTCGTGGTAACGGGCGCTGGAACTTCAGCTTATGCGGCGGCAGCGATAGCTGCTTCCTGGAAGGGAGCTTGGGCCATTCCTACCACAGACTTGCTGGTGGATCTTGCGCCTTTCTTTTCTGATGGTGGGTTGCTGATTTCGCTCGCTCGCTCCGGTGATAGTCCCGAAAGCATGGCGGCCTTAACGAAAGTCCGTCGAGAATTTCCGCAAGTCAGCCATCTAGCGATTACCTGTAATGCCGAAGGAAAACTGGCCCGCGCCGAGGGAATACGAACGTTACTTCTTGACCCGCGCACGAACGACCGCAGCTTGGTCATGACCAGTTCTTTTTCCAATCTGGTATTAGCAGGAATTTGTTTAAACCACACTAATCAGTTGAGCGCGGCGCTTCCCGGTTTGTGCCAGCAGGTGAAATCTCTTCTTCCGAAGTTTGAACAATTAGCCGAACGGATTGCGAACCGTTCCGTGTCGCGGGTCGTAGTGCTGGCTTCCACGCCGTTATTCCCGATGGCGCGGGAAATCAGCTTAAAAATTCTGGAGATGACCGCCGGAAAAATTGTGGCTTTGCCGGAAACTTTTCTTGGCTTGCGCCACGGTCCGATGAGCTTTCTCACGGCAGACACGCTGGTTGTAAGCGTGCTTTCTGGTGACTCGCAAATCCGGCGTTATGAGGAAGATCTGCTGCAAGAACTACGCAGCAAAAAACTCGGCTATCTGGTTTCCGTTGTTCCCGAAAATGTTGCGCATTCAATTGCCGATGAATTGATTCCGGCCTGCGCTGCGATGCTGCCTGATTTTCTCCGAACTCCGTTTGAAATCGTTTTCCCGCAACTGCTGGCTTATCACTTGAGCTTACGAGCGGGTTTCAATCCCGATAATCCCAGTCCGGACGGCATCATCACGCGCGTGGTGCAAGGCTTCCGCATTCATGAGGACGAATAGATGCTGGATTGCATTGTCGCCGGAGATGTTAACGTCGATCTGCTGATCGACGGCGTGCTCGAACTGGAAGTCGGCAAGGAAAAGCTGGCCAGCCGCATGGATTTGGCAATCGGCGGCTCCAGCGGCATCACGGCTTTTAATCTGGCTAGGCTAGGAACCAGGGTCGGCTATGTTGGCGTGCTTGGCAGGGATTCGTTTGGAAAATTTCTCGAAGACCGATTATCGAGCGCACAAGTGAACCTGGACGCGCTGCGCTTACACCCAACCGAGAAAACGGGCATCACCATTTGGCATAGTAAAAATGGTAGCCGGGCCGCTGTGACGTATCCGGGAACCATTGCCATGCTGCAAGCGCATGACATTCCTGATGCTTATCTGCGCCAAGCGCGGCATCTGCACATCGGCCATTATTTTCTGCTCACCGCGCTGCATAAAGATGCTGTTGAACTGTTTCAGAAAGCAAAACAATTGGGACTGACAACCTCACTTGATTGCAACTACGATCCGACGGAACGATGGGATTCAGGACTGCGCGATGTGCTTCGTTATACCGACATTTTCTTTCCCAACGAGGATGAATCGCGCTATCTGACCGGACAAGCGAAAGCCGAAGATGCCGCTCGCGAACTAGGCGAACTTGCCAGCGTGGTTGTTGTTAAGCTGGGGGCGCGCGGCGCATTTGTTTACAGCCGAAACGAAAGTTTTCATGTTCCGGCGGTGAAAGCAGCAGTAGTGGACACAACCGGCGCAGGCGATAGTTTCAATGCAGGCTTTCTTTGCCGATTTCTACAAGGCGGAAGCTTAAAAGAAAGCGCTTTGAACGGTGCAATCACCGGGGCACGCTGCGTCACGCGTGTTGGCGGCACAACCGCGTTTGAAGAATAAGGTATGAGCGTTGCGGTTCTGGTTCAAAGCGGCGGCCCTACTGCGGTCATCAACGCCAGTCTTCTGGGCGTGGTGGAAGAAGCTCGCCGCCACTCGCAAATCAGCAGTCTTTATGGCGCACGTTTCGGAATCAACGGAGTTTTAACGGAAGACTTCATTGATCTGTTGAAGCAGCCGGAAGAAACGGTTCGCGCGGTGGCGCAGTCTCCTGCTTCGGCTTTAGGCACATCGAGGCACGAGATTAAGAAAAGCGATCTCGAACGGGTGTTAGCAGTTTTTAAAGCTCACAACATCCGCTATTTCCTTTACAACGGTGGTAACGGATCAATGGGCACCGCGCATCAGATTGCGACTCTGGCCCGTGCGAGTAATTATGAATTGTCGGTGATCGGCATTCCCAAAACAATCGACAACGACATCACGGAAACTGATCATACTCCTGGTTACGCATCGGCAGCGCAGTTCTTTGCCAATGCGGTGCGCGATATCGGAGCGGATAACCGGGCGCTTCCCGGTCAGGTGGAAATTATTGAAGTTCTAGGCCGCAACGTGGGCTGGATTGCGGCTTCTACAGCATTGGCGCGTCATTGGCCGGATGATGCCCCTCATCTGATTTACATGCCCGAGCATCGTCTTCCTTTACAGAAGTTTTTAGCTGATGTTGATAAAGTGTACACGCGCTTGAACCGCTGTGTAGTGGCGGTTTGCGAAGGCCAACTGGACGAGAATGGAGAAGCATTCGGCGCTGATGTCCGCTTCGGTTCGCGCGGTAGCCTGGCTATGAACGTGGCGCATCGACTGGCAATGCTGGTGACGCAGCAATTAAAGATACGCGCCCGCAGCGAGAAGCCGGGACTGCTCGGACGATCCAGCAGCGCGTATGTTTCCCCGATTGACTGGCAGGAAGCGCGCTTATGCGGCAGGGAAGCGGTTCGCGCGGTCCTGCATGGCAATGGAGAACACATGGTCACTCTGCATCGCGCGAGTCAATCGCCTTACCTGATTCAGCCGGGTTTAGCGAAGCTGGAAACAGTGGCTTTTCTGGAAAAGCCTTTTCCGGAAGCGTGGTTGAACCAGGATCGCAACGATGTGCTGCCGGCGTTTCATGATTATCTGCTGCCTTTGTTGAAGCCGGTTACGCCGCAGCAGCACTTACAAGAGACAGTCGTTCCGAAAAACCGAATCAAGCTAAGCGGGCCAACAGCGTTTTCAAGTTGACGTTTTCGTTTGATTCCGCGCCGCGCGCGAATGTCGGACCAATCGCGACAGCCTCGTTATGGTTTTCAAACCAAACCAGAAAGGATGCCTGTTCAGCGCCCAATAAACGCTGTTGATTGATCCAGGTGTAATAAGCGCTCATATCAGCGTCAATCAGAGAACCGCGAGGATCGAAGCTCGCGTCCTGGGTTCTGGGCGAAAACGCTTCGGTAGCGACACGAGGACGTTGGCGCGGCGCGTAGCGTGTCAGCAACGTTAAGGGTTGAGCGCGGCGCAGCGCTTCACGAGCGCCCCATTGCACGAACGTAGTGCTAAATAATTGAGTGCCTGAGCCTTCCGTCAACAAGCTGATTTGAAAGCGATTCAGAACACGAGCTTTGCCCACGTCGCTCATTTTCAACTGTGCAGGCTGCATCTGGGCCAGCATGGAACGCAGCGCTTCCGATCCGGCGCCGGAATGCATCGCGCCCTCAATCTGCTTTAAGAGTTCCAATCGCACCGGCTCCAAGCTCGCATAAGAAACGCAGGTAAGTTCCGGGTGCTGTTCGGCTTCCAGTTTGCCGCCGTCAATATACCAATGCGCGAAAGGAACCGGATGGGCTTTGGCCCGTTCCAAGACTCCGGCTATTAGCAGATTGTAGCCGTCTTTCGGATCAACGTGCTTGAAGTAAGTGCCTTGCGGGCGCAGTTTGCGAAATAAACGATACTGCGGCTCTGAAACTTCCTGCCCGATCACCGCAACCGTCAAGCGGTGAACTGGCAGCGGTTCCGGTTGGGCAGCGGCGTTCACTTGATGCACGTAGTCAATAGCGGCAGTGCGAAACGCATCAATCTGATGAGTTGCCCAAAGATGAGCGGAGAGTTGTTCAGAGAAAAGCCCCGGCGAGTTCACCCAATCGGAGCTTTCAAGCTGAGGCGTGAGTTGCAATTGCGCGAAAGGCGCCATGCGCTGTTGTAAAGCTGCGGGCGAAAGCGCTTGCAGAAAAGCAAACTGCTGTGTTAGCTCGCGTTTTTCCGCTGGAAACTTCCAGTCGTAAGCAATTACTTCGCGCAGCAGCAGCGGCAGAAAGCTCAAGGGAAGCGATTGCAGCAGCGCCAGATGATTCTGCGCCAACTGTTTTGCTTCGGGCGGGTAAGCGGCGAAGGATTCGGTTTGCAGCCGGTTCACGTTCATGGCGCTACAAAACCTCGTGAATCAGATTGCCCTGGGCAAAGCGGGGAGAGAACCCCAACATGGAACCGAGAGTGGGAACCAGATCAATGGAGCCTACAGCCCGGTCGATGACAACATTTTCGCGGATGCCCGGCCCGGCAGCCAGCATCCAGGTAGTGCGCGATAACGGGTCACCGGTGCGGTGGTGCTGGAAACCGTTGCCGCCCGCGTCGGTGTCGGAATCGCGGCCAAAATCCGGCAGGATGAGCATGGTTGTTTTTCCGGCGTATTCCGGCTCGCTTTGAATGGTTTTCCAGATTTCGGCGCAGAGCCGGTCAGAGCGTTGGATCGCATCCAGATACAGCGAGTACGTGCCGGAATGGGCAATGTCAATATCATGCAAAGTGATCCAGACTAAGCTAGGCGCAAGCTGCCGCATCAGTTGACGCGCAATGTAAACCGACAATTCATCGGGACTGGCCAGGCTGCGCGCATGAGCCGTGAAATCGGAAACAGACAACTTTAAAATCTCCGCCATCTGATGCAGTTCCAGATCGCTGCCGGTGTTATGAAGCTTCGGCGCGTAGAGCGGTGTTTCGTAGTTATCTTGCAGCAGGTGTTCGTAGCCATCGCCGCTGCGGTTCGACACGGCTGAAGCAAGCAGCCGTTTGGGAAGAATGACGCCAGCCCCTAAACCAAGCCCATAACTGCGATTCTCGCTTTCCCCGATCCGGTTGAAGCCGTTGCTAGGCGCAATCACCCAGGCATCGGAAGCGGGGCGGTTCAGATCCTTGCGGAAATATTCGAAGACGGTAGGGTTTTCCGGCGCAACCGCAGCGAAGTTGTTGAACTTTTCGTAAACGCCGGTAGCCAAGCTGGCGGTTGCAACGTAGTGGCCCAGGATGCCCCGATTTATCACCTGCGTAAAGAAGGTGGAACGGGGAATCAACTCGGAAAGAAGATGAGGAATATTCTCCTGCCCATCAGGCATGAACGTTTCCTCGTCGCGCGCGCCGCCGCCGAAAGTAACAACCACTACTTTTCTGCTGCGCGGCACGCCCAGAGCTGGTAACGGAGCAGCGCCAAACAAGGCGGCAGCACCGGCGGTTGCTCCGGTAGCGGCGCGCAGAAAATCCCGACGGCTCCAGGAGATTGCTTTCGCGATTTCTCGCGGATTACTCAGATTCTGGGAAACTGCGGATGCGGCCAACCACCCCGAATGCTTCGAGCCAGCCATAGATAAATCGAGCAAGCCCATAATACGTGTATAACAGGATTGTTTTTTGAAGAACAAATTCCAAGTGAAAATGAAGTGCGGGATGAGAACAACAAGTCTTCAATTTCTTTTATTCCTGCTTAGCTCCTTTGCTTTGTACGGACAGGGCAACTATGAAATTCAGGTTTATGGGTCCGATACGATACCGGCCGGACGCACCATGATTGAACTTCACAGTAATTTTACCGTGGAAGGATTCAAAGATAGCGTAGCCGGTGTTCTTCCCGATGAACATCAGGTGCATGAAACGATTGAGATAACGCAGGGCTGGAACGACTGGTTTGAAACCGGCTTTTATATTTTTACGAGCGCCGGACCGCACCAAGGTTACAAGTGGGTGGGCGACCATATCCGTCCCAGAGTGCGCGCACCGGAAAGGTGGCATTGGCCGGTGGGCGTGAGTTTATCTACAGAGATCGGATATCAGCGGCCTATTTTTTCGTCCGATACATGGACCTGGGAAATTCGTCCGATTGTGGATAAGCAGCTAGGGCGCTGGTATCTGGCCTTTAATCCGGCTTTAGAGCGATCATTTCATGGGCCAGGAGTACCGCAGGGAGTTGGCTTTTCGCCAAATTTTAAGTTCGCTTATAACATCACTCGAAAACTGAATGCCGGACTTGAGTACTACGGATCGCTAGGTCCCATTACCGGCTTTGACGTGTTTCGCTTGCAGCAGGAGCAGATTGTGCCTTCTTTTGATTATGATTTCGGCCCGAACTGGGAGTTTAACTTCGGAGTGGGCCTCGGCGTAACGCACAGCACGGATCATCTGCTGGTAAAGATGATTATCGGGCGGCGGTTCCGGTTCGTTACGCCACGTCTGCCCAGAGCGTTTCGCAGGAACGCCTCAGAATCCAATGCTTCTTAGTGCTATTCAACGGGCAGTATGTTGTTTGCTGCTCGGCTGTTCTGTTTCGGCTCATGCCGCGTCAGATGGAAACGAGTTTGCGCTTCCGCTCGGGCTGCCGCGTATGGATTGGCCTGATGATAACGCTTATTCACCGGCGCGTGTGCAGTTGGGCAAGATGTTGTTTTATGATGGGCGCCTTTCTTCAAACGGGGTAGTTTCCTGCGCGTTCTGTCATCAGCCGGAACACGCTTTTTCAGGCAGCACTCCTTTTTCTCCGGGAGTGAACGGAAAATTGACGGGGCGGCATACGCCGACGCTGGTGAACCGGGCTTGGGGACGATTGGAATTCTGGGATGGACGCGCTCCTACGCTGGAAGCGCAGACAGTGATTCCGATCACCAACCCGGATGAGATGAACATGACTGCGGATAAAACGGTGCAGACTTTGCAAAGCATCAAAGGTTACCCCCTATTGTTTGCGGCTGCTTTCGGGGACAACACTATTAACTTCGATCGGGTTGTCAAAGCCATTGCCGCGTATGAGCGCACGATTGTTTCCGGTGATTCGCCGTATGACCGCTACGCAGCAGGCGATAAATCGGCTTTGACGAAACAGCAGAAAGAGGGACTGGCTTTTTTTAACGGAAAGGGCGAGTGCGCTGAGTGCCACAACGGCCCGAACTTTACCAATGAAAAGTTTGCCAATTTGGGCATT
Source organism: uncultured Bryobacteraceae bacterium (assembly GCA_964247975.1). GTDB lineage: Bacteria > Acidobacteriota > Terriglobia > Bryobacterales > Bryobacteraceae > KBS-96. The sequence continues at coordinate 54,951 of CAXTWH010000002.1, read as the reverse complement.
GGAATGGACGGGCCTGATCCGGACCCCGGATTTGAGATTGTGACCAAAAAGAAGGGGGACTTCGGCAAGTTTAAAACGCCCACGCTGCGCGATTTGGCGCGCCGGGGACCGTATATGCATGACGGACGGTTTAAAACTCTGGGCGAAGTACTCGACTTTTATAGCCAAGGCGGAATTCCGAATCCGCATGTGGATACACGACTCCTTCGCTTCTACATGGATGAGCAGACCAAGCACAACCTGCTGGCGTTTCTCGATGCCCTGAATGGAGAAAATAAGCAAGACATCAGCGCGCCGGTTCTACCTCAGTGAAAGAGAGTGTTCAGCCCTGAGCAAAATATTTAATTGTCAAAGATCCGGCAACGCGTTGGTTGCATTCAAGTCAGGCGGCGGTTTGTTGGTTTATGCGCCGGGGCGTTTTTGGCGGTTGCGGTTTGGAAAAAGAACCGAGCAGGAAGCGGCGTTGGCGGAAGTGCTGCCAAGTGTCGTTCGAACAAACGAAGCCAAACTGCGCAGGCTCTATCTTTTCTTCCAGTTGCGGATGGTTGAAAGCCATCAGGTGGAGTTCTTCCAATTCCCGCTGTTCCTGCTGTTTGCGGTCTTGCTGGATGTCACGCAGTTGCTTCAAAGTTTGCAGGAAGCGGCGGTTCAAGCGCGATTCGTAGAGGGTGAGTAGGGCTAACGGGTTGGCGGCCTGGCGGAGAGTTTCAGCCATCGTTAAGGCGGCATGAGATTCGGCGTGGCCGGTGTTCCATAACTCACCTTGTTCGTCGTGGCCGATGGCAAACAGGTTGTGTTCGGCAGCGGCGAGCCGATGCAGGCGAAATTGAAGATCGGCGCAGGAGTTGGCTAATTGCGTTTCGACGGCTCCGACCGGTGACAATGAGGCGACGTAGGTTTCGGTGAACTCGTGATAGGAGTTCATCTCTTCTTCGGGCAGGTGGATGACCTGGCTCAGGATGCCGTGGCGGGTGGCGTTCAGGGCGGAACGCTGTTTGCCTGCTTCGGTTTTCGGGCCGGTGCTTTTCTGCGCGTTGGCGCGATTAGCGCGGAGCCGGGCTTCACTCGGCTGCTTTTCAGGAGTGGTGTTCTCGGGTTGTTCAGGGTTCATGCGGTTCAAAGTGTAGTACGGCCCAAACCGCAAGTGCTTCCCCAAATCTAATAAGCGATAGAAAACAAACAGAAAATAATCTAAAAAAATCTGAACTGGAATTTCGAGCAGTGGTCTGAATGGGTGAAATAACAGGCCGGCAACTCCGGAGGAGGGCTAAGAGCCTGTTTGAAAACGCCGGCCTGAAAACGCGATGATGGCGGGTGTGGACTCCTGAACAGCGACAACGGCAGATTGCCCTGACCAAGAACAAGGACTGCTTACCGGCTAATCTCATTTCATGACCCCAAACGTCCACACGGCCATGCGGGTTTGAAAATTGAACAGTAATCGTTCCCCTATAAATGGCCGCGCCACGCTCATGGGATAATTAGGCAGGCGGAAAGCGTTGGCCAGCCGTTCTCATGTAATCGAAGCGCTTGTTCAAAGCGCGCATCGCCGCAGAATTTCGATGCTTGGCATGGAGCAAGCATCATTTGCCGTGTCACTGGTTCTGGCCGGGTCCGTTCTGGTTCTGTTGCTCGGCACTCAATTGCTCAACTGGAGTTGGCTTTTGGCTTTGGCCGTTATTGGATCAGGCATCGCGGCTTATCGCTTTCGCAAAAGAATTCCCACTCCGTATTCAACCGCCCAATGCCTGGACCAACAGTTAGAACTGCGCGATACTATTTCCACCGCTTGGTATTTACAGAACAACCTGTCATTGGCGAACACCAACGCCGGCCAATGGCAGCTTGCTTACGCAGAAACTGTGAGTCGGCAGGTAAACGCAAGCTCAGTGTTTCCGCTGCGCTTTCAACGCTCCTGGGCAGTGGCTTTCGCCTTGGCCGGCGCTGCTTTCGCCTTGTTCGCGTTTCGTTATATGGTACGCCGCGATCTTGATCTGCGGCCCTCATTAGCGCCGATTCATCTGGAACGCTTAGCTGCCGCTGTGCAAGCTCGCTTGAACAGCGTCTCACATCCTGATAAAACCTCTTCTTTATTGAAAGCGGAAATGGAAGCAGGGCGGCTTGCGCCAACAAACACGCGCACGGATCGTATGAGCGAAGCGGCAGGCGTCCAAAATCCTTTGGAAGCGAGTAACAGAACACAACCTGAACAAGGGAGCGGTTCTTCGTCGCAGAACTCAAAGAGCGGCGGAACTTCCCCCAACAGCGATCAGAAAAACAGTACAAATAAAAGCATGGCTTCAACCGGTTCCGCTGCCCAGAAAGCTTCCGACAACGCTGACCCTGCCAAGAATGGTGAACAAGGCAGTCGCTCCCAAACTTCAAATGGATCGCAGAACGACAGTTTGATGAGCCGCATGAAAGACGCCATGTCCAGCCTGCTCGCTAAAACCACTCCTGAAGAACCCTCACAAAGCGCACAGCAATCCCCAGCGAAAAACGCCGCTGCTCCTGACCAGGACCCGACGCAATCGGAAAGCGGTAAATCTCAAAATCAAAAGGGTGCTTCGCAATCGCCGAACAACGCCAAAGCCGACGCTCGCAGCAACGAACAGGGCCAAGCCACCGAAATGGCCCAAACAGCGCAAAATCAGAATGGCGGCAGTTCCGAGCGTAAAGGCGGCAATCAATCAAAATCCGGCGCGGGTAAACAGGACGGCGGAAAAGATTTGAAGAACACTGCGGAACAGGAAGCAATGGGTAAGCTGGCGGAGATCATCGGTAAACGCTCCGCGCAGGTTTCCGGCGAAATGACGGTGGAAGTTCCTTCCGGCAAGCAGCAATTAAAAACCGCTTACACCGATCAGGTCGCGCAGCATTCCGATACCGGCGGCGAAATCAATCGTGATGAAGTGCCACTGATCTTTCAAGACTACGTGCGCGAATACATGGAGCGTGTTCATCGCCAGCCGCCAGCCAAATAATCTTATGCCGCGACTGCTCCTTTGTTTTGCGCTGCTGTTCATCGCTCCATATTTATTTGCGCAGCAATTCGCTGCTGATGAAACTGCGATTCGCGGAATAGTGAAACAGTATGTCGCCGCGCGTGAGCGCCAGGATCCTAACGCCATCAAAGCTCTTTTCACCAGCGATGCCGATCAGCTTGTTTCTTCCGGCGAATGGCGCAAAGGTCGTGAAGAAGTGGTGCGCGGCACAATGAGCAGTTCGCAGAAAACCGGCGGCAGCCGCACCATCGCTGTTGAATCTATCCGCTTCGTTGGGCCCGCCATTGCGATAGTAGACGGACGCTATGAGTTGACCGGCCTTGCCGCCGGCGCAAGCCGCAAAATGCGGACTACTCTTTTGTTCGTTCGTCAGGCCGATGGGTGGCGCATCTCCGCTATCCGCAACATGCTGCCTGCCCCTCCTGTTCCCTCCAAGTAAACTCTGTTCCCGCTGGACTCGTTTGGTAAATGATACAGTATTCGGAACCAACCTTAGGAGGACAAGTTTGAATCGATCCATTCTGCTTTCAGCCGTTGCGCTGTTAGCGATAAGCGTTTTACCAGGCGAAGCTGCCACTTCAGCTTACACCTGCACCACTTTCAGCCCTGGCAATCCAAGCGGCATTAACGATAAAGGCCAGATCATCGGCACCGTGCCGGGAACGCCGCCCCAGAGTTCAAAAGGATTTTTGCGCGCTCCCGATGGAACAATGACAACGATTGTGTTTCCGGGAACAGACAATTCCATCGCCACTCAATTGACAGCAATCAATAATCCGGGGCAGATTGTCGGCTATTATTTCAACAATGTGAACGAGGTTTATCATGCTTTTATCCGAAACGCTGATGGATCGTACCTGGAAATCGATCCGCCTCCCACCCCGCCCTCGATTCAAGCCATCATGCAGTTTCGGATTACCGGCTTGAACGACAATGGCATGATGGTGGGTGATTTCACCGATGGCGGCAATCAACGGTTCCTGTTTTCCCGCGATGCCAACGGCAAATACACCATGACCGGCACGCAGCCGGTTTATCATAATCTCGCCTACGCAGCCGGTCCCCTGAACAACTCAGGAGTGGAGCTGCTTCCTTCGCAGACTGTGATTGATGGATATTTGTCGATTCCCGGACAACCTCTCCTTCAACTGCTTCTCGATCCCGGAGGTCTTAACTATGGCCTTACTCAAACTCGTGGTTTGAACAACAACAATGTAACTGCCGGAACTCTTTTAGGGGCCGGCTTTCTTCGCACGCCGGACCTGCATTTTCCTACGATCGTCTGCCCTGATAATTTGAATGCAGGTCTGCTCGTCAGCGCGGTGAATAATTCCAATGTGGTTGTCGGGCAGCTCTTCGACAATTCCACGGCCGCAGCATTCATTGCTACGCCCACCGGCATCACGCCGCAAGTGGAACTTTCAAACACTTCATGGGATTTCGGCACCTTGGCGCCGGGAACAACGGCTTCCGGCACGGTGTATGTCACCAATACCGGCAATGGTTTTCTGCACATCGCCAATCTTCCCAAATATGCTTTGGGCGACCAATATCCTGCTGACTACGCGATTACCGGCACAAGTTGCAATGGAGAAATCGGCATTCAGCACACTTGTTCCGTTTCGTTCTCGTTTACTCCTTCCGCAGGAGGCGTGCGCACTAACCGGATTGTGATTATAGACGACGCGCCCGATAGCCCGCAGGTAATCAATCTTCATGGAGTGGGCGCGTCCGTTTCGCTTCAAATTTCCAATCCGTCTTGGTTTCTGGGAAATTACCCGGTGGGCCAAACCAGCGCCACCGGCACGATTTATTTTTATGCAAACGGCACTGATCCGGTGAGCTTTGCCGGTACCGCCATCGAAGGCGCGAATGCCAGTGAGTTCTTCATCACCAATAACACCTGCGGCAGCACGGTAGCGGCTTATCGCACCTGCGCTATCAGCTTTGCCTACAAACCGGCCGCCCCTGGATTTCGCAATGCCTTTTTAGCCTTGCATGACAATGCCGCCGGAGGGCCGTACACGATTCCGCTTTCTGGATTTGGATACTGAAGATTACTTGTTATCCCGACTAGCCAAAATGGATTGTGCGTAGTAATTGACGATCTTGGCTTCTGCGCGCGCGTTTTCATAGAAAGCGGCGCGCAGAAGCTGATCTTTTTTGTTGAACAACTGCATGCGGATGGTTTCCTGAACGCGCGGATCGCCCAACTCGCGCTGACCGGCCGGTTCTTTCGAAATCACTTTCAGAATCCGATAGCCTTCCGGAGTGTGAATCACATGCGACACCTGGCCCGGCATCATATCGAGAATCAGTTTCCGTAATTCCGGGTTTGCTTTGTCGAGCGAAGACTGCGGCAGCGGCCCCATGTCTCCTCCATTGGAAGCAAAGTCCGGGTCCTCCGAATAACTTTGGGCCAGTGTGCCGAAATCCTCCCCCTGCTTCAAACGGTTTTCCAGCATTTCAACTTTGGCTTTCGCCTGTTCGTCATTCTGGGCTTTGTCGTTTTTCAGATTGTGGATGTTCATATCCGGCACGGGCGTTACCAGAATCTGCGCCAAATGGATCTGCGGTTCCGCCAGATTAAAGTTCAGCTTATTGGCGTTGTAGTAGCTGGCCACATCGGCATCGGTAATGCCGATGTGCGAGCCGATTTCTTTATTCAACAGTTTTTGAATGCTCAGGTCGCGCCGCAACTGCGCTTTCAAGTCTTCTTCCGTCATGTGGCGCGCGGTTAACTGCCGCTTGAACTCATCCTGCGTATAAGGAGCTTTCGTTTCGTTGAACTTTGCGTCCACATCGGAATCAGACGCGAGCAGTCCTTCCTTTTCGGCTTTCTGCTGCATGATTTCGGCATCAATCAGAGTGCGCAGCATTTCCAGCTTCAATTCCCGCGCCTGGTCATCGCCGGCTTTTAACTGCGTGCCGGCAACTTGCGTGGAAAGTGCGTGATCCACTTCGGCGTATGTGATGGGCCGCCCGTTGACGGTAGCTGCCACATCGGGCGAAACAGGATGTTTACAGCCGATGCCTGCCAGAGTCAAAACCAGGCAGAATAAGCCGCCTATTCTGCTGCCGTGAACGGGAATGAACAACTTCAACTCTTAGCCTTCTTTACTTCTTCAATCAGCGCTGGAACCACTTCCAAAAGATCGCCCACTATTCCATAATCGGCGATCTCAAAAATCGGCGCGTTTTCATCTTTGTTGATGGCCACAATAGTACGCGCGCCTTTCATCCCCACAATGTGCTGAATCGCGCCGGAGATGCCGATGGCAAAATACCCTTTGGGCGCCACGGTTTGGCCGGAACTTCCTACCTGTCGTTCCATCGGCAGCCAGTTCTGGTCGCAGATGGGCCGTGAAGCGCCTAGCTCCGCCCCAAGAACATCGGCCAACTGCCGCATCATCGGAAGATTGTTCTCGCTTTGAATGCCGCGCCCCACCGAAACAATCAGATTTGAGCGGGAAAGGTCCACCGCCCGCTGTGCTTCCCGGAACGGAGCTTCCGGCTTGCTTCGAATCTGCTCCGGCGCTAGTTTAACCTCGGCTGTTTCAATGGGAGCCTGTGTTTCCTTTGATTCAGCCGCCGGATAAGCGCCTGCTTGAATGGAAATAAACGCCAGTTTGTCGTCAACCTGAACATCCACGTTCAGTTTGCCTCCAAATAACTGTCTGACGCAGGTAACATTCTGGTTTTCTTCACAACGCGCCGAAACCACATCGCTGATGAAACCACAGCGAAAACGGGCAGCCAGTTTCGGAACAAAATCGCGCACCAGATAACTATGCGGAAACACAACCAACGGCGGCTGTTCCTGTTGAATGATCTGTTCAACAGTCAATGTGAAGCCGTCGGCTGTGTATTGATTCAGCAGCGGGTGTTCAATCAGTAAAACTTTGTTCACGCCGTAAGCCGCTGCTTCCGCCCCATTGCTACCTATGACCACTGCTGTAACCGGCAGGTGAAGGAACCTGGCGATTTCCTGGGCCGCGCTCATGGCTTCGAGCGAAAGTCGGCTTATCACTCCGTCGCGCTGTTCCACAAACAACAGGACGCTCATAGAATGCCCGCTTCCGCGTGAAGCTTTTCCACCAACTGCGCCGCAGCTTGCGTTGGGTCGCCGCTGAACAATTGCGCGGTTTTCTTGCGTTCCGGCGCGTAGATCCGCTCCAAAGTTGATGCCGGAAGAACTACTCCAAGCGCAGCGCCATCTACAACCTTGATTTCTTTGGTTTTCGCTTTACGCAAGCCCATGAGCGTGGCATAGCGTAATTTCTTGATTCCGCTTTGAATCGTCAACACCGCCGGCAGCGACAATGTTACATGCTGATACCAGCCGTCTTCCAGTTCGCGCTTCACTCGTAGCTGCGAACCTGTTATTTCTACTGCAACAACGATGGTGGCATGAGCCACCCCCAGCAGTTCCGCCAACATCACGCCTGTCTGCCCGTAACCGAAGTCATCCGATTGCAAACCGGTCAGCACCAGATCCGGCGATTCCGCTTGCAGGACTTTTTGCAGCAGGCTGGCGGTGGTGAACGGATCGAGGTCGGTGCGCGAAAGTTGAACATGAATGGCGCGGTCTGCTCCTTTGGCTAAAGCCTCGCGAAGGGTTTGCGCGGCCCGCTCCGGTCCCACACAAAGCACCACTACTTCGCCGCCCTGCTTTTCTTTTAACTGAAAAGCTTCTTCCAAAGCATAAGCATCCGGCTCATTCATTTCGAAGTTCAGATTTGTTTCGTCAAGCCGCTTGCCGGACGCATCAATGGACAAATTGGAATCCCGCGCCGGAATCTGCTTCACCGAAACAATGATCTTCATGCAAAATGCGTTGGTAGCCGGAAGCGGCTATCCTTCATATCTTTTGAATATCAAACAGCCATTTGTGCCGCCAAAGCCGAAGCTATTGGAAAGCGCATATTCCATCGGCATTGGCCGGGCTTGATTCGGCACATAATCCAGATCGCATTCTTCATCCGGAAATTCGTAGTTCACGGTGGGCGGCGCAATCTGGTCGCGCAGCGCCAGAACGGTAATGCCGGCTTCCAATCCGCCCGCGCCTCCGAGCAGATGGCCGGTCATGGATTTGGTGGAACTCACCGCTAGTTTAGCGACATGCTCCCCAAATACGCGCTTCAATGCGATGGTTTCCGCCAGGTCACCAACCGGCGTTGAGGTTCCATGCGCATTGATGTATTGAATCTGCGAAGGCTCCAATCCGGCGTCTTTCAAGCCATTGCGCATCACCCGATAAGCGCCATCGCCATCCTTAGGCGGGGAAGTAATATGGTGAGCATCGCTGCTCATGCCATACCCAACCAGTTCGGCCAGAATATTGGCTCCGCGACGCTTGGCGTATTCCAGTTCTTCTATGACCAGAATGCCCGATCCTTCGCCTACAATGAAGCCGTCCCGCTCTTTATCCCAAGGGCGGCAAGCATGTTGCGGGTCGTCATTACGGGTGGAAAGCGCGCGCATGGCGGCAAATCCGCCGATGCCCATCGGCGTGACGCAGGCTTCGCTTCCGCCGCAGATCATCACATCGGCGTAGCCGTGTTGGATGAGCCGGAAAGAATCGCCGATCGAATGGGCGCTGGTGGTGCAGGCGGTGGCGGTTGCGGAAGACGGCCCTTTGGCGCCGAACCGAATGGAAACAAAGCCGCTGGCGAGATTCACAATGCAGGATGGAATGAAAAACGGGGAAATCCGGCTTGGTCCCCGTTCCAGCAAGGTTTTATGCTCGCGTTCAATCATTTCAAAACCGCCGATGCCGCTGCCGATATAAACGCCAAACATCTCGGCGTCTTCTTCGGCCACCTTCAGTCCGGCATTATTGACTGCAAATTCGCTGGCCGCAATCGCAAACTGAATGAAGCGGCCCATCTTTTTGATTTCTTTTTGTTCAATAAAGTCCGCCGGACGGAAATTTTGAACTTCACCTGCAATTCGGCAATTGAACTGGGAAGCGTCAAACTGTGTGATCGGGCCGATGCCCGATTTGCCGTTCTGGATAGCGGACCAGCATTCTTCCGTACTATTTCCAACCGGACACAATAAGCCGACGCCTGTGACAACTACTCTGCGCGCCACTGATTCCCCCCATATCTGGTAGATTCCTCGATCCCCAAGGATTGAGTTTGGAGCAGCGCTCTATTTCTTCTTAGCTTCAATGTAATCAATGGCCTGTTTCACGGTGGTGATTTTTTCGGCGTCTTCGTCGGGGATGTCGATTCCGAACGCTTCTTCGAAAGCCATCACCAGCTCCACAATATCGAGCGAGTCCGCGCCCAAGTCATCCACAAACGATGCGCTCTGGTCTACCTGCGCTTCATCTACGCCTAACTGTTCCACAATGATTTCTTTTACTTTTTGTTCAACTGACATTTCCATCCCCTCCCTCGGGGCAAACGCACATTTCCACTTGGACAAGCTGCCCGGATCCGAAAAACCGGTCAATGATTCATCTTAAACAGGGAGCGTAACCAGAAAATGGTGTGCGGCTGTGAAGTGCTTCAAAGTCATTGATTGTAGCGAGATTAAAAACAGGTAGCAAGCTGTTTGTGCATTCCCGCTACCCTACGTTGTCAAGTTATCATGAACCGCATCCTTTATCTGCACGGTTTTGCTTCCGGCGCAACTTCCCGGAAAGCGGTTTTCTTCCGCGACCGCCTCCATTTGCAGGGCATTCCCGTAGAAATACCTGATTTGGCGCAAGGTGATTTTGAACGCCTGACCCTGACCGGGCAGCTCCAAGTGGTTGAACAAGCAGCGCGCCATGAACCAGTGGTTCTGATCGGTTCGAGTTTGGGCGGATATTTGGCTGCTCTTTACGCGGCGCGCCATCCGGAAACGGCCGCACTGCTGCTGCTTGCCCCGGCATTTCGCTTTTACCAACTCTGGAAAGAAACGCTGAAACCGGAAAAGTTGGCGGAGTGGCAGAGGACGGATCAGTTGATGGTTTATCATTATGCGCTCGGACGGGAGGCTGTTTTGGGGTATCAATTCATGGAAGACGCGGAAAAATACGAACCTTATCCTGCGTTTTCACAACCGACTCTGCTGATTCATGGCATCCAGGACCCGACGGTACCCATCCAATACTCGGAAGAATTTGCCGCAAGGCGCACAAACATCGAACTGGTAAAGTTACAATCCGGTCATGAGCTGACCGATGTGCTTCCAAGCATTTGGGAAAGTTCCGAGCCGTTTTTAAGGCGGGCACTACGGGCCGCTAAGTGATACAGTGAAAAAGCGCGGGCTGATGGATTCTGTGCAACTACGCGTTTTTCAGATACGTCCTATTATTTGCAGAGCGAGCAGGCCAGCCCAGGGTATGAGCTTGGTAGTTCGGCGAAATTTTCTTGAGCGGAGTGGGCTGTGATAACTGAAGAAAGAGGCCTGGACGGAAGGGCTGCCCAGCAATTCGATCCTGATGCTCATCTACAACGTCTTTTAAACCCGGAGTTGGAAGAACCCTGGTTTAAGAGCGCTGTCCGAAACATTAAAGAGTATTTCAATCCCCCTAAACTGCCGCCCTTGGAAATTACTTCCAAGCCGGCGGACGTTCAGGATATCTGGAAAAGCTACGACATAGCGCCGAAGCAGGCCGGTTTGATTTCAACCGTGTCTACCATCGGTATCCATATTTTGGCGATTGCGCTATTGTTTCTCCTGTTTAGAGTGACGCCTTTAGGCAAAGTGCTGAAAAAAACTGACATCATCTACATGCCGTTAAAGCCTTATATGCCTGCTGCGCCTCCTAAAAAGGACGTAATGGGCGGCGGTGGCGGTGGTGGAGCGCATCAGCCGACTCCGGTCAGCAAGGGCGCACCGCCGAAGTTTGCCCCCAAACAATTTCAGCCTCCGGCTTTGGCTGTGCCGCAGCCAAAACTGCCGGTAGCTCCGACGATTACGGCGGAAGCGCCGAAGCTGGATGCGCCGCAGTACGGTAATCCGCTCTCTAAAGATGTGCTAACTTCGTTGGGCCAAGGCGCAAATGGCATGGGTAAGGGAAGCGGCGGTGGAGTTGGTAACGGCGATGGAAACGGTTTCGGGGATGGCTCCGGCGGCGGCATGGGCGGCGGTGTTTACCGGATTGGCGGCGGCGTTTCGGCACCGATGGTTTTAAGCAAAACCGAGCCGGAATATTCCGAGGAAGCCCGAAAAGCAAAGTATCAGGGCACAGTGGTTCTGCAGATTATCGTGGATGAACACGGGATGCCGCAGAATATCCGCGTGGTTCGACCTTTAGGGTTGGGGTTGGATGAAAAAGCGATAGAAGCAGTGCAGAAGTGGCGTTTCCGGGCGGCGATGAAAGATGGACGCCCGGTGAAGGTGCAGGCCACAGTGGAAGTGAATTTCCGGCTGCTTTAATTTGAAATAGTGCTGATATCGAAAGGATTGCCTGAACTAGGCAATCCTTTTTTGTTTATAGGTAGGTTTTAAGTTGTGGCGAGTATTACAGTTAAAAAAGCTGAACTGCGACATTTTGGTGAAGCCTATGAGCTGATAACGGAGTACTACGAAGCTGTTGGAGTAATAGTACGTGAAAACCGGGAGGAATCAGCCCGTTCTTATTTTGGTGCTGGTTCCGGTATCTGGTTGGCCCAAGCTGATGAGAAGTATGTAGGGTGCGTTGCGCTTAGGCCGTTAACTTCCCTGGTTGGCTCTGGAGAAGTGAAGCGGCTTTATGTGCAACCTGATTGGCGGGGGCGGGGAATCGCTGAACTCCTATTGAACGCTTTAACTAGTTATGCCCAAGGCCACGGTTATCATTGGCTTTATTTGGATTCAAAAGATGACCTGCGGGAGGCACTTCGTTTCTACCGGAAGCAGGGCTACCAGGATTGTGTTCGCTACAACGAAAACCCGCAAGCTACTGTTTTCATGCGCAAGCATATTTGAAGGCGTGAATGCCTTCCGAAGGCAGTTATACGTAAAATTCCGGTGAGATAAGCAATTTAATTGCCGCCCTAATATATAGTCGGACACGAAATGTGCCGATGAGATAAAAGCATGCACGATTGCATACTGTGTGATTTTAAGAACCGGTGCAGCACTCAGTCTTTAGTGTTATATCCAACAACTCCGATTTTGAACGAAATTCTCGGCAATTTATTGGAGCAAGACGGCATCCGGTTTTCCCGCAAACGGGACGTGTTTCTCCTGCCGGAGCTTACTGATCAGCAACTTACCAATTTTATCCGAAACAGGTTGTCCGAACGGGAAACACAAGATATTCGCGTGACGCGCTTCACTTCCGCGGAAATGATAAATGCCCCCCGCTTAAGCGAGTGGGTGCAGCAGGCTGACACTTCCTGGTTTGACCAGGCGCTTGATGGTGATCGGTTTACCACTTATTTTCAACCCATTATTGATTACAGCACTCGCCAGCCGTTCGCTCATGAGTGTCTGCTGCGGTTGGAAGCCGACCGTCTTTATAACGGCGGCGAGATCATTGAAGCAGCAGTGGCGCGCGGACGCATTCACATGTTTGATTCCTACGCCCGCAGACTGAGTATTCGCTGCGCCGGGCGTGAACAGCGCCGAGGTTCGAAGATTTTTGTGAACTTCATGCCCTCGTCCATTTACGATCCGGTGTTTTGCATGAAGTCCACTTTGGAAGAAATGCGGAGTACGGACTTGCAGCCTGGCGATGTGGTGTTTGAAGTGGTGGAATCCGATGGAGTGGCCGATACGCGGCATCTGCGCAAAATCTGTGATTATTACCATGATCACGGCTTCGGGTTTGCGCTGGACGATGTGGGGACAGGATCGAATTCACTGCAGATGATGTGCGATCTGCACCCGGATTACATCAAGATCGATAAATCGCTGATTCGCGGAATTCACGATTCCATGTATCGCTCCACCATTCAAAAGATTATTGAACTAGCTCAGGAATACAGCATTCAAGTGATTGCGGAAGGTATGGAAGATGCTGAAGATGCGTCAATTCTGGCAAAGCTTGGAATCAACCTGATGCAGGGCTATTACTTTGGCCGGCCCGCACCACGGCTGTCGCACCCGGCGCAGGATCTGGTGCAGCTTGAAAGAGCTTTGCAACCAGAAGTCCGGATACCTGCTGTTCGGCCACTGTGAAAAGAACGATTGACTGATTGACAGCTTTTATAACGGAAGTGTCGGAAAAGTCCTAGAACTGTGTGCTGATTTGCATCGAAAAGCGGTTCTGGCCGAGGTAGCGTAAGACTTACGCCTGCGCTAAGATGTTTTCACATAACGCTACCTGTTGAAAGGACATTCCCGGTTTTTTCGCAACTTTGTATGGAATCAGACCGGCAAGGACTACTGCACTTGACATGCGTTTTTGCGATCTGGTGCGTTCTCCAAATTCTGGCGGACGCTGGTGTGCAAGAAAGAAAGTCTCGGAGAACTGATGTTGACCGAATCGGAAATTTTAGTTGACGAAGCAGCACCGACATCCGGCACACTGCCGAAACGTGATTACATTCTGCTGCCCCTGCTGAGTTTGTTGACGATTCTGTTTATATTTGCCGGAACGGAGTATTTTACTCGGCTCATTTGGGCAGAACAGCAGGATGATCCGTGTTTTGTGAATGACCCGATAGCTGGATCACATTTCAAGCCGAATTGCAGTTCACGCGCAAAAAATGCCGAAGGTCCTTGGGTGGATTACCACTATAACGAGTGCGGATATCGTTCAACGGCGTCATGCGGCCCTAAACCGCCGGGAACTTCTCGGATTGTTCTGATGGGTTCGTCTGTCACTCAGGGATTATTTGTTCCTTACGAGGACACGTTTTTTGCCCGCGCTGAACGCAAATTAGCGCAAAGTTCCGACCATCGAACTGAGTTTCAGAACCTGGGCGTTCAGAATTCCAGCCCGCTTTATGCTTACCGTCGAGTGGGAGAAGCGCTAGCTTTGAAGCCCAATGCGGTTCTGTTTCTGCTGACTCCCTGGGATCTGGAGCAGAAAATGGATCCGAAACAACTGGCCGAGCGGAACAGTGCAGGCCTTGATGCGGCACCGGCACCCGCGGCAGCGGTGCAGCCCAGTTTGTTGAAACGGGTGCAGATGACCTTGACCCAAAGCCGCACTGTGCTGGTAGCGCAGCATTTTCTATTTCAGAACGAAGATACTTTCACGAAATTGTATTTGCTTTACGGCGATAAAGCAGATTTTCTCCGGAGTCCTCTGACACCGGCCTGGGAGAAGCGCTTTGCTGATTTTGATGTGCTGATCGGCGATATGGCTGATAAGTTCAAGCAAGCAGGCGTTCCGTTGATTTTGATGGCTGTTCCGTCCCGCGCGGAAGCGGTTTTATTAAGTGCGCCGCACATTCCCGCCGGTGTTGATCCTTTTCTGTTTGGCGAACGCATTCAGCAGATTGCCGAAAAGCATGGCTTGGGCTATGTCGACGTGATGCACCGGTTCAGCCGCATTCCGCAATCCGAAAAATTGTTTTACGTAGTGGATGGACACATTACCGCTGAAGGCCAATCCGTTTTAGGCGACGCGGTAGCGCAAACTCTGAGGAAGTATTAAAGCATGGGATCAGCTTCGCTTCAATTTCTTGGTTTCGCGCTGGCGGTAGTAGTTGTATTTAATTTGGGGCGCTCGGTTTGGTGGCGGCAGATGATTCTGCTGGCAGCAAGTCTTGGTTTTCTGGCGTTCTTTACCCCGACCCTGACCGCCCTTCTTCCTTTGGCTGCTTTTCTCGCTTTAGGCTTCGCCAGTTTGCGTTTAATGCAGAATGGTCAGCAGCGGGCGGGTTTTGCTCCCTTGCTGATTGGCGTGATTGCGGCGTTCATCTGGTTGAAGAAATATACATTCATTCCTGCGCCGCTGTTTCTGCGGTTTCCTTACCTAACGTTGGGGCTTTCGTATATCTTCTTTCGGGTGCTGCATCTGATTATCGACGCGCACGACGGCGACCTGCCCGTCAAAGTCAGCTTGATTTCCTATCTGAACTATACGCTGAACTTTACTACATTAATCTCCGGCCCTATTCAGCGGTATCAGGATTTTGCCGCTATGCAGCTTGCTACCATGCCGCTGCCGTTAAACATTATTGTGGCGGGCAAGGCTTGCGAGCGGATTGTGGTCGGCTTTTTCAAGGTGAATGTTTTATCGCTATTTCTTTCCATGGCGCAGAATCAATCGCTGAATGCCTTGCAGGTGCATAGTGATTTAAACAATCGCGTTCTGGACGGAATCATCATTGCCGCTTCTTATCCGCTTTACTTGTACTGCAACTTTTCCGGCTATATCGATATTGTGATCGGCATTGCCCGTTTTCTGCGGATCGAACTGCCGGAAAATTTCGACCGGCCTTTTTCGTCGGACAACTTCATCAATTTCTGGAGCCGCTGGCATATTACGCTGTCAGGCTGGCTTAAAACTTATGTTTATAATCCGCTGCTGATGGGGTTGATGCGCCGTTATCCTTCGCCGGCGGTGATGCCTTTCCTCGGCGTGATTGCGTTCTTTGTTACGTTCTTTTTAGTCGGTGTTTGGCATGGGCAGACTTCGGTGTTCATGTTTTTCGGAGTGCTGCAAGGGTTGGGCGTGAGCGTCACCAAGTTGTACCAGATTCTGATGGCGAAAAACTTAGGACGCAAGCGGTACAAAACATTGTCCGACAATCCGCTGTATAACGCTTTAGCGCGCGGCCTGACGTTCACTTGGTTTACGTTTACGCTGTTATGGTTCTGGTCTAACTGGTTCCAGATCGGCGCCATTTTTCACTCC
The DNA here is from genome assembly GCA_964247975.1 of uncultured Bryobacteraceae bacterium. Taxonomy (GTDB): domain Bacteria; phylum Acidobacteriota; class Terriglobia; order Bryobacterales; family Bryobacteraceae; genus KBS-96. The sequence goes on along the minus strand of CAXTWH010000002.1, from coordinate 39,207 downwards.
CTGGGAGCTATCGGACTCATCCTCGTGTGGCTGGCCATCTTTGCCGGAGCGACTGTGATCCTGACCATTTGGGAAGGGCTTCGAAGCTGGCTATTATCGCTTCGGGTGGGAAGCGAGCAGATTTTGCTGTCCCGCTATGCCAGGACCGTGTTCGATACCGCGCTGGTAGTCGTTTCTATTGCGGTAGTAATGTTGTTGAACGTGCCGGCACCCGATATTGTTTACAAAGCGTTTTGAGTTGATTTCAAACCGTAGGCCGCTTTCATCATCGTTTATGCTTCGAAGGTGAGCTTTTTCCGGCTTTCCCTGCTTCTGGCGTTAAGCTTGGTGTTCCTGGGCAGTTCTGTTGTTCCGCGCAGGGTTGTAGTTTTTCATCCGGTTTTCTTACAGGATGCGCTTTCGCTTGGCGTGCTGCCAGTCGCAGGCCATAAAACATCCGACCTGCATCTGATGCTGACTCCACGACAGCGGCAATCTATCGAGCAGCTTGCGTATCCGATCAACCCGGAACAACTGGCTGAATTTCATGCCGATCTTTTCATCACGCCGAAGCTCGCTCCAGATAAGCTGGCATTGTTTGAGCAACTGGCTCCAGCCGAGCAGATCGGCGGATTTTCCACCGGCTATGATTGGCGCAAACGCCATCTAGAAGTGGCTGCTGCGCTTGGGCGCGTAGCGCAGGCGAAACTGGCTTTGCAGGAATACGACCGCCGGGCGAAGCTGCTGCGATCCGAACTGACGGCCGCAGGCTTACATCCTAAAGTCTTAATGGCTTTTGTTCACGAAGACCGCATCTCCGTGTTTGATCAGAACACAAACGGGGTCCGCGTATTGACAGATGCCGGGCTGGAACATGCGGCAGCGGTGAATCCGAAGAAGAGCGTCAGCATTTCTTACGAGCGGCTGCGCGAACTCGATTGCGATGCGCTGTTCATCGTTCCTGCGCCCGCTGCTACTGACGCCGCTGCCGATGCAATCCGCCATCAGATTGACCTTCTGAATGGGCAGCCGCTGTGGCGATCACTGCAAGTTGTACAGCGCGGTCATGTTTATTTTGAGGATGTCTACTGGCAGAACACCACTCCTTTAACGGCTGATATGATGCTGGCCGACATTGCGCGTTTGTTTCTGGGCAGAACATCGTTCCCGCTGCGTGGGCCTGCTCCGACTGCGCCTTAGAAGATTCGAAACGGAAGCTTAGATACTGCGCAAGGGAATGCAGAATGGCTTTCGAGTCACTGGATCATTCATAATGCTGCATTCCACTCCGAACACTTCACGAAGAGAACCTGCGTTGATAATTTCTTCCGGCTTTCCATGCGCCACAATGCGACCGTTTTTCATCATCACCATCACATCGGAAAATCGCGCCGCATGGTTCAGGTCATGAAGCACCATCACCACCGTTGCGCCTGTCTGCTGATTTAACTTCTGCACCAGATGCAGCACTTCCATCTGGTGCGCTAAATCCAAAAAGGTAGTTGGTTCATCGAGCAGCAGCGTGGATGTTTCCTGCGCCAGCGCCATCGCGATCCAAACTCTTTGCCGCTGTCCGCCGCTTAAGCTGGCGACCGGGCGCTCGCTCCATTCCTGTACCTCGGCTTGGGCCATTGCGGTTTCCGCGCTGCGAAAGTCTTCCGGGGTAGGCGCTTGCCACCAGCGGCGATGCGGATAGCGCCCCAACAGCACAAGCTGCCGCACGGTGATTCCTTCCGGCGCAATGGGGGATTGGGGCAGCATTCCAATTTTTCGCGCAATGTCGATGGTGTCCATGCTATCCAACGGCTTGCCTTCCAGTTCCACAGTTCCTGACAATGGTTTCAGCACTCTGGCTAAACCTCGTAGCAGAGTAGATTTACCGCAGCCGTTCGGTCCGACCAGGGCTGTTATTTTTCCGCGCTCAACCGCGAGTTGCAGGTTTTCCAGTACGGGCTGCTTCGTTCCATAGCCGAGCGCCAGGTTCTTGGCTTCGAGATTCGATGTCATGCCGGCAAAGCTTTCCAGCGGTTTCGCACAATCAGCAGAAGTGCAAGAACAGGACCGCCAACGACGCTGATCAGGAACACCATCCGCAGTTCTCTGGGGGCAATCACCAGCCTTGCCAGCAAGTCGGCAGCCAGCACCAGCGCGGAACCGATCAGACCAGATAACAGCAAAGTGGGCCGGTTCGCCGTACGCGCCAACAGGCGAGCCAGATTTCCAGAAAGGAAGCCAACGAAGTATACCGGCCCGGTGATGGATATGGCGGAGCCGGTTAGTACCGCGATGATGGCCATCATCGCCAAACGCTCACTATGCAATCTGCTGCCCAGGCCGACGGCGATTTCATCGCCTAGCTCATGCAGATCAAGAAGCTTTCCGCACAGGAGTGCGGCAGGTACGCCCACAAGGAACCAGGGAAGCAGCAGCCAGACCTGCGGCCAGCTCACGCCGGTCAAGTTGCCTTGCAGCCAGTCGATTGCGCTTTGCACGCGCTGCCAGTCGCCAATTGTTTTCACAATTTTGGTGGCGGCGTAGAACAGAAGCGAAAGCCCGATGCCGTTTAGAATTACGGAAAGCGGTTGGAAGCCGATGTGCGAGGTCAACAGCAGAAGGCAGGCGATGGCAAACACCGCTCCCAGGAAAGCCGCCGGCACTAACAGAAAGGCGGGAGCATGGGGAAGGTAGACCAGAAACAACGTGACAAACAAGCCGGCTCCGTCGTTGATGCCCAGAACGCCCGGATCGGCAAGTGTATTGCGCAGCAGTGATTGCAGCATCGCGCCGCTGATGCCGAAAGCGAAGCCCGTCATCAGGGCAATCAGGATGCGCGGCTCCCTGACCGAAACAACAATGTATTTATCCGCGCTTGATTGCGCATGGCCGGTTGCCGCATGCAGCACTGCTGCGATGGGGATTCGGTATTCTCCTAAAAACAGATTGGCTGCGCAACAAGCAATTACGCATAGGGCAGCGGCTATTAGTAGCCATTGAATGCGTTTTTGTTCTGCCAGTCTGCTGCTTTTTGTTGTCATCCGTTTATCACACGCTTTCTCAGAATCAACAGAAAAGCAGGCGCGCCTACTGCTGCGGTGATCGCCGTGATAGGCAGTTCATCCAACGTACCAGCCAAAAAAGTTCTGGCGCATAAATCTCCCAAAATCAGAACTGCCGCGCCGATTAAAGCCGAGCCGGGCAAAAGAAGGCGATGGTCAGGCCCGGTGAAAAGCCGCGCCAGATGCGGCACAACTAGGCCAATGAAACTAATTGGCCCGGCAGCGATCACGGCAGCGGCGGTCAGAACCAGAACCGCCGCAAAGCCAAGCAGCCTGACCGAACGGAATCGAACGCCAAGGCCGATAGCTGCTTCTTCGCCTAGATTCAACACGTTTAACTGCTGACTGAGCAGGAGGGCTACCAGTATACCCGCGAGAATGAAAGGAATCACGCCAAAGGTGATTTTAGGGTCACGTCCGCCGATTGATCCTTCCGCCCATCGGTATAACGTTAAAAACTGAGTTTCGCGCCATTTAATAATCAGGTCGGTAATGCCGCCAATGAAAATGCCGACCGAGAAGCCAGCCACGGCGACTCCGGTGAATGAATCCGCGCTTCTGGCCAGTTGCGCTACAACAAATACCAGAGCAAGAGTGAACGCGCCGCTGAGAAAAGCAAACAGCGTGCAAATGAACAGCGATTGAATGCCCAAAACGAAAATCGCGATGGTAGCTCCCAGTTCTGTACCGGCCAGCACACCGAAAAGCTCCGGAGAGCCGAGCGGATTCCGGGTAATGCCTTGCAGCAATGCGCCTGCCACGGCCAGGGCTGCTCCCACAAAGCCGGCCAACATTACTCGCGGAAAACGCAGGAAACGAATCACAATCTGATCGGGAGAGGAGTCAGGAAGAAAAAGTGCTTGAAACACTGTAGATGAAGATACAGGCAACGAGCCGAAGCGGAGCGCAATCAAAACCGAAGCAAACAGCAGAATACAAGCAACCGGCAGAAAGAGAAAAGAACGCCACCGGTAAACAGGAAAAGCCGCTGACATTTTAAAAGAACAGCCTCAAGGAAAGCTGCACTGATCGGGGACCGCCGATCTGGTACAGCGGAATCGCCGCGCCACCCCATCGTACATTCGTCGCATTGTAAGTAGACTGCGTAAGCCCGAAGTAAGGGCCAAGGGTGCCGTTCGGGATTGCAAAGTTCGCGTGGTTCGGAAGATTGAAAAAATCGACCCGGAACTGCAGGCCGAGTCTTTCCGTGATTGAAAACCGGCGCGCGGCGGTAAGGTCGGCTTCCATTAGCCCGAAGCCTCGGAACGCATTGCGCGGCAGAGTGCCTTGGCGAAGCTGACTCAGATTGGTAATGCTAGTGGTGAAATCCGAAACTGCCGCCGGGTTGATTCGACGCCCGCCGGGATAGCCGGAACCGTAGAGATATTGCGGCACTCCAGAAACGAGATCCGGGCGAACGCCCACTGCCTGACCCGCGATGGTTGTGTAAATTGCGGCATCAACCGGCGTTGAACCCTGGGCGCGAAAGAGCGGGTCGATGCTCCATCCCTTCAGAATTTGACCGGCGAAGCCGTATATGCCTGGCGCGGGTATTTCATAATGGGCGGCAAGATTAAACGTATTTCGCACATCGAAATCCGAGGAAGCCGTGTCCGCGCTGGTGTTATAGCTGGCGATCGGCGCAATGTAGTACCCGGTTCCGTATCCATAAGAAGAGGTGTTGTCGATGGAATGGCTCCAAACATAAGAGGAGAGAACTTGCAGGTTCCTGCTGAACCGGCGCTTGAATTGGAGCTGTAGCGCCTGGTAGTTGGCGATGCCCTGATTTGTGCCGATGCCAAGCGTTCCGGCGAAGTTTGGATTGCCGGCAGGCGCGAATGTTTCAATACCGCGTAAAAGGTTATGTCCGGCTGATCCTACATAAGCGGCAGTTAGCGTCTGGGCTGATCCTAGTTCCTGTTCAAACGCAGCATTCCATTGATAGGTGAGCGGAGTTTTCAGTTTTGGATCAATGATATTGACGTTGCGATAAGGCGGCTTTGCCTGGGCAATGGGCGGCGGCGCTGCTTGCGCGGCAGTTAACGGGTACGGCACGTTGGAGTACGTTACCGATCCGCTGGCGCCACCGGAAAAATAACCGGCCAATGTGTTTTGCACATCATAAAAAGTTCCGAATCCGGTGCGCAGCACAGTGGACCAGCCTGGCCGGTCAGAAATGCTGTAAGCTAATCCAAGCCGGGGCGACCAGTTGGTGTATCTTGTTTTGTAAAGCGGTGCTCCGTTCTGCGCTGGCGCGGTAGCGCCCAGGTTAGTTACTTGATCGACCGAGACGAGCGTATCGTTCTTCAACGAAGGAGCAGGGGCCACGTCCCAGCGAACGCCATAGGTGAGCGTCAACCGGGAACGCACTCGCCAGGTGTCTTGCGCAAATGCGGCATAGGAAGGAAATATCATTTGAAAATTCTGTCCGGTGCTAACGGTAGCGGAGGCAATGGTGTTATTCAGAATGCCTTGCGCGCTGCTGAAAACCAGTCGCTGGTTATAAGTGTTCGGTCCGCCGTGGCCGGGGTTTAATCGTCTGTAATCGAAGCCGAACTTCATTTGGTGTGATCCGCGAACGATGGCGAAATCATCAATGGCGTTCCACTGCTCCTGATAATTATCGTTGTTCTTGCCCAGCACTACATACGTGTTGCCGCCAAAGGAGAGGTAAGGGTTGAAATAAGATGTTTCCACCGATCTGCCCGGCTCGAATGTGGTGAAAGGCGGCACTACCGCGCCATTCACCGCCGGATCTTGCTGGATGACCAGAATGCTGGTTTGGGTCCAGTTGCCGCGAAAGTTATTGGTCATGGTCGGGCTTACAATCCAGGTGGCGCCCGCAGTGACAGTATCAAGGCTGTAGCCAAGATTCAGCAAAGGGATTCCGTTGGAAGATAGAGCGGTTGAAGGCGAATGATTGTAGCGCCCGAAAACGGAAACCGCATCGCGGATACGCTGATCTACGCGAATGCTTTCCGTGTCCGAATTGTATTTGGTGCCTTGAGAAGCGGCGTATTGAGACAGCCCTGAAGGAACACAACTGCCGGTGCAAACCGCGCCGGTTCGGCTCAGATCAGGGCCGTTAGGCTTGGGAAACAAGTTGAGAATCGGCTGAATGGCAGCCGGGGCATTCTGCCGCAAGCTCAAGGAAGGAACCGGGTCAATGGTGGTTAAAGGCGTGAGGAGCCGCAGACCTTCGTAAGAGAAAAAGAAAAAAGTCCGGTTGCGAGAAATTGGTCCGCCGAACGTTCCTCCGAAGTCATGCTGGTTTTCCCGCTGTCGGGCGATGCCTAGCTGATTGTTGAACCAGTTGTTTGCGTCCAGCACGTTATTGCGGAAGTAGTCAGAAGCTGTGCCGTGGAAAGAATTGGTTCCCGACCGGCTCGTCACTTCGACCTGGCCGCCGGGGGTCCGGCCATACTCCGGCGCATACGTGGAAGTTTGTATCTGGAATTCCTGCAAAGCGTCAACCGACAACAGGCCGTTGGTGCCGCCTGCTGCGTTGGTGGATGCTAAATTGCCTCCCCCGCCGGCAGTTCCCGCGAAGGTAGCGGAGCCGTATACCCCTACATTTGCGCTGACGCCATCAACGTAGTATTGGTTGCCTTCGGTGCGCTGACCGTTCACGCTGTAGCCGCCCGCGCTTTGTTGAACGCCGGGAACGAGCAGGAAAAGATTGTTGAAACTTCTGCCGTTCAGCGGAAGGTTGGCGGTGAGTTCCTGGTTCACTACCGTAGACACTGCGGCGCTTTCGGTTTGCAGTTGCGAAGTGTCTGCCCGCACATCAATCGACTGCTGCGCCGTGCCGAGTTGCAGAGAAAAATCCAGCCGGGCCAGTTGACCCGTTTCCAGTTTCAGTTCGGGTTGAATGCTGTTTTTAAAGCCAGGAGTGATTACTTCCACCCGATAAGAACCGGGCGCAAGAAACGGAATAAAATAAACGCCGGTGTTGTTGGAGACGACCTCGCGGGTAAGCTGCGTCACAAGATTGGACACCGAAATTTTTGCTCCCACAACCGAAGCACCGCCAGGATCTTTAATGAAACCCGAAAGCTGGCTGGTTTGGCTGTAGGCAGAACCGCTGTAAAGAAAAATTGCGGCAATGATGATAACGGCTTTGAAGAGGTTAACTGGCGTCCAAACAGCAGTGCGCTTATGAAAATCCAACAACAGCGGAGTCGGAAGCAGAGACATTTGCTTATTGTCGCTTATGCATTACGAATTGTCTTTTAAAAAAGACAGCAAGATGCAACGAGCAGCAATGTTTTACCGGCTTCCATTCATTGCATTAAGCGGCGTAGTGCAGAATAGAAAGAGACGCAAAGTTGATCGCCAGCCTTTACCGAAACTGCTAAACACTGCCAAATTCCGTGAGGCGTTCCCATCCGTAATTACGGTTACGCTTTTGTTTTTTCATGCCGTTAACGCCGCTTATTGCCCATGAGTTTTTGCCTCGCATCAGAGAGCGCGGCGAAAAGATTTTCCGCAGTGGAGTGATACTCATCGTCAGCGGCACGGAAGAAGAAGTGCGGGCTAAGGTTCGCGGCACTTCCGTATATCTGGTGGAGTTATCCCGCGAAGGCAAAAACCTGAAAGTTGCCTGCACCTGCCCTTATTTTGAAACCGAAGGGGAATGCAAGCATGTTTGGGCGGTGCTGCTCGAAGCGGAGAAGCGCGGGCTGCTGGGATCGAATCAACAAAATCCTCCTTCCCACGTTCATCTTGCTGAGCGCCATTCGGATGATGACGAAGAAGGCAATGAGGAGGATGACGAGGAAGAAGAGTTTGAGGAAGAATTTCTTCCTGTTATCACTTTGCCGAAGCAGCCTTCGCCGGCCACGCCACGCTTTCCGGATTGGTATTTGACAGTTGCCGGTTTGTCGCGTCCCGATTCCCGCGCTGCTAATAAAAGCTGGCCTGTTAATCGGGAAATTTATTACTTTCTGATGGGCAGCATCAAAGTTAATCAAAAAGTCAGTTTGCGGGTGATGGTGCGCGACCAACTAAAGCGAGGTGGTTGGGGCCAGTTTAAATCAGAAAACTTTACGTTTGAAGTTTTGAACAGCGTGCCGGATGCGCTGGACCGCGAAATCCTGCTTTCCTTGGCCGGTTCCGAGCAGACTTATGCTTACTCCAAAATTGATTTTCGTTTGGAAGTGGAATTGTATGCCGGGCAGGCGGAGATTCTGCTGCCGAAAATCTGCCGCACGGGCCGCTGCCTGTTGCAGCGATTTTTGAGCGAGGAGCCGAGAACGGACCAGCCGCTGCAATGGGACGAAGGCAACCCTTGGCAGTTCCAGCTTGTGCCGGAGCGGGAAGGCCGCTATTGGCGGTTTTCCGGTTATTTCAAACGCGGCGAAGAACGGCTTGATTTGAAAGACTTGCAGTTCGTTTCCGCCGCAGGGTTTCTGGCCTCCGCTACCGCGATTGCCCGAGCGGATTCAACCAATGGGCTGTTCTGGGTCAATGCCGTTTGGCCGAAATCGAAGCTGCTGATTCCGGATAAAGAAATGGACATGTTCCTGCAACAGTTCAGCCAGTTGCCGTCTGTGCCGGGCGTGGACTGGCCGCCGGAGCTTGCGCTCACGGAAACGCGGAACACGCCGCAGCCGCAGTTGGCGATCTTGTCAATGAACGAATCGTCGCCCAAAAATTCTTCGTATCAGGCGGCGCTGCATTTTGATTATGGCGATTTTGTCACTGCCGCTTCAGAAGGCGAAGCGCAGTGCCATTACAATCCGGTAATCCGTCAACTGACCTGGAGAAACCCTGAGTTTGAACTGGCGGCGGCAAAACGCTTGAGTGAATTGGGAGCAAAGCCGCATGACCAGCGAACTCCCTTTGCTTACCAATGGGAAGTGGATCGCAGCCGGTTAGTGCCGCTGTTTAGTGCGCTTCAGGATGAAGGCTGGAAGGTGGAAGCTGAAGGGCGAGCTTTCCGGCGCGCCACCCAATTTGAAGCGCAGCTTTCCACCGGCATTGACTGGTTTGATCTGAACGGCGTGATGAATTTTGAAGGGCAGCGCGTCCCGTTGCCTGATCTGTTGCGAGCGCTGGCCGCCCACGAACGCGCCATTGTGCTGCCCGATAATTCCATTGGATTTATTCCGGACGATTTTATTGAAAAGTACCGCCTGCTGGCCGGCCTTGGCGTGAAAGAAGGCGAGGCCATACGCTTTAAGCGGAGCCAGGCCAGGCTGCTGGATGTGCTGTTGGCCGCGCAGCCGGAAGTGCGGGCCGACCAGGGCTTCGCTGAATACCGCGCGAAGATTCGCGAATGGGAACGGATCGGCGCCGTGGATCAGCCTGCCGGTTTTGTCGGCGCTCTGCGTGACTATCAACGGGAAGGCTTAGGCTGGCTGCAATTTTTAGCAGCAACCGGACTGGGCGGCTGTTTGGCGGATGACATGGGCGTCGGCAAAACGGCGCAGGTGCTGGCACTATTTGAAAGCAGGCGGCAACTGCGAGAGGAGAATCAAGATTCGCGCCCCAGGCCATCGCTGGTGGTGGCTCCTCGTTCGGTGATTTTCAACTGGAAACAGGAAGCAGCCCGGTTCACGCCGCAGTTGCAGATTCTGGATCACACCCAAGCAGAACGGCACGAAAACCTTACGAAGATTGAAAATTATGATATCGTGCTGGCCACTTACGGCATCCTGCGGCGAGACATCGCGAAGCTGCGAAAAATCCGCTTCGACCATGTGGTGCTGGATGAAGCGCAGGCCATTAAAAACGCGGCGAGCGATTCGGCTAAAGCAGCGCGACTGCTGCAAGCGGATCACAAATTGGCTTTGAGCGGAACGCCGGTAGAAAACCATCTGGGCGAGCTGCGTAGTTTGTTTGATTTTCTGAATCCGGGAATGCTCGGCTCAACAGCCAGCGGCCTGCTGAGCGACCGGCGTTTAAAATCGGGCGATGAACAATCCCGAATGCTGCTTTCCCGCGCGCTGCGTCCGTTTCTGCTGCGGCGCACTAAAGAACAGGTAGCGCGTGAACTGCCGGCGAAAACAGAGCAGACACTTTACTGCGAGATGACAACGGACCAGCGCAAGCTTTATAACGAACTGCGCGATCATTATCGCCGCAATCTGCTTGGCAATCTGGACGCGTCGCGGTGGGGCAAATCGCGCATGCAGGTGCTCGAAGCTTTGCTGCGATTGCGGCAAGCGGCGTGCCATCCGGGTTTAATCGACAAAAAACGTCGCGAAGAAACCAGCGCAAAACTGGATACGCTGATCGCGCAGATGTTGGAAGTGATTGAGGGCGGCCACAAGCTACTGGTGTTTTCGCAGTTCACCAGTTTTTTATCTTTGGTGCGAAGCAGGCTGGAACAGGAAAAAGTACAGTTTGCGTATCTGGACGGGCGCACTAAAGACCGCCAAGCCTGCGTGGAACAGTTTCAAACCGATCCGTCATGTCCGGCGTTTCTGATCAGTTTGAAAGCCGGCGGACTCGGCTTGAATTTGACGGCGGCGGAATATGTGTTTCTGCTTGACCCTTGGTGGAACCCGGCGGTGGAAGCGCAGGCGATTGACCGCGCTCACCGCATTGGGCAGACCAATCAGGTATTCGCTTACCGGCTGATTACGCGCGACACGGTGGAAGAAAAAGTTTTGCAGTTGCAGGACCAGAAGCGAAGATTGTCCGATGCCATTCTAACGGACGAAAACAAAAACCTGAACGCGCTGACCCGGGAAGATTTGGATTTGTTGTTGTCCTGATCAGAAAAGGTTCCTGGCTCAAACCCGAAAATCATTCCAGGAATACTAAAGTCTCGCGATTGAATTTGGCTTCCCAGAAAATGCGCGTTCGTTCAGCCTTGAGCCTTCAGCTTAGCCAAGGTGAGCACGTCATCGGCAAAGCCCCAGCCGCCGTCCGTGACCTCTTCCACCAAGACCATCGTATGAGCACGCGCTGTTTCCCCATAAATGGACGCGAGTATGTCAGTAGTCTTGTGAACGATGTCCTGTTTTTGCTCAGGCGTAAGGGAACCTTGTGGAAGTTTGTAATTGGCAAATGGCATATGTTGTTCCTGTCTTAATATCAGTGATGTTTTTTGTGAGTGTGCGGGAAAACCAGACTTAAATCGAGTTATGTGATTGCGCCCGCTGGTTTCAGCAGATCGCCTAATCCAATCTTCCGCAGCAATTCTGCGCGCATGCGGTCCGCGACACCGTTCACAATTTCGGCGCCGTCGTTGGATGGATCCACATGCACCCGGAAAGGTCTCGTTCCAAAGGGCATAGCAATCACATCGGCGATCGCTTTGGCGACAGCCTCAACGTTTGCGTCGGGCGGCTCCAGGGATGCAAGGCCCTTTTGGATGGTTTCACCTATCCCTTTATACGGACCCTGCTCGTACTCCGAGGCGATGGCCTTATCAGCCGGTGCTCCTGCATTGGCAAAGTGATTGGTGCCTTTCTGAAAAGCTCCCGGCACGATGATGGTCGTTTCGATGCCCCACCGCGCAAGTTCGCGTAGCTTTCCGCCAAGCCGTCCATACCGGCTTTCGCGGCAAAATAGGGTCCTAGATAGGGCGGCTTACCGCCTCGCGTACTTGAACTACCAACCCAGATAAGGTATCCTTTTTGCTGCTTTCTCAGGATGGGAAGCGCGGCCCGGTTCACCCGCTGCGGACCGACGGCGTTGATGTTGTAGATTTCCAGAAGCTGCTCGGGAGTGAAAGCTTCCAACGGGCCAAATGTCATGTGCCTGGCGTTGTGGATGACAACATCCAACTTGCCCTTATCATGCTTCACACGCGAGATTGCCGCGTTCACGGACTTGTCGGCCGTCACATCCAGCTCAACAGGAACGATTTCCCCGAGTGTACTCTTCGAGTATTCCTCAGCTTCGTGGGCGGCTTTCGACGACTCTCCTTTTAAGTCGCGCATGCCCGCATACACGGTATGACCGGCAGCACTCAACGCCTTTGCCGTCAACGCTCCGAACCCGGAGGATGCGCCGGAAATGAAAATCACCTATTGGTTCATCGTGCGTATCCTTTCATCAGTTTCAGACGACGCGTTTAGAAAACAAAGCCGCCATTGACCCGCAGCACTTGTGAGTTAACCCAGCCGCCATCCGCGCCAGCTAGAAATGACACGACGCGAGCAATGTCCTCCGGTTCTCCAAGTCGGCCCATCGGATTCGACTTCTTCGCCTCCTCGATCTGCTCCTGGCTCTTGCCTTTTGTGAAAAGCTCCGTGTTTACCGGGCCTGGCGCGACGGCGTTCACCGTAATCTGCCGTCCGGCCAGCTCATTCGCAAGCACGTGCACCAGGCCCTCGGTCCCGGCCTTCGACGCAATGTAAGCGCCGTAGGTCGGAAATCCTTTGGCGACCACGCTGCTGGAAAACCCAATGATACGACCTCCATCGGCAACGTGCCGGGCAGCTTGCGAGAACACCAGGAACGCGCTCCTCAGATTCGTGGCGATTACCTTATCGAAGGTTTCGGTGTCGGCCTTGGCCAGAGGAAAAAGCGGCATGATTCCCGCGTTGTGGACCACGACATCCACCGTCTTAAAAGCTTTTTTTGTTTCCTCAAAGAGCCGCTTCACATCGGCTTCTTGCGAAACGTCGGCCTTCACCGCGATGGCCTGGCCACCTGCCTTTCGTACCTCTTTCGCAACAGCATCTGCCTCGTCAGGTCCGCTGAGGTAGTTCACAACGACTCCGAAGCCGTCCTGGGCGAGACGCTGCAGTACAACCGCGCCGATGCCGCGCGACGATCCAGTCACAATTGCCGATCTCATGTTCCATCCTTGTAGTGACTTAGCAACTCAATATGTTTTCAGCATAGGGACAGATGCGGTCCAAATGTTGCTGTTTACGGACGCTTTCTTGCTCCCATTCACTCGGTCTAAAGCAGTACGATGCCGGTAAGAAAATGGACCGTCGCTCCAATCGAGGCTCCGATCGCCATCCCGCGATCTTTTTTGTGAAGCGCGATGACGGCATCAAGCATCTGAATCGTCGCAGCCGTAAACAGAACCCATGCCACGGCTTGTCCTCCAGGCCCGAAGGGAAGAACAGCCGAGGCCACTCCGAAGGGTACGGAACGCGCTGCATACATGCGCGCGTAAAACAGTTCGCCCGCCGAGACCTGCCCCGAGCCGGAAAGAGATGCCGGCTTTCTGAGGGCCAAAAGCGCGGCTCCGGCCGAAGCAAACGAAACCAGTAGATTCAGCACAAGACAGAATGTATGCATAGGTCAACCCGTGGATGTTTTAATCTTGTCACCGATGGTCCGACCACTCCATCCGAGCCGTCGAAAGTTTTAACCGGCAATTTCCTGTAGAGTGTCGGCCAGGGTGGTCCGGGCGAGAGATCGTACTTCCAAATCTTTCCTGGCATGGTGACACAAGATGCGGCTTCCCCGTCCTATGCTGGTATTGTGTTCTCCGCCTTCAGTGAAGCCAACAGCCGTGTGCAACCGGGGCGCAAAATCCTGAGCAGCCAGGACATCGGCTGGACGTCGCTGCTGTTTGAGAAATGGCTGCAACCCGGAAATGTGGAAAGCTTCGAAACGATTGCAACGCCTGACCAGACAATTGTGCTTACGGCATCTGGAACTTACGACATAGAAGCGTTTTCCGGCAGCCGCTGGCGACAGGCCAAATACAGTTCCGGTCACGGCGGAGCAACAGCACCTCTCAATACCAACAAACTGCGATGGAGTTCTTCGGAATCCTCAAGCGTGGAAACTCTCCACTTGTATGTGCCGCCGGAGTACTTCAGCGAAGCCGCAGAGGAATGCCGGCGCGCGGGACAGCGCGTGAATAACTCGCGTATCGATGTCCTGAGCCTTTCGGACCCTTTCTTGTTTTCGTTAGCCCAATCGCTGGCTTCAAGCGTCGCCTGTCAAGCGCCGGACCTTTACGCGGATGCGGCAGCCCGTTTGTTCGCGATACACATTCTTTTGAAAAGCGGGACGCTCAAAAAAGAGGATCTCGCCCGAAATGCCGGCCACGATCTCACGGATCGTCGCTTGGCGAGAGTGATTGATTTTATGCACCACCACTTCGCACAGGAAATAACGCTCGACCGATTGGCCGGAGAAGCGGGCATAAGTCGGTTTCATTTCGTGCGTCTCTTTCATAAGCGGCTTCTTGTAACGCCTCACCGATACCTGGTCAGATTGCGCCTGGACCACGCGAAGTTTCTGCTTCGGACCACCGATCTCGACGTTAACGCTGTGGCGCTTGCCTGCGGGTATACGCACCCTGGCCGCTTTGCCGCCGCCTTTCAAGCGGCCTTTGCTCTCCACCCCTCGCAGTTCCGCAGACAAGGCAGATAAATAGCCAGCCTATCAGGAACGCCGGCCGCTGCGGAGAAGACAGTTCAGAGGATGCTTGAAATTTAAACGGCCTGAACAGCCGGACGGAACAGGAACACAAACAAGCTGTACGCGCCGACCAGACCGGCGCTGAGCAGAACGGTTTCCGGAGCGCCGATTGCGCCGATCAAAGCGCCGGCGGGAAAATCACCTAAAGGGCGGACACCCATAATCAACAGCGTGTTTAAACTCATCATGCGGCCGCGCATCTGCTCCGATACGCGGGTTTGCAGCAGCGTAACAGTGGTGGTTCCCGAAAACGTCTGGCCGATTCCGAAGACGATTAAAAAGAGCATGGAAAGCCATAACGAACTGCTGAAGGCAAAGCAGGCGAGCGCAACCACCCAAAGCAGAATTCCGCCGAAGTAAAGATAGCCTTTGCGCGGCGAATCACCCAGAGACGCAAGAACAGCCGCGCCGATGACGGTGCCGATACCGGCGGCTGAAAACAACAAGCCTAATTTTTCCGGCCCGATGTGAAGAATGTGAACCGCGTAAACGGGCAGAACCAGGGCAGGCGACGGACCGCAGAACAAAAGCATGGCGTAGCCGGAAAGAACCCAAGGCAGCACTCGATCGCGCCGCACTGTGCCGAGCGCGGTGCGAATCGATGATGCCAGGGAAGGCCGGTGCGCGCCGCCATCGGACGGCGGCACATGCATCAGTAACAAGGCAGCCAGAACGCCGAGATAGCTGATTCCGTTCAGAAAAAAATTACCGGCATAGCCGATGAGCCCGACGGAGATTCCGGCTAAAGCGGGGCCAATGGTGGATGCGCCGTTAAACACCATTGATTGCAGGCTGATCGCATTCATCAGATCTTCACGCGGCACCAGCGCGGGAACCAGCGCGCCGCGAGCCGGTTGATCGAAGCTGAGAACCGTTCCCGTGATAAAGGAGAGAACAAGGATCATCCAGAAGCGAATTGTTCCGGTGAGAGTCAAAACGCCTAACAGCGTTGCCAAAATAATGAAAATACTTTGCGTCCAAAGCAGGAGCCGCCGCTTGTTGACGCGATCGGCAACGCTGCCTCCCACCAGGGCGAAAAGAAAAAACGAGGCGGCGCCGGCTAGTGAAACCGCGCCCAAAGCGAATGCTGAACCATGCGTGATTTTCAGCACAAGCAGGCTTTGGGCGACAATCTGCATCCAGGTGCCGATGGCGGAAACAATCAAGCCGATCCATAACAGCCGGAAATTGCAATAGCGCAATGCTCGAAAAGTTTGCAGCGCGCCGGGACGCGGATGGGCCGAGGCGGGAGTATCTGGTTTCACCTTCTTGTGATCGCCTTCAAAGGATAGAGGATTCGAAATCGACAACGATTGTGAATTTGCATAAAGGCCAGTATGCTGTATTGTAGATAATCAAGAGGAATAAACAATGGGCAAACCAACGGACCTTGTGCAAGGCACGCTCGATCTGCTGATTTTGAAAACCATTTCGCTGGAGCCGCTGAACGGATGGGCGATTGCCAAACGCATTGTTCAGATTTCCAATGAAGTTCTACAAGTGCAACAAGGATCACTTTATCCGGCACTGCACCGCCTGGAACATAAAGGCTGGATCAAAGCTGAATGGAAGGACTCCGAAAATAACCGGCGCGCGAAATATTATTCCCTAACGGCGGCGGGACGCAAGCAGTTGAAAGCCGAACTGGAAAGCTGGCGACGCCTATCGAATGCGGTGGGGCTGGTGATCGAGGCTGTGTAGGAGGAATCTCATGTTCTGGATGGCATCGCTTCGCAGTAGATTTCGGGCCTTGTTCCGGCACCGGCAATTCCAAGCGGATCTGGACAGCGAGTTTCGCGATCATTGGGAGCAGGAGGTGGAACAGAACCTCCGCGCCGGCATACCGCCGGAAGAAGCGAAGCGGGCTGCGCAACGGCTGATGGGACCTATGTCGCGCTACCAGGAAGAATGCCGTGATGTCCGCGGCATCCGTTTTCTGGAAAACCTCCTTCGCGATCTCCGTTATGCTTGGCGCGGCATGAGAAAGAATGCTGCTTTCTCTCTCATTGCCATTCTCGCTTTGGCGCTCGAAATCGGAGCTTCAACCGCGATTTACAATCTGGCGCGTACGGTTGTTTTTGCGCCTTTACCTTTTTCCAACGCCGACCGCTTGGTTCAAATTCAAAACGTGTCCCGGAAAACCGGTCAACCGAACCCGGAAGTCTCGTATGCCGATCTTTCGGATTGGAAAATGCTGAATCATACGCTTACGATTATCGGCGGCTATGGCTTCGCGCTGCTCGATCTTTCCGGCGATTCCCCGGCCGCTCTTTACGGAGCGCGCGTAACGCATGATCTGTTCACCGCGCTCGGCGTAAAACCGTCGCTTGGGCGCAGCTTCCTGCCGCGGGAAGACCAGCCTGGACACGGGCAGGAAATTATTCTCAGCGACGATCTCTGGCGTAGCCGGTTCGGCGCGGACCCTCATCTGGTCGGCAAATCAATCCGACTGGTGGGCCAGCCGGAAACCGATGAGTACGTGGTTGTCGGCATTATGCCTCCTGGATTTAATTTTCCATTAACCATTCCTACCGCGGTAAATCCGCCTACTCGCCAGATGGCGTACTGGATTCCCGTGGCAAAGCAGCCATCGCGCCGCGTTCCAATTTACCTGACTCCAGTGGGCCTGCTGCGTCCTGGTATTTCGCTGCCGCAAGCGCAAGCTGATCTTGTTTCGGTGGCAGCGCAACTGGAGCGCCAGTATCCCGACACCAACACCGGTTCCACGATTCGTCTGGTTGCTTTGAAAGATGAAATTCTGGGCCGGTCGAAAGTGGCGCTGAGCCTGTTGTTGGGCGCAATCGGCACGATTCTGGCCGTAATCTGGGTGAACCTGGCTCATCTGCTTTTATCGAGCGTTCTCAGCCGCACGCAGGAATCAGGAGTTCGCCTTGCCTTGGGCGCGAGCCGTTTCCGCCTGGCGCAGCAATGGATGGTTGAAGGTTTTCTTCTTTCCTCCATCGGCAGCCTGGGCGCTTTGGTTATTGCCAGAGTGTCGCTCCGTATCTTACTGCAAATCGCGCCGCAAGCCATTCCCCGCATTGCGGAAACTCGCATTGACGCGCCGGCATTGATCTTTACAGGGCTTGCCGCTCTTCTTGCCGGATTAACGATCGGCTGCCTGCCGGCATGGGCAGCAGCCCGGACCGACGTGCAAACGGCGCTTTCCAGTGCTGGAACCAGAACCACAGCGCAGCCGGGGCGAGCGAGGACGCGCGATGTTCTGATTGTGGCGGAAGTGTCGCTGGCGGTGGTTCTCGCGCTGGGCGCAGGTCTCCTGGTGAAAAGCTTTTCGCGTTTAACGAGTGTCGATCCGGGGTTTTCGCGCGATCATGTGGCGACAGCGCTGATTCTTCTGATAGATCGGCGTTATCCTGATCTGCCTTCGCGCACAACGTTCATGCATAAGCTTCTCGAAGAATTAAAGAACAAGCCGGGAATATTGGCGGCGGGAGTGGTGGACGGCACGCCTTTATCCGGCAACATCGGTTACTCGCCTGTTCGGATAAACGGTCAGTCCTCGTCCGAGCGCGGCGCTAACCGGCCTGCTGCTGAAATCTTTTCGGTCAGCGCCGCTTATCTTTCCGCGATAGGAATACGCTTGCAGCAGGGCCGCTACTTGAACGAACAAGATGCTCATAACCGGATTGCCATTATCAATGCAACCGCCGCGAAAAATTTCTGGCCCAATCAGAATCCGCTCGGAAAGCGCATCCGTATTGAGAATGGATTTGCCGAACCGCAAGAACGGACCGTGGCGGGGATCGTGTCGGATACGCGTGATGTCAACATCGATCAGCCGGTGCTCCCGGCTCTTTACATTCCCATGGAGGAAGGGGTAGCGCCGCCGCAAATGCTGGTGGCGCGCTTGCGCGATGATGTATCCAATACAACCGCGGCGCAAACGATCCGGCAAGCCGTGGCAACTCTCGACAAGAATCAACCCGTGTTTCTTGTGACCTCGATGGAAGACCTCTACAACAATTCAATTGCCGAACGCCGCTTCACCACGTTTCTGCTGACGGTGCTGGGCGCGCTGGCGCTTGTTCTGGCAGCGCTGGGCGTTTATGGAGTGATTTCATATTCCGCCGCGCAGCGCACCAAAGAGATAGGCATCCGGACGGCCCTGGGAGCGCAGCGCGGGCAAATCGTATGGCTGGTTCTTAGCCGCGGTTTGGTTCTCAGTTTCGCCGGTACAGCTATTGGAATAGCAATCGGTTTATTCTTGACTCGTTATATGGCGGGCTTGCTTTACGAAGTCGCTCCAAACGATCTTACTACTTTGACCACGGTAGTGCTTCTGATTACGGGCGTATCAGTGCTGGCGGGATTGCTGCCGTCATTTCGGGCTGTGCGGATCGATCCGGTAAGGGCTTTACGGCAGGATTGAACGAGCGCTTAAGAGCTTGGATAAATAGGAACTTCGCACACTCTTAGTCATCAAACTTGGCATTCAGAGTCGGTGTTGGCGGTCTTTCCCTCAAAGCATGTCAGAAAACTAAACCAGGGCGGCATCACTGCCGTGAAATGATCCCATTCTCCCGGAACAAGATTGGTCGATGGCTCGTGTGCTGTTTCCTCCTGCATATGCAGTAATCGAAAACCAGCGTCGATTAATCCATTTAATAATGTGCTTAAAAGCTGGAGGTATTCACGCGGTCCTTCAGGCTTTGGTTGAGTTGAATCTGCTGGAAACACCCATGGTTCGTCTTCGTACTGGATTTCCATGCCTTGCCGATAGAACAGTTGAATTTCATAAGCATGTCCGTTCCAGGAGTGAGTTCCTAATCCGGCGGCAAACGGGTTAGCGACCCAAAAGGAATACAAACCTCCGGGCCGCAGCACACGCGCTACTTCCGCAAAAACCTGCCGGCAGTCCGGCACAAAATTTAGCGAATACGGCTGGCTTACTATGTCGAAAGAGGCACTACCAAAGACACTTAAATTCCGCATATCGCCTTGAAGAGTTGACACGGTGTAACCATAATGCCGAGCCGCTTCCAGATCGCGTCGTAGCTGCCCTTCTGAAATGTCGAACACCGCAACGCGCGCGCCATTCAAGGCAAAAGCAACGGATTGCTGCCCGCCGCCGCCAGCCAGACAAAGAACATCCTTGCCGTCCAAGCTGCCAAGTAGTCCCGACGGATCCAAACGCTGCCGCGCAGATTCTTTCGTTTCATTCAGCCAAGGACGGCTGAATAGCGCATTGGATTGAACAAGCGCTTCCCATCGATTTTTGTTGAAGCGGTAAACGGAATCCACTTAGTAATAAGTATTGAGTAATCCCTAACGTAATCTGAAAAAGAGTTGACGGTGAATATGGTTCGAAAAATAAACTGCTCTTTCACGAAGCATTTGTTTGTCTTCTTCTGTGCTGCATCCCTATCTGTTTCACTATTCGCTCAAACCGGATCGCCTTCAAAAACTCAGCAAGCATCCTCCAACACGTACGAAAACGATGAAGTTGTGATTCCGATTCCTGCTGATTGGACGCGGAAACCAGAAAAACATCCGGCCTTAAACTCATATCACGAGCAGGATGCTATCGCGGCAAGCAATTCTGTTTTACAGGCAAAAGGAAAGCTCCTACTCGCAAAAGACGGTTACACTCTGGCGCTGGCTTATCGGACCGAACATGCCAGCGGCATCCGGGGCGGCCGGTTTATTGAGGCATTCAACATTCCCTGGTTGGCAGTAGACCAAGCTTGGACGTGCAGCTTGCATCTCACCCAAGTTCCACAATCGGCCAGCCGAACTCTGTTATTTAACAACATTCTCATTGATGCGGAAAAACCAGGCGTCAGGGCGAAATGCGGCTTACCGGAAACGTTTTCGCAACGGATTACGGCGTTTGAAACCGGATGCGAAGAGTTGATCGGTCGCAGATGGTTTGCGGGGTACTTTGCAACGAATGACGGCGGCTGGTTTTTCGATGAGTCAGCAGATGCAAGCTGCGGATGCAAGATGTTTTCGCTGACCACTTCCGCAACGAAGCCTGATCAGCTTCCCATACCGGAAGACTCTCATTTGCAGGAGATTATTCAGGAAGCCATCAACATTGTGAATTCCATTCATTACAAACGCTGCTCGCCAGGACTGTCCAGTCCATTTCGGCACTACTTGTGAGCATGTTGTTGTGCGTTTAAGCTGAATACATAACAATTTTGGGCTGATTGCCCGATGTCGGTATTCTTCTATGAGACTATTACTGCTCGCTTTGATTGCCACGGTTAGTTTCGCCTGTTCGTGGGACTACCAAATCTGGATACCACGCAGTCAATCTGCTGATCCCTTGTACCGGTTCATCAAAAATAGGAAAGCGGGCTACATTGACCGCAACGGGCAGGTGGTGATCCCTCCCCGGCTGGAAGCACACGGCAACTATGGATCTGAGTTTCACGATGGTCTTCTCGAAATTGCAGTAGATGGGGGCCGGTATGTGGATCGAACCGGCAGGGTTGTAATCAACAGCGGTTTATACCGTGGCTGGAGTTTTTCGGAAGGGCTTGCTGTTGCAATGCGAAAAGGCGAAGAACTTTGGGGTTATATCAACACGTTGGGGCAGTTCACTATGAATTCAAGATTCGAAACTTACCCCAATGGATACGTTTTCCCATTTTCTGATGGTCTTGCCAGGATTGAAGTGCAAGGCAGGTTTGGCTATATCGACCATTCCGGCCAGTTTGTGATTAAACCGCAACTGCTGGATGGAATTGATTTCAGCGATGGAATGGCAAGAGTGGTTACCGAAGGACCATGCGTTTATTCTCCCGATGGACCTTGTGGGGCGTTCAATCCCCGATTTGTCGGCGGGAAGGTAAGCGACAACTTAGCGCAGTGTAAATTCACCTTCATTGACAAAACCGGTCGTATAATTACCCGAAGTCGTTTTCGCAATGCCCGGAATTTCTCGGAAGGAGTAGCCCCTGTGCAGGTTGGAGAATTATGGGGCTTTATTGACAAGAATGCTTCGATGGTGATTGCGCCCAAATTTGAGGATGCTCAACCGTTCTCATCCGGGTTAACAAGGATTCAGGTTCATGGCTTATACGGGTACGCTGAGAAAACAGGTTCAATCAAAATAAACCCGCGTTATAAGTACGCAGAAGATTTCAGCGAAGGATTCGCGGTGGTGGGCGATGGCGGCGGACATTACTGGTTCATCAATCAAAATAATATTCAAACTATACCGGGAGAGTTCGAGGCAGCCAGTCCTTTTTTCAAAGGGTTAGCTCATGTAAAGCTACTGGCCAGCGATGCCGACAAATCGCAAATTGAATTCGCTTATATTGATGCGAAAGGTCATCGTGTGTTTACTTATTGAAGAATCTCACGATTCGATTGGATGTAAAACAAAACTGCCATTCTCGCTATTCTAATGATTCAATGTACCCCGCGCTCCACACGGACCGGCTCATCCTACAGCCCCTTCAATTAAACGATGCGGAACAAACGCAGCAATTGTTTCCGCACTGGGAGATCGTGAAACACCTGGCCGCAAAAGTTCCCTGGCCGTATCCGCCGGATGGAGCGATCTCCTTTTATCGCGATGTGTCGCTGCCTGCCATCAAGTGCGGCGATGAATGGCATTGGACGCTAAGATTGAAGCAGACTCCGGAACAGATCATCGGCGCGCTGAGTCTGCATCGGGATGATCGCATGAATCGCGGTTTCTGGTTGGGTCTTCCCTGGCAAGGCAAGGGTTTCATGACGGAAGCGGTTTCCGCAACCAATGATTACTGGTTCGATGTTCTTGGGTTCAACGTTCTTCGCATGTCGAAAGCGGTTGAGAACATTGCTTCGAAGCGCATTTCCGAGAAAACCGGAATGCGAGTGGTAGCCGTTTACGAGAGTGATTACGTGTGCGGACGCTTGCCCACCGAAGTTTGGGAACTGACGGCAGAAGAATGGCGCGAAAGAAAGCGATTTCTTTTGCAGCGGTAATGAGGAGTAACAAAGATAGCCGAATGGAACCAAAACGCCGGCGGAAAACGCTTTCAGAAAAGCAGATACATCTTATTGCGAAAGCTCTGGCTGATCCGCGCCGCCACGAAATTCTGCAACAGATTGGCGCGAAACAATGCCCTCTTTCCTGTGCTGAAGTGCGCGAATGCCAGCCGGTCAGCGCGGCTACGCTTTCCCATCATCTGAAAGAATTGGAACGGGCAGGGTTGATTGTGATTACCCGGGAAGGCAAGTTCGCTAACCTGGAATTGCAGCGCGATGTGATGCAAGCTTATCTGGACCACTTAGGAAACATCTGATTGCAAGACTGAATCCTGCCTTCCGCGTTCCACATCACTTAGATGGTTGTCGAAGTATCGAAAGAACAATTCGAACCGGAGAAAACAAATGAGTAAGCTGACAAACAAAGTGGCGGTAGTAACGGGCGCATCCAAGGGAATTGGCTCGGCTATTGCAAAGGCTCTGGCAGCGGAAGGCGCAGCGGTAGTAATAAATTATTCTTCCAGCAAAGAAGGAGCAGACCGCGTTGTGGCGGAAATCACCGAAAAGGGAGGCAAAGCCATTGCGGTACAAGGGAGCGTCGATAAAGCCGCTGATGTACAACGTATTTTTGCGGAAACCCAAAAAGCTTTCGGGCGTTTAGACGTGCTGGTAAACAATGCGGGTGTTTATGAGTTTGCGCCGCTGGAACAGATCACGGAAGAACATTTCCATCGGCATTTCAATATCAATGTGCTGGGACTTTTGCTGGCAACCCAGGAAGCAGCGAAACACTTCGGGGATGAAGGCGGAGCCGTCATTAACATCGGCTCGCTTGTAAGCCGGATAGCACCGCCGGCGTCAGCGGTTTATACGGCGACTAAGAGCGCGGTGGACGGCATTACCCATGTGCTGGCCAAAGAATTAGCGCCGAAAAAAATTCGCGTGAATTCAATTAACCCAGGCGCGGTGGAAACCGAGGGTACTCATGCATTTGGACTAATTGGAAGCGATTTTGAAAAACAAACAATCGCGCAGACTCCGCTTGGACGGCTCGGGCAGCCAACAGACATTGCGCCAGTGGCGGTGTTTCTGGCCTCTTCCGATTCAGGATGGCTGACCGGCGAAACGCTGATCGCTTCGGGCGGCATACGCTAACGATAGGGAAACTGCCGCCCGTGTTTTTGCGGCAGTTCACTTGTCTTACCTGCCGCGTTATCGAATTAAACAGCGTAAAATCAAATCTGCTGTTTGCGATCTGGGCCAAAGAAGCGTCATGTCAACCATTTTGCAGGATGTATTAAGTTCGAATGAACGGTATGCGAATAGTTTCGGCAGCAAGGGTGATTTGCTCATGCCTCCTGCCCGGCAATTCGCCATTCTCACGTGCATGGATGCGCGGCTGGACCCGGCTCAGTTCGCAGGTTTGGCGGAAGGCGACGCGCATGTGATTCGCAATGCGGGCGGGCGAGCCAGCGATGATGCCATCCGGTCCTTGGTGATTTCATACAAACTGCTGGGAACAAAAGAATGGTTTGTGATTCACCATACCGACTGCGGCATGTTGACGTTTACCAATGAAACTATGCGAGGCTTGTTGTCGCAGAGCCTGGAAACAGCCGGGGTCGTGAACGGAGCGTGGAAAGACCCGGGTACCGGCGGCGGTTCAACTGCGGGAGATTACATTGAGTGGCTCACAATCAGCGACGAGAATGCAAGCGTGATCTCCGATGTGACTCGCATCAGAACCCATCCGCTGGTGCCCGGCAGCATTCCCATTTACGGTTATATCTATGACGTGCGAACGGGTCGCTTAATCGAGGTGCCTGGCGCGCGTGAAGCCGGGGCGGTACGCTCGTAAGATAAAAGCATGGATCGCGTCAGAATGGATAAGTGGCTATGGGCGGCCCGTTTTTTCAAAACCCGCGCGTTGGCGGCGCGAGCTTGTGAACTCGGCAGAATTGAATTCAACGCTCAACCCGTAAAACCCGCGCGCGAAGTTCACGTGGGCGACCTGCTGCAAGTAAAAAATGACAGCGGCGATTTTCAAATTGAAGTTCTGTTGTTAAGCGAAATGCGCGGCCCGGCCTCGGTCGCGCAAACGCTTTACCGCGAAACGGACGCAAGCCGCGCACTGCGGCAGAAACTGGCGGAAGAACGCAAAACCATGCCGCAGTTTGAATTTGAGCGCGAAGGCAGGCCCTCGAAGCGCGACCGCCGTGAACTGGACCGGCTGCGGAACCGGGCATGAGCAAAGTTTTTCTGTTGTTGATAGGCGCATGGATGGCAAATGCGCAAACCGCCTTGCCGCCTATTCCCGCCCCCATGAGCGTACCGAAACCAGGGCCGGCCACGGATGCGCCGTATGCTCCGCAGCCGATTCTGCCCGGCGGCATCGTAATTCCACTTTACCCGCCCGAATCGCCGCTTTTAAAACGAGAACGAGTACGCGAGCCTGAACAATACAACATGAGCCAGTCCGTACCGGGCCGGATCAGCAGTATTGTCAATATTCACAACCCTTCGATTGAAGTGCATCCGGTAGAGCGCAGCGTAAACACCGGAGCAGTTGTGATTCTGGTGGCAGGCGGCGGACATAATACGTTGAATGTGGGCAGCGAAAGCGCAGATTTCGTTCCTTTTTTCGCCAATTACGGGGTGAATACGGTAATTCTGCGAAATCGCCTGCGCCGCGACGGCTACAACGTGCAGACTGATGCGGTAAACGACGCGCTGCAATCCATCCGGCTGGTTCGCGCTTACGCAAAACAGTGGAATATTGATCCGAATAAGATCGGCATCATGGGCTTTTCAGCGGGCGCGGAATTAACGGCTTCTGCGGCAGTGTTGTTCGAAGAGTTCGACAAAAAGAACAGCATTGCTAACGACGCTTTAGCCGGAATCAGCGCGCGGCCTGATTTCGCAGGCATCATTTATCCTGGTCCTTCGCCCTTCGCTCACAATCGCACTCCGCCATCTATTCCACGCAATGTTCCTCCGGCATTCCTGATCTGCGGCGGATCGGGCGACCGTGTTCATGCGATCTGGGCGATGGAATATTTCAACGCGATGCTGCAATTGGGCGTGCCGAATATTGAAATGCACATCTACGGTAACGGACGACATCCCGGCGATCCGCTGCCTGATGGAAGCCGCATGACAGGCGGCTTAACGGACCGCAATGGCATCCCATTCGGCACTTGGCAGTACTGTTTTATAGATTGGTTTCGTGATCTCGGCTTTCTGCAGAAGCCCGGGGTGGAAACTAAAGCAGCGAAGGATGTTGCTGTTTTTATGAGGGAACCCGCCGTAGGGAACAGTCCAGGGCGGTAGTCCAATAAATTGCATTTCACGCAAGCCGGAACAACTTTTAGATTTCATCGCCGACAATGGGTGGTACGCCGCGGCCAGCACGTTTCAGGATGCGCTTTGCTTTGCTGATATTAGCCCGGTTCGCCCGATCGCGAAAATAATCTTCTGTGCGGAGTGCCGAAAGTTTCTCGGCTACGGCTACATTAATTAACTGATTCAAGGCAACACCCTCAAGCTCTGCTACACGCTTAGCTTCTTCGAACAGCGATGTTTGAAGGCGAAGGGCTACATTACTCTTCCTCATGTTCGACTCCTTTGATCTTTCTCAAAACTTCGCTTGGCCGTGCTGCACAAATCCCGAATCTTGTTGAAGCTTCTCCAAAGTGCCGCAGGTTGAATGTGGTGATAAAATCCGCGCTTCCATTGACTGCTGTTTCTAGCAACATTTCGTCCGCCGGATCTTTTAACTGAGGGCGCCAGAGAAAACGAAGTGCAACAGACTCAAGCACCGCACACAGCGCGTTAAGCACAGCATTAACCTCTTCGGTGCTCAATCCACTCTGATGCAGGTGTTCCGGTCGCGTCAAAACAGCTTCATACTCAAGTATTAGCGGCACTGAAGCCAACGTTATGACTTGCTGATCTAAGGCGAGCAGCAGGAGCTGGCGAGAAGCACCTTGATCGCTGCGCAATCCAGCGACCATAACATCCGTGTCCATAACAAGGCGTATCAAACCTAATTAAAATGATATCACCTGCAATACCAAAGTAAAAGATTGTGATGATTAATTATTCTTACTGAGTGTTGCGGCCTTCACCCCAGCCGCTGCTGCCCGGTAGGGCATAAATCAAGCACTTGGCAGCGGCTGCAAGCCGGTTTAGCAAAGTAACAACAACGCTGGCCGTGAAACATCATCACTTCATGATGATCGTAGATTTTCTGCGCATCCCAATCCTTCGGCAGCATTGCTTCCAGAATCGCGTGCGATTTGCCCACCGGTACCGCCGGAGGAATAACGCCCAAACGGATTGCTACCCGATGATGATGGCTATCGACCGGCATCGCGGGCATACGGAGCGTGCTGAACAGCAAAACGGCCGCGCTGGTTTTAGGGCCGATGCCGGAAATGGACTCCAGCCAGTTGCGCGCTTCGGGAACCGGCATCCCAGCCAGGAAATCGAGCGAAAGAGCACCCGCTTTTTCCGTAATGGTGCGCAGAATCGCCTGGATGCGCGGCGCTTTCTGTTCCGGCCAGGTACTCGATTTGATGGCTTCTTCCACTTCCGCCGTGGGCGCATCGCGCACTGTCTGCCAGTCCGGGAAGGTTGCCCGCAGGGTGCGAAACGCGCGGCCCGAATCGGCATTGCGGGTGCGATGCGATAGAAGCGACGAAACCAGTTCACTCAATGGATCGAGCGAGTGGAAATACGGTACTGGACATTCGTAAGCAGCGCATAAACGCTCATGCACTTCCAGCAAGCGTTCGGCTGGCGTGACGGCTCGGGTTGTTTCTTGTTCCAGATTTTCTTGCATGGCGCTTAAAGGTGACTTGCTCCCAATGCACCACAATACGTTAGTTAATTTGACGGCGTTTCCGGCAGGCTCTCGAACACAACTGCTTTATTGACTACGGTTGTTCCGGTTGGAATGCGTATTTCGTAATTTCCATCCTGTTTAAGAACCCGCACTGAATGTTGTTCCGTTCCGTCCTGATTGTAGATGTGCGTTACTCGTAAAGAGCCGGATTCGGAAACCGAGCGCATCTGCGCAAACCGGAAGTTATCAATCGCCATGCCTTGTAGTTGGTAGCGCAGGTAAACCACATGCGTTCCAGGCGGCAGACCCTCTACGCGGCGATCCACTTCCGGCCAGTTCAATGTTCGATCAATCGGCACGCCGTCTTTCCATTCCAGTTTTGGATCGTACCTCCAAAGTTCGTGGTAAAGCCCGTTTGGAGCAAGCGACCACGAAATAGACGCGGTTGGCGCGGGCGCAGCTTTAAACGGCCACGGCTCAACAGCGCGTGTTTCCGCCGTGAGCTTGTTGGGCGCCCAACCTTGCCGCAGATCCAGAAATCTTCCGCCTGCTTCAAATCCGCTCAGTTCGTGATCATTCGATTTGAGCGCAAACGTGATCTCGCCCGATTGCGAATTTTTGTTTACGATATAACCTTGTCCTTCCTGGCCGACGAAAACAGCATTGTTTACCTGCAAAGCAAACTTTTCAAAGCAATCGGCGGAAACATTTTGTTCCACTCGTTCCTGTTTGGCGGAATGATATTCCATTGCGTTAACGCCAGGTAATAAAGCCGGCAGCGTTCGTGGATTCAACTGAAAACGAGTCGTTAACAGCAATCCGCTGACCGCAGCCTGTTGCTTCGATTGCCTACCAGTCAGATGAATGCGAACACGATAACCGTAGCTCCCGGAAACGGCATTCTTAGATCCATGTGCCGATTGAACAATGACCGCCGGTTTAGCAGTCCATTGTCCATGAAACGGACCGTTGAGCTTGGAGCCATCCACCCAGGTTTGGCCGTCATCAATCGAAGTCTGCACCCTTACCGCATTGCTGCTCGAAGCAAGATTCACGTTCATCGCAAACTGCGCGTCAATAATCACGTAAGAACAGGGCATGTTGACTTCAAGCGTTGTGGCGTTCGTACTTTGCTCTTTGGGCAGCGGCGGACGGTATTCGATGCGTCCGGTGGCCCATAAACGCCCGTCTTTCTGGCTGCGCGGACCATCCACTGTGCGGATCTTAAATTCCGAAAACTCGCGCGGAAATTCCTGCCAGGCAGTACCGTTAAACTTGTAAGGAAGATAAAACAGATCCGGCGATTCCGGTTCAAAATACCGGATCATCCGCTCGCCCGGACGCAGCGCAAAATTCATTTGATGGCCCTCCGGATAACGTTGAAACGCGAAAAGCCAGTTATTGTCTGCGGTTGTAAACAGTTCCGCCAGATCATTAATAGCGGCGGCCCGAACATCAGCCGGATACCAAGGATAATCCACCGCTTTGGCGTCAACGTCTCGCGGGGCTTTCATTTTGCCGAGAATAATATTTCCGTTCTGTTCAATCTGCTGTACGGAAGCAACCGGGCGCTGCTTCAAAGGTCCGCTGCCGATTGGGTTATAGCCCATCATGTCGGAATCGAAGTAATGATACTGGCCCTCGTAAAACACTTCGGCCACCGTGTGGCCGGTCAGAAACCAAACGCGCGAATGCGCAAAGCCGCCCGCATCGTAAACCGCTTCAAGCACCGGCGCAATCTGATAGCAAAGGCCGAACCCGTAGCTGTTCAGCAGCTTGATCGGGTCCAGCACTTCGCCCATCGGTTCCTCATAAGCCCATCCCGCGATGTGATACCAGAAGCCCGGTTTTACGAAACGTCCATCAGTTAAAAAGAAGCGCCAGATCGCTTCTGCTTTTTCGCGCGGAG
This sequence comes from uncultured Bryobacteraceae bacterium, assembly GCA_964247975.1. Lineage (GTDB taxonomy): Bacteria > Acidobacteriota > Terriglobia > Bryobacterales > Bryobacteraceae > KBS-96. The sequence continues at coordinate 10,118 of CAXTWH010000002.1, read as the reverse complement.
TGTTCGCGCTGGCTTGCGCGTAGATAGCGGCCGCAAAATTTTTCAGATTCGTCGGATCGGGCTGGCCTGCTTTCAATACGTTTGGTGAATAAACCTGCGCCGAGCAGCCTATCACGAACAACGGAAGCAAAATTAAGCGCAGAAGCTTCATCGTGGTTCCCTTAGTTTACTTCCAAAGCAAGCGTTTGTTTGGTGCCGCTCAGCAGATCGTGAACCTGAATCGTCCACTTTCCGGGCGCGTCATTCAAGGCAAACGGAATGGTTTTCAGGCCATGCCCGTTCTCCGCAAATACATTGCCGCCATAATTTAAAATACGCCGGCCTTGCGGATCGAGTACATCCAGGTGAACCACATGGGTAGCGGCTGTTGTATGCGGCACATTAAAACTGATTTGAGCCAGTGAGCCTCGTGAAATTTTCGCCGGTGCGCTGATTTGAAGCTGTTCCAGCTTGGTTGGCGTTGCTGCCAGAATCATCGGTTCATACGGATTCACCGTCATAACCAGCGTTTTCTTCTCGCCGAGGAACTTGCAGCCGCGAACATCATAAACAAACATCGGCTGCGGCAGCGACAAGGTGACAGTAACGGGCTTTTCAAATCGCCCGTTCGAGCGGAAATCCGGCGGCCCGAGTTCATCCACGCGCAACTGCGGATTCGAAATCAAACTCACCAGCCGCACGCCTCCATTGCGAAATACATGCGTTTCGATTCCCACCACCGGATGCCCTTGCGCATCAGTTACTGCGAACTGCGGGTGAATCTCACTTTGTTGGAACAGCTTGCCCGCCAGATCATGCACAGGTTCTTCTTTTTTCACCAGGCGGTTCTGGTGATAGTTCAACGTATCCGTGTTTAGAAAAATCGCTTTGCCTTTTCCGAACGGGCGCATGTTCACTGATTGATCATGCGTGTCACCGAATAGGTCATCAAGCTGCGCCTTCGGCAAGCGGCGGCTGTGTTCATCGAACGCGCCGGGCAGTCCGTCCGCGATCACGGTTCCGCCCTGCGAAACAAAATCTCGAATCGCTTCCGCTTCCGCTTTCGATAGCGCGCTTGATTGCGGCAGCACCAGTACCCGATAACCGCGCTTCATCAATTCGCCTTCCGCCAACTGATCGTAGGAAACAAAGTTATACTGCAAACCTTCGTCCTCAATCAAGCGGCACCAGGATTCGCGCAGCCGCAGAAAATTGTTATCGCTCCGTTCTGTTTTAGCCGATCGCTTCAACCAGTTATCGCCTTCGGGCTTTCGCGCCAGCATCCATTCCGTTCTCAGGCTCGGCTGCGAATAATGAATGGCAATCGGGTCTGCCGCGAACTGGCTGTTGATGATCTGCGCTCCGATGCCGTCGCGCAGTTCGTTGTAATACTCGCCCGCTTCCGCGCCCCGCTTTCCCGGTTGTCCATCCGCGCCGACGTACTCGAATTTTTCATCCCAGATAATCAGTCCGCGATTATTATGCAGCAGCTCGTACCAGACCCGATGCTTTTCCCACTTATCGCCTTCAAACCCGGTTGTCACCATCGGCATCTGCGGATTTAAAGACCGGATAATCTCGATATTGCTGCCGATATCATAAGGCTCAATCTCGGTCAGCGATTTTGTGATCTTGGCATAATCATAGCCGCCCCAGCCGGGCATCTGGCCGCCTCCCACGCCCACGTAAGCGTCAGGGTCCGCTTCATGAATCGCGTCCGTGCCCATCTTCAGCGCGTCCGCAAACGAAACGTCCATCCATTCCTTGAAGTCCGCCCAGGATGAAAAATTATCATCAGTGCGCTGCATGGCTTCGTGGGTAGTGGGCGGCGTAACAAGATCCCAGGAAAGATAGTTGGTTCCCCATTCTTCATTCAGCGCGGCCAGTGTATGGTAACGATCCTGTAGCCACCGTCGCATCGGCACCAGTGATTCGTCGGAAAAATCGAAATCCCAGAAGCCTGCCAACTCGCCGATGCCTGTTTCATCGGCCAGACTGTAGAACACTGGGCGGTAAGGAGCATTGATTCGGGCGTCTTCTACCAGGCGGTCATGTATCTTCTTGCGCCACACCGGGTCCCAAAAACTGGGATGCCGCTTGAATGGTTCCTTGCTCATCGGGTTCTGCTGCCACAACTCTTTCGCTTGCAGCAGGTCCCAGTTGTAAGGACGGTCAGGCCGCCACTGGTGGTACGTCGAATAAAAATCCGTGCCGATGCCTTCGGAATACCAGCGTATGTTGCGATCAATAAATTGTTCCGGCAATGAAGCTTCGCGCCCGGAATACTGCCCGGCGTCGATGCCGAGTTTTTCCAGGCCCGGCAGCCGTTCCCGCTGGTACTGCTGCCACATGACGATCACGTAGTCGCGCCATTCGCGCTCGGTCGGGCGCGCCACGAAAGAAATATCGGCATCCTCTTCCTTGCGCTGCGCTTCCTGCTTCCTGTTTTTGCCGTCCAGCGAAAGATGCACATGCAAAGCGTTCTTCATCGCCACCGCGCGGCGAAGATCGAGCGCAAAACTGAACCGGTCCTCATCAAGAAGCTGTACTGGTTCCGTGCGCTCCTCCACAACCCGGTTCAGGCTGTCGGTCCAGCGAATTGAGATGCGTCCGCTGCCGGTAATCTGGCGTTCAAGCTGGTAAGTCACGAGTGCGGTTCCGTTGCGCTCCAGAACCGGAGAGGGCAAAAGGAGCGAACCGGCTTGAACAGCGAAAACTGGCAGAAAGAAAACCAAACTTCGCCGGCAGCGGTTAGTAAAAGCATTTTTCATGGGGCGGTTAAAACTCGATCTTGCCCTGAAACTGCACCAGCCGCGACAATCCTACGGTATTGACTCCGTTTGCGCCACTAATGCCCGTATTAATAACGCCTTGATTGTTGGGCTGGCCGAAGTTTTTATGGTTCAGCAGATTGAAAATCTGCGCTTCCAGCCGCAGTTTTATGCGTTCGGTAATCGGCGTAACTTTAAAGAACGACGCATCCACGTTATAAAAACCGGGACCGGTCATATAATCGCGTGGAATGTTGTTCAGGAAGTCGCCTTGCAGCGGGCTTACCTGAATAAACGTCTGTCCGGTGTAGGGCTGCCCCAGGTCGGCGCGATCGATGCTCGCGTCAAACCAACGCGCTGCCTGACGCTGGCTGCTCGGCAGAATCCCGTTCTTGCCCGGAGCCAGAATAATGTTCGATCCGCCCGCGCTGTAATAAGGCGAAAATGGCAATCCGCTGCGCCAGTAGTAAAACGCGGAAGCGTTCCAGCCGCTCACCAATCGCTTTACCAATCCGTTGCTATTCGATAGGTAGCGTTTTCCCTGGCCGAACGGCAGTTCATAGCTGCCGTTGAAGCTGAGATTATAAAAGGGCAGTTCGCTATCAGGAGCATAAATATCCCGCAAACGTTGTGATGTAGGCGCATTATTGGTCAGCGTCGTAGGCAGCAGTTGCAAGCCGCCATAAGAATTGTTCGCGCCTTCGGAAGTGGTCAGCGTTCGCTGCCAGGTAAAGAACCCTTGAAACACGAACCCGTTCGAGAAATTGCGTTTCAATTCGCTTTGAAGTTGATTGGAATTGGAATAACCGATGAACCGCATCAGGTTCATGGTGGTTGGTCCCGCCGGGCCTGAACCGGTGGCCACGCTGGAAGCGGCAAAATTCGGGTAAGGCCGCCGCTGCACCGGAGTTTCGCCCGGCGCAAGCAAACGCGGAACCGGCGAATTAATGGGGTCGTAATCCACCAGGTTGGCGCCGTGCGTGCCGACATACGAAAGGCGTCCGCCGAACTTCCAGAACAGACTGCGCTCCAGGGTCACGTTCCACTCCTGCGCTTGCTGCGTTTTGTAATTGGTTTCCCAGGGCAGAATCATCCAGCCGTTCCCCTGCGAAATAGCCAGCGCGTTCGGGTTAACAAACGTGTTGCCGAGGGTTCGCGCATTCAACGACTGGTTGCCATATGTACTGCCGCCTGCGGGAAACGCGAGTTCGGCGGCGGTGTTGTCGTTGTTATCCACATAGCTTTGGTAGCTGTAGCTGAACGGCGGATTGCGTCGGGTGTTCTGGTGATATTGCACCAACGGCATCACCCAGTAATAAATTCCGTATCCGCCGCGCAGCACCGTTCGGTCGTTTACCTGGTAAGCCAGTCCTACGCGGGGCGCCCAGTTATTTTTCTGCATTCCCCACAACGAACTCGGGTAACCGGCCTGCGCGGCGGATTCAAACTGCAAGCCGGCCGCCTGGTAAGCGTTCACAATCGCCTGCGGAAAACCCTGCTTGGTGATCGGACCCGAACCTGCATAAACCACCACCGGGCCGCCCGGAGCATTCAGATTCAATGTGCTGGCCTGGTCCCGCTTATCGGAAAACGGTGTCCAGTATTCATAACGAATGCCGAGGTTCAGCGTTAAACGTCGGCTCACTTTCCAGTTGTCGTTCACATAGCCCGCGTAATCGCTTTGCCGCGTGTAGAAGCGGGGATACTGATTCAATCCCGCATAATCCGTGTAGCCCAGCAGCGCGTCCGCCAATCCCGCGCCGGTGTCTACCGCCGGCTGGTCAAAAACGCCTTTCGCCACGGAAGCCGGGTCCATCAATCCGGTGAAGCCGCCGGAGAAATTATAATCGCCGCCGGGCTGCCCGGTTTCATAAGTGTTCACCGCGCTGTTCTGGAAAAAGAAGCCGAATTTCAGTTCATGGTTGCCGCGCGTCCAGGTCAGGTTGTCGGAAAAGTTAATGGTCACGCCCGGCGCGTCCTGCGGGTTATCGCGATCAATGCCGTCGAAATTGTAAGACCAGTTATCGTCGAAATAAAAACTCGGCCAGGCCACCGTTCCCGGATATGTGGGCAGGCCCAGTGTTTGCGTAATCGGCGGATTAATCGGCTGCGGTCCGCGAAACGCGTGGAACTGCTGCACGCCCGCGCGAATTTCATTCACGGTAGTCGGGCTGATTGATTGCGTGAACGAAAGAGTGCCGTTGTTGCCTCCATACAAACGGTCTTCCGGGTTCAACAGATAACCCGGCCCGGTGTTGGTGCGGTCAGTATAGGTGTAGCGCGCGGCAAAACGATTGATGCCGAACAGTTGATCCACCTTGGCCGTCACTAATGAGTTCTGGTCCTTTGAGCCGGAATTGGGATTCTGATAATTCTGCCCCAGATAATACGGGATGTTCACGTTCGGGTTGGGAATATCGGCCAGCACTTTTTGCGCAATCGCATTCTGCCGGTTCTGCGGAATAATGTTACCCGGAAACGGCGTGCGCGTGTAGCCTTTCGTTGCCGGATCGTAAGCCGTCGTTAGCGGATCGTAAATTGTCACCGGAGCGCCGGTGGAATCGACGAAATTAGAAAAGTCTCCCGATTTCCAGTTGGCCTGCGGCACCGTGTAGCGTTCCTGGGCGGCGGAGCTTTGGCGGATGCCTTCCGCATCCACAAAGAAAAACGTTTTGTTCTTGCCGTTATAGACTTTTGGAAGCCACACCGGCCCGGAAAGATTGCCGCCGAATTCGTTGTGGACTAAGAAGTTCACCGAATCCTGGTGAAACACTTTTCCTTCCAGCGCGCTGGATTGATAAAGCTCGAAAGCCTGGCCGTGAAACTCATTTGTTCCGCTTTTGGTCACCACTTCCACCAGGCCCGGACGGCTATATTCGGCGCTGGTGTTTGAGGTGTTTACTTTTAATTCCTGGATCGTCGGTAATGGTTGCGGAAGCCGCTGCAGTTCGTTGGTGTAGCGTTCGGAAGCGGTCATGCCGTCCACTTGATAATCGAGCGAGCCGCCCGGAATGCCGTTCACGCGCGTATACCCTTGTCCCTGCCCGGCAAAATTGTTCGACACCACTCCCGGTGTGAAGTTCAGGATGTTGAGAAAATTGCGATTCTGAACCGGTATCGCTTCAATCCGCGCCGCTTCTTTTACGTCGGAAAGCGAACCATTATCGGAGTTAATCACCGGCGTCACGTCGGCTACGTTGATAGTGGTGGAAGTGGTAGCGGTTTGCAGCGCCGGATTCACCACCGCTTCCTGCCCCACCCGCAGCACTAACCGGCCTGTCCATTCGGCAAACCCGGCGGATGACGCTTTCACTTCATACTCGCCCGGCGGCAAAGCCGGAAAATCATAATTACCTTGCTGGTTGCTTTGCTTCTCCCAATGCTCGCCGGTTCCGGTGTTGGTTAAGTTCACCGTGGCCTGCACCACCGCCGCGCCGCTCGGGTCGGCCACGGTTCCCCGAATGGTGGCATTCGATAACTGAGCGTGCAACGCGCTCAGCATCCCCCAGCAAAGTAAAACTGCCAGTAAACGAGATGTGTAATGCAACATTTAAAGTCCCCCTTTTGCAAACTGCTTTCCCACCAACTAGCGCCTGATAACCATCAAGGCTACTGCGCAAAATCGACATAGCCATGCTTTTGCAGAAACCGGAAATACCCGGCAAAATCGAAATCCGTCCGGCCCATTTCCATCTCGGTTAAATGCGCCGCCTCCGCCACCGTGCGCTTGCCGTCGCACCAGTAAAGTGCCATCGTCGCCCGCTTGTCCCATGCGCCCGATGGATACCCGTCCCACTGTTCTTCGGGCAGATCGTCGAGCGGCAGGCTGCCCGGCCGTTTGCGCCGCACCACCATCCGCTCCGCTTCAGGATTCGTTTTCTTTGCTGCTACCCGCGCCCCCGCATCCTGCAGTCGTTTGCGCTCCGCCTCGCTCAATAATTGAAGCTGCGCAAGCTGCGGCGCAAGTGATTGCTTTGCCTGATCGCGGCGATTTTCCGGCAGCAGCCGCAGCGCCGCCGACAAAGCATCCTGGCCGCGATCGCGCAAATACTCGATCCGCTCCAGCCCATAGCTTCCCCCATCCGCATTCCCGGAGCGCAGCGCATCCAGCGCGTTTGCTGTTGTAGCCGCCATCTCTTCCGCCACATGGTTCACCGTAATGTCCGCCAGCCAAGGCAACTGCGCTTCGCCCGCGCTGGCGTTTACATAAAGATAAGAAGCAATCACAGTAATCAGATCGTGCATCGAGCGCTGGTCAACCGTGTCGGGTTTATCTTCGCTGTTGTGGTGCGTCACCACTCCGGTTCCGCTGTAGGACCATACGGTCGGCACCCCAATCATCGGGTCGCCCAGATAGGAATCCGTTCCCGGCGTGTGTTCCGCCCAATGCCAGTTGCGCTTGTGCGCGGCAAAATAAGTAGCGGCAATCCTCTTAATCAGCGCATCCGTGTAGGACATCGCCGCTTGCGGATTCATGTAGAAGGTATACTCAGTTCCCGAAAGATCGTAAGAGGCCGCCGGCGTGTCTACCGTCATGGCCGCTACCGTATGCTTCATCCGTTCCGGGTGAGCGCAGAGATAGCTTAACGATCCGTAAAGCTCCGGCATCAGCAGAATGCGAATGGTCCGCTGCGGTTTCGGCAGCACGCCGTTTTTGATTAGCCGCGCCAGCGTGTTCAACGCTTCCACCATTGCCGCCACACCGGTCGCATTGTCTTGCGCGCCCTGCTCGGAGGTATGCCCCAGCACCAGCACTTCTTCTTCGCTCACGCCCGGCAGCACCGCCGTCACAAACGGGTAGCGGCCTGGGTAATAGCGCGTGTCGGCCACCGCATGAACCATCACCCGCTTTCCTCCCGCGATCAGTTCCCGAATGTGTTCGGCTTGCCGGGGCGTTACCGAAAATGAAAGCAGCGGCGTGCTTGCTTTGGTGAACCCCCAGCCGTTGTCGCCCCAGGCGTTAATCCACTGCCGCCCATCACGTAGCGTCGGGTTTTCGCTGAACCCGTTCACCGCGCCTAAAGCGCCGTACTTCACTAACTGATGCTTGTAGCCGGCCGAATTTTTGTCGGTTAACACCAGCTTGCCTTGGACGTCAGGCCACTGCGTTTTGGCGATATCCACTAATTCAGCGGTGATTCCTTCCGGCGGCGTGGCGCTGCTCCACATGCCGAGCGAAGCCGGTGCAGTTTGGTAATCACCCAGAGTCGTTCGCTCCGGCTCCGCCATTTCCAGCCGCGCTCCCTTGGCATCCCAGGCCAGCGGCATGGTCCAGAACCCGACCTGTGTTTTTCCGTCCGCCGCGCCGCCGCTAATTTCCGCTTGGGTCAGCCCGCTTTCCTCCAAACGGTTTTTCAGATACAACGCTGTTTCCTCAAATTTCGGAAATGTGAAAAAGCGATCCGTGGCGTACACGCGCCGCATCGTGTTCATCGCCCGATCAGCAGTAACGTGCCGGTCAATAGCCAGCACCACCGGCGCAATTGGACTCTCTGCTGCCGCAAAGCAAAGCGAAGCGCACAGCACAAATAAGAAATTGAAACGATACAAAGGTATTTGGAAACTTTACTGCTGATGAATCTGTAATGTCAAATGATTTCCGCAGAAAACTTTTTCAGGCCGATTTGAACCAATGATTATTGGGCTTCCGCGCTTGACAGTTTTTTCACCAGCTCATACAAAAACGTCTGGCCTTCGTAAAATGATTGGACCGGCATTCGCTCATCGCGCCCATGCGCCCGCACATCGTTGCGATCCATGAAGAAGCCCTGCACGCCGTAAGTGGGGATTCCCGCTTCGCGCAGGTAGCGCCCATCCGAAGCGCCCGTCGCCATGCTCGGCAGCGTCACCACGCCCGGCCACATGCTATCGGTAATCTGGTTAAAGGCTTTCATAATCTCCGGCTTCATGGGGGACGCGGGCGCTTTCCCCTCATCCATCTTGATCGTCACCGCTACTTTATCGTCAGCCACCACCTTCCGCAGCGTCGCCAATACGTTTTCCACCGTGTCTTCCGGAAAAATGCGGCAGTTCACATTCGCGGCGGCCAACTGCGGCAGCGCGTTCGGGGCATGTCCGCCTTCCAACTGCGTCGCCACGCAGGTCGTGCGCAGCATTGAATTCATCCCCGGCGATTGCGCCGCTACCCGCTGCATTGCTTCCGGCGAGCTTTGCGTCGCCTGCGCCAAATCCGCTGCTGTCTGGCCCTTTTCAATTTTTGCCATCTGCTCGAAATAAGCCCGCGTCACTTCGTTCAACTGCATTGGGAACTGGTAGTTCGATAATCGGTATAGCGCGCCTGCCAGATGATAAATCGCATTGTCCGGCACCGGCCTTGAACTGTGTCCGCCCTTGTTGCGCGCTTCAAAACGGAAATCCGCGTAGGTTTTTTCAGCCAATCCGATGTCGTTGGAAATGCGCTTGCCGTCTACGCTTTCGCCGCGTCCGCCTTCGTTCAAACTGTACTCGGCGTCAATCAAATCCCGCTTGTTTTTCAACAGCCAATCCACGCCGTTGTAGGGGCCGCCGCCTTCCTCATCCGCCGTCAGCGCCACAATCAAATCGCGATCCGGTTGAAAACCTTCCCGCTTGTAGCGGATCAGGTTCGCCACCCACACTGCCGCCTGCGCTTTGTCGTCAGACGTGCCGCGCCCGTAGAAATAGCCGTCTTTTTCGAGTAGTTGAAACGGGTCTACGCTCCAGTCTTCGCGCTTTGCTTCCACCACATCGGTATGGGCCAACAGCAGAATCGGCTTGCGCGCGCCGGTTCCCCGGTATCGCACAATCACGTTGTACTTGGTCGCAATCGGTCCGCCAACATAAATATCGCTGGCCGGAAATCCCGCTGCTTTCAATCGCGCCGCTACTGCTTCCGCAATCGGTGTCGTGGAGCCGGTGGAGAAACCCGACTTGCTTTCAATCATCTCTTGGTAGATTTCCCGCGCCAGCCGTTGATCTTCTTCCGGCGGCATCAGCGACGCGGCTATCAGCGAAACGCAGCTAAACAAGACAACACCAAGTAGCTTCAGCATTCTGTTATCTTCACACGCCGTTTTTGCGTTTCCGCCAAAAACAAAAACCGCAGCGAGATGGGTAGACCTCGCTGCGAGTCGTATATTGAATCACCACGTTAATGTAAAGGCACGTCGCCCGGCAATCCCCATTGTTGAAGCATTGGTTGGTCGAGTTGGCTGCTCAACAGAAAATACCAGGTGCCGTTTTCCGGTCGCCACACCGCAAAATCAATTTTGCCGTCACCGTCAAAATCCCCTTGCACCGGCGTATCTTTTGATAATCCCCACTGCTGAACAATCGGCTGATTCGGTGCGCTGCTTGGAATCACGTACCATGTTCCATTCGTCGGTCGCC
>CAXTWH010000001.1:0-202569 GCA_964247975.1 uncultured Bryobacteraceae bacterium | reverse complement strand
GCGGACGCACCGTGGGCGCCGGCACCGTCACCGATATCGTCGAGTAAGTGGGAAATCAGAAAATAAATTGCGCTTCTGAGCTTAAACTGCTCAGAAGCGCAGCTAGAGCGAGGTCTTCTTCGCTGGCTCGAAATTCAGGTAAACAGAAAAGAAATGAAAGAACGTATCCGCATCCGCTTAAAGGCGTACGACCATCGTATTCTCGATCAATCGACGGGTGAAATCGTTGACACTGCAAAACGCACCGGCGCAGCCGTGGCGGGACCCATTCCGCTGCCGACTTTGAAGAATCGCTATACAGTTCTCCGTTCGCCGCACGTGGATAAAAAATCGCGGGAACAATTTGAAATTCGCACCCATAAACGCCTGCTCGACATTCTCGAACCGACCCAGGACACAGTGGACGCGCTGATGAAGCTCGATCTTCCGGCGGGTGTGGACGTCGAAATCAAGGCATTCGGAAAAAAGTAGAAAGCGGCGAAGGAAAACGCAAAGGGTAACAGGAACATGAGTCCAGGAATTCTCGGCAAAAAAATCGGCATGACGCAAGTGTTTAACGCAGAGGGCCAGGTGGTCCCGGTCACGCTTGTGAAAGCAGGTCCGTGCGTGGTCACCCAACGGAAAACGCCGGCTACCGACGGCTACGACGCGGTTCAGCTTGGGCTGGTGGAATACGCAAAGAAACAAACCAAGGCAACGGTCGGGCATTTGAAAAAGTCCGGCGCGGACGGCGTTAAATTCATGCGCGAGTTCCGGCTGGAAAATGGAAATGGCGATCTGAAACCGGGCGACCGCGTGTTAGCGGAAGAATTTAAGCCGCGCGAACTGGTCGATGTGGTCGGTTTGAGCAAAGGCCGTGGGTTTACCGGTCTGGTGAAGCGACACCACTTTCGCGGTGGTCCCGCGACGCACGGTTCCATGTTTCACCGCGCTGCTGGTTCAATTGGCGCTTCCAGCTTTCCTTCCCGCGTGTTTCCGGGCATGAAAATGGCTGGACGCACCGGAAACTCCCAGATTACTGTGCGGAATCTGGAGGTCGTCAGCGTGGATACGGACGATAACGTGATTGCAGTAAAAGGCGCTATTCCCGGACCCAACGGCGGGTACGTGATGGTGCGGCGGGCAAAGCGGTAGAACGCATCGTTCTTCCAACCGAAGAAGAACGCAGCCTGCGGAAAGAATATGAAGGATTAAAAAGAATGCCGAATGTAGAGATGGTGGATCTGAACGGTGCGGTGGTAGGCTCCTTGGAGTTGGCTGACGCGGTGTTCGGAGCCAAAGTAAATGAATCGCTGATTTATGAAGCGGTGCGCCAATATACCGCCGCCCGGCGCTCTGGCACTGCCTCGACCAAAACGCGGCATGAAGTGTCCGGTTCCGGCAAGAAGTTGTGGAAGCAGAAGGGAACAGGCCGCGCCCGCGTGGGTTCGATCCGGTCGCCTTTATGGCGGCACGGCGGCACGGTCCACGGTCCGCAACCGCGCAGCTACGAGTACAAGTTGCCCCGCAAAATGGTATTGGGTGCGCTGCGTTCGGCTTTATCGGCAAAACTGCGCGACGGCGAATTGAAAGTGGTGCAGGCTTTTTCGTTAGCCGATCACAAAACCAAGAACTTCAGCCAAACTCTGCAAAAACTGGAAGCAGATCGTTCGGTGCTGCTGGTGGAAGTGGCGGAAAACCGCAACTTGACTTTGGCCTCACGCAATCTGGAACGGGTGAAGCTGGTGCCGACCAAAGATTTGAATGTTTATGATCTGCTGGCGCACAAGCAGGTTCTGCTAAGCGAACCGGCGGCCAGAAAACTCTCGGAGGCGTTGGCGTAATGAACGTATATGATGTGATCCGTCGTCCACTCATCACGGAAAAAGGACACGACAAGCGGGAACAAGAGCGCACTCTGTGCTTTGAAGTGCATCCCGACGCGAATAAAATTGAGATTCGAAACGCGGTGGAAACCGTGTTCAAAATCAAAGTGGAAGACGTGCGAACCGCCAATACAGTGGGCAAGCTTCGCCGCCGTGGACGCTTTTCCGGCTACGCGTCCGATTGGAAGAAAGCGTATGTGCGCTTGAAGCCCGGGCAAAAAGTTCCCGAATACGCGGAACTGTAAACAGGAGCTAACACAACATGCCAGTTAAATCATTTAAGCCATTTACTCCGACCCGGCGCTTCCAAACCTACCTGACGCGCGATGAGATTACTCGCGATCATCCGGAAAAGTCCCTCACGAGCGGCAAAAAGCGGACTGGCGGGCGCGATGCGCGCGGCCTTACTTCCAGCCGTTTCCGGGGCGGCGGTCACAAAAAGTCATACCGCGAAATTGATTTCCGGCGCGATAAGCACGGTGTTCCAGCGGTAGTTGCCACAATCGAATACGATCCGAATCGCACCGCTCACATTGCTTTGCTGCATTATGTTGACGGTGAAAAGCGCTACATCTTGTCGCCGATCGGCTTGGAAGTGGGCCGCACCATCAACTCCGGCCCGGAAGCCGATATTCTGGTGGGCAATGCGCTGCCGTTGAAGAACATTCCGGCTGGCACCGTGGTTCATAACATTGAACTGCGCCCCGGAAAAGGCGGCCAGATGGCTCGTTCCGCCGGTGCGCAGGCCCAATTGGTTTCAAAAGAAGGCGGCATTGCGTTGTTGAAGCTGCCTTCGGGCGAAGTGCGCCGGGTACAGCTTGACTGCATGGCCACTATCGGGCAGGTCGGCAACCTGGAACATGAAAACGTTTCTCTCGGCAAAGCCGGGCGTTCCCGCTGGAAAGGTCGCCGTCCGCATAATCGCGGCGTTACGATGAACCCGGTGGATCATCCGCATGGCGGTGGTGAAGGGAAAACTTCCGGCGGTCGCCATCCGGTGACTCCCTGGGGCCAACCGACTCGCGGCTTCAAAACCCGCAACAACAAGCGTACTGACCGCTGGATTGTGACGCGTAAGGCGAAAAAACGTTAACGCGGTTTCAACTAGGTAAAGAGAGTTATAAGAGGATTCCAAGATGGGGCGTTCGCTAAAAAAAGGGCCGTTTACTGATGACCACCTGTTGAAAAAGGTGGATGACCTAAACACTAAAAACCAGAAAACGGTGGTGAGAACCTGGTCCCGCCGTTCCACAATTATTCCCGAATTTATCGGGCACACAATGGCAGTACACAATGGCAAGAAATTTATTCCGGTGTACGTGACGGAAAATATGGTGGGCCACAAGTTGGGCGAGTTTTCGCCCACGCGGACCTTTAAAGGTCATGCGGCCAAGTCCACCGAGAAGGGTTCGAAGTAAAATCGCATGGCGAACCAAAGTAATAGTCTGGCCAAAGCGGAAGCGCGATACGTGCGGGTTTCCGCGCAGAAAGCGCGCTTGGTGGTGGATCTTATCCGTGGGCAGCAAGCTGAAAACGCACTGACGCTCCTACAGGGTGTTAATAAACAGATTGCGCCGGTAGTCGAAAAAGTGTTGAACTCCGCCATCGCCAATGCGCGCGACAAATCCGAAGATGTCGATATCGACAAACTGTTTGTCACTGAAGCGTATGTGAACGAAGGCCCTCGGCAGAAGCGGATTCGACCGGCCCCAATGGGCCGCGCTTACCGTTATCAACGGCGCATGTCGCATATTGTGGTGAAAGTCGGCGAACAAGCGGAAGCCGAAGCAGCAGCGGGGAAGGAATAAAATTACATGGGTCAGAAAGTACATCCGTACGGATTCCGCCTGGGAGTAACGAAAACCTGGCGTTCCCGCTGGTTTGCCAAGCAGGACTATTCAAAGCTGCTGCACGAAGATTTGGAGTTGAAAGAATCTCTCCAATCGCGCTTGAAAGCGGCTGGCGTCAGTTCCATTGAAGTGGATCGCCCCGGCAACAAACTTCGTATTACCATTCGCACTTCGCGCCCGGGTATTATCATCGGGCGTAAAGGCGCGGAAATTGAAAAACTGAAAAGCGACCTCGCCAAGAAAACCAAGCGTGAGGTTTTCATCGACATTCAGGAAGTGCATCGCCCGGAACTCGATGCCCAACTGGTCAGCGAATCAATCGGATTGCAGCTTGAAAAGCGCGTGGCTTTCCGCCGCGCGATGCGCAAAGCAGTGGATTCCGCGCTGCGCTTCGGCTGCAAAGGAATTAAAGTCCGCGTTTCCGGTCGGTTGAACGGTGCGGAAATTGCCCGCAGTGAATGGTATCTGCAAGGCCAACTGCCGCTGCACACGCTGCGCGCCGATATCGATTACGGATTCAGTGAAGCATTCACTACTTATGGCGTAATCGGCATCAAAGTTTGGATTTATAAAGGCGAAGTGCTGGAAGGCTCCAGCCGTCGCAACTCGCTCCGCAATGATGGCCCAGAACCGCGCCGTCGCCGTCGTGATGATCGCGACCGCGGTGGAGACCGGGGAGGCGATCGTGGTGGAGAACGCCGTCAGCCGCCTTCTCAACAACCGCCGGCTGCCGCTACGGTTCCCGCCGGTCCGGTAGTGCAAGCCGCGCCGGGCGATCTGCCGAAACCTGCTGCCTCGCCAGTGATTCCGCCGCTTTCACCCGTTACCGGGCCAAGTTGGAAACAGGAAGTCCGTGGTAGCGGCAATGTGGAAGAATCTGCTCCCGATCAAGGCACAGGGGACGCAACGAAGGGGACTGAATAAGAACAACTGCTTAAACGCAGGAGGAGATTACCGCTATGTTAATGCCGAAAAAGGTAAAATTTCGCAAACAACAGCGCGGCCGCATGACGGGCAAAGCCTGGCGCGGTTCGACGCTTTCGTTTGGCGATTTCGGGTTGAAAGCGCTGGAATGTGGTTGGGTCACCAACCGGCAGATTGAAGCAGCACGTATCGCGATGACTCGTTTCATTAAGCGCGGCGGCAAAGTGTGGATTCGCATTTTCCCTGATAAGCCGATCACGAAGAAACCGCCGGAAACCCGTATGGGTAAAGGTAAAGGTGCGCCGGAAGCCTGGGTCGTAGTAATTAAGCCGGGACGGGTATTGTTCGAGATGGAAGGCGTGACGCCGGAAATTGCGACTGAAGCCATGCGCCTGGCGGCGATGAAATTGTCCGTGCCTACAAAGTTTGTTACGCGCGCTCACGTGGAATAAAGGACGGGAATAAAAACAATGAAAGCAGCAAAATATCGTGAGTTGGATGCGGCTGATTTAGAGCGGCAGGTGCAGGATGCGCAGGAACAATTGTTCCGGCTGCGTTTCCAAATGGGCATGGGGCAGTTCGAAGGGCTGAAAAAGTACCGGATTCTCAGGAAAGACCGTGCCCGCATGCTGACTGTGCTTACACAGAAGCGCGCGAATGGCGATACGGCGGTGACGGAAATCAAAACAACCAGTGCCGCTGCTCAAAACAAGAAAAGTAAAAAGTAGGATGTCGGAGATAAACGGCGGAAAGTTTCAGGATTAGCATGGCGACAGAACAGGTTACCGAAAAAAAAGGAATCAAGAACGAAAAGGTTGGTGAAGTGGTTTCCACGAAAATGGCGAAAACCATCGTGGTTGAAGTCACCCGTCGCGTGTCCCACCCGTTTTACAACCGGATCATCAGCAAGCGGAAAAAGTTTTACGCTCACGACGAGCAGCAGACTGCAAAAATTGGCGATTTTGTTCGAATCTACGAATGTCGTCCGTTGAGCCGGTTGAAGCGTTGGGAACTGGGCCAGATTCTGCGCCGCGCGCCGCAGGTGGATGTGGATCATCCGGCAGTGCGGGAGTCAGCCGATACATCCCAGCGGAAAACTTTAAAAGCAAGGCCGTCGAAGTAAGCACGTCCGGGCAATAGGATTTTGAGGAGAACTGTATATGATCGGAATGCGAACTATCCTGGAGGTGGCCGACAACAGCGGTGCACGCAAATTGCAGTGCATTTTGCCGCGCGGCGGCGATCTCGGGCTGCGCGCCGGCTTGGGCGATGTGATTACGGCCAGCGTGAAGGAAGCCGCTCCGGATTCCAGCATTAAGAAGGGTAAAGTGGTGCGTTGCGTGGTGGTGAGAATGCGTAAGGAAACGCGGCGTAAGGACGGAACTTATATTCGTTTCGATACCAATGCAGCAGTGCTCATCAACGAAGTGGGTGAGCCGGTCGGCACTCGCGTATTCGGTCCAGTTGCGCGCGAACTGCGCGACAAACGTTTTATGAAGATTGTTTCTCTTGCGCCGGAGGTGTTGTAAAGTATGGCGAAAATAGCTTATAAACGACGCCAGGAAAAGGGCGAACAGACCCCGCGCCGGATCAAAATCCGCAAAGATGACGTTGTGAAAGTGATCAGCGGGCGCGATAAAGGGAAAACCGGGCGAGTTCTGGAAGTGGATCGGCTGAAAGGCAAGGTGACGGTAGAAGGCGTGTCGATCGTGAAGCGGCATACCCGGCCCAATCCTTCCCGCCAGATTAAGGGCGGCATTGCCGAAAAGCCGATGGCGATTGACGTGTCAAACGTTATGGCTATGACCTCGGGCGGTGTGCCAACACGGATCGGCTTCAAATTGGAAAGCACCCCGGATGGCGGCGTGAGGCGCGTGCGAATTGCTCGCAAAACAGGCGAAACCTTGGAAAAGAAGTAAAAGGAATCGCCCCAAAAACACGCAGTTCACTGGATAATGAAAGATAGGCCGTTTGGAACCGGCCAAAACAAAGAAGGATAGAATGGCAACAAAGGCAAGGCTTCGGGAACACTACCTCAAACAGGTGGTGCCGGCACTCACTAAAGAATTCAATTACCGCAATGTCATGGCGGTACCCAAAATCGAGAAAGTTTCAATCAATATCGGTTTGGGCGAAGCTACTGGCAACAGCAAGCTGATGGACGGCGCGGTGAATGAACTGGGCGCAATCAGCGGTCAGAAACCGGTGGTGACGCGGGCGAAAAAATCAATTGCGGCGTTTAAGCTTCGCGAGGGCATGCCGATCGGTTGCATGGTAACGCTGCGAGGCGATCGGATGTTTGAATTCCTGGATCGCTTGATGAACGTAGCGCTGCCTCGCGTGCGCGATTTTCGCGGCGTGTCGCCGAAATCCTTTGACGGACGCGGCAATTATACGCTCGGTTTGAAAGATCAGTTGATTTTTCCCGAAATCGATTACAACAAAGTAGACAAAACGAAGGGCATGAACATCAGCATCACGACCACGGCGAAAACTGACGCCGAAGGCACCGCGCTTCTGCGCGCGATGGGTATGCCGTTCCGCCAATAAAGGGTTTCATTCATGGCAACAACAGCAAAAATCGCCAAAGAGCAGAAAAAGCCGAAATTCAAGGTGCGCTTGCGGAATCGCTGCAAAAATTGCGGTCGTCCGCGAGGGTTCCTGCGCAAATTTTCCTTGTGCCGTATCTGCTTCCGTAAAATGGCTTTGTCGGGGCAGGTTCCCGGCGTTACCAAGGCAAGCTGGTAGGATACACACAGCAGCTTTTATTCCTTGGTTCGGTTGAACACGCGACTTCGGTTTCGGTTCATCAAGTTAATTAACAAATAAACAGACAATGTTAGGTGCTGAAAAGGATTTTTAGATGACAGCAGACCCCATTGCCGATATGCTGACGCGAGTTCGTAATGCGCTTACGGCTCGCCACGCAAAGGTGGACGTTCCTGCCTCTCGGCTGAAAACAGAGATCGCCCGCATCCTGAAGGATGAAGGCTATATTCTCAACTATAAATTCACCGAAGAAGGCGCAAAGAAATACATCCGGTTGTACCTGAAGTACACTCCCCAGAACACATCGGTTATCACCAAAATTGAACGGGTATCGCGTCCCGGCTGCCGCGTTTATGCGGGTAGCAAAGAAATTCCGCGTGTGCTTGGCGGATTGGGAATCAACATTCTCACCACTCCCAAAGGATTGATGACCGGATCAGCAGCCCGCAAAGAAGGCGTGGGCGGCGAAGTGCTCTGCCGGATCTGGTAAGGACGAGGAGGCTTAAGTAAACTATGTCACGAATTGGAAGAAAGCCGATCGCCTTGCCGAAAGGCGTGAAAATCAGCTTAACTGATGGGTTGCAAGTCGAAGGCCCAAAAGGCAAGTTGTCCGTGCCGGTGCCAGACGGTATTCGCATTGAACAGAAAGACGGCCATCTGGAAGTGGTCCGCGATAACGATAAATTTGCCGCGCTGCACGGATTAACGCGCGCGCTGGCTGCTAATGCCATAACCGGCGTGTCCACCGGATTCACGCGCGAACTGGACATTGTGGGAACCGGTTACCGCGCGGAAGTGAAAGGCAACATTGCCACTTTCATTCTGGGATATTCGCATCCGATTGAGGTCATGCTCCCCAAAGGCGTAGATCTTAAGGTGGATAAGCTCACTCACATTGTTCTCACCGGGTATGATCGCGAACAGGTCGGCCAGACCGCCGCGCAGATCCGCGCGTTGCGTCCGCCGGACCCTTACAAGAACAAAGGCGTTCGCTATACCGGCGAAACGCTGCGCAAAAAAGCCGGCAAGTCCGGTGCGGGAGGCAAAGGTAAGTAATGGCTCGCGATTCAAAGAATGAAATTCGTTTGCGCATCCATAAACGGATTCGCAGCAAAGTAACAGGAACCGAAGCACGGCCTCGACTGGCGATTTTCCGCAGTCTGAACCATATTTACGCTCAGGTCATCGACGATGGAAAGGGTTTTACCCTAGCGGCAGCCGCTTCCACCGAAAAGGATCTTCGCGGTAAGGGCGGCAACCTGGAAGGCGCCAAGTTGATCGGCCAGAAAGTGGCGGAGCGGGCAAAGCAAAAAGGCATCTCCAAAGTGGTGTTTGACCGCGGCGGCTACCTTTATCACGGACGTATCAAAGCGCTGGCAGACGCGGCGCGTGAAGCAGGGCTGGAGTTTTAACGAATGGCATCAATACCAACAGCGAAGCGCATCGACCCGCAGTCGTTGAACTTGAAAGAACAGGTCGTCAGCATCAACCGCGTCACCAAAGTGGTGAAGGGCGGTAAAAATATGAGCTTTTCAGCGCTGGTAGTTGTCGGCGACCCAGCCGCAAAAGTGGTGGGCTTTGGCACCGGCAAAGCGAAAGAGGTTCCTTCCGCGATCAAAAAGGGCATTGAATCGGCAAAGAAAAATCTGCGCAAAATCAATGTTCTCGAAACCACAATTTTGCACCCAGTTTTGGGGCGCTTCGGCAGTGGACTGGTGTTGTTAAAACCGGCTCCGGAAGGAACTGGCGTAATTGCCGGTGGTCCGGTGCGTGCGGTGATTCAAGCCGTAGGCATTCCGAATGTGCTGACAAAATCCATCGGCTCGCATAACGCTCACAACGTGGTGAAAGCAACCATTGTGGCACTGGAACAGCTTTGCGATAAAACCGCTGTGGCCGATATGCGCGGTCTGCCGGTAGAAAAGATATAAGATCAGCGCAAAGGAAAAACAATGGCAGAAGGAACCATCAAAATCAAACTGGTGCGCAGCCCCATTTGCGCGCCGCAGAAGCAGAAAGAAATTGTGAAAGCACTGGGCCTGAAAAAAATGAACCGTGTAGTGGAGCGCCCCGATACGCCGGGCTTTCGCGGCATGGTGAAAAAGGTTCCGCATCTGCTCCAGATTGTTGAGGGCTAAGGGAAATCGGTTATGAATCTTAGTGATTTGCGGCCCCCGAAGGGGCAGAAACATAAAAAGCAGCGCATCGGCCAGGGTATGGGCAGCGGTCGGGGCAAGTACTCCGGCAAGGGCGCAAAAGGCCAGAAGTCCATTTCCGGCTACAGCAAAATGCGCGGCTTTGAGGGCGGCCAGATGCCGCTGCATCGCCGTTTGCCGAAGCGCGGCTTTACCAATATTTTTCATAAGGAATACGCCATCATCAACGTCGGGCAGTTGGAAAGGCTTGAAGGCGATTCGTTTACACCTGAATCGTTGATGGCAGCCGGAGTTTTGAAAAAACTGAAGGCTGGGCTTAAAATTCTGGGTACTGGGGAGCTGACGAGAAAGGTGACCGTAAAGGCGAACCTATTTTCAAAATCAGCATTGGACAAAATTCAACAAGCTGGCGGCGTGGCTGAAACAATTGCGGCTGCGGTTCCGGCTGAAGCAAAATAGACAGGGCCGGCGTTCCGTTTAAACGCAAGTTCATGCAAAAGTTTTTCGAAGCACTGACAAACATCTTCCGCATACCTGACCTGCGCAAACGGGTTCTGTTTACTCTGGGCATGCTGGCCGTATACCGGATCGGCGCCTATATTCCCACGCCGGGAATTGACTGGCATCGGTTCGAAGACTTTTTTACCCGCACCGCCGCAGGCGGGTTTCTGGGCTATTTCGACCTGTTCAGCGGCGGCATGTTGCGGCGCATGACTATTTTCGCGCTGGGCATTACGCCGTACATCACTGCGTCCATTATTCTGCAACTGCTGGCTGTCGTGATTCCCACGCTTGAAAAGCTGCAAAAAGAAGGCGAGATGGGCCGGCGAAAGATCACGCAATGGACTCGCTATCTCACCATCGCTTTAGCCGTGGCTCAATCTTTTGGTATTGCCGCTGCTTTGCAGAATTCCGAGGGCAATTTTGTAGCAAATCCCGGCTTTGGCTTCATCACCATGACCATCCTGACGCTCACCACCGGCTCTGCTTTCATCATGTGGTTGGGCGAGCAGATCAGCGAACGCGGTATCGGCAATGGCATGTCGCTGCTGATTTTTACCGGTATTGTGGTGGGCTTGCCGGGCGCGATTCGGCAGATTTATGATCGCGTGTTCATTACCCGTGACTGGAGCGCGCTGCAACTGCTGATTATTATTGCCGTAATGATAGCGGTAGTCGGCTTCATTGTACTGGTGGAGCGCGGCGAACGTCGTATTCCGGTGCAATACGCCAAGCGCATTATGGGCCGACGGATGATGGGCGGCCAGTCTACTCACATGCCTTTGAAAGTGAATGCGGGCGGCGTGATGCCGATCATCTTTGCTTCTTCCCTGTTGGCTTTGCCGCAAACGGCTTTGCAGTTTCCGCTGGTCAAAAACAGCACCTGGTTGAGCGGCATGTTCGGAGCGGTTTCCGGCAACGCGCCCCTTTATTACATTCTGTTTATCGTGTTGATTATCTTCTTCGGGTTCTTTTATGTGTCGATCATCTTCAACCCGAATGAAGCAGCCGATAACATGCGTAAGTACGGCGGGTTTATTCCCGGCATCCGGCCCGGCAAAAGCACTGCCGATTACATTGACAAAATTCTTTCTAAAATCACCCTGGTTGGCGGGTTGTATCTTTCGATTCTGGCTTTGATTCCGCAGATCATGATTTCCGGCATCAAGCTGCAAACGCTGCCGGTAGTGGGCAATTTCATTGATGCGCATTTCCCCCGCTGGCTGCTCGATGGCCTGGGTGTGCGCTTCTTTTTCGGCGGCACGTCACTGCTGATTGTGGTGGGCGTCGCGATGGACACCATTAACCAGGTAGAAGCTCAACTCATCATGCGGCATTACGAAGGGTTTACTCCTCGTGCCGGGCGAATTCGCGGACGGCGGAGCCTCGCTTAATACTTTGACTACCGTAACTGCTGTTCGGCCTGCGCCGGCGCTGATTTTGTTTGGTGCTCCTGGATCGGGAAAAGGAACTCAAGCCCGGCTTCTTCAGGAAAATTACCTTCGCGGGCCGCATATATCCACCGGTGAAATGCTGCGTCAGCATATCGAAGCAAACGACGAAATTGGGCGCGAAGTGCAGGAACTGATGCGAGCCGGAAGGCTGGTGTCCGATCAACTGGTGAATGAACTTGTGGAAGCACGTATTCAACAGGAAGACTGCCGGAACGGATTTATTCTGGACGGATACCCGCGCACGGTGAACCAGGCAAAGGTCCTAATGACGATGATTTCCCGGTACAAATTGGACCCGGCTGTGATACACTTGGTGGTTGACTACGAAAAGCTCGTAGCTCGCCTGAGCGGCCGTCGGCAGTGTCCCGTTTGTGGTACCCTTTACAGTTTGACCACGAACCCACCGAAAGTGGCGGGTATCTGCGATCGGGATGGGACGCTGCTGGTGACACGGGAAGATGACCGGGAATCAGTGATTCGGCAGCGTCTGCAGCAGTACGAATCGGAAACTGCGCCGGTGTTGCAGTATTTGCGTGGAACAGGAATGGCGATGGTAGAAGTGGAAGGCGCGTTGGCGGCGCCGGATACAATTTCTGCTAGTATCCGACAGCAGTTAGGAAGCCGGGGACAAGCTAATGATCGTGCGTAGAAGCCCCGCCGAACTGGAAAAACTGCGTCGCAGCGGTCTGTTGGTGTATGAAATTCTGCAAAATTTGAAAGCAATGGTGGCAGAAGGTATCACCACGCAAGATCTGGAAGCAGCGGCAGTGAAGATGATTGCTGACGCGGGGGCCAGACCAGCTTTCAAAGGCTACGTTTCCCATGCTTCCAAAACGAAATACCCTTATGTGCTTTGCACATCGGTAAATGAAGAAGTAGTGCATGGAATGCCTTCCGGCAAGCGCAAGTTGAGTGTGGGCGACATTATTTCCATCGATACCGGCGTTGAGTTAAACGGGTATTACGGCGACTCTGCGGTGACGGTGGCTATTGGCGAACCAAATGATTCGGTAAAACGCTTGTTGAAAGTAACCGAAGATAGTTTGGAACTGGCGATTGATCAGGTCCGGGCCGGAAATCGGCTGTTTGATATCTGCGGAACGGTGGAAAAACATGTCACCGCACACGGGTTTTCTATTGTGCGGGAGTTTGTCGGCCACGGCATCGGAACTTCGTTGCATGAAGAACCGCAGATTCCAAATTACATCGACCGGAAAAGCGAAAATCCGCGCTTGAAACCGGGCATGGTGCTGGCGATTGAGCCGATGGTGAATGCCGGCAAGCCTGATACAAAAGTTCTGTCTGATAAGTGGACGGCGGTAGCAAAAGATGGGTCGTATTCGGCTCATTTTGAGCATATGGTGGCTGTAACGGATAATGGCCCCTGGGTGCTGTCGCGGCCTTAAGTTTGGGTTTGTTTGTTCAGGAACCGAGCGGCAGAAGCAGTCGGTTCCAAAACGTGTTGCAATGGAAGAGATCACCTCAAATCGGGAGAAAACTGCCGAAGGCGTGGTGAGAGAAATTCTTCCCAGTGGACTCGTTCGGGTCAGGCTGGAAGGCGAGCATGAAGTGCTTGCTCACCCGGCTAGCGCGCAGCGAGTCAATTTTGTGCGTTTGCGGATTGGGGACCGGGTGCGAGTGGCACTTTCGGTGTACGACCGAACGCGCGGGCGGATTTTAGAATTATTGGCGAAAGGGTAGCCATGAAGGTTCAGGCATCAGTGAAGAAGTTGTGTGATAAGTGCAAAATTATCCACCGGCATGGCGTTGTGCGGGTAATCTGCACCAATCCCAAGCACAAACAGCGGCAGGGTTAAAGGAAAAAGTTTTATGGCGCGTATTGCAGGCATTGATTTACCAGCGAAGAAGCGGGCAGCCATCGGGCTGACTTACATTTATGGAATTGGCCGCACTCGGGCTTTGTCGCTTTTGTTTCGGGCCAACGTCGATCCTGAAAAAAGGGTGAGCGAGCTGACCGAAGAAGAAACAAACCATCTGCGTACCCTCATTGAAAGCGAAGGTTCGATTGAAGGCGATCTCCGCAAGGAAACGTCGCTGAATATTAAGCGTTTGATGGAAATGGGTTCTTATCGGGGACTGCGGCACCGTCGTGGATTGCCGTCTCGCGGACAGCGTACCCATACCAATGCCCGGACCCGCAAAGGACCGCGCCGCGGCACGGTTGCTAACAAGAAGAAAGCAACCGCCAAAACTTAAAGGAATTGCAGAGGATCAGGTAAATGGCGAAAGCACCCGCAAAAACGGCCAATAAGAAAAAGGCTTTTAAGAAGAAAGAAAAAAAGAACGTTCCGTTCGGGGTTGTGCATATTCAGGCGTCGTTCAACAATACGATCGTCACGTTCACTGACCCGATCGGCAACGTGCTTGCCTGGTCAAGCTCCGGTTCGCTCGGCTTCCGTGGTTCCCGTAAAGGTACGCCGTTTGCCGCGCAGCAGGCCTCTCTGACTGCCGCTAACAAAGCGAAGGAATCCGGCTTGCGCACGGTGGAAGTTCGCGTTGCCGGTCCCGGCAGCGGACGCGAATCGGCAGTTCGCGCTTTAGCTACCGCCGGCATTGATGTTCGAGCAATCAAAGACATCACGCCAATTCCCCATAACGGTTGCCGTCCGCCCAAAAAGCGGCGCGTGTAATTGGGTTCGTTTGTTCTTGGTTGTTGAATAAAAATTGAAGTGAAAGCGGGAAGAAGGTCATGCCTGACCGTAAACCGCACCTATAAATCAGCCGGTCTGCCTGGAAGCGTTCCGGTTCTGGAGGTTAAATTTGGCAAGATATATTGGCCCGGTTTGTCGGCTTTGCCGACGTGAGGGCATGAAGCTGTTCTTAAAGGGCGAACGCTGCCACAGCGAGAAGTGCTCAGTAGAAAAGCGCAATTTCGCGCCCGGCCAACACGGTAAAGACAAGAAAACTAAAGTTGTGGGCTATGGCATTCAGCTTCGCGAAAAGCAGAAAGCGCGCCGCTACTTCGGTTTGTTGGAAGGGCAGTTTCGAAACCTGTTTGAGAAAGCGTCGCACCAGAAGGGCATCACCGGCGAAAACATGCTGAATGCGCTGGAACGCCGTCTCGACAGCGTGATTTACCGCACGGGTTTCGCTACCAGCCGTCCGCAGGCTCGCCAGGTGATCCGCCACGGTCACATCCAAGTGAATGGCAAAAAAGTAGATATCCCTTCTTACACGGTTAAGCCTGGCGATGTAGTAGAAATCCGCGAAAATAGCCGCACGAATCCTACCATTTTGTCAGCCCGCGATGCTACCGCCCATGCTCCTAGCCCGGCCTGGCTGGAAGTGGATCGTGATGCTCTGCGCGCCCGCGTGCTGCAACAGCCGAAGCGCGAGGAACTGGTGCAAATTCAACTCAATGAACAGCTCATCGTCGAGCTGTACTCGAAGTAGGGCACACTTCGGAAAATCGACGAAGAAGGAACGAATATGTTTAAAGGATTCCAGAAGCCTAAGCGATTAGTCGCAAATACAGAAACTCTCACTGAGCGTTTCGGCCAGTTCACGGCTCAGCCGTTCGAGCGTGGATTCGGGTCCACCATTGGCAGCGGTTTGCGCCGCGTGCTGCTCAGTTCTATTGAAGGCGCGGCGATTACGGCTGTGCGCATTGAGGGTGTTTCCCACGAGTTCAGCCCCATTCCGGGCGTGGTGGAAGATGCAACCGATATTATTCTTAACCTGAAGCAAGTGCCGTTCAAGATGATGGGCGAAGGAACTCGCATCGCTCGTCTGCGCGTGGATGGCGCGGGCCAGGTGATGTCCAACCAGATTGAAACCGATGCCGACGTGGAAGTGCTGGATCGCAACCTGCCGATTGCCACGGTTGGCGAAGGCGGCAAGCTCAACATCGAAATGCGGATCAAGCAGGGCCGTGGTTATGTGTCTGCCGACCGTAACTACGAAGAAGACCTGCCGATCGGTTATATTCCCATCGATTCCGTTCATTCTCCGGTACGTAAAGTGAATTACGGTGTGGAAGGCGCGCGTTTAGGCCAGAACACGGAATTCGATAAGCTAACGATTGAAGTCTGGACCAACGGCGCGATTTCTCCGCAGGATTCCATCGGCCAAGCCGCAAAACTGTTGAAAGATCACATGACGATCTTCATCAACTTTGAAGAAACTCCGGAAGTGGTGGAAGAACCGGAAACGCGCGCGATGAACCAGATGAACGAGGTTCTGAACCGCTCGGTGGAAGAGTTAGAACTGAGCGTTCGTTCCTACAACTGCCTGAAGAACGCCAACATTCAGACCATTGGCGATCTGGTGCAAAGAAGCGAAGCGGAAATGCTGCGCACCAAAAATTTTGGCCGCAAGTCGCTCAACGAAATTAAGGAAATCCTTGGTGGATTGGGGCTTTCGTTCGGCATGAAGTTCGATGCGCAGGGCCGTTTAGTGGCAGGTCCGGCTCCGAGCTTGCCTTCTTCTACGGACTATGATGATGAATCCTATGCCGGAGCGGAGGAGTAACTGCCGCCAAACCGGCGCGGGATAGTGAACCATGAGACATCTGAAAAGCGGTAAAAAGCTAAAGCGTAACGTCAGCGCTCGTCGCGCGCTGCTGCGCGGTTTAGTAACAAGCGTTATCGAAGAAGAGCGCATTACCACTACGGTTCCGAAAGCGAAAGCCGCAAAGCCGCTAGTGGAAAAAATGATTACGCTTGCCAAGCGCGACACGCTGCATACACGCCGGCAAGCAGCCGCTTACCTGCTGAAGCCGGAAGCTGTGCAGAAGTTATTCGAAAAAATCGGCCCGCGCTTCACGCAACGCCCCGGCGGTTACACGCGCATTGTGAAACTCGGCTGGCGCAAGGGCGACGGCGCGGAAACAGCTAAACTGGAACTGGTCGGCAGCGAACTGGTGAAGCGGGCGGCGGAACGCGCTCAGCGCCGCGAAGAAAAGTTAAAACAATTGCGCGAAAATAACGAAGGCGAAGCCGGCAGCGACGAAGCCTGAACAACCTCATAATTGAAAGAAAAGCCCGCGAGCATATTCCGGGCTTTTTTGTTTTTAAAACGCTTCTGGTTGACTCTTGTTGGAAAACTATGATAGTTTTCCATCACCAAGAGGGGTTGCCATGAATCGTTTTTTGTGGATGGTGTTTGCCTTGTTCGCCGGCACCGGATGTTTATGCGCGCAGGCTGTGAATGCCACGCTGCTCGGCACCGTTACCGACGCAAGCGGCGCGGTGGTGATTGATGCGCGAGTGACGGCTACCGAAGTTGAAACCAATATCAATCGTTCCAGCCAAACCAATAATAGCGGTAATTATACGTTCCCTGATCTTCCTCCCGGTCGATACTCCGTGGTGGTGGAGTCGCCTGGGTTCAAGCGCGACGTGCGCGAGAACATCACAGTGATTGTGAACACCAGTACGCGCGTCGATGTGTCGCTGCAGCCCGGCGACATTAGCCAGTCAGTGGAAGTGACGGCTGCGCCGCCTGCTTTGCAAACAGACCGCGCCGATACAGGACGAAAGATTGAAGCTCAGGAAGCGGCCGTGCTGCCGCTCGGCACGAACCGTAATTTTCAAGGTTTACTGAATCTGGTTCCCGGCACCACCCGCGCCACCTTTCAGCATTCGCAGTTTTTCAATGCCGGCAGTTCGCTGCAAACCGAAGTGAACGGCCAGATGCGCATGGGCAACAACTATCAAATCGAAGGCATTGACGACAATGAACGAACCGGTTTGCTACAGATCTTGATTCCGCCGATTGAGGCTGTGCAAACAGTGGACGTTTCCACCAGTAACTTTGAAGCCGAACTGGGCCGCGCCACCGGAGCCGTGACCAATGTGATTTTAAAATCAGGCACCAACAATCTGCACGGCGAAGTGTACGAATTTTTCAAAAACAGCGACCTGAACGCCCGCAATTTCTTTGACCCTTCCGTTGGTCATCAGTCTTACAATTACTTCGGCGGCGCGGTCGGTGGCCCGATCAGAAAAAACAGGATTTTCTTTTTTGCCGATTACCTGAAAGTATTTGATCACCAGGCCAACACCAACCTGCTGAACATTCCCGTCACAGCATTTCGTAACGGCGATCTCAGTTCGTCCAGCACCACGATCTACAATCCATTCACCGGCAACGCGAATGGCACCGGGCGACAGCAGTTTGGGGGTAACCGGATTCCCGCCAGCTTGATTAATCCGATTTCCGCGAAGATTCTTTCGCTGGTTCCGCAGCCGAACCTGCCTGGTTTTACCAACAATTATTTCGCTACGCTTCCTTATCATAAAGACCAGGATTATACGGACGGAAAAGTTGACGCGAACCTCACCGACAATGACCGTCTAACCGCGCGGTTCAGTTTCCAACGGCCGGTAATCTTTCAATCGCCTGTTTTCGGCAATGCGGGCGGCCCGGCGCAGAGCGCGTTTGAAGCCACCGGCATACAGCGAACTTATAGCGGCGGCGTTAACTATGACCATATTTTCTCGCCGACCCTGATTACGGAATTTCGCTTCGGCGCGGCGCATTATCATAATGAGGCGTATCCTTCCGATTACGGCTCGCAAGACGCCACTGCCTTGGGGGTTCCTGGGGTAAACGTTTCGCCGTTAACCAGCGGCATTGTGGGAGTAGATGTCAATGGATTTTCATCACCTTTAATTGGCTACAGTGCGAGCGTTCCCTGGGTGCGTGCCGAAGCCAATATTGATCTGGTAAACACCTGGACCAAGATCATTGGGAACCACACCATTAAATGGGGCGGCGATCTGCGGCGCGTGCGGGACGATCTGCTGCAAGGGCAGACTTTCAGCCCGCGCGGCATTTACCGGTTCCGCGAAGGCCAAACTTCGATTCCGAATGCTAAAACCAGTTTCACGAATGATTTTGCCAGTTTTCTTTTGGATGTTCCAAGCGAAGCAGGGCGCGATCTGTTTACGTATTTTCCGGCTTATCGCGCCTGGCAGTTGTTCGGCTTTGTGCAGGACAAGTGGACAGCTACCTCGAAGCTGACGATTGATGCCGGCCTGCGATGGGAGTTTTACCCGCCTGCGACGCCTGCCTTTTCAGGCGGTTTTTCCAACTACAATCCTGATAGCAACACGCTCGTCATTGCCGGAATTGGAAACAATCCTAAAAACCTGGGGATGGTGACGCGCTACAAATACTTTGCGCCGCGTTTGGGTGCTGCTTACCGCTTGACTTCTTCCACAGTGCTGCGTGCTGGATTCGGCATCAGTTACACGCCGTTCCCCGATAACAACTACGCTTACAATTTCCCGGTGCGGCAAAACAATGCGTTTGAGCCTACAGTGGCAAGCTACGGTCCTGCTGTATTGTCCAATGGCCAGATCGCCACGTTCCAGGCTGGCTTCCCGGCTCCGGCTCCTGCCGTCGTTCCGGCAAACGGAATCATCACCAATCCCTCGGTCAACCAGCAGCAGTATGTAGTGAATTTGAATTTCAAGCAGCCCTACGTGGAGTCTTACAACGTCGCTGTGCAACAAGCGCTACCGCTGCATCTGACGCTCGATGTCGCCTACGTCGGCAACCACGGCGTGGACTCCGTAGTACAGCCCAACATCAATGCGGGTCTGGTGGCCGGGTTAGGAACGCGAGGCCAACCTGAGTTCAATGCGTTTAAACGGACTGCCGCTACGACCCTTGTTTTTCAAGGATTCTCTTCGCTTTACAATTCGCTTCAAGTGAAACTCGACCGCCGTTTTGCCACCGGTCTTGTAATGACCACGGCTTACACTTACGGCAAAGCAATGAGCTTTCAAATGGGCGATGACGGCGGACTTGCTTATTACATCAACATTCGCCGGAATTACGCGCGAACCGATTACGACCATACTCACGTTTTCGTGCAAAGCTACAATTACGATCTGCCGGTCGGCAAGGGAAAGCGCTGGTTAAGCAATGGCGGCGCGGCAGCGGCAGTTCTCGGCGGTTGGCGCGTTGCCGGAGTTTTAACGCTGCAAACGGGAACTCCTTTGAACATCACCTACAGCAATGCCGGTTTACTGGCACCCGGAAACCAGCAGTCTCCAAACCTGGTTGCGCCTTTGCAGATTCTGCATGGTGTCGGAGTCGGCCACCAATGGTTCAGCACGGGCAGTTTTGCGGCTCCTACGGCCTTGCAGTTCGGCAACGTGGGGCGCAATATCATCGGCGGCCCCGGCTTGTATGAACTGGATTTCTCATTGTTCAAGAGCATCGCGTTAACGGAAAGATTTAATCTGGAACTGCGGGGAGAATCTTTCAACTTAACTAACACTCCGCAGTTCAGTAATCCTGATGTGAACCTGGGCGATGCCAATTTCGGCTATGTCACGGGCGCGTCCGGCGGCAGAAACATACAGCTTGGTTTGAAATTGAGCTTTTAAGTGGGATAGCAGCGAACAAAATGGACGTTCATTGCTGCTTCGCGCGGAAAGCGGTACTCTGGAAAGAAGGAGCTTGAAATGCGTTCTGCGTTGATTTTCCTGTGTTTAGGGGCTTTCGCCGGATCGCTTTCAGCGCAGCGCGCTTCCCACAGCGGCCCGCTTTATGCGCCTACAGTGCGCCCGCTTTTGGGCCGCAGCGGAATCGGCTCTCCGCAACTGCCGCCAGGGTTGAATGGATTGCGCGGCATTCAACAAACTCCAGGGTTAAACGGCATACCGTCGTTTTCAAACGGCATTTATAATTATGGCTGTTTCGGCTGTAATCCGGTGCGCGGACGGCAATCCAATCTGTTGTACGGATTCGGTTATCCGCTGTTTAGTAGTTATGCATATCCGTCCTATCCTGGCGAGGAAGTGCTGCCAACGCCCGGGCTGCTGCCGCCGGTCGATCCCGATACTCTTTCGATTGCCGGTGAGGTGGACCGCTTACGCGGCGAGGTGTATCAATTGAAAATGCGGTCAGCAATGGCCAACGGGACTATGCCGCCGCTGCCCCCGGCTGCGCCGCCCGCGCCGGAAGTGAACAATCAGCCGCCGGAACCGGCAACGCTGATCGTGCTGCGCGATGGACAGCGGATTGAAACCACCAATTACGCGGTGATGGACCAGACGCTCTGGAATTTCTCAGCCAGACCTGTGCAGAAAGTCCCGTTGTCTTCCATCGACATGACCGCTTCCGAGAAAGCCAATTCAGAACGCGGCGTGGATTTTTCCTTATCGGCGAACGCAACAAACTAACGCATTGCGCCGATTAGATTTGTGACCGGCAAACCGCTGTTGTTAAGTGATGCATTGATTGCCGGTGAAGGCTTTTGGGCAACGATGATGCGTTCCGCCCAGGCCAGCGTGTCTTCGATGCGCTGATCGAGCAGTCGACCAATATGGGGAATCTGCTGCAAGATGAAATTCCGATTGCTGCCGTAAATGGAATCAAGTTGAATATGCGGATCGAAAATGCGAAGCTCGCGGCCTTTCCCGATTAACTGTTCCAGCAAAGCCACAACCGGGCTTTCCCGCAGATCGTCCGTGTTTTCCTTGAACGCAAGACCAATAATACCCAAACGGCGTGGACCCAGATCCAGCACCTGATCCACAGCGCGCCGCAGATGTTCCTGGTTGCTCGGCAAAGCTGCTTCGAGCAGCGGCAGTTTCAGATCCAAGCGACCGGCACGATAAGTTAACGCGCGCAGGTCTTTAGGCAGACAAGAGCCGCCGAACGCAAAACCCGGTTTCAGGTAAGCCGGTGAAATATTCAGTTTCCGGTCCTGGCAAAGCGTTTCCATCACTTCCTGCGCGTCAATGCGGAGGGAATCGCAGAGTGCGCCGAACTCATTGGCGAAGGCAATTTTCACGGCGTGAAACGCATTGCACGAATATTTAATCATCTCCGCTGTTTTAAGCGATACGAGACAAGGCGCTACGTTCAAGTCCTGGTAAAGAGCGGCGACCGTTTTTGCTGCTTCCGAGTTGTTGCTGCCGACCACTAACAGAGACGGCTCCATGAAATCACGAACGGCGACGCCTTCGCGCAGAAACTCAGGGTTGGAAACAATCTGAATCTGCGGATTATTTTGAAATACAGGAATTACAACTTCATCGCAAGTGCCGGGAAACACCGTGCTGCGAATGGTAACGATCAACGGCTTAGTCCTGTTCATCACTAGTTCGCTTAATTCAAGGCACACGCGGCGAAGCTGCTCCAAACCAAGATTGCCGTTTTTCTCAGAAGGCGTGCCGACGCAGATGATGGCAATATCAATTTCGTCGATTATCTGCGCCAACGATGTTGTCGCCTGCAAGGAGCCATTTGCTACCGTGTCGCGCACCAGTTCGCTTAATCCCGGCTCGAAGAAAGGCGAACGCTGCTTGTTAACGCTATCAACTTTGTATTGGTCGCGATCTACGCCGATGACCTTGAAACCGAGCTGGGCCAGGCAGGCGGCGGAAACACAGCCGACATAGCCAAGCCCGAGCACGGCAATTCTGGGAAACATAGTAATCAGTATGAAGCAGAGCCTTGACAGCGAAAACGATTTCAGCCATACTTTCCTAGATGTCTAGGGTAAAGGTTGTTTGATGGGTCGTGACACGCTGCAAGGCACCCTTGATCTGCTTATTTTAAAGACTTTGGCTCGTGGTCCCGAACACGGCTATGGTATTACCTGCGCCATTCTGGTTGCCTCGCAGAATCAACTGCGGGTGGAAGAAGGCTCGCTTTACCCCGCGCTTCGCCGGCTGGAAATGGACGGGTTAATTGCCGCCGAGTGGAAGCTGAGTGAAAACAACCGCCGGGCCAGATATTACAGCCTGACCAGAACCGGGAAAAAGCATCTGGCGGACGTGGAGCAGCGCTGGCGCGATCATGCCGCCGCCGTATCGACGTTCCTCGAATTCAACTGAGGAGAAGCAGTATGCTGCGCAAATTCTTCAATCTTTTTCGCGGAAAACAGTTGGACGAGGAGATGCGGGAAGAACTCGATTTTCACCGTTCGCAAACGTCAGGCTCGTTCGGGAACGCGACCCTGATCCGGGAACGCATGAGAGACGCCAGCACAATTGTGTGGCTCGAAACGGGCATTCAGGATATTTTCTACGGTTTTCGCCAACTGCGGAAAAGCCCGGCTTTTGTGTTTGTGGCTGTGCTTTCGCTGGCGCTCGGCATCGGCGCGAACACGGCGATTTTCACGCTCATCAATGCTTTTATGCTGCAAATGCTGCCGGTGAAAGATCCGGCGCGGCTGGTTCTTTTTTATGACGGCATCAGTACGGGAGTCCACAGCGGCACTACATATCAGAGCAACGAGTTTTCTTATCCGTTTTACAAATATCTTCACGGTCATAACGAGTCTTTCGAAGATCTCTGCGCTTTCCGCCAGGGAATAGATCGGGTCACGTTGCACGTTTCCGG
The DNA here is from genome assembly GCA_964247975.1 of uncultured Bryobacteraceae bacterium. Classification (GTDB taxonomy): domain Bacteria; phylum Acidobacteriota; class Terriglobia; order Bryobacterales; family Bryobacteraceae; genus KBS-96. The sequence continues at coordinate 179,719 of CAXTWH010000001.1, read as the reverse complement.
CGGCACCACCGAAGAAGCTTGGGAACGGGCCAAAGTGCATCTTGTGTCCGGCAACTATTTTCAAGTACTCGGCGTAACGGCGATCCTTGGCAGAGTTTTCAACGACTCTGACGATTCCCTTACCGCGCCGCCGGCTGCCGTCCTCAGCTATCCTTTCTGGCGTGATCGCTTTCAACTCCATCGTTCAGTGCTCGGCCAAACTGTTGTGCTCAATGGAACTGCTTTTACGATTGCCGGAGTTGCCGCTCCTGAATTTTTTGGCGAAAGAGTGGAGCCCGCTCCGGACTTCTTCCTGCCGTTGTCGAGTCAACCGAAGATTCTGGTACAGGGTTCGTACCTTGGCGCGAATGCCTTAGATGCTCGTGATGTGTACTGGCTGAATCTGATGGGAAGGCTGAAGCCAAGCGCCAGCTTGAAAACTGCTCAAGCAGACGTAACTATTCGGCTTCGTCAGCATTTCCTGGAGCAGGCCGGCAGTCATCCTTCCGCACAGGTACGCCGGCAGATTGAGAATGTCGCGATTCAACTGAAACCCGGGGGTAGCGGAATCTCGGCCCTCCGATTTTTGTATTCACAACCGCTGCATTTGCTGATGACCGTGGTTGTAGTGGTGCTGTTGCTTGCCTGCGCGAACGTCGCCACTCTTCTGCTGGCGCGCGCCGCCAAGCGAAGACCGGAGTTTCTCGCTCGGCTCGCGCTGGGTGCTACGCGTGGGCGATTAATTCGGCAGGTGCTGACCGAAAGCATTCTTCTGTCTTTCCTGGGCGGCGTGGCCGGTCTCCTGTTTGCGTGGTGGAGCGTGAAAGGATTGACGCTGGTGCTGAAAGTGCCTTCAGTGGTGAAGATTCGGCCCGAACCGATCGTGCTGGCATTTACATTTTTGACTTGTCTCCTCACAGGAATTCTGTTCGGGATCTTTCCAGCTTTGAAATTAAGCCGGTTCAACCTTCGCGCTGAACAAACTGCTCACAAGATCGGGATCGGAACATGGCGTTTTCGTTTGGGCGCATCGCAGCCCTTGATTGCGCTGCAAATTGTGTTGTCCTGTGTGCTGCTGTTTGGCGCAAGCCTGCTCGCGCATAGCCTGTTTGCGCTGGAGCGGCAGGAAGTCGGCTTTGACCGGGAGAACATCCTGGTCCTGAGAACAGATGCCGACTTGGCCGGCTACGAAAAGCGCGAGTTGTTCGCGCTGTACCGCGACATCGGCGAGCGGATGTCGCAAATTCCGGGCGTGATGTCCGCTGCTTTGTGCCGGTACACGCCGATCAGCGGAACTAACTCAAGCGAGAACTTCTCCATTCTCGGCTACACGCCACGCGCCGGTCTACAGATGGATATTCATAGCGTGCAAGTGGGGCCGCAGTTTCTGGAAACTCTGCGCATCCCCTTAGTGCTCGGCAGAACGTTCACTGTTCGTGACACCCCTTCAAGCCCCCCGGTGGTGATTGTGAATCAATCTTTTGTCAATCTGTACCTGCCCAACCAGAACCCGATCGGGCTGCATATGGAGCATGGCGCGCCATTTCGAGCGCCGGGTAGGGAAATTGTGGGCGTAGTGGCGGATTCGCGTTTCTACGATCTGCATGAGCAAGCGCCGCCAATGGCGTATTATCCGCTTTGGCAGAAGCCGACGCCGGAAGCGGATATTGTGCTGCGCACGGCGGGCGCTTCCGCAGGCGTTGCTGACGCGGCTCGGCGCGTGCTGCGGCAAATCAACAGCAGGCTGCCGGTGCTGGAAGTGACCACACTGGATCAGCAGATCGAGCATTCCTTAGGCCAGCAGAAACTGCTCACGATTCTTTGCAGCGCGTTCGGGATCCTCGCGCTGGCGCTGATGTCTATCGGCATTTACGGCACAATGGCATATTCCGTTGCCGGTCGAACCAATGAAATTGGCATTCGCATGGCGATCGGAGCGCAGCAGCGCGATGTGATTCTGCTGATTTTCCGGGAATCTTTGGTTCTGATCGGCGTCGGATTAATCGGCGGGCTGCCATTGGCCTTGGCGGAAAGCCGCTGGCTGAACAGTTTTCTGTTCGGAGTTCATTCCCTGGATCCGGTTTCCGTGGGCTTCACTGTTCTGCTGATCCTGGGACTCGCTTCGTTGGCCGGTTTTCTTCCGGCCCGCCGCGCTTCCCGGATCGACCCGATGCGCGCTCTGCGACATGAGTAAGACACAAAACTTCTTTGGTCAAAAACCGGGCCAAATTCCACTTTTCCGTTCCAAGATTCACCCCTCCTAATCAATTTTGGACAAACTGCCGATAGCCAGTTCAGAAAAGTTGCTTTTTTAAATCAACAACTTACGTATAGCGCCGGAAAACCGCGTGTTAGTTTCTATGCAGGGTCAAACCCCCTCTGTAAGGGCTGACGATTTCATGAGACAAAAGCATTTTCTAATCCTGCTGGCATTTCTGTTGGCGGGATCCTGTTTCGGCCAAACACTGGTCGACCTTCGGACACAAAGTAAGAGTATCGATTTTTCGGCTCTGCCATCGACTCGGCCCGTGCAGGTGGGCACGGCACTTCCGACAGCTTGTCAGATAGGACAACTGTTTTTTAAAGCTGATGCGAGCGCAGGAGCAAATTTGTATGGTTGCACCGCAAACAATATCTGGGCAGTGGAAAGCGGCGGTGGCAGCGGCGGCGGTTCAGGCAGCGGCTCCGGTGGAGCTTCAATGGCCAGCCAGCTTGGCGATCTGCAAGCTGTTCGTACTGCGGGCAACGTGTTAACAATCGGGGGCAACTGCTCGGCGGTGACTCCTTGCAACGTTCGTTTTGGCAGCACGGTGTTCAGCATCACTTCGGGCGCAACCGCCACCATTTCCGGAAACAACACGGGAATGCTGCTGGTGTACGTGGCCGGAGGCGGCATGTTAACTATTGGCGGCAACTTGAGCGTGGCTTGTAGCGGCTGTTCGGTTCAATATGGCGTAACGTCGTTTCCCGCTGATTCCGTGCCGATCGCTACCTGGTCGGTGTCGAACGGTTTGCTGGATGCGACCGGCGGCCAGGATTTTCGCGCTGTTCTGGGAACTAAAAACCTGATTGCCGGGCCGGGCATTGTGGCGAGCGATGCCAACGGCAGCGCGGTGATCAGCGCGGACACCACGCTGGTTGGCTTGCATGTGGCGGTGCCGCAGAATTCCAGCGCGGCTTGCCAGGCCGGGGCCTGGTCCTATGATTCCAATTATTTTTATGTTTGCGTAACATCCAATACTTGGAGAAGGTCGGCGTTGTCGTCATGGTAAGCAGAATGTTTTGGGCGGGCGCGGCCATTGTTTTGGCTGCTTATGCCGCTGCTGCCCCTGTTCCGGTGCAGATGATAGGAACTACGCAAACCCAGGCGATTTTTGCTTACACCGCGCCGGATAACAACGCTTGTTCAGCGATTGTGCTGGATTCCGCAAACAATGTCGCGCATGATACTGACGCTAATCTTTTTGCCGGTGCGGATAATGATGGACGCCCCGGCAACTTGGCGAACGGCAGTTACCGGATTGTGGTGGTTGGCAAGCGTACTTCGGACCTCGCCGCAGATGGAAAATTGTATTCGCGCGCGCTGCAAGCTGATTCGGCCTACACTTTTCAAGTAAGCTGCACGAGCGGAAGCAATACCGGTTCCCTCAGCTTCCGGACCAGAACCATTCCCTTGGGCAATTCCGCTCCTGACCCGTATCCGTTCAACAGCAGCGGCTACGGAAATTATGCTTACCCGACCGTGGATTACGGCAACGCCGCCAAAACTTATATTGATCCGCAAACAGGCGTTTTGCTGAAGCGGTTAACCACGCCGGGGTATGGAAGCCCAGGCACTCACACGGCTCTGCTGCCGCTCTACGCTTATGACCTGGCAGGCACCTGGACAAACGTTTCCAACGTGCTGGCGCAGGATGGGCAGTATGCTTCTTATTCCGGCGCTGGCGGCGCGTCCAATGCTGTTTTTCTGCCTACGGCAACAGCGGAAGGGCAGCGGGCTTACATCGATTATTCCGAAAATTACGTAGACGATTTTCTGGCGCGAATCAATGGCTACGGCGATGGAAGCAACGCTGCGGACCGGACAATGAACGTCTGTTTATCGGCTGATGCCGGGCAGACCTGCTTAGGCAACACTCTGACTTTGACGCTGCCGCAAGCAACCGCGGCTGAGGTGACCGGACCCGGCACGTTTCCCACGCCGTTTTTTTCAGGCTGGGGTTCGCCCACGATTCCGGTGGATTGGATGACCGCCGATTTTGCGGGCAATAACCCAAGCGTCACAGCCGTACACAACACGGTGACAAACACAACTCCGCCTTTGGTCGGAATTTTTCCGCTGACGTTTCCCGGCAATCTGAAATCGGGCATGCACGTTCACGTGGCTGGCTCCGCGCCAACCTGCCCGAATAATGATTGCGCGGTTACCAGTTCGGTGGACGGCACTCACCTCACCATTCAACAGGATCTTGGAAGTTCATTCAATGGCGTGCAAACCACTCTTTCCGGCGCGGTCAGCAGCGGCGCGAGTACGTTCACGGTAGCGAATGCATCGGGATTCATCAAAAACTTTTACGGCTATCCGATTTACATCATGAAAGTGGAATCGGATTCCGTTCAATGCCGCGCAGTATCAGGCACTACGTTTTCGGGGTGCAGCGGCGTTGGCAGCAATCACGCGTCCGGCGCGGCTGTCACTAGCCAAGCTTTTATTCTGTCGAACTTCGGATTCAAAATCTGGAAGCAGACCGGCAACGGAACGGTGTACCTGGATGCAGTGAAATACGATTACGCCAGCTCGGCTGATTATTACCTGGGCTACGAAGGCCAGGGTCTTGTGTGTTCGGGTAACGTAACGGCAAATTACGCTGCCGATGGCGTAACGCAATTAAGCCAGCCTGTTCAGGGCCAGACTTGTGTTTTTAGCGACATCTGGGGCGATCCGTTTTTATACTTTTTTAATCCTGCAAGCGGTGAGATGCGAATGATTGCGCGCCTTTCGGCTAACGGCGTAACGCAGGACACTGCAAACCCGCTGTTGTTCTATCAATACGATTCAGGAAGCGCCAACATTTTTACTTGTAACTATGACGCGGCGAACGGACATTACCGCAGTTTGCCGACCGATTACAATTCCGGCACCAATCCTTATTTTTCCTGCGGCGGAAATTTGACCAGCGGTTCGGGAAACGATGTGGTCAGCCAAATTAAGAAAAATTATCCGCAGATTGATATGCGTTACTGGGGCGCGCCGCAGTTCAGTTCCGTTCAAGGCGGAATCGCTACATTTCAAATGCGGCCTAGCCAGAACGCGATGGCCTGGGGCTGTTACTTTGATATGACCAAGCCGGCGGGCCAGCAACTGGTTTATTGCGGCGACAGTTGGAGCCATTATCCGCTGCGCTGGGGCGGCATGCACGGCGGCTACGGAAGTAAAACTCCTGATGGCTGGATTGCTTACGCGCTGATGGGCAGCTTGCAGTCCCCAAACCAAATGGCCGTTGGGCAGTACACGATGCAGATTAATCAGATTTATAACAATGGAAATTCAACTGCATTGAGTACGGGATTTACAGACCCGTCCACCTGCGAACAGCTAGGCGTAAGCGACAGCCGCTGGCTTTCGCAAGGCGCAACGGGAAGCAACTGCATCAAAGTAAACGTCGGCACCGAGCCGGTAAACCGTGGACCTTCGCAACTGGATTTAGCGACAGGAGTAACGCCCGGGTCGCGCCCGATCGCCTGGCCTCATAACTCGAATAGCTGCGGCGGCGATGGAACATCGCTGAACTGCTGGTCGTACTTGCAGCCGATTGCGGAAGGCGACTGGCTGCGGGATTTAGGAGATACCGGCGGAGACTCCGGCGCGGAACGGTTCTTAGTGGCGAAGAAAACTACTTTGAACGACGGCACCATTGATCTGGTTCTTTCGCGAGCGGCTTCCGCAGCTCCGGTTTCGCTTTGTGTCGGCGCGAAGGCCAATCATGCTTCCGGGTTTCTGTTCATGGTTGATATGCCGTTTGCCTGCACCGGCAATGAATACTGGACAAAAGCCAGCGATTCTTCGCATACCATTTACGCTGATAACCCGGTGCCTTACGGCGCGCATACGAACCTGCAATATGATCCTTCATCGGGTACGTTCACTCAATGGACTCCGTATTCGTATGGCTTAGGAAATTTCGTGCCGGGGCAGTTCGGTTTCGGCTACGGCGTCAGAAGCGGAAAACTGCCGGACTTCTTTTCCAAGCAGTACGATTTCGGCTTGGGGATGATCTACAACTTCGGCGGCAGTATTGTGGGGTTGGATTCCATCCAAACCCATCCCGGAAGCTTGTTCTCCTATGATGCGATGGGCAAGAAATCAGTTTTCGGTTTAGACCAGCGGCCTTTGGGCGGCGCTGGCGGCGGCGATCCTTTAGTTTGGTATCACAACCTTTCCATCGTGAGCGGTATGCGGAATGTATATAAAATCAGTTTGCCGCTGCAATCGGCAGGCGGACAGCCGCTTCAATACACAGGATTGGACCGAAAACACCGCGCCACGGTCGGATGGTACGGGCACACGCTTTTAAAAGATATCAGCGGACCGGGATCTCAGATTTCCGATAATACGCTTGACAGCTTCTGCGTGGCCGATCTGCCGGGAGAATGCGTTCAGAACTCACAGAAAGGCGATCAGTTCGTCAGTGTTCTGAATACTGATCTGTCTGGCCAGTGTGTTCTCGGTTATGTGCGCAGAACGCCTTGCCTGGCATCGCTTCCAAATGAGGTAGCCCGTTCTGTTCAATACGATGTTTCCAAGCCGGACCCGACCGGTTCACACTGGCGCGTGATTTCCTCGTTCTGGGGCGGCCCCGGACGCACGAACAATTACGCGAACGTACATGGAACTGACGGAACCGGCTGGGTGATCGGCGCGGGTAAATGGGCTGATGGAGTTCGCAGCCAATTGTTCGGAGCCAAGCTGCCATCCTGGCAGTTCGATTCCCAATACCGGGGAGACTACATCCAAGTTCCGGTGAAGGTCGGAGGCCGTTCCGGCGATACGGTGAGGATTCGGTTCGGCTACGATCTGAATCTTTACTGTTCATCGCGGCAGGAATCCTGTTCCACCGGAGCGGCCAATAACGATCCGTTCGCCTGGTTATCGGAGCCGCTCAACTGGCAGTCCTGTTCGAATGGATGTAGTGTAAATGTTCCGGCAATTGGTGGGCGAGTCCTGTATTATGTGATTGATCGCAAGGATTCATCCGGCAATGTGAGTTCCAGCGCCGCTCAGGTGATTGCGGTAAATTAAAACAGCATAGGAAAGGAGTTGGGCTCGTTTGTTCAACTCCTTTTCTGTCTATCGAAGCTGTTTCCATTGATGTGGCGAGTGGTAGCGGCCTTTCAGCGGTTTGCCGGGCAGCACTGAAAAATAAGTCTTGCTCACAAAATCAATTTCTTTTCCTTCATCTTCAATGCTGCAACTGGCCGCGTAAGCGCCTGGGCCAAGCGTGAGTTCATTGCAGGTGAATTCAATAATGCCTGCGCCCTGGTTGAGCCGCAGCGTTTCGCCGGTTGAAAAATGGCTGGCTACGCTCCAATCGCCGGACCAATAAAAAAGCAGGTTGATCGCGGCTTTCGAAACAGGTTGGTTCACCTGATAACCCAAAACTGCGCGAACTGGACAGCCGGTTTGAAGTTGGGTAATTGGCTTGCCAGTTTCATCCAAAAAATAGAATGACGTTACTTCAGCCGCTCTTTTGGAAGCGGAGCCGTGGTCGCGTTGTTCTTTCGGCCTTTCGGAGCCGAGCTTGGCATAATGCGAAATAACCTCTGCCGGGGAGCCTTCCGCAATCAGTTGACCGTGATTAAGCAGTAAGGCACGGTCGCAAAGCTGCCGCACCGAAGCCAAGTCGTGTGAAATAAAAACAATGGTCCTGCCGTAGGCTTTTAATTCGTGAATGCGCTTTTGGCAGCGTTCTTGAAATTTTGCGTCTCCTACGGCCAGCACTTCGTCGAGCAGAAGAATATCGGCGTCTAAATGCGCGGCAATCGCAAAACCCAGACGAACATACATGCCGGAGGAATAGCGTTTCACCGGAACATCGGCAAACTCGCGCACTCCGGCAAACTCAAGAATGCTGTCTAGCTTGGAAGCAATCTCCGCGCGGCGCATTCCTAAAATCGATCCGCTGAGAAAAACATTTTCCCGGCCCGTCAGTTCAGGATGAAAGCCTGAGCCGACTTCCAGCAAACCGGCAATCCGTCCGCGAATGCGAATCTCACCCTTGGTCGGAGTCGTGATGTTTGAGAGAAGTTTTAATGCTGTGCTTTTGCCTGCGCCGTTGTGCCCGATGATGCCAAGAGCCTCGCCGGGAGCAACGCCAAAGCTGACATCGCGCAACGCCCAGAACTCGCCGCTAGGCCGCCAAAGCTTGGCAACCCGGTTCAGGATGCCTACCTTGTTGTATTCGCTATTCACTCGATAGCGTTTTGAAACGCTTTGGAACTCGAGATCGAACATAGATCAGATTACGTCCGCCATCGTAGCTTCCGCCGTTTTGAAATAAAGATAAGCCGCAGGGAGTAAAAGCAGGGAAACAACCGCGCCCGGCAGCAGAATGCTGTTATTCAGAGTTCCGTGTTGAAGCACGACCTGGCGGAAATTTTCCACTACGCCGGCCATCGGGTTCAGGCAATACCAGAACACAAAGCGTTTCGGAACAACAGACAAAGGATAAACAACCGGCGTCGCGTACATCCACAACTGCATGATGAGCGCCATCGCAATCCCAATATCGCGAAACCGCACTTGAAACGCGGAAAGAAACAACGACATTGCTGTTGAAAATAGAAAGGCTACCAGCATAATAGGAGCGACCAGCACAATGCTGAGACCAACGGGAATCCGATAAATAAACAGCAGAACGGCCAGGATCACTGAAGCAATCACAAAATCGAACAAAGCAGCAAATACGTAAGTAAGCGGCAGAATTTCGCGCGGAAAATAAACCTTGGTGATCAGATTGTTATGCGCCACAAGACTGGTAGCGGCAGTGGTGATGGATGCGGAGAAAAACGTCCAGGGCAGCAGCGCGGCATACACGAAAATAGCGTAAGGCGCGCCCTCATGCGGCATCTTTGTCACTACGGAAAAGATGATAGTGTAAACCGCCATCAGCAGCAATGGCTGAAGAACCGCCCAGGCAATGCCGAGTAAACTTTGCTTGTAGCGAACTTTTACGCGATGAAGAGTCAGGGTGTATAAGAGATCACGGTAATGAAACAGATCGCGAAACCCGGAAAATATCATTCCCGGCGAGAATGAGGCAGGACGAATAATCTTGGTCCAGCGCGGTTTTTCCTCCGCGTTCAGATCGGCAACATGCGATAAGGGAAACGGCTGCTCCATATTCTCCGTAACTAATTAGGCCGATTGAGGCCGCTTTGCCTTGATCATGCCGGTTTGCAGAAGATGATCCCTCATGTTGAGGCCAGCGCCCAGCAGAAAAGGACAGGATTTCAGTAACAACAAAACCAGCGAAAGCTTTCGATTCGGACGATACTTCTGGTAAAAGCCGAGATGCCAGCGAGCAGCGGCCCAATCCCTTCTTTTTACCGCTTCTTTTCCTTGTGCTAATTCCATCTCCATTTGAACTGAAGTTCTGCGCTGATTGAGTGCTTCTTTTTCTTCTTCGGTCAATGCGAGTGTTTGCTGTGTTTTGTCGAGAACCCGAAGAATCCAATGATGCAGGTTGAGCCGAACTGAAGTGAGACTATTCTTCCGCAGCCGATAATGCAGCAAGGGAGCCTGATGGTAGGCGATCCTGTTGCCGGAATGCAGCATTCTAATCCAAAGGTCAAAATCTTCTGAAGTGCGAAGCTCAGGATCAAAGTTGCCTGCTTTCAGAATGGCTTCTTTGCGGATTAAAGCGGAGTAGATGATGTTAACTTGCCCATTCAGCAAACGAGTTAATGTGACCTCGCCGGAAGAAGGAGCGTAATCCATCAGCAGTTTTCCTTCCAGCGGCGGATCGCCAAAATAAGAGCCGTTAGGATAAATGAGATCCACATCCGGATTGCTTTCGAGCAGCTTTAACTGTACTTGCAGGTAATCGAGCGACCACCAATCGTCTGGATCAAGCTGGGCAATTAAAGGCGCGCTGGCTGCCAGAACTGCGGTGCGGCGCGCAGCTCCCACTCCGGCATTTTCCTGGCGGATGTATTGAATGCGATGGCGAAAAGGAGCAAGAACGCGTTCCAAACCTTCTGTATCGGGGCAGCCGTCGTTCACCACAATCAGTTCGTAGCGGGAAACACTCTGCGCGAACACGGATTGGATCGCGGTAGCAATATAAGGCGTCACGTTGTACGCCGGCATGATGATGCTGACTGCTGGCTGCATAACTGGTCCCCTATGACGCGACCGCTACCGGCACGCTCCTTCCTGAAACCAAAGATTCAGTACCAGCAGCATCCAAAGAAAATGGTAATGGTCACGTCGCCCCTCGTCATGTTCTTTCAAAAGATGTCGCAAGAAACTTTCCGAAACAATGCCGCGCTCCAGAAAACTCCGGCTGGTGAGATGGTCCCAAAGAAAAGATCGCAGCGAGCCGCGAAACCAATGAGCGAGCGGAACGCCGAAACCCTTCTTGGGAAACTTCAACAGTTCCGGCGGTAAGCGATCGCCGACTGCTTTCAGCAGAATCTGTTTTCCCTGTCTGCCGGTTCGTTTCCATTGTTGTGGAATCTTCATTGCCAGTTCAGCAAGCTTATGATCAAGCAGCGGACAACGGACTTCCAGGGAGTTTGCCATTGACATGCGATCCACTTTTACCAGCATGTCGCTTGTAAGCTGCGTAGTGGCCTCAAAACAAGTGATGCGCGTCAGAATATCTGCTTGCGCCGGGCCAAGCGAATCAGAAAAAACACTCCAAAGATAAGCGTTATCCGCAGGCAGAGACCAGTCAGGCTTCAATAGCGCATGACGCATGTAAAACGAAGAATAATTCAGATCGAAGTATCGCTCCAGCGCTTGTTGGCGACTCATCATGCAAAGAAAATTCTTGCCGTAAGCAGAGTAGGGAAGATGGTCCGCTGTGAAGCGGAGCAGGCTTTTGACGGGCGCGGGAATCAGATCGTAGCGCCGGGCCTGGTCAACTAAATAGGCGCTGTTGTAGCCGGAAAACAGTTCGTCTCCGCCGTCGCCGGTCAAGGCTACTTTCACGTGCTGCGCGGCAAGCTGCGAAACCAGAAACGTGGGAATCGCGGAGGAATCGCCGAACGGCTCATCAAAGAAGTGAACGAGCCGCGACACTAAATCCACGGCATCCGGGCGGACAATCAATTCCCGGTGATCGGTTTTGAATTTTTTCGCGACTAGTCTGGCAGCAGGCAGTTCATTGAATTCGGATTCGTCAAAGCCGATACTGAAAGTCTTAACAGGAGCGTCGGATTGGAGCGCCATTGACGCCACCACGGAGCTGGAATCGATGCCGCCGCTGAGAAACGCCCCCAACGGAACATCGGAAATCATGCGCAGGCGAACGGATTCATCGAACACTTCGCGTACTGCTTCGGCAGCGGCGGCTTCCATAAACTTGGGGTCAGGCTGTTCAACAGGAACAGGGAATTGCCAATACTTTCCTTGATTGATTTCTCCTGGCGAGAAGGTAAGCCATGATCCGGCAGGAACTTTGCGAATGGTTGTGTAGGCGCTGGCCGGATCGGGAATATAATTCAGTTGAAAGTAAAGGCGCAGCGCGTCGCGATCTACTTCAAGAGGCACGTCAGCCGCTTTCAAGCATTTTAACTCGCTGCCGAACCAGAAACCGTTTTTCAGGGAAGCATAATAAAGCGGCTTCTTGCCAAAACGATCGCGCACTAGCAGCAATCGTCGTTGCTTCTGGTCCCAGATTGCATAAGCAAACATGCCGCGCAGCCGGGAGATTCCTTCGGTTCCTTCCTGCTCGTAAAGGTGAACCAGCACTTCCGTATCGCTTTGCGTGGAAAAACGATGGCCGCGGCCAATTAAAAATTCCCGTAATTCACGGTAATTATAAATTTCTCCATTGAACACGACCCATACGGTGCCGTCTTCGTTTGAGATGGGTTGATGGCCGGTATGAAGGTCGATGATGCTCAACCGGCGCATGCCTAAAGCACAACCGCCATTGACGTAATAACCTGAGTCGTCAGGACCGCGATGCCGGATCTGGTCGCACATGAGCTGCACGGAGGAAATGTCGGCGATTCCCTCGCGCAGAACGAATCCGGCTATGCCGCACATATCCGGTTCGCAGGACGGAACTGCATTTGTTTTGATTATCGCAGGGTAGTAAGGTAATTCACGATAATCTTCTGGTTTTCCGATTTTTCGATGGTGAAAGTAATTGAATCCTGGTTGATGCTGATGGTGATTTCCGTATCGCCGCCGAGTTGAATAGCTGCCGGTATGAATAAGGGCAGCGAGCCTTGTTGAGCCACACGGAAAACTGGGGACGGTTCACGCTGCCCGTAGCATTGCGAACGCCACCCGGAAAGATGCTCAGGAACGGCTGAGAAACGAAAACAATTCGCGGCTTCTTCCGATCCCAAATGCCAGAACTGTTCTACGGAGTGATCGCCGGGAGGCCCAAACACAGAATCTACAATCAGCACGGCGTAAGGCTTCACAAACTGAATGAAGCGGCGATGAGTGAAGCCCCGGTAAGCGCATTCCGCTTCGAGAATGTCCTCCTGATGATTGGATTCCCAGCGCAGAATTTGAACGGAAGGAGGGTTGGCCCAGCGAAACGGATTTACCGGATCAGCTTGATCCAATGAATCAATTCGTATCGTGTTGTGCGCGGCAGTGCCGCGAAAATGGTTGCGCTCTAACGGATTGCCCACATAGGTAAACGTGCCGGGATCAACCAGAAAATCACGTCCTTGGGCGGAGATGGTAAGGCTCAAGGTATCGGCATGACTATGTCCGGCTGAACCGCGACCGAAAAGTCCAAAATCGACCACGATCTTGCAGTTCTCCGCTTGAAGCACGAACAATCCTGAATCGGGAAAATGCAGCGATTGATTTTCGACTTCCGGCGAACCGCGCCATTTTTTAATCGAATCTTCCATCCACCAGCAGGCCTGCGACCAGGAATCTGATTCAATGCACGTCCAACTGTTTTCGTGGAAGTAAGCATTGCAAGCGGCAAGCGTGGCGTTTCCGAAAGCGCTTCGCTTCCCATACGGATGAAACCATCTGCCACCATCATCATCGCCAAAAAAAGGCAGGCAACAATCTTGCGCCAGTAATGCTTGCAGAAAATCAGCCATGCGCTTCAATCGGGCGCAATACCAATCCTCAGGCTGGCTGAGAACGGCATGAGTCAGAAACATATCCAAAGCGTAAACATGATAATAGGTGGATTGTTCAAAGTGGCTACCGTCTTCCTGGACCTGGGTTTCCATTTGTTTGCGCACAACGGATGATCCTTTTTCCATCCAACGGGAAGACGCGGGCAGATGCGGAAGCAAAACTCCGATGGCATGTAGCGCGACAGCTTCTCCTAAAAGATGCGTATTGGGAGAAAAGTAGAAGGAAAGATTGTTTTCCAGGTGATGCCCGTGTAAGAAAAGTCCATGCTCTAATCTTTGAGTTAAGTGAGGAGAAAGCGAAGAGCCGACAAGGTGAATCACCCAAAGCCAGGACATAGCGCGAAACGCCACTTCTAAAGCGCTGGCCCAATTAATGGAACGCTGAAACGGATTCTGAATGTGCCAATCGGAAACTTCGCGTTCAATCTCGTTTAAGTAGCGTTGTTCCCGAAAAAAAAGAAAGGCTTGCGCCAGCACGACCAGATGCTGATGGCGATTTAACTCCCAAATCCATTTGTGATCACCGACTCGTTTAGCATCCAGGTAAGGAATGCGGCGAAAGTAAGCAGTACCCGTTGCTAATTGATTCCGGTAATCGCGACGCCATTCAATTTGAGTTCCGGTTTCCAGCACTGAGTCGAAAATTGGGAACCGATGTTGCAAGATGTTATCAGCTAAAGCTTTTATCTCATCGGCAAAAGCAGTCGCCTTAAGCCGCGCTGCCACAGCAGATGGATCGGGAAGAATCGCGACCGTTGATCGGACAAACTGCCCCGAATACTTCGGAGGATGAATCAGGAGCTTTACGTTCACAAGTTCCTGACGGAGCCGATGCCTGATTTCTTGCAGGCTACGCATGGTGAAAGATGTATTCCAAAGATAAACGTAGCAGGCTGTAAATAAAAAAGGCGACCCGGAGGCCGCCTTTTATCATTCACTCAGTTACTGTTAACTGCAACCGGATGTGCTGCCGCAGTTGTGACACTTGTAGCAGGATCCGTTGCGGGTCATGATGCTGCCGCACACGGAGCAGGCCGGTGAATCGGTCGTGTTATCCGCCGCCATAAACGGAAGAGCCTGCTGCGGCTCCGGTTCAGTGGGCTTCAGAATTGACACTTCGCCGGCTTCGCTGATTTCCGCTAAACCAAGAAAGCGGTTGCCGAGCCAGCGGAAGATGTAATCAATGATGGATTTAGCGTAAGGCACCTGCTGGTTGTTGGTCCAGCCGCTCGGTTCAAAACGCACGTGGCTGAATTTATCCACGAAGAATTTAAGCGGCACGCCGTACTGCAGGCCATAGCTGATAGAGGTGGCTAAGGTGTCCATCAGGCCGGAGATGGTGGAGCCTTCCTTGGCCATTGCGATGAAGACTTCGCCGGGAGTTCCATCTTCGTAAAGACCGACTGTGATGTAGCCTTCATGCCCCGCAATGGAGAATTTATGCGTGACCGAATTGCGTTCATCGGGCAATTTGCGCCGCACAGGCCGATAAACAATTTTCTCGGTGACGATTGTTTGCGGGGCCGCGGCAACAACGCCCTTCTTTTCGCCCTTACCGGTGCCGGAACTGAGCGGCTGCACGCGCTTCGATCCGTCGCGATAAATGGCCACTGCTTTCAGGCCCAATTTCCAGCTTTCGGTGTAAGCTTCCATGATGTCTTCCACCGTGGATTCTTCGGGCATGTTAATGGTTTTGGAGATAGCGCCGGAGATAAACGGCTGCACCGCAGCCATCATGCGAATGTGGCCCATATGCTGAATAAAACGCGTGCCGTTTTGCGGGCGGAAGCTGCAATCGAAAACGGCAAGATGTTCCGGTTTAAGCTGCGGCGCGCCTTCGATTGTGCCGGTGGAATCGATGTGCGAAACAATCACTTCCACTTGTTCCGGCGAGTAGCCGAGTTTAATCAAAGCCTGCGGCACGGTGTTGTTCACGATTTTGATCACGCCGCCGCCGACCAGTTTTTTGTATTTCACCAGCGCGAGATCGGGTTCGATGCCGGTGGTGTCGCAATCCATCATAAAACCGATGGTGCCGGTAGGAGCAAGAACAGTGGTTTGGGCGTTGCGGTAGCCGACTTTTTTGCCCAGTTCGTAAGCGGTACGCCAGCACTGCTCCGCAGCCTGGAACATCGCCGGTGGAACCAGGCGGCTGTCCATTCCGTTCACGGCGTTCCAGTGCATGCGGATTACGCCCAGAAACGGTTCTTCATTTTCTGCATAGCCGGGGCAGGCACCCACAGCTTCCGCAATGCGGGCGCTTGTCAGGTATGCTTGTCCGCACATGATGGAAGTAATGGCAGCGGCGAAATTTCTTCCTTCGTTGCTGTCGTAAGGAAGGCCAAGCGACATGAGCAAAGCACCGAGGTTCGCGTAGCCCAGCCCAAGCGGACGATAATCATGCGAATTTTTTGCGATTTTCTCAGTGGGGTAGCTGGCATTATCAACCAGGATTTCCTGCGCCAGGATTACCGTATCAACCGCATGGCGGAACGCCACAACATCGAACGTTCCATCAGGACTCATGAACTTCATCAGGTTCAGCGAAGCTAGATTGCAAGCTGAATCGTCGAGGAACATATATTCCGAGCAGGGGTTTGAAGCGTTGATGCGGGCCGTATTTTTCGAGGTGTGCCAACGGTTGATGATGGTATCGAACTGCATACCAGGGTCGCCGCACTGATGGGTGGCATCGGCAATCTCGCGCAGCAGGTCGCGCGCTTTTAACCGCTTCACCGGTTGATTGGTGTGAACGGAGCGCGTCCACCAATCCGCATTGTCCACCACAGCTTGCATAAATTCATCGGTGGCGCGAACGGAATTATTTGCGTTCTGGAAGAAGACGGAGCTATAGGCTTCGCCATCAAGCGAAGCATCGTAGCCCGCGTCGATAAGGGTATGGGCCTTTTTTTCTTCTTTCGCTTTGCACCAGACAAATTTTTCGATGTCGGGGTGTTCCGCGTTCAGAATGACCATCTTGGCCGCGCGCCGGGTTTTGCCGCCGCTTTTAATTACGCCCGCGAATGCGTCGAAGCCTTTCATGAAGCTGAGCGGACCGGAAGCGCGACCGCCGCCCCATAGGTAAGCATCTTCTTCGCGAATGCTCGACAGATTGGTTCCGGTGCCGGAGCCCCATTTGAAAAGCATACCTTCGGTTTTGGCGAGGTCGAGAATGGATTCCAGCGAATCGTCAACCGAGTTGATGAAGCAGGCAGAGCATTGCGGATGATTTTCGCCGGGAACCAGTTTCTTGATGACCTGCTCGGCTTCATCGAAATAAAAGCCATAGCCGCGCGATTCCTTTACGCCGACGTTGAACCAAACAGGCGAGTTGAAACAAGCCTTCTGATTGAGCATCAGATGCGCCAATTCAGCCCGGAAATTTTCGGCGTCTTCTTTGGTCTTAAGGTACTTCCCTTCAAAACCCCAGTCGGTAATCGTGTCAACCACACGATGGACCAGTTGGGCAACGCTGCCTTCGCGGTCAGGCGAGCCCATACGCCCGTGAAAATATTTGCTGGCGACAATGTTCGTCGCGGTTTGCGACCAATCCGCCGGTGTTTCAATGTCGCGCTGCTCGAAAATCACCGAGCCTTTATCATTGCCGATTGTGGCGGTGCGCAGCTCCCAGACGACATCCTCGTACGGCGTTTTGCCTTTTTCCAACCGGCTCGTAAAATGACGCGGAAAGCTGACACCCTTCCGGTCTTCTTTTTTCAATGACTTGTGCAGTTCAGCAACTTGCGCGCTCAGGTCAACGCTCAGTTGTCCCATGTATTTGCCTTTCTTCTATGCTCTGCCAACCTGCGGGATCCGAACTCCCTGTTCCGGGTGAATCAGCAGTCTTTGGCAATCATGCCCTATATATTGTGTCGCGTCAAGAAAAATATCTATATACAGTACAGGGGTTTACAACGATGCAACAAATTGGACTCCAATGGTGAAATTCACTTTCAATTTATTCGGGGGAGTAGCTAACGATCGGGGAAGGGGGAAAGCTGAGTGTAACAGATTACGCGGAAGAAACAAGCTACTCGTGAATGCATTAGCATTCTTGAAGGGGTATAAGAGAAAACCAGTGCTGCGAAAAAATTTAATCCACTGCTTTTGTGTTGTTCTAGCGTTGTGGATTCCTTCGGCTGCTCCCGCTGTGGCGCAAACGGCAAAGCTGACGGCCAAGGATGTGATTGAGCGAATTCAAAAAAATGTGGGTGTGTCCTGGCCTGTTAATACAGTAGATACGTTTAAAGGCGGCGACCCGAATACTCCCGTTACCGGAGTGGCTACCACCATGATGGCGACCTTTGATGTGCTGAAGCAAGCAGCGGCAGCAGGAACAAATTTAGTGATTACGCATGAGCCTACGTTCTACGGCCACCTTGATAAATTAGATGAACTAACGAAGGAAAATGATGCGGTTTTCACCGAAAAACAGGAGTTTATCAAACAGCATCATCTGGTTATATGGCGCTTTCATGACCAATGGCACCGGCGTTCGCCCGACGGCATTGAAACAGGAATGATCAAGGCTTTGGGATGGGAAAAGTATAAAAATCCGCAGGACGATCACTTGTTTGTAATGCCGGAAATGACGGTAAGTGATTTGGCGAGCGACATCAAGAAGAAATTGAATATCCGCACCATGCGCGTAGTAGGAAATCCGGATATGAAGATCACCAAAGTCGGCCTGCGCCCGGGAGCCGCCGGGTTTGCTTCGCAGCGGGAATTGTTTCAGCGGAACGACGTGGAAGCGCTGGTAATTGGCGAAGGCGCGGAATGGGAGATTGTGGAATACGCTGCTGATGCTGTGTCGGAAGGACGAAAAAAAGCATTGTTAATTCTGGGCCATATTCCATCCGAGCAGGCGGGCATGGAAGAATGCGCGGCGTGGCTGAAAACTTTTGTGACCGAAGTGCCGGTAAAATTCATTCCGGCAACCGAGCCGTTCTGGAGGACGGAGTAAAGCGCGAAAATAGAAATTCCAGTGCCGTTCATTTATAAGGCTAAAAGAGTTTCTATTTGACAACAAAGAATTGGGTGAAATCATTATGGGATTACGCCGGAAACTGTTGTTTAACGATCTCATTAGTGAATACAACAATGTCTGAGAAAACACGGGCCGAGTACGGCGTTGCGGCTTCGGCGTTCCACATAATCTCTTTTAAACCATCTCGCGTCTGACTCAAAAATCCAAGCATTTGTTCGGTTGTGGAGCGGCGATTGATGCCAATGAGTGCTTGTCTGAGAAGTATGTTTTCTAAGTGAACTTACCGAGCATGAGTCGGATCATAACTAAATAAATCAACGCTTCGCTCGTCGCGGTTTGCTTTTTGTAGTCCTTGCTCAAGCGTCGCTACCAGATCCACCAGGCGAAGGTGCGCTCCACAATTCAACGCTGCGGCAATACCCGGAAGCTTAGCTGGGCGGGTGCTGCTTGTCCGGGAGCGCGGCGGAGGTCACGGAAACAACCAACAACAGCCCTAGCAGATCCACCACTCATTCTGGTGGACCAGGAACAGACGGCATCTCTGCCATCCGGCTAATTACGGTAGAGAACCACTTTGTATTCATCTAAAGCCGTAAACGCTTTTACTTTACGCCGCTGTTTTCTACTTAGAACCTCTGCCGACCAAAACTTCTCCGCTCACTTCCGGCGCAATGGGCTTAACAAATATTGGCTGGCTGGCGCGAAGCTGTTCCAGCTTGTTTCGGGCTTCGAGGAAATCAGGACGCAGCGCAACGGCACGCTCCAGAGTGGGGAGTACCTCGGCAATCGGCGTTCCTCCGCTCAAAAGCAGGTTTACGCTGTCATAAAGCACGCGAGCATCAGTGCTGCCGCTTCGAACGGCTTGCGCCAAGTGTTCACGCGCTTCGGGAAGTCTGCCTTGGCGCAGATAATAATAGCCCCAAGTCTCCTGAACAGGAACTTCGTTGGCATTGGCAGCAGCAGTATCGGCCAACTCCGATTCGGCCTGGTCAAAACGACCCATAGCAGAAAGAAGATCGGCTAAAACGGCATGAGTTTCGGCTGCTTGAATCGCTGTTTGCGTACCGGAGTCAATTGACTTTTCAGCAACAGGCAGAAACTGCATGGGGAGCCATTCGGATTTCAAGTATTGATGTAGATCCTGGTCAACCGCTTCCGGTGTTTTGTTATAAAGAGCGAGAAGCACCTGCTGCGGATCATCGCCACGATCCGTATTCCTTAATAATTCGTTGAACTTTGAAGAATAAGGGGGAGAAAACTTAAGCATATGCACCAGCAGCCAGGATTCGGCGTAAAAGCGCGAACGCGGCGTGACATGCTGCACGTTGGTAAAAGAACTGAGGCGGATATTCAGCAGCGTCGCAGTGTTATAAGCGAATCCGTCCATTTGCAGCCAGCGCAGCCGGTTACCCAAAGGCAAGCCCAGGCGAAGATTGCCATTCTTAATGTCAACCGTGGAATACACATCCGCTATCCCTTCATCGAGCCATAACGGAAGATGGCTGTACCGCTGATGAATCACATGATGCACGTATTCATGTACGGCCGGCGTTACGGAATCGCTCGCTTCTTCGCCCATTACGATGTAGTTACGATACGAGGAATGCAGGTAGTACGCGGTGGATGCTGCATTAGCGCAGTAGCGCCCGTATTCTTCCTGGGAGCGAAAGGCGATCACGCGCAAGGGCAGGGAACCGGCAGGTCCGGTAATAGTTAACTGATTCAGACCCTGGCGCGCGCTTTCCAACTGTTTCAGCAGCAGCGCTGATTGTTTGCGGGATAAAGAACTGTAAAAGTCAAAATTGGGCGTAGTCCATCGCGCCCAGGCTTCCGCGCCGAAAAGCACTTGCCCGATCAGTGCAGCCCCGATAACAAGGCACTGTCCCAAATTGGCACTCAAACGAGCGACCATACTGGCTCTCCTCGAAAAATTCTTTACTGGTGTACAGTTCTTATCGGCAAAATCGGCTCCGATTGTTCCTAGTATCGGTCATGCGTAGGTAGAAATCGAAGATAAATTTCGTTCGCCTCGTTCTAGCTCGATCTTTTTCTGGTACCCAATATCCCGGTATGCGTGTAAAGGACTAAGCGGTAGACCATTGCCGCGCCGCCAAGCTTGAATGGCGGGCCGTACATCAGTTTGAAATGCTTCTTTCAGTAATTCTTCGGCAAAAACGATATCCGCTGAAGTTTGCGCTTGCCGCAGGGCTTCATGATTGACCAGGGCCGCTTTCGCAAAAAGTTCCTGGGCGGTGACAACGGTTTGAATGGTTGCTTCCAGCTTGGGCTTCAAATTATGGCTTTGGTCGATCATGTAGGCCACATCGGCGCGATTTCCGGTTTCCCACTCGTAGAATGCAATTTCGTGAAAGATTCTGAATACCTGATAAGGATCGATCGAGCCAAGCGTCAGGTCGTCGTCGGCATAGCGGCGGTCGTTGAAGTGGAAGCCGCCGAGCATGTTTTCGCTAAGGAGCCAGGCTACAATCTGTTCAATATTCTGCGCCTGGTAATGATGCCCGGTATCGACCAGAACACGCCCTTGCGGACCAGCGGCGCGGGCCAACAGCAATGCCATGCCCCAATCGGCAATATCGGTGTGATAAAAGGCCGGTTCAAACGGTTTGTATTCCACCAGCAGTTGTTGTTCGCTGTTCAGATGAGAATGCGCTTCGCGCAGTCCATCCACGAACCAGGATTTACGTTCGCGTATGTTGGCGCTGCCCGGATAATTGGAGCCGTCAGCGAACCAGAGCGATACATCACGGCATCGTAGCTGATCGCCAATTTTAATGCTTTCCAGGATATGATTGAGCGCTTTCCGGCGAATAACGGAATCCGGGTTGCCGAGCGAGCCGTACTTGTATTCCTGGTCTTGAAACAAGTTGGGATTGATGGCTCCGGGCTTGATGCCGTATTTACTGCTGAGTTGTTTTACTTCGGGAATGCTGGCCTTACCTTTGGGGAAATCCCATTGAACGTGCAAGGCCATCGAGGGACACGCGCCGGTTAGTTGATGGACAATAGCGGCATCAGCGAATTTTTCTTCAATCGAGCCTGCTGCTCCGGCTTGCAAGAACTTGCCGAAACGCGTTCCGGTGTTGGCAAACCCCCAGGAAGGAATTTCAATCTGAAATTTATCGAGCGCTTTGGCAATCTGTTGTTCCATGTTTTGCGGCATTCAGATTTCCTCAATTTACCTCTGGATAGATAGTTTTTCCGCTTTGAAGCGGAAATGATTTTCCGTTCCACTCAAATAATCCTGTTGTTCCGGACGGCAGCGTGATAACTGCTGAGATTGAACTTGTCTTGCGCCCTGGAAGCCCAGTCTCGTACTTGTCAAATTCAACCTCGATTTTTCCTTCAGGATGTGGAATCACTGCTTTGATCCGATGAAGATTGCCGAGATGAGGAGCGATGCGTACACGAACATAGCCCGGCTCCATCGGTTCTACGCCCACCAGGGTGCGGAACAGTTCAAAGTTCGGACTTGCGCCCCAGGCATGGCAATCCGAACGGCTATCGGGTCCGTTCCATTCCGCCCAGGTGGTCAGCCCGTCACGGAGCATTTCACGCCACGGACCAAGTTTCGAAAGATACTGATCGCCAAGACCTGATAAACGGAGAGTGGAATTCAGGTAAGCGCGGAAGTAGATGCTGGCCGGAGCAAGATCAGGGTTTTCAAACGTCTTAGTCATCAGCGCACGGGCCTGCTCGCGGTCAACAACGCCGGCCAGCACAGCCAAGGTGTTGACGTTCTGAGAATACGTTTGGTGCGATGGCTGGTCGGCAAACAATCCTTGACTCGCGTCCCAATCGTTCTGCAGAATGGCTGCTTTCAACTGGGAAGCATCAGCACTGTATTCGGCGGCTACCGCATGGCTGTCCAGGGCCCATTCCAGTTCGCTGGCCCAACGGTAAGCGAGCAGCAACTGTAAATCGAGCGCGGCAGCGGAACTGCCATCGCTTTCCGCAGGAGGCACGCCATCTTTCCATTGTTTTACCCAATCCACAAAATTCCACCAAGGCATTTTCTGGAGCGAACCGTTCCGCATCTGATACTGCCGATAGAATGACAAAACGGCGCGCACGCCCGGCAGCATTTGTTTGATGAACTGCGGATCGTTAACATACATCCAGTAGTCATGCACCATGCCGATCCACCAAAGCGAGAACGGAGGAATATATTGTTGCAGCGCGGAAGGTGCGCGGCTGAGCGTAGCGCCTTCCGCCGTGCGGGAAGAATTCAGTTGTTCAATGCCGTTTTTCATCAAGCGGGCATCGCCGGTCATATAAAGCGACACCAGCATTTGAATGCGAGCATCGCCGGCATACTGCAACTGCTCGTAGTAAGGGCAGTCCATGTAAGTTTCATGCGCGCAGAGACGGGCGGTACGCCAGCCGGTGTTCAGCAGGTTTTGAATATCGGCATTAGCGATTGGGTCATCCACTTCCAAAGTTGCTTGCCGCATAAAAGGATAAGCCGAATAAAGGCCGTGAATGTCATTAATCGTCAACGGTTGATTTTCGGTTTTGATTTCGAGTTGAAGATAACGCCAGGTGCGCCAAAACAGGGGACGGTAAAATCGTTTTGGCCCACCATCGGTTCGGAAAGAATCCGCAAAACCTAAAAACAGCTTGCCGTCCACATCGCTGCGGTTTCCCTTGTTGATTGGTTTTCGGCTGGTGTAAAGTGTTTCCGCGTACCGGAGCCTAACCACTGCGTTTTTGCCTCCGCTGACGGTAAGCTCCGGGTAACCAGTGGTGAGATAGGTTTGGTCCAACAGAATTTTGGTTTCCGTATGGGCGGGAACTATCAAGAGAACTGTTTGCTGCGGAAAACCGGCTGGGGCTTGCAGATTTCGGGAACTGCGGAGAACGGGAATGCGCTCAGTTTTCAGTTCTTCCAAGGGAGTAGAGCGTGGAACCAGCATCCAGCGGTTCGGGGCGTCTTTGGCGTCACGCGGCGCGCCGGGGGTGATTACCTGAGCATTTAACCAGGAAGCGTCATTGAATTCTACTTGCTGCCAGTTCCAGGGATAACGGCCGGCGTCCACGCTTTCATTTGCGGCAATAGCGACGTAGCCGGGAATCCCAGGAGCCGGAAGCGGTTGATACGCTTCATCCCGCAGGCATTTCCATTCCGGGCCTGAGTTTAATTGTGCGTATTGCGGATCATCAGCTTGCAGCAGGAAACCGGTTCGATTGGTAATCTGCGCAATGGCTCGATAAGGACCGTCATTCCAAACCACCGAGGCCAGAACATTTTTGCCGGCTTGCAGTTGCGGAGCCAAGTCAACAGTTTCGTAGCGCCAGTGCGTCAGGTCGCCGCGAGCCGGTCCCCAGGAAACCAGATGGCCATTGAGGTAGAGCTGATAGCGATTATCGCCGCTGACGTGAACTGATAAGGAAGCAGGTTTTTCGGCCAGAGTGAAGAATTTGCGGAAGTGGTAGACTCCGTAATCCTGGGACGGAGTTTGCGGAACTTCAATCCACTTTGCCGGCCATGCTTCTGTTAGCAAATGAACAGGCGCGACCGCTGGAGCAGAAGCTGTTGCTAAAACTTTGACGAGCAGGAAAAAAACCGCCGCCATTGGGAAAACACGCATAAAACGAAATTGGATCTTACTATACTCAAGGGTTCAGTAAAGAAGCTGATCAGCAGGGCGTGGCACCATAACGGAATGCCTTCTTATTTGCGGTTGTTTGTTTTGGGGTTAATTCTATTTTATGTCTGCGCGGCGCAACAACAAGCTCCTGAAAAATATTTCAGCGTGCCTTCTCCGGATGCGCCGGAACTTGCTCATCGGGGCAGTTATTCGGTTGGCGTGCGCACGGTAGAAATTATTCACAAAAATCAAATCGATATTCTGCACTTCAACCAGGAAACCGGAAAAGCGCCTAGCTATGACCGGCCGCTAACGCTGGAAATCTGGTACCCGGCGGTAATTGGCGCAGAACAACAGGAGCGCACGGTTTACACGAGCGCGATGGCAGGACGACCGGAGCGGCAAACCGCCGGAACGCCTCAATCGTTTCAAATTGCCGGCAAAGCCTTGCGGGATGCAGCGCCGGTGAGTGGGCAAAAATTTCCTCTGGTGATTGTTTCGCACGGGTATCCGGGTTCGCGCACATTTCTCAGTTACCTGACCGAAAACCTGGCTTCAAAAGGATATGTGGCGGCAGCCATTGACCACACCGATTCGGTGTTCGGCGCAGTGAAGGGATTTCAAAGCACATTATTGAATCGCGCAAACGATCAGCTTTTCACGATTGAAGCTATAGGCGAGCTGGCGCATCAGTCCGGCAGTTTTCTGAATGGATTAGCGGACGCGAACAACGTGGCGATTGTCGGTTATTCAATGGGAGGCTACGGAGCTTTAACCAGCGCGGGAGCAGGCTATAGCCAAAACAGTTCATTGAACAAATTTGTTCCAGGAAATTACCTGAACGATTGGACAGTGAACAGCACAAAATTTCAATCGCTGCACCAGGAAGCAATCAAAGCGATTGTGGCGATCGCGCCTTGGGGAGAACAGCCGCCCTATAGTGCCTGGGATGCGCAGGGTTTAGCGGGAATCCGCATTCCTTCCTTTTTTGTTGTGGGCGACCACGATGATATTGCCAATTACAGTGACGGAGTGAAACGCGTGTTTGAGCAGGCAGTGAACTCAGAGCGGTACATGCTGGTGTATGAAAACGCCCGGCATAATACCGGCGGTAATCCGCCGCCGACTGATGTAGCGCTCAACTACACCATGCTTGAGTCTTTCGACGAGCCGGTATGGCGGAAAGATCGCATCACCGCCATTAATCAGCACTTCATTACGGCTTTTCTGGATTTGTATTTGAAAGGAAATCAGACCCGCCGCGCATATCTGGACGTTCCCACAATCCATTCAAACGATGGCCAATGGACAACAGCGCCCAATACGCCGGGCGATAACTACAGCAGCGGAAAAGATGCGCCAGGGGAGCTTTTCTGGAAGGGATTTCAACGCCGCTGGGCACTCGGGCTGGAAATGTACAAAAGTATGCCGCAGAATCGGAGCGCACAAGCAATACAATAAGCTGTATCAAATGAGCACCGCTGTTCCTGAACAAATAGAACAACTGCGTTATCCGGTTGGAAAATTTCAATTCCGTGAAGCGACAGTTGCGGAAGATATCCCTACCTTTATTGCTGTGCTGGAAGCTTTGCCGGTTGAACTGCGCAAGATTGTTGAGGATCTAAACGAAGCACAGCTTGATACTGCTTACCGGCCAGAAGGCTGGACGGTGCGTCAACTGGTGCATCACTTAGCCGATAGCCACATGCACAGTTATCTGCGGTTCCGTTGGGCGCTGGCCGAAGATAATCCCGTCATCAAAACCTACGAAGAAAAGGATTGGGCGCTTCTGCCGGATGCTCGCATGGCCCCACCCGAGATTTCGCTTCGCTTACTGGGAGCTTTACATGCCCGCTGGGTTCTGCTGTTAAAAGAGTTAACGATTGATGATTGGCAACGCGCGTTTCAGCATCCTGAACTAGGGCCTGTTTCGCTGCGTAAAGCAGTGGCTTTATATGCCTGGCATAGCCAGCATCATTTGGCTCAAATTGCAAACCTGCGGGAGCGAATGGGCTGGTAGATTTTTTAACATTCGGTCAAAATCAGTTGTGATACGCTCAGTTTTTCCTTCCTAGTCCGAAGAGATCATTGAGGATACGACCGTATGGTTTCGGCAGGACACGAGAATATCTTCGCTACCCCGGCTTTTGAAAATTACCAGCTTGATAGCGCTTACGACGAAATGTTCACGTCCAATGGGACAACCCGTCCCCATTACGAAGCGCTGCTGGCGTATTTCCACCAGCTCTCGCCTGATGAGATCAAACGGCGAAAACACTCAGCAGATTTGTCATTTCTTCACCAGGGAATTACGTTCACGGTATATGGCCGAAAGGAAGGAACTGAGCGCATTTTTCCGAATGATCTGGTGCCGCGCATTATTCTGGCGGACGAATGGCGCAAGATTGAACGCGGTCTTGAGCAACGGATTATCGCTTTAAACCATTTTCTGCACGACATTTACCATGAGGGGCGAATCCTGAACGACGGTGTTGTGCCGCGCGAAGTGGTTTACAGTTGCCGTCAGTTCCGGCGGCAGATGGTTGGCCTCCAGGTGCCGCGAAACATCTATATCACCGTGATTGGGTCTGATCTGATCCGTTTGCAGAATGGCGAGTTCGTTGTTCTGGAAGACAATCTGCGGGTGCCGAGCGGCGTTTCCTACATGCTTACCAGTCGCATGGTGATGAAGAGGATTTTCCCGCAGTTGTATCAGCAATACGGGGTGCAACCTATTGAGCATTATCCTCGTGTTCTTCTGTCCACGCTGCGCTCGCTAGCCCCGGAAGGCCGGCCTGAGCCGACCATTGTTCTGCTGACGCCCGGCGTTTATAATTCCGCTTATTTTGAACATGCGTATCTGGCGCGGCAGATGGGAATTGAATTGGTGGAAGGGCGCGACCTGGCTGTGCATGACAACGTGGTTTACATGCGCACCACATCCGGGCTGCAGCGCATTGACGTGATCTACCGGCGAATTGATGATGATTTTATTGATCCGCTGGCGTTTCGAAGCGATTCCATTCTTGGCGTCCCAGGGCTGTTTAACGCTTACCGGGCGGGCAATGTCACGCTGGCGAATGCGCTAGGAACCGGCATTGCCGATGACAAGGCTTTATATGCTTACGTGCCGAAGATTATCAAATATTATCTGGGCGCGGACCCGATCATCAACAATGTTGATACTTACCTGCTGACCGATGACGCGCAGCGGCAGCATGTGCTGGCTAATCTCGACAAGTTGGTGGTGAAAGCAGTCGGTGAATCGGGCGGCTACGGAATGCTGATCGGACCGCACAGCACGGAACAAGAGCGCGAAGAATTTGCGCGCCGGATTCAGGCTGATCCGCGAAACTACATTGCACAGGAAACACTGTTATTTTCCCGCGCGCCTTGCCTGCTCGATGACCAGATTCAATCCCGGCATGTGGACCTGCGGCCCTACATATTATATGGAGACCGGGTAACGGTGGTGCCGGGCGGATTAACCCGCGTTGCTTTAAGAAAGGGTTCTATTGTGGTGAACTCATCCCAGGGCGGCGGCAGCAAAGACACTTGGGTTTTGAACAGGCCGGAGCCGGAGCTTGAAGAAAAAGGAGCCTAATGCTTTCTCGCGTTGCTGACAGTTTGTATTGGATGAGTCGCTATCTGGAACGAGCCAATTACACGGCGCGGCTGATTGATGTCAATTTCAACCTGATGCTGGACGAAGCAGCGCCCAGCTATACCAGTCGGTGGCAACGGGTCATTCGCGTGTTAGGCTCTCCGAAGAACATGCGCTGGAAAGGCGATCCTTATGAATTGGCGCAGTGTCTTTCGTTAGACACTTCCTGCCCCAGTTCAATCATTTCCTGCCTCACCTCGGCCCGGGAAAATGCCCGGCAGGTGCGCGAAGAAATCAGCTCCGAGCAGTGGGAGCGATTAAACATTCTTTATCATCAAATTACGCAAGCCAATTTGCTGGACCTGCATCAAGCGCCGCCAACAGAGTTTCTGCAATCGGTGGTGGAAGGCGTGCAGTTGTTTCAGGGCGCAAGCGAAGCGACCATGCTGCACGGAGAAGGCTGGCATTTTATCCGGACCGGCAGATGCCTGGAACGGGCGCTCGGCATTGCCGCGCTGCTCGATGTGTACACGGCGGAATTCTGGGACACAGCGGCAAAACACCCTGAAGGGCATGAGTACCTGGAATGGATCGGATTGCTGCGATCCTGCAGCGCCTTTGAAGCGTATTGCAAAGTGTACACCGCTGATATTACGCCGGAGCGGATTCTGGAATTCCTGCTTCTGCATGAAGAATTTCCGCATACGGTTCGATTCTGCATTGAATCGGTGCAGGAAGCTTTGGAATCCATTCAGCAGCACCGGGGCAGCAAGCGTTCCGCGCCGCTCGACAGGGTATCGGGGCGTTTGAAAGCCATGCTGTGTTATGCGGACTTGAACGAAGTTCTGGAAACCGGCGTCGGCGCTTTCCTGCGTGAAATTATCCGTCTTTGTTTAGAAATTCAACAGCTTATTTACCGGCTGTTTATTGATTATTCGGTGGAGTCCGCTTTGGCTGGTTAGTTCTTATGTATTACACCGTTTCGCACCTGACCCGGTTTCGCTACAAAAGTCCTATCAGCGAAAGCGTGATGGAAGTCCGGATGCACCCGCGCAGTGATGAGGCGCAGCGCTGTTTGATGTTTCATCTTTCGGTGAGTCCGCGCTGCCGCGTATTTTCTTATCGCGACCACCTGGGCAATCAGATTCATCATTTCGACGTACCGGGCAAACACAATCAACTCGCGATTATTGCTGAATCCACAGTGGAAGTGCAGCCCATGATTGCTTTGCCGCCATCGCTTGCGCCGGATTCCTGGGGGGAGCTGGACGCGCTGGTGCATAACGGCGATTATTGGGAAGTGCTGCTGCCGAGCGAGTTTGCCCAGCCTACTCCCTTGTTGCAGGAACTGGCCCGTAGCATTCGCGTAGAACGGCGCGATGATCCTTTGACGGTAGTCACCGATATCAATCTTGCTCTTTATCGGATTTTTGATTATGTGCCGAAAAGCACCAAAGTGGACTCGCCGATTGATGTGGCTTTGGAGCAGAAAAAAGGCGTGTGCCAGGATTTTGCGCATATCATGATTGCCTTGGTCCGCATGTTAAAAATCCCCTGCCGGTATGTAAGCGGTTATCTATACCATCGTTCCAGCGATCATGACCGGTCTACTGACGGTGCAAGCCATGCCTGGGTGGAAGCTTTACTGCCGCATTTGGGTTGGGTTGGGTTTGATCCGACGAACTCCCTGATTGCTGGAGACCGCCACATCCGAACCGCTATCGGACGCGATTACGCTGATGTGCCGCCGACTAGAGGAATTTATCGCGGTCCAACCGAAAGCGAGCTTACGGTCGGAGTGCGGGTGAAGTCTTCGCGTGAGCTGCCGTCGCTGGACCAAGCGCGTCCTATTCCGGAAGAATGGTCTGTGTTGATTGAGCGCGCGCCAGACCCGCCGCAGTTAGCCTTTGCGCAGATGCAGCAACAACAGTGAACGTGATTGTTCTTGCTTTCCCAAAGCACATCAAAAACTGAAACTTTACTCTTTTTAGGCTCCTAGCCTATACTCGACACATGGCTACGGCTTCCCAAGCCAGAGTGTCACGCGGACCGATTGCCATTGATCGGCGCGCGGCTGACAATCTGCGGTTTATCCGGGACACGATGGAGCGCGCTTCCGCTTTCACCGCAGTTCCGGGCTGGGGCGGAGTTGCGATCGGCTGGACCGCGATCATCGCGGGTTTATTTGCCGAAGCGCGCTCGCTTCATACTCAATTTTTTATCTGGTTAGTGGAAGGCGTGATTGCGGCTTCCATTGGTGCTTGTTCCTTGCGCTGGAAAGCACGAAGGGTTTCGCTTCCGCTTGCTTCCGGACCGGGAAAGCGGGCACTGCTGAGTTTTGCGCCGCCGTTGATTGCCGGCGGGGTTTTAACAGTAGCATTATTCGAGCAAAGCCACCTTGAGATGTTTGCCGGATTATGGCTGTTGCTTTATGGCGTTGCCGTTACCACGGCAGGGGCTTTCTCGGTGCGGGTTGTGCCGGTAATGGGATTATGTTTTATGGTGTTGGGCGCTTCCGCTGTGTTGACGCCTCCACATTGGGCAAATTGGTTTATGATCGGCGGATTCGGCGTTCTTCACGTCGTTTTCGGGTATGTCATCGCAAGGAGGTACGGTGGCTAAGTCTTCTGCTGTTCAAACCGAAAAGGTGAGCCTGTCCCGCCCCGCGAAGCCTGCTAAATCTGCTGGTACTTCGATTGCAGACCGCGCCCTGCCTAACTTTGACCGGATTATACACGAGCGAATGCGCTTGGGCATTGTCAGCGCGCTGGCAGTGAACGAATTCCTGACTTTCAACGAATTGAAAAAGCTGCTTCAAACCACTGACGGCAATCTAAGCGTTCATGCCCGACGGCTGGAAGAAGCGGAATACATTACCTGCACAAAATCTTTTGAAGGCCGCGTTCCTCGCACAGAATACAAACTGACTGCTACCGGAAGAAGAATGTTCGAAAAATACCTCAGCCATATGGAAGCGCTAATCCAGGCAATGCGAGAGCGATAAAACTTCCGATCAGCCTTTTTGTTCAATAACACAGTGCTTTGGCAGACGCGATTGTTGTAGAGTCTAGGGGATGACTCGTCGAAATATTCTTACTGGCGTGGCCATGTCCGCTTTGTCGGAATTAGGGGCCCAGGCAGCCGAACCTTCTGCCGCCAATGTTTTTCTTGAGCTGAAAAAATACCAGCTGCACACCAGCCCGGAAGACCAAGGTAAACACCTAACTGATTTTCTGCGTGATGTTCACGCTCCCGCGCTCAATCGGGCCGGAGCCAAACTCGTCGGCGCATTTACCAATTACATCGGGAGTGAAGGGCCTTTTCTGCTGACGGTCACTCAATACGATTCCCTGGCAAACATGGAAAGTACGCTGAGCAAACTGGCTGCCGATGAAGGGTATAAGCCTTCGCCTTCCGTTTCCGGCGGCGCAGTTGGGTATCCGTACCAGCGCGAAGAAAGCATTCTCTTGAAAACATTCAACGGAATGCCGCGCCCTTTGTTGAGCGACGCTTCCGACCAGCATCCATTGCGGTATTTTGAGATGCGGCGTTATGAATCGCCTACGGAAGTGACGCTGGCGCGTAAAGTACGGATGTTTAACGAAGGCGAGATCGGAATCTTTCAGCGTTTGGGAATGCGCCCGGTTTTCTTTGGCGAAACCATCGTCGGAGAGAAGATGCCCAATCTGGTGTATATGCTCTCCTTCGACGATCTTACGGCGCGTGAAGAATTATGGAAAAAATTTGGAAGCGATCCGGAATGGAAAAAAATCAGTTCGCCTCCCGACGTGCATGATTCGCAGATCGTGTCTAATATCACCAATACGATTTTGCGTCCCTTAAGCTTCAGCCTCATTCGATAGTGAGACATCATTTGATCGCAGCCGTCTTATTGTGCCGTGTCCAAAGGTCCGACTGCGAAAGCTGTTAGGTAAGAAGACAGCGATTTGGTTGGCTTGAAGTGGACTGTTTGAATTTTAATTTTGCTGCTTCTCTTCAGGAACGGCATATCAGAGAACGTGCGGAATTGAGAGAGAATAGTCAGGATGATTTGCCAAAGCCCTTTTCAATACGATTCATCAAAACAGGAAAACGCTTAACGTACAGTGAGCGGTTCGAATTTTGTAAATTCGTAATGGTCATTGTTTCATTGCTGTTCGAATACGCCGTCGTTTAAAGTGCTTCTCACTTCGCCGTTATAGTTGACTGTGATGAAAGCGCGGCCTGCTTATAAGTCTGCGGAACGGTAAGCGCAACAAAACCGCCGCCTGTGTTTTAGCCGGTTTGTGCCGTTGCGCTTTGAAACTGCAGCGATCTTGCATTCAGCCAAACCACGGAAGTCTGCTGAAGAATTTGCGTGTTAATGGCAATTGATCCGATGAACCGAGGCTGGCCTGGGAAAATATGCAGGTTCGCTGTGTACCGAATCGGTTTTGTTGATGCCGGTAAGCGCAAGGGTGGAGGAGAAAGGGGTTCAGCAAAAACGCAAGAAGCGAAAAACCAGAACAAAAGAAGGTGCCGTAGAATGCTCATCTCGTAATTGTATGGGGTAGAACTGAAAAACTTGACCTTGCCATTCACGCATTGCTAACATACTGATGCGGGGTGGAGCAGTCAGGTAGCTCGTTGGGCTCATAACCCAAAGGTCGGCGGTTCAAATCCGTCCCCCGCAACCAAGCAGATTTCCCTAACCCAAAGAAAACATAATCGAAGCGAGTGACCTGTAAAACGGTGCTTGTTCATAGTTGTGCTGAGCCTTTATTTGCGCTGTGCTCAACGGTGGTTTTGTTGCACGTCTAATGTCGCTCCGCTTGTATCGATCCAAGAGCGATAAATATGCCGAAGCTTGTGTCAGTCCACTCCTTTCAACCTTTCCAGCAGGCAAACTACTTCTTTTGTCGTCAGCAGCCACTTAAAATGAGATATCATGCCGGATGAATTTAGCAGCGAGAGCGCCTATCAATTGGCAGCTACAAAGCCGCTCGTTTACCTAGAAACCAGCTTCATCAGTCACATCGTAGCCAAAGAGAGCAGCGATGCCCTGAACGCAGCCAAACAGCAGAGTAGCCGTAAATGGTGGGATGCTTATCGAGACGGCTTCGTTCTTGCGGCTTCGCCCATCGCTTATGAGGAATGCCGGCAAGGTGATCCCGCGATGGCGGAAAGACTTTTGATCATTGTTCGAAGTGCTTCTCTTCTGCCAACCAATCCTGCCATGCTGGAAATAGCGAAACTATTGCTGGAGCCAACAGGACCATTGCCGCAGAAAGCGCAGGTTGATGCCATCCACATGGCAAGTGCCAGCTTCTATCGCTGCGATTTCCTCCTTACCTGGAATTTCAAGCACATTGCGAACGCGAAGATTAAGCGCTACATAGAAAGGATTCTCCAGAAATATGGCTACGAATCACCAACCATCTGTACCCCCGACGAACTCATGGGAGAAATGGCATGAGGATGAGATCGTTGAGGAGTTGCATCGGCACCGGGCGGAACTTGCCGAATGCTTCGATTACAGCTTGGAGCGTCTTTACGAGTATTATTGTTCCATTTCGATTGACCCACAAGTTCCGTGCATGAACATACAACCGATTTCACACAAATAAACTGATTTGCTGTTGTAATTAGCGTATTCATAACCCAGTCGGCGGTTCAAATCCGTCCCCCGCAACCAAGCACGATTCCTGCTTGTTCCTATCTTTCGATTGTGGTCTTCCTACCCTTTCTGTGATATCTTCAGCAAAGTAAAATTCCGGCTCGCTCCGCTAGTCAACAAAGTCTTTAATTGTTGCACGTGCTTTAGCAGAACCGAAAATGGAAAGCAGGAACAGTTATCATGCAAAACTGGCCGCGCAGGCGTTTTCTGCAAACAGCGGGACTGGCGGCAGCCGGGCTTTTGCCGGCTACACAATTGTTTCCTGCCCGCTATGCCCATGCGGCGACAGCGCTCAGCCGTAAGGTAAAGATCACCGAAGTGAAATGCATGATTGTGCGCGGCACGTGGGATTGGAACCTGATTAAGATTGAAACCGATTCGGGCCTTTATGGCATCGGCGAAGCGTATTGGGGCTGGGGCGTAAAGGATCTGGTTGTAAACAAAATGGGTCCTATTGTCAAAGGCGAGGACCCGCTGAACGTCGATAAACTGTATACCAAAATGCTGATGCAAAGCGCAGGCGCAGGTGCTATCGGGGGAGCAACCGTAACTGCCGCCAGCGGCATCGAAATTGCTTTGTGGGATCTGGCTGGACGAATTTTGCAAACTCCCGCCTGCAATCTGCTCGGAGGGCGATTCCGCGACCGCGTTCGCTTTTACCGGACCATGCAGTTACCTAAAAAGCAGGTGGATGATCCTGCTTCCTGGAAAGATCTGGTGCAACAAGCGCAAGCGGAAAAATGGGGATGGACTGCTTTCAAATTCCAAGGCGATGGCATTCCCAAAACGCTTGACCCCGACAATCAGTTGCCGGGGCATGATACTTATCTCAGAAATCTGAAAACCGGCGATATCCGCAGCATTGTGCGCTGCATGAACGTCGTCCGCGAACAGTTAGGGCCGAGCGGGGAGTTTGCGATTGATCTGCACTGGCATTACGACACGCGCGATGCAATTGCGTTAGCAAGAGCTCTTGAAGAAGTGAATCCCATGTGGATAGAAGATCCGGTTCCGCCGGAGAACCCGGAAACTATGGCTTTGGTAAGAAGAGAATCGCCGGTGCCGGTGTGTACGGGTGAAAACTTATATGGTTTGCAGGGATTCGAGAAGCTGATTGAGCTGCAAGGCTGCGATGGAGTGCACATTGATATTCCAAAATCCGGCGGACTTTTGGAATCAAAGCGCATTTCTGATTTTGCCGGCACTTACGGCATTTGGACAGCGGCTCATAATCCCGCTAGTCCGGTGGGAACCATTGCTTCTGCCCATGCCGCTTCCGCCATGCGTAATTTTCGAATCCATGAATTAGCAAACTATGTTGAATGGTGGCCCGATCTGGTTATGCATGAAGGACCAATCTGGGAAAAAGGTTATCTGACGATTCAAGATAAACCCGGCTATGGTGTTGAGATCAATCCCGACGTGGCGCGCGCTCACCTGGCGCCCGGTGAAGCTTGGTGGGGATAAACGCTGATGCTCAGGAAAAAATGGAAAAGCCTCGATTAACTTTCCCTCAAATCTGGAATATGAGTTTCGGCTTCCTGGGTATCCAGTTTGGCTGGACTCTCCAGATGAACAACATGAGCGCCATTTATGAGTACCTGGGCGCTCAACCGGATCAGTTGCCGATACTCTGGCTGGCGGCTCCTTTAACCGGGTTGTTTGTGCAGCCGATTATCGGGCATTGGAGCGATAACACTTGGGGACCGCTAGGCCGCCGCCGCCCTTTCTTTTTGACCGGAGCCATTCTCAGTTCGATCGCGTTGATCCTGATGCCGACCAGTTCCGCCTTATGGATGGCTGCGGGGCTGCTCTGGATTATGGATGCTTCCATCAACATCAGCATGGAGCCGTTCCGGGCGTTTGTGGCCGATATGCTACCTGACGAGCAGCGCGCGCGAGGATTCACCATGCAAAGCTTTTTCATTGGCGTAGGTAGCGTAGCGGCTTCGTACTTGCCTTGGCTGCTAAACCGGCTTATGAGTTCGCAGACCACCGAACGAACAGGAGCAATACCGACGGTTGTGCGCTTATCATTCTGGATTGGAGCCGCAGCATTTTTGAGCGCGGTTCTCTGGACCATTTTTACCACCAAAGAATATCCCCCCAGCGCGGCGGAAAAAGAACGGCTGAAAACAGCAAAGCGGTTTGACCTGCAACAGATTTTGCTGGCAGCGCGTGAAATGCCTTCCACTATGCGCCAGCTAGCGGTTGTGCAGCTACTAACATGGTTTGGTTTATTCTGCCTGTTTCTTTACTTTGCAGTGGCTGTTGCGCACAATGTATTTGGAGCAAACAGCACCGCTGACCCTGCTTACACGAAAGGAATTATTTGGGCGGGTTACTGTTCGGGTGTTTACAATGCAGTTTGCTTCCTGGTGTCGCCGCTGCTGCCGCTTCTGGTCAATCGAATCGGCAAACGAGGAACTCACAGTTTATGTTTGGCGATGGGCGCGATCGGGTTTCTCTCGATCGCCTTTATTCATAACCAATGGCTTCTGTTTCTGCCGATGCTCGGCGTGGGAATTGCCTGGGCCAGTATTCTTTCCATGCCTTATTCGATATTAGCCGGGGCGCTGCCATCTAATCGAATGGGCATCTATATGGGAATTTTCAACTTCTTCATCGTGATTCCGGAAATTCTTTCCGCGCTTGTGTTCGGCTGGATTATGGCTCACCTGCTGGGAAACGATCGAATGAAAGCGATTGTGCTGGGCGGAGTCTGCTTTTTAGCGGCCTCTGTTTTGATGCAGCGTGTAAAAGAAACAACGGTGCGTGACGAGTCGATTGATCCTTTATCCGTTGAGGAGTTGTGGGCCTAAGCCTTCTGAATTTATGTTCCGCTCCGGCGTTGCTTGCGCATGATAGTCTAAAGGAAGCGTGCCGGTGTAGCTCAGGTGGTTAGAGCGACGGTCTCATAATCCGTAGGTCGCAGGTTCAACTCCTGCCGCCGGCACCAGACTTCCTAAATTTCCCCATCATAAGAAATTGATAAGCAGAATTTAAGGATTTCTGCCACTTATTCTATTGGCTTCGCTCCAAATAAAAACGCCCATACCAGCCAACGCTGTACGGGCGCTTAGAAGAAGAACTGCCGAAGTGATGATTACTTGCTGGCGGTTTTCTTGGTTGCTTTCTTAACGGCTTTTTTAACAGCTTTCTTCACCGCTTTCTTTGCCGGTGCAGCCTTCTTCGGCGCTGCCTTCTTTGCCGGTGCTTTCTTCACCGCCTTCTTTGCCGGTGCTTTCTTTGTTGCCATAATTTTTTCGATTCTCCCTTTCAAACAATTTGGTACTGCTTTGTTTCTACTATAACGGCATTTTGCTTTCTATCCTAGAGAAAAGTTGACAAACGCGTTTTCATGCACTAAGAGTTTTCTGTTCCTGCAAGCTTTATCAGGGAGGATAGTAGGAAATTTTCTCGTGAAAACCAGTGCGGCGCACAAGATGAAATGAAAACACAAAATAATTCCTGCATCAACAGCGCAGCCCCTCGGGAACGCTGAAAAGGGCATGGCTATTGCTTACGGTTGATATCCTGAAAAAGGAAGAGGATCATTTGTCTCGAATTTCATCTGCTTTCCGCAGCTTCTTCGCCATTCTGTTTGGCGGCTCGCTGCCGGAAGACATTGCGCAAGAATTTGGTTATGCCAAGGTGAAGCTTGTGCCCGACCTGCCGCCGGCGCCACCGCCTAATTCCAAAGAGGGAGCTTTGCAGATTCTTGGCATCCTGCAGCGAGACGCGCGTTTGATTGATTTTTTAATGGAGGATATTTCCAGCTACTCCGATGATCAGGTGGGCGCTGCTGTTCGCAGTCTTCACGCCGATTCTCGCGCCTGCCTCGGCCGGCATGTCACCTTAGCGCCTGTCATTGATTCCGTTGAAGGAACCTTTCAAAAGCTGGATGCCGCAAAAGCGCCGGACCCGAATCGCATTAAACTGCTCGGCAATGTTCCGGCCAGCGGCAAAGCGAACGGCGGCTTGCTGCGGCACCGGGGCTGGGCGGCAACCGGGGTGAATCTGCCGCAGCTTGGCAAGCAGGATGTAAACATCATCGCGCCTGCTGAAATTGAAGTGGAATAGTTACCCATGCCCCAACATATTTTAGGCATTGATCTTGGAACCACAAACTGCGCCCTGGCCTACGCGGAAGCGGAACAGGAAAATCCAATTCTGCGCTTGTCAAACATTCCGCAGTTAGTCAACCCTGGTGAGATTGCTGCTGAAACTCTGCTGCCTTCTTCGCTTTACATTCCTGCTCCGGCTGAGTTTGTGGAAGGCGCGCTGGCGCTGCCCTGGAATGCAAAGTCGCCTTACATTACGGGACGACTGGCTCAGAAGCGCGGCGTGGAAAACGCAGGCCGCTTAGTTGCTTCCGCTAAGTCCTGGTTATCCAGTCAAAGCGTTGATCCGTCGCAGCCTTTGCTACCCACTGCCGCGCCGGAAGGCGTAGCAAAGATTTCAGCGGTGGAAGCTTCCCGGCAGTATCTAGAGCATCTGCGTTTTGCCTGGAACCAGGAGCACCCGAAAGCAAAGTTCGAACAACAGCGCGTGTTGATTACGGTGCCTGCTTCCTTTGATGCCGCAGCGCGCGAATTAACACAGCGCGCCGCAAAACTGGCGGGCTATCCCGAAGTTACGCTTCTGGAAGAACCCCAAGCCGCTTTTTATTCCTGGGTGGCTAGAAACGCGAACTGGCGCGAACAGATTAAGCCGGGCGACACCATCCTGATTGTTGACATCGGCGGCGGCACAACCGACTTTACTCTGATTGCTGTAACCGAACGCGCGGGCGAGCTTCAATTGGAGCGAGTTGC
This sequence comes from uncultured Bryobacteraceae bacterium, assembly GCA_964247975.1. Taxonomy (GTDB): domain Bacteria; phylum Acidobacteriota; class Terriglobia; order Bryobacterales; family Bryobacteraceae; genus KBS-96. The sequence goes on along the minus strand of CAXTWH010000001.1, from coordinate 141,717 downwards.
GGTAGGCGAGCATATTCTGCTCGGCGGCGACAATATGGATCTTGCCCTGGCTCGTTATGTGGAACAGCAGTTAGGGGCGAAGAACACGAAACTGGACGCGATTCAATTTCACTCGCTTTGGCAGCAAAGCCGCGCGGCAAAAGAAGCGCTCCTTTCCGGCAGCGAAGCCACTGAACAGAACATCACTCTGCTTGGCCGCGGCACCGGTTTAATCGGTAAAAGCATTCGCACCAAACTGACTCGTAGTGAAGTAAGCACTCTGCTGCTTGACGGCTTTTTCCCTGAAACAACTCAGGATGCCGTTCCGCAAAAACAAAGACGATCCGGCTTGATGGAAGTTGGTTTGAATTATGCGTCTGATGTGGCCGTCACTAAGCATCTGGCTCAGTTTCTTCGTCAGGCAGCGAAAAATATGGGCAGCAGCGGCATTGCCCGGCCTACGCATTTGCTTTTGAATGGCGGCGTTTTGCAAGCCGCCGCGATTGAGAATCGCCTAGCGCAGGTTTTACAAGGCTGGCTTACCGAAACAGGAGCGCCTCCGCTCACCATTCTGCAAAACGAAACAAAACAAAGCGACCTTATGCACGCGGTGGCGCATGGAGCAGCTTACTATGGGCTGGCTCGCAGCGGGAAAGGCGTTCGCATTCGCGGCGGCGTGCCGCGCACTTATTATGTTGGCATCGAAACTTCTATGCCGGCGGTGCCGGGAATGCCCGCGCCGATGAAAGCTTTGGCAGTGGTGCCTTTCGGCTTGGAAGAAGGTTCCCAGGTGGCTCTTCCTGATCGGAAGTTCGCGCTGGTTGTCGGCGAGCCTGCCGAGTTCCGGTTCTTTTCTTCGCGCCTTCGTAAGAACGATGCTCCGGGTTTGATGGTGGACCAGATCACGGATGAGTTTGAAGAGTTATCACCTATTGAGGTTCTGCTTCCGGCTCGCAACGATGCTACCGGCGAAGAAGTTGTTCCGGTGACGCTGGAAAGCCATGTCACGGAAACCGGCATGTTGGAATTGTGGTGCGTAGCCAGTGATGGGCGGCGCTGGAAACTGGAATTCAACGTTCGGGAGCGCCAAGCCGCATGAAGGTCGGAATCGACCTGGGCACGACCAACTCGGCTTTGGCTTATATTGATCCGCTGGAAGCGGCTGAAGCGGATTATCCGCCCATTCACACGCTCTCGATCGAGCAGCAAACTGATGCTACCCGCAGCACTGCGCTGCGCACGCTTCCTTCTTTTATTTACCTCAGCGACCCCCCCATTGTGGGCGCATGGGCGCGTGAACAAGGCGCTTTGGTTCCCACTAAGATTGTTCATTCAGCAAAATCCTGGCTCTCAAACTCTGAAGCAGACCGCACCGCGAAGCTTTTGCCCTGGGACAGCGAGGAAGCAGGCAGAATTGTGTCGCCGGTGGAAGCGTCCGCTCGTTACCTTTCCTTCTTGAAAGAGAGTTGGGAAAAAAACAAAGGCGTTCCTTTATCTGAACAGGATGTTGTGCTCACTGTGCCGGCCAGCTTCGATGAAGAAGCTCGTGAACTGACGGTGGAAGCGGCTCGTGCAGCGGGTCTTGAGAGGCTTACGCTGTTGGAAGAGCCGATGGCCGCATTTTATGCGTGGATCTCATCGCATCTTGCCCGCTCTAATAAAGAATTGTTCGATGGCCAAACGGTTTTGGTGTGCGATGTCGGCGGCGGCACCAGCGATTTCACTTTGATCCGAGTGCATCGCGAGGGCGACCGCGTTCAGTTTACCCGCACCACGGTTGGCAAACATCTGTTGTTAGGCGGCGATAATCTGGACCTGACCCTTTCCTGGCTGGCAGAATCGAAAATTGGAAAACCGCTTACGCTTCGCCAGCGTAGCGCGTTGCGTCGGCAGTGTTCCAATGCGAAAGAACGGCTGCTTTCGCCTGAGGGTGTGCCGAGCGTGGAAATCACACTGGCCGGAAGCGGTTCTTCGCTAGTGGGCGGCGCGTTGAAGATAGTTCTCACTCGCGACGAAGTGTTAGAGCTTGCGCTGGATGGTTTTCTGCCGTTCTGCCATTTGACGGATAAACCGCAGCAGGATAAGCAAAGCGTATTTCGGGAGCTTGGTCTGCCGTATGTTTCCGATCCGGCCATCACTCGCCATCTGGCTGATTTTCTGTCTCATGCTTCCGAAGCGGAGAAGGGCATTGACGCCATTCTGTTCAACGGCGGATTTTTTATTCCCGGTGTTTTTCGTGATCGCGTTCGCGATGCGGTGGAGAGCTGGTATGGCCGCCGTCCGCAGACTTTTGAAAGCCAAGATCTTGATCTGGCCGTGGCTATCGGCGCTGCTTACTATTCCTATGTCCGCTCCACCGGCGCAGGCGTACTGGTGAGAGGCGGATTGCCCCGTGCTTATTTTCTGGGCTTGAATGGAAACGAAGCTGAATCGATTCAAACAGTTTGTCTGGTGCCGCGCGGAACCGAAGAAGGCGAAGAAATCCGGCTTAATCGGGAAGACCTGCAACTGGTGGCCAACAAGCCGGTTGCGTTTCGTTTATATAGTTCGTTGTCCCGCACCGAAGACCAAGCAGGAAGCTTAGTGAATCTTCCTGTCACTGCCGATCTGTCGGACCCGGCTTCCGATCCGCGGCTTCATGCTCCTCTGCGTGCTGTGATCCGGTTTGGAAAAGGCGGCGAACGGCTGATCCCGGTCGCGCTGGCGGCTCGGCTGAATGAGGTCGGAACTCTGGAAACCTGGGCCGAATCAAAGATCAGCGAACATCGTTGGCGCTTGCAGTTTCAACTGCGCAAAAATGCGGAAACAAACGACGAAAGCGCCGCCGCGCCGACAGTGCGTTCCGGGGCCGTAGTTAGCGGAGAACTGCAAGCGCAAGCGGAACTGTTGATTGAACAGGTGTTCGGTCCGTTAACTTCTTCTGTTATTGTTCCTGAACAATTACCGGCGCGTTTGGAGCAGATACTGGCTTTAGGACGGTTATCGTGGCCGCTCAACACACTTCGCGCTTTAGCAGACAAGCTTCTGAACTTGTCAGAAGGACGCCGCAAGAACGCCGCGCATGAAGCACGCTGGTTAAATCTAACGGGCTTTTGCCTCCGGCCCGGATTTGGCTTCACCGGCGATGATCTTCGCATTGAACACGTTCGCCGTATCTATGCCGCCGGTTTGGTTTTTCCCAATCAGGTCCAATGCGAGGTGGAATGGTGGATTTTCTGCGGTCGTTTGGCGGGTGGATTTACCCGTAATCAGCAAGCTGACCTTTACCAGCGGATTGCTCCTGTTTTGTTTCCGAAACAAAAGCGCAAGCAGCGGATCAATACCAGCCTGTGGCGGGAATTATGGCGCACCGCCGCCAGTCTTGAATTGTTGCCGACACAAACCAAAGCACAGTTAGGCGACGCGCTGGCAGCCATGCTGAAACAGGGAGAAATGCCGGAAACTTGTTTATGGTGCTTGTCGCGTTTGGGCGCGAGAAAACTGTTCCGGGGCCCTGTGAATCAGGTGGTTTCTCCTGCTGCGGCGGCGCGCTGGATAGAAGCAACTCTGTCCCGTCCATCATCGCCGGCGCTGCTTGAAGCTCTTGTGGAAATGGCGCAGCAGACCGGTGATTCCGCTCGTGATCTGCCGCCTGCTGTTTTAACTTTAGTTCGCCGCGCCTGCGAATCGAGCACTGATTCCGCCAAGCTTCTTCGCCGTTTAAGCGGTACGCCGGACGATGCAGCGGGGGCAAGCCGCGTGTATGGCGAACAGCTTCCTGCCGGTTTGGTTTTGGGAACCCTGGCTTAATCAGTTATGCGCGAAATCAGCCTGATTCAGAAGATCGCGGTTTTCGCGCAGAAAACAGGCTCTTCCCCGAATATCATTAAAGGGATTGGCGACGATTGTGCCGTAATCCGGCCCCAGGCAGGGCAGGACATGGTGTTTACTAGTGATTTCACCATTGAGAACCGCCATTTTACTCTTGCTACCCATTCTGCTTCCGACGTTGGGCATAAAGCTTTGGCTCGTAGCTTGTCTGACTTGGCGGCGATGGGTGCCGATCCATTGTTTTTTCTTGTTTCGCTCGCGCTGCCTCCTGATGCAAAAGCAGCTTGGCTCACCGGCTTTTACCAGGGCATGACTCAGCTTGCCTCGCGGTATAACATTGTTCTGGCCGGCGGCGATTTGGCTCAAGCAGAAAAAACGATAGTTGATGTGATGTGCTGCGGCACGGTTCCCCGCCGTTCCGCGCTGCTTCGTAGCGGTGCTCATCCCGGAGACCGCATCTACGTCACCGGGCAGCTTGGCATGTCGGCTTTAGGGCTTGAGCGGAAGCGCGGTGCTGCTTGGAGGCGGCACAAACGCCCGGAGCCGCGCATTGAATTAGGAAAGCAGATTCGCCGCTGGGCAACGGCTGCAATGGATTTAAGTGATGGTTTATCCTTAGACCTGTTCCGTTTGTGCAACGCATCAAAGGTGGGTGCTCGCCTGGAAAACTGCATTCCAATTTCTCCTGGAGCTTCGCTCCAACAGGCTTTGCATGGCGGCGAAGATTACGAGCTTCTGTTTACCGCTTCCTGCAAACAAAAAATTTCAAATGAAATTGCTGGAATTGCCGTCACCTGTATTGGCGAGATTACGGAGAATGCCGACGCAATCACTTACGAAGGAAAGATTCTTCAGCCGCTCGGATTCGAGCATTTCCGAAGTGCCGGCGCGTAAGCTTGAAAACTAAGCGGCTCTAATTAAAAATTTATGAATTCTTCTGTGAAGATTGAAAAAACCGAGTACGGCGGCTGGCCCAACTGTTACCGGATCTGCAATGGGGAAGTGGAGTTGATCGTTACCACCGATGTAGGACCGCGTATCATGCGCTATGGCTTTGTAGGTGGCAAAAATTTATTTGTAGAATTTCCTGATCAGATGGGAACTTCCGGCGAGACTGAATGGGTGAGTCGCGGCGGACACCGGCTCTGGGTTGCTCCGGAAACAGTGCCGGATACGTACGCGCTTGACAACTCACCAGTGCAGGCAACGGTTCACGGCAACAGCATTGTACTTTTGGAGACGGTGGAAAAAGAAACCGGTTTGCAAAAAGAAATTACGGTGGAACTGGCTGCTTCCGGTTCTCAGGTAATGGTGAATCACCGGATCGAAAATAAAGGATCAAACAGCCGAACTCTGGCTCCTTGGTCGCTGACGCAAATGGCTCCCGGCGGCACGGCGATTCTGGCAATTCCTCCGCGTGGTTCGCATGATGAGATACTGCTACCCACCAATCCGGTAACCATGTGGGCTTACACTGATTTTTCCGATAAACGCTGGACTTTCACAAAGAAGTATCTACTCTTAAGAAACGATCCGCAAAACGAAGACCCGCAAAAGGCGGGCTTGTTCAATGCCAATCCGATGGGCGCGTACCTTCACGAAAACGTTCTATTTGTGAAGCGTTCACAAGCTCCCGGCACGCCGCTTCAATATCCCGATTACGGCTGCTCGATCGAGACTTTCACCAATGATGAGTTTCTAGAACTGGAAACTCTTGGAGCTTTGGTTGACCTTCAATCGGGGAACTCAGTCCAGCATGTTGAAAACTGGTCCTTGCACCAGAGTATTCAGTTAGATGCCGTCAGAGACGAATCGCTTGACCGGATATTCGGGTCCTTATCCTAAGCCGGTTTGGTCAGAAAGGCTTTCAACAACAAGCCTAATTTTGTGTAGGTAGGGACGTTGATGCGCTGCGTTAGAACCGAATAATTTTCTGCTTCAATGCGCGAAAGCAAACGCAGATAAATGGCCCGTAAAGCCCAAAGCGACGGCCTGCTCCGCTTTTCAACGAACTGCATCAGCGGCTCGGATTCAACAAAATATTCCTTGGCCCGATTCGCTTCAAATTTCATGAACTCACGAAATTTCTGGTCTTCTACGCCTGTTTGAATCTGTTGCAGAGTGATGCCGAATCGCTCCAAATCTTCAGTCGGCAAGTAAACTCGGCCTAACCCGGCATCTTCGCGAACATCGCGGAGAATGTTTGTCAACTGAAACGCAACGCCGCATTTTTCGGCCAGCAGAAGTGATTTCAGAGAACTGAATCCAAAAATGTGAATAATAGTCAAACCCACCACGGACGCTACCTGATAACAGTAGCGATAGAGTTCGCTGAAGGTTTGAATCTGCTTGGGTTCGAGATCCGATGTGATGCCCTCAATCATCTCGTGGAAAAAACGGTGCGGAATTTTATACCGCTGCACCGTGTCATGAAAAGCGGGCCAGATAGGGTGTTCATCGAAATCACCTTTCAGCGCATGGCTCAACTCCAGCCGCCACTGCCCGATTCTGGATCGCACTTCAGCAGGACCGCCTTCGGCAGGTTCATCGCTTAAATCATCGCAATAGCGATTGAAAGCGTACACCGCGCACATGGCATCCCTTTGCGGTTTATCCAGCAGCAGGAATGAATAATAAAAATTCTTAGCGCGCGACCGTGCCACCTTTTGGCAGTAGCGGTACGATTCTTGAACGGTAATGGACATCTAGTTCAGCATAAGGCGCGGCAAACACCGCAGCAGGATACCGATACGCTCCCACTTGGAAATAGCCGGGCGGCTTTGGAGAACATCATAACGCTGAGCGCGAATTTTATCGAGTACCCGCATTCCGCCGCGGCTAAACAATTCAAGGTCAAGCGCAAGCCGCCGATCTACGGTTTTAATTAGCGGTAAACCGCGGTGAAACAGACCATCCGCCACCTCTACGGCTTCCGCCATCAGCCTTGCGAACCGCTCGTCAAAATGCCGGTCAAATAATTCCCGCGTGGTGTACCCATGCTTTTGCAATAAGGCGAGCGGAAGGTAAACGCGATCTTTGTTCAAATCAACCGTCACATCCTGCCAGAAGTTGGCAAGCTGCAGGGCCGTGCAGGTGCAATCTGACAAGCGCTGCCGTTCGGCGTCCCGGTAACCGCATAGGTATAATACCAAGTGCCCAACTGGATTAGCGGAATAAACGCAGTAGTCGAAAATATCAGCCCAGTTTTCATACCGGGTTACATGCTGGTCCTGCTCAAACGCTTGAATCAAACGGCGAAACGGAGTAATCGGGATTTCGTGTTTGTTAACGGTTGAACGGAGCGCAATAAACACCGGATGCGAAACCTCGCCCCGATACATTGCTTCCAGTTCCGCCCGCCACCAGGCGAGTAGCTTTACGCTTTCCTCGCGATCTCCTATTTCATCGCCTAAGTCGTCAGCCCACCGGCAAAACGAGTAAACGTTATAAAAATCCTGGTGCAGACATTTCGGCAGAAGATAGCTCACCACCTGGAAGTTTTCGTAATGGTGCGTAGCCAGCCATTTCGTATAAGCAAATGATTCCGCTTCGGTATAGGAAGCGGAGTTAGGCGCAATCTGCCGAACATAATCTTTCGGGTTCAGGTAGACAACACTCATGTCAGCAAGCAGCAGCTTAAGGGATGATGGCTGTTTTGATGTGCCCATTGGGTGTCATCAAGTCATACATCACTTGAAGCAGATTGTCGAGCGGCTCCTCGCGGTTTACCAGATGGTCGGCATTTACCTTGCCGCTGGAAACAATGTCCAGAGATCGGCGGATGTGACTGGGCGTAAAGTGAAAACTGGCTTTGCAGGTAATCTCGGAGTAATGCAGCAGTTGTGTATCCAGGCCCACTCTTGTGCCGGCGGCGCACCCGCCAAAGAAATTAATCATTCCGCCTTTGCGAACCAGATGCGGCGCGAGCTCCCAGGCAAGCGGCTGGCCTACTGCCTCAATCACTACGTCCGCGCCGCGGCCTTCCGTTAACTGATGAAGCTGCGACACAGTGCGCTGCGGCTGGTCTAGATTAAGAATCGCTCCCTGGTCAGCACCCAGGCCAATCGCATTATCAATTTGCAAAGAACGGCGCGCCAGCGCAATCACGCGCGCCCCGCAAACAGCTTTGGCCATGCGCACAAACATTAATCCGATCGGCCCTAATCCCATTACTGCTACCGTATCGCCGGGTTGAACATGCGATTCATCCAAACCGCGTAAAACGCACGCCAGCGGTTCCACCAAGGCTGCATCCTGATAACGGAGATGCTTCGGAATTTCGTAAGTGTTTACTTCCACAATTCTACGGGGAATGCGGATAAACTCTGCATAAGCGCCGTTATTAAACAGTAAATCTTCACAAAGGTTCGCCTGGCCGCGCCGGCAGAAAAAACAAATCCCGCACGGCGCGGAGTTCGCCGCTACCACTCGCTGGCCCACTTGAAATTTGGTAACGCCCGCGCCAACTTGGGCCACATCGCCCGCCAATTCATGGCCGAACAAAGCCGGAGGCACAATCATGCGCGCATGGTAGCCGCGCCGGAAAACTTTCACATCAGTTCCGCAAGTGAGTGCGGTACGCACGCGAATCAGTATTTCTCCCGGGCCGACTTCCGGTAAAGGCACTTCCTCCAAGCGGATGTCTTCTTTGCCGTAAAGTACGGCGGCTTTCATCACATCCATAACTTACACCGTCTCCTGCGGGCGAACCACTACTTTTAAAGATCGCTCGCTTGGATGAAGCGCCGTTTCTATTCCTTCACCGATTCTCGCTAATGGAACACGATGCGAAACCAAATCTTCGAGCGGCAGCTCGCCACTGAACACAAGACGCGCCGCATCTGCCTGAAGAGTCACATCAGAGCTATAAGATCCTAATAAAATCCTCTCGCCCACACAGACATCGGAGCCGGAAATCTCAATCCGCTCCGTGATGGAGGTTTGTGCAAACAGCAATATCTTTGCTCCAGGGCGTGAAATCTTCAAAGCCTGGTCTACTAATCCTTTGGCGTTGGTGGCTACAATCACAGCATCAGCCCCGCGCCCGTTTGTTTTCGATCTGATCAGTTGTTCAAATTCGGGAGTTCGTCCATCAACGGCGACTGCGCCAAAGCTCTGCGACAAAGCAAGGCGATGCGGAATGGTGTCCGACGCTGCCACAATCGCGCCTGCGCGCTTCACGAGCATAGTGAAGATCAACCCGATTGGTCCCTGCCCAATAACCGCTACTACGTCGTCAGGCTGTAAGGAAAGCATTTGAACGCCTTTTAAGCAGGTGTTGACCGGTTCCACCCAGCAAGCCTGATCAAAGCTGACACCTTCCGGAATCCGCTCCACGCCGCGGCGAACAATCCAGTCCATTGCTCGCACATACTGCGAAAATCCGCCGCCGGCAGGCTCGAAGCCGGCTGTTACGCCCACCTTTTTGTAAACCGGGCACTGCGCGTACAAATGCCGACGGCAGTAAAAACAATCGCCGCAAGGGATATGGTGAAACACCACCACACGATCACCAACGGCGTATTGTTGAACTCCTGTTCCCGCCTGCGCCACCACACCCGCAATCTCATGCCCGTAAACTCGCGGCGGCGGCAGTAGATTGTACTGCACCTTTTTCAAGTCTGTATGGCAAACGCCGCAAGCTTCCACGCGAATTAGTATTTCTCCCGGTCCAATTTCCGGCACAGGAACTTCTTCGGCGGCCACTTGCCCTTCACCACGGTAAACTGCTGCAAGCATAGTTCCTGTTTTAACTGTCTGCTGAGACTTCTCCTTCAATAGGGGCGTCGCTGAATTCGAATGTGCAACTGGCAAGAAATGCTCCTAACATGCGCGCGGCTTCTTGTGATCGGCGCCGCAACGAAGCTAATTGCGGAATAGTTCCCGGATGCATCAATGCGCGAGTTACAATTTTCCCACGCGAAAAGCGACCATCAGGCGAGCGCAATTGATTGAAATCCATTACAAATTCTTCATTCGCACGATCACTTACTACTTTGATGCACGCAAAGGGCAATCCAGATGCACTAGCGCGTAATCCAACTCCTCCCGCCTCCATTTCTACTGCTAAAGCATCTGTTTTTTGCAGTTTCTGTTTTTCCTGCACCGTTCCCGCTACCCGATTGGTGGAAACAACAATCCCTTGCCGGTAAGGCAAAGGCGAAATCGCTTTTGAACAGGCAAAATGCCGGCCATCATCCAGGGAGAAAACTTCTGTTGCTTCAATTACATCTTTTGCCTGCAGTGAAGGTTCTACCGCTCCGCACAAGCCTGTACTAACCACTGCTTCCAGTTTGGAAGCTGACAATTCCGCCATTGAGCTGGCGCGTAGTGCTACTTCCAAGCAATGCGAAGCAAGCTTCGGCCCAGGGCCATTCGCTGTCAACAGATAACGTTTCCCATTCCAAACACCTTCCGCAGCATATTGGAGAGGCCATTTTAGAGACCGCAGACCAGTTAATCGTTCCGCCAGCGGCTTCAATTCGAAAGCTTCGGAAGCAACAAAAAGGATTGCCATACCCTAGCAATATCCGTTCTGGTGAAACCATTCCACAGCGCGGCTCAAGGCTTGTTTTGCCGGGTGCGGCGCGAAACCCAGTTCGCGCTGAGCCTTCGCGTGCGTCACAAACATTTTTTTACGCGCCATCTTAACGCCTTCAAGCGGCGCAACTGGTTCTCTGCCGCTTACATTGGCCCAAGCCGTAGTAATGGCTCCGGCAATATACGCAATCGGGTAAGGAATCCTAGTTTGCGGCGCTTTCTTTCCGGCAATAGCCGCCAGTTGCGCGAGAATCTGCTGTAAAGTCAGGTTCTCGGCCCCTAGAATATAACGTTCTCCGTCGCGCCCTCGTTCGCAAGCTAACAGATGTCCTTCGGCAATATCGCGCGCATCCACCACATTCAACCCTGTGTCTACAAAAGCCGGCAAACGGTTCCGCAGAAAGTCCACAATGATCTTGCCCGTCGGAGTAGGCTTCCAATCATGGTCGCCCACCGGCGCGGTTGGGTTCACAATGACAATCGGCAAACCGGTCCGCGCTTTTTCCAGGGCCACCTGCTCGGCCAGCCACTTCGAACGCTTGTAATCGCCCGCCATATCCTTGATGCTGACCGGAGTTTCCTCATCGCCGGGCCGGTCAGCGGGAAGCCCAATGCAGCCCACCGTACTTGTGTAAACAATCCGCTGCACTCCTGCGCGTTCCGCTGCTTCCAGCAGATTCCGCGTGCCTTCCACGTTCGATTGGTAAAGTTCCTGCGGCTTTTTCGACCACAGCCGGTAATCCGCTGCTACGTGAAACACTAAACCGCAGCCGGCCGCTGCTTGTTGCAGCGATGCTGGGTTGCGCAGGTCGCCGGTTACTCGTTCCACCGGCAGCTCATGAATTCGGCTATTGGGGCGGCAAAGCGCACGAACTTTGTGTCCGCGCTCCAGCAGCAGCCGGGCTACATGCCAGCCCAGAAAGCCGCTTGCGCCGGTCACCAACGTGGGTTTCACAAATATCCGTACCTGTTATGAATAATCGTCGCCTGCAAACTTAGCTTTGGTGAACGCAGCCATCGCTAACAGCGGAAAAGTGTTGCGGTAATCAGTGTAAGTGAGGTAGAAAACGCATGGGAAGCCAGTACCGGTGGCGTACTGCTCATCCCAATTCCCATCGTCGCGCTGCGTTGCAATTAGGTATTCAATGCCGTCCTGCAAGCTGCTGGAGCGTGTATCGCCTCCTGCCAGCAATCCCAAAATCGCCCAAGCAGTTTGCGAGGCCGTGCTAGGGCCAGGAGTAAACGTGTTGTTTGCGTAACTGGCGCAGCTTTCGCCCCATCCGCCGTCGGAATTCTGGTAAGCGCGAATCCATTCCAGCGCCCTTTGCACGGGCGCTTCACGATCATTTACGCCTGCCGCCTGCAGCCCGCGCAGAGCCAGAAAAGTTCCATAAAGGTAATCAACGCCCCATCGTCCATACCAGCTTCCGTCCGCTTCTTGCGATGCAAGCAAGTATTGAACACCCCGCTCAATGGCAGGGTGGTTTCCTTTTAATCCGTAGCGGCACAAAGCTTCCAGCACTCGGCCGGTAATATCCGGGCAGGACGGATCAAGCATCGCATTGTGGTCCGCAAAAGGTACTTTACTCAAGAATTTCCAGTTGTTATCCACATCGAAAGCCGCCCATCCTCCGTCCTTGCCCTGCATGGCAAGCAGCCAGTTCACGGCCCTTTTTTCACAGGCTTGCTGCTTGGCGGAATCGCTGCTTTGCATCCCCAACAGCGCCAACAGCACCATCGCGGTATCGTCAATATCCGGATAAAACTCGTTCGCAAACTCAAAACACCAGCCTGACGGTTCTACGTTGGGCCGTTTGACGCTCCAATCACCGCGGCGGCGAATTTCTTTCGATACCAACCAGTCCGCGCACCGCTGTAAAGCGCCAGGTGCTGTAATCTCCGCTTCCGTTAACGCGAAAGCGGCAATGGCAGTATCCCAAATCGGTGAAAAACAAGGCTGAAAAAAGAAACCGCGTTCATCATCCACCAGCAGCCGGAAAAACTCATCGAGCGCTGCTTTACGTTTCGGATGATCCGGAGCAAAGCCCAGCACATCGAGTGCCATGATTGAATACTGCATGGCCGGATAAATTGCGCCTAACCCATCCGAGCCTTCCAGCCGTTCCAGCATCCACTCGCCGCATTTCTTCACGGCGTACCGGCGAACGGACTGCGTTCCGTACTTCTCCCAAAACTTCAATGCCTTATCAACTGCTAGAAAGCAGTTTCTAACGCTTAAAAAGCGGGAATCACGCTTCAAATCAAGATCCTGGCCGGGCAGGTAAAGTTCATCGAGTGTGAACCCATCCGGCACCGGGCGCTGCGGGTTGGAAGAATGAACAATCGCCAGCGCAATTACAATAGCGCGCGTCCAGGACGACATCTGATAAACCAGCTTGCCCGGCAGCAAAATCAATTCCGGCGGAATGGAAGGGCAGGCCGCATGAGGAAACAAACCGAACAAGCTTAGATTAATACGGACGTAACTGTTGGCCGCCTGCAATCCACCCAGTTCCAGAATGCGTTTCCGCAGTTTAGTTAACGTTTCGCTTTCGGTATCCAATCCCGCCAGTTTTAAAGCAAAATAAGCTTTAATGGATGCGCTGACATCTGACGGGCCTTGCGGGTAAATGTTAAACCCGCCGTCCGGCAATTGGCGGCTGAGAATACTTTGTACCGCTTTCTGAATGCGATCGGTTGTGGGCGGGTTCCATCTGCCGTTTACCGGCGGGTGAAGCCACAACTCCATCATGATGTAATCTGATTCCAGCGTTGTATCAGCCGTTAGATCAGCGCACCAGAAGCCTTCAGCGTATTGCCTTTCGAGCAAAGCTCGCGAAGCGCGTTTTATCCCTTCAGAAACGTTGGCAACTAAACTTTCAACTAACGGTAGGCTTGGCATCATCGTCAGAGAAACTAAGCGCGGGATGGCAGAATGTGCAATTTGGGAACAAACGTTTCCAGGTCCGCCGGCAATGTAAAGCGTACATCCTCTTCTTTAATTTCGGCTTCTTCCAATTCGGAATATCCGTTTTCCTGCAAGTAAGCAATCAGTTCGCTTACTAAATGCTCAGGAGCCGAAGCACCCGCTGTAATCGCCACCGTATCGACACCTTCCAGCATTTCCGGGCGGACTTCGCCTTTGTCGTCCAGAAGATAAGCAGGCACGCCGGACTTTTCGCAGACTTCCACTAAACGGCGCGAATTCGAACTGTTTTGCGATCCCACTACCAGCAGTGCCTGACAGAGCGGCGCAACTGCTTTTACCGCCAATTGCCGGTTTTCCGTGGCATAACAGATGTCCTGATTCTTCGGACCGGCGATCTTCGGAAAACGTTCCATCAGCCGCTTCACAATCTGCTGCGTGTCATCAAGCGAAAGCGTAGTCTGTGTCAGGTAAGCAATGCGCTCCGGGTCCTTTACTTCTAGGCGATCTACGTCTTCAACATCCGAAACCAGAACCATTGCTTTGGGCGCTTCGCCTAGGGTGCCGATCACTTCATCATGGTCGCGATGTCCAATCAGAATAATCGTGTAGCCTTGTTTGGCGAACTTCACCGCTTCCACATGTACTTTTGTCACCAGTGGGCAGGTCGCGTCAATCACCTGCAACCGGCGTTCAATAGCTTCCGTGCGAACAGAAGGGGAAACGCCGTGGGCGCTGAAGATAACTCGTTTGCCTTCGGGCACTTCGCTCAATTCTTCAACGAAAATGGCTCCTGCTTGCCGCAGCTCATCCACTACGTGCCGATTGTGAACAATCTCCTTCCGCACGTAGATCGGGGCTCCATACAGGTCAAGCGCAATTTTCACCACATCAATAGCACGTACAACCCCAGCGCAAAAGCCGCGCGGCTTTAGTAAGATGATTTTCTTTGCGGAAACGCTGGTGGATGTCGGGCCGGTTAGAGTCGTCAGTTCACTAACTAAGCCGGTCAATGACATATAAAGAAGCTTCAATTATAACAGGCAGCAGCACCCCTTAACAGAACTGCCATTATTAGCTTCGGACAACTGCGGGTTTTTCGTTGTCGCTTTCCATTGGAATGAAAGCAAATGCGCTTAGCCGGTAGCTAAAACTTGTTGACTGGAGAAAAGGAACTTGTTTGCTTACCGCGCTCCGCCAACAATCCTTTCTAAACTGCGAGGGCTTAGGAAAACCGGATACCTGCCTGCCACCAGCCTGAAAGCAGGAACGCTGATTGTGGAGCGAAATGGAGTTGATTGGCAGCCTACTAAGTAGAAAACCCGTTGCAACTCACTTCATCTCCTGTTACCCTAAAAGTTTGACGGCCTGGCCTGTTCCAGGAACAAGTGTGTTTTATGGCAAAAGTTTGTGAAGTCTGCGGCCGCGGGCCGCAATTTGGAAATCGAATCAGCCACGCTCATAACCTGACTAAGCGTCGGTGGAATGTGAATCTGCAAACCGTTCATGCGTTAGTAAAAGGTGCTGGCAAGCGGATTCGCGTTTGCACTTCTTGCATTCGCAACGGCAAGGTACAAAAAGCGCCGCTCGCTTAAATTTACTTTCCTAATAGTTCGGACAGGGGCGATCGGCACAAATCGCCCTTGTTGCTTGTTTACCTACAGCCGTATTCGTTGGCAGCGCGCATGTCAAAATGCAAGAGATGCGTTTCGCTACTTTTGAAGTTGAAGGACATTTACGCCCCGCTGCGATTCAAAACGGCAGCGCGGTTGTTGATCTTTCATCGCTTGGCTATTCGACCCTGCTCAACCTAATTGAAAACGGCCCGGAAGCTTTGCAAAAAGCGCAGGCTTTCCTGAACGATGCACCGGATTCTGCCAAACATCCTCTTGCCTCCGTTCGGCTTCGCGCCCCCATTCCCAAACCTCGCAAGCTGCTTTGCGTAGGCTTAAATTACCGCGACCATGCCGAAGAAACCGGCCAACAGATTCCCGCTGTTCCCACCATGTTCAACAAGTTCGCCACTGCCGTGATCGGGCCGGGCGACCCTATTGTGCTTCCCAGAATTTCCAAGTCACCCGATTATGAAGCTGAGTTCGCTTTTGTGATTGGACGCGGCGGCAAGCACATTCCGGCTAGCCAATGGCGCGATTATGTGTTCGGCTATACCATCGTGAACGATGTCAGCGCGCGCGATTACCAGCGTGCAACCTCGCAGTGGCTGATGGGGAAAACGTTCGACACCTTTGCGCCGATCGGGCCTTGGATTGTCACCGCTGACGAGATTGCCGATCCTCATGCGCTGGATATTTCTATGACCATCAACGGCGAAGAAATGCAAAATTCGAACACTTCCAATCTGATCTTCAAAATTCCCGATCTGATCAGCTTTCTTTCGAGTGTTTTCACGCTGGAATCCGGCGACATTGTTTCTACCGGCACGCCTTCCGGCGTCGGTGCCGCTCGTAATCCTCCGCGCTTTCTCCGTCCAGGCGATGAAACTGTAATCAAAATTACCCAGATTGGTGAACTGCGCAATCCCGTAGTCGCGGAGCAATAAGCCTTCAGGAACGGGCGATTCTTTGTGGCGCGGAAACAAACCGATAACCGACTCCCCGCACTGTTAATAAGTGACAAGGCTTGGTCGGGTCGTCCTCAATATACCGACGTAAGCGCACAATAAAATTGTCGATGGGCCTTGTGTCAGTATCTTCGTGTACGCCCCACACCTGCTCCAGCATGGCTTTGCGCGATACCGGTTCGCCTTGGCGCTCAATCAAGTAGCGCAGCAGTTTAGCTTCCATCAAAGTCAATTGAAAAACCTGCGTTCGCACCCGAAGCTCCAGCAGATCAAAATGCACTGATTTTTCCCCGAAAACAAACGTGTCTTTTACTTCCGGCGCGGCTTGGGGAACCGGCGAAGAAGTTTTTAGCCAATCGCGCCGCCGCAGCAGGCCGCGAATCCGGGCAATCAGAATCGCCAGATCGAAAGGCTTGGTCAGGTAATCGTCCGCGCCTGCTTCGAACCCGCGCAAAACATCGTCGGGATATCCACGCGCCGTCAGAATCAGCGTTGGAATGAAAAGTCCGGCTTGCCGCAGCTCCGAAACCACCGCAAACCCGTTCTTGCCCGGCAGCATCACATCCAGCACAAGAACGTCAAACGCCATTGGTGCCGTTTCTGTTAGAAGCCGTAGGCTGTCCTCGCCGTTATCAACAACTTGCACCTCGTAGCCTTCAGCTTCCAAATTGAAGCGCAGTCCTTCCGCCAGATGCTGTTCGTCTTCCACCACCAGAATGCGCATTATCGAACAACAGGAAGCTGCAAAACAAAAGTGCTGCCGCGGCCTGTTCCCTCGCTTTCCGCCCAGGCCCGACCTCCATGTCGTTTCGCTACCGAACGCACAATATACAAGCCGAGTCCCGTGCCTTTTATGCGAGTGGTGATTGGCCCCGGCACCCGGTAAAAGCGTTTGAAAATTCTTTTTAATTCAGTTTTGGGGATGCCCGGCCCTTGGTCGCTTACTTTTACGGCCACATACTTTTGTTCGATGTTCACAATCTCGACCCGTATCTGAAGATTGTCTTTGGAGTACTTCACCGCATTATCGATCAAGTTGGAAATTGCCGCCTGAACTTCATCAGGATCGCCTAGCAGATTCACCGGCGAGTTTGCGTGATAGATAAGCTGTTCCGGTGACAGGTGATGAAGCGTTTGCGCGCGCTGAACGCATTCTTCCACTAGCGCGTTTAAATCGAATCGGGATTTGTTCGGCTTGCGCGTTCCTGCGCCCATGCGCCCGGTGCGTAGAACCTGCTCAATGGTGCTGAGAAGCCGGTCGCTGTCCTGTAGCATGATGCCATAGAATTCCCGCCGTTTTGCTTCCGTGATAGCACGTGATTGCAGCGTTTCCAGGTACAAGCGAATGGAAGCAATCGGAGTTTTTAACTCGTGCGTCATGGCGTTAATAAAAGCGTCATGCTGTTCGTTGCGCCTGATTTCACGCACCAGGAATATTGTGTTCAGCACGACGCCCGCAATAATCAGCAGCGCCAGCAGCACGCCGAAAAACAACAGAATGCCGGTTCGCCAGTTGAGCAGCACCCAGCCGATATAAAGCAGAATGGTGACGGAAATCAGTCCGACGCCGAGCGCAATGAAAAATGCGATTGATTTCTGCCGGCCTGCAACAACCATAAAACTCCAGCTTAACGGGCATCCAAGCTGGAGTTTTATGAATTGAAAGAAGATTTGGTTTAAGCTGCTTCGCGCTCCGCCATAACCGCGCTGTCGACCTTTGCCACGCGAACAGATTTAGCGATGCCTAGCATCTGCAAAAAGCGAATTTGTATCCAGGAAGGATCGAATTCATACCAGGCCAATCCGTGCCGCGCCGAAGTCGGATGCGCGTGGTGGTTATTGTGCCAGCCCTCGCCAAAGGTTAATAAGGCTACCCACCAGTTATTGCGGGAATCGTCGCGAGTCGCAAACCGGCGTTTCCCCCACATGTGCGTGGCGGAATTCACGAGCCAAGTGGAATGCAAACCAACCACTACCCGTACACAAACGCCCCAGAGCATCATCGACCATCCGCCGAAAGCAAACAAAGCCGCTGCAAGCACAACGTTGGGCAGCCAATGCCAATTATTTAACACAACGTAGAACTTCTTTTTTGCCAGATCCGGCGCATATTTACCCATCACTCGCGTGTTGTTATGCTTTGCTTCGCCCAATAGGATCCAGCCCACATGCGCCCACCAGGCTCCATCGCGCGGCGAGTGCGGATCGCCTTGTTGATCCGATTTTTGATGGTGAATCCGATGTGTTGCTACCCAAAAAATTGGGCCGCCTTCAAAAGTCAAAGCGCCGCAGACGGCAAAAAAGTAATCCAGCCACGCCGGAACTTTATAGGACCGGTGAGTATGCAGGCGATGATAGCCCAGGCTGATGCCCAGTCCAATGGTCATCCAATAAAGAAAAGCGGCTACGGCCACAGCGCGCCAGTTAAACATAAATAACGCGGCAATCGCTCCCGCGTGTAAAACAATCAATGCGCCTGTGGTGGTCCAGTTCAGGCCCTCATTGTCCGGTAAAGTAATGACTTCAGTGCTCACGTATATTCCTAAAAATACCTACCTTTTGAACCTAACAGGAATTTGGAAAACGGCTTGTAAGAGTTTTGTCATTTCGGGAACTGTTTCAGGAATCCCGTAATTATTCCCGCGTAATTATTGCCATCTTTTCATTTTGCTACGCTCTGAACGGTGACTTCGCACTCTGCATTGGCCGGCAAGCGATGTAAATTCGCTCTGTTAACCGTTCTAGTTATTCTGCTTGGGCGAGCAGAAAATCAGCCTTCGCCGCTGGAAAACGTCAAAATCAGCAACGGTAATCTGCATGGAACAGGAGGAAGCGTTCACGCTTTCTTAGGAATTCCTTACGCGGCGCCGCCGGTTGGCTCTCTTCGTTGGCGTCCGCCGCAGGCTGCTGCTTCCTGGACCGGCACTCGTGACTCTACCCGGCCTGCTCATCCCTGCGTACAAAAAGGCCGCCCGGAATCCAGCGAAGACTGTCTTTACCTGAACGTCTGGACCCCTGCTCAGCGTTCCACTGATCATTTGCCGGTTATGGTGTGGATACACGGCGGCGGATTTGTGGCCGGGGCTGGCTACTGGCCGGACTTCAACGGTAGAGCGCTGGCCCGAAAGGGCGTTCTGGTGGTCACAATCAACTATCGTCTTGGAGTGTTCGGCTTTCTCGCCCATCCTGATCTCATGAAGGAATCTCCGCATCACGCTTCCGGCAACTACGGTCTGATGGATCAGCTTTATGCTTTGCAGTGGGTGAAAACAAACATTGCTGCTTTCGGCGGCGATCCGCGCCGCATCACGATCTTTGGCGAGTCTGCGGGTGCTACCAGCATCGGCTATCTTCTGGTGTCTCCCTTGGCGCGTGGATTGTTTCAAGCAGCCATTCTGCAAAGCCCTTCACGCGTTTTGTTGCCTGATCCGGAACTGAAAAACACTGTGAATGGCCTTACGCCGATGGAAGATGTTGGCAACGCAATCACCCCGCATATTGCTGATCTTCGAGCTTTGGAAACCGCTGAAGTCGTCGAGAAAGCAAAGCTTGTGACTGATCGTTTGTATGCGCCCGGTGGACCAGCCAAGCTTGGCTTGCGCCCGGAAAGTCATGTCCACATTCCGACCGCTCACGATGTTCCCTGGTGGGCTTTTGTGGACGGTTGGGTGATACCGGCGCAAACTGAAACCCTGTACCGCCAGAACAAAGAGACAGTTGTACCTGTTCTGGCCGGCGTCAACGCAAACGAAGGAAGTGTTTTCCTACGGCAATTCCCCGTTCACACTGAGCAGCAATACAAGGAATATCTGGCAAGCAATTATCAGCCTTGTTCTGTCGCCATGCGGCGCCTGTATCCCGGCAAAGATAACTCCGAAATAAAAGCAGCCGCAGACCGCATCATCACTGACGCTCTGTTTCTTTACGGCGCGCGGGGCATTCTGCAGGCGGAGGCCCGCAAAAAACAAAAGGTTTTTCTATACCGATTTGCGCGCATCAGCAAGAATCCCGAACGTGTTCCTTTGGGTGCTTGGCATGGCGCGGATGTTGCTTACGTGTTCGGTTCTGCCGATCCTCGTGTGGACCCGCAAGGCTTTGATACAGATGACGCCAAAGTCTCCGAAGAAATCATGGATCGCTGGACGCAATTTGCCAAAACAGGAAACCCTAATAATACTCATTCGGTAACTTGGCCTATCTGGAATGAAAAAACGGAAAACTACTTGGAATTCAACCAGGAAGTAAGTGTTCACCAGCTAGGTAAACCGGATCGGTTCAGGATGTTTCAACAAATCTTCTCTGTATCTTCCTCCCAAACTTGTCAGGTCGCAGTCGAATAATAGTTTCAAACTTATTCGCGTGGTTGTTCGGATTTTAAGGGTTTAGCGTAGGAAAAGGTTTTCTGGCTTACCTAACTAGTACAAACTAGCGTAACTATCGCACTTTCTTGATAACACCTTCCCTTCAGCGTAGTCTCACTTTTCGCGAGACTGAACTACGAGATACAACGGAGAATACGGGATGGTACGCATTAAAGCGGCGCTGCTGATGGTGGCGCTTTCAACGGGCATTGGAGTAGCGGCGGCCCGGCAGGACGCTGATAACACAAAGACGAACAAGCAGTCTCAGAATCAAACTAAGTCTGCTGATACTGCTAAAAATACAAAAAGCGACCTGCAACTGATGAAAGAAATCCGGCGTGCGGTTGTGAAGGACAAATCCCTTTCGGTGAACGCGCATAATTGCAAAATTGTTGCTAAAGGCGGAAAGGTCACGCTGAAAGGTCCAGTCAATTCCGATGAAGAAAAGAAGAATATTGAGCAAAAAGCAACTGAAATTGCTGGGGCTGGCAATATCACCAATGAGCTTACAGTAGCAGGTTCGAAGCAGTAACTAATTAGATTTTAGATTGAAAAGTGGAGAAAATTTATGGCAGGAAAAAATACCGCAGTTTTCGGAATTTACCCTAACCGCGCCGTGGCTGAAGAAGCTGTTGATCGCATACTGGCCAGCGGCTTTCGAAATGAAGATATTTCCGTTTTGCTGCAAGACAATCAGGGAACAAAAGATTTCGCCCATGAGAAACATACAAAAGCGCCGGAAGGAGCAACCACCGGCGGCCTCACCGGTGCGGCCGTTGGCGGCACATTAGGACTTCTTACCGGAATTGGCGCGCTTGCCATTCCTGGCCTTGGGCCTTTCATTGCCGCCGGTCCTATTATGGCGACTTTGGCCGGACTCGGTTCGGGTGGCGCGATTGGCGGCGTTTTAGGGGGCCTAGTGGGTGCTGGCATTCCCGAATATGAAGCAAAGCGCTATGAGGGTCATGTCAAAAATGGTGGTATTTTGGTGTCCATTCACGCTGACAATAGCGATTGGATCAGCAAAGCCAAAACCATTCTGAAAGAAACCGGTGCCGAAGATGTAGCTTCTGCCAATGAGGCTAGTGCTGATTACGCGGAAAGCGATACGCCTCTGCGCCGCGGCACCAGCAATATATAAAACTGAGAAGATCGTCGGTAATTCACTAACCGGAAGCCGACGATCTTCTTTTGTTTATTATGATCGTTCAGAGCGGCTTGGCACTCCTGCCTGACCGTTCATAAGTTGCTCTCTCCATATTGTTTCTTCCAACAGATCGTGATCCGGCCGCGAACCATTGGTAGCCAGCGCAATTTCATCAAAGGGTGCCTTTGGCGTTCGGTCCATAAATAACAATCCGTTTGCCTCCTGATAAGTGTCTGTAAACTGTGTGTAACAGAAGCCTGTTAAAGCAGGTAGTGCTCGTACTGTTTCAAGCAGCGTTTGGTATCGCTCCAACAACTGTTCAGGTGATTCGGATCGCGAATAGCCCCAATCGCCATTCGTTTTCGGTGAAAGCGCGATTCCCCCAAATTCGGTCAGCATAATGGGTTGACTGATGTGCTTTGACCCAAGTACCAGCATTCTTCCGCCGGGCCGTTCGCGCTTTAACAGGTGTGATTCCAGATCATCTAATCTATAGCGTTTACCGATCCGCTCTGGCCGCGCATCATAATCGTGAATGCCAATAATATCTGTTGCTATGCTTTCCCAACCGTCGTTTCCGATTACTGGCCGCGTCGGATCGAAAGTTTTCGTTAGATGATAAAGTGCTTGCACATAGTGCCGCTGCGCCGGACTATCCGGCAGGTCCGGCACGCCCCAGGACTCATTAAACGGAACCCAGGCTACGATACAAGGGTGACTGCAATCCCGATTTAAAACTTCCAGCCACTCGCGCGTGAGCCGTCCGACGGATCTCTTTGTGAAGCGATACGCGCTCGGCATTTCTTCCCACACCAGCAGGCCTAACCGATCGGCCCAGTAGAGATAGCGTGTGTTCTCAATTTTCTGATGTTTACGTACGCCGTTGAAGCCAAGCTTTTTGGCTAAAATTACATCCTGCCGCAGCGCATCATCGCTTGGAGCTGTTAAACCGCTATCCAGCCAGTAGCCTTGGTCCAGCACCATGCGTAAAACCAGCGGCCGCCCATTCAGAATGAAGCGGTCGCCTTGAATCGCAATCGCGCGCAAAGCGGTATAACTGGAAATGCGATCAAGCGTGTTGCCCCGTTTGTCACGCAGTTCCAGTTCCACATCGATCAGGTTCGGTGAGGAAGGACTCCAAAGCAACTCGTTCCGGAAATCATCAATGCCGGGGTCGGAAAGCGCAATTTGCCGATGCACTTCGCCCGAAACTACGGAATAAACGTCCTGCGAAAGCAGTTGTTCTCCGGCACGCAGGCAAACCGCCAGGGTTAAGCCTGGTATTTGTGTTCCGCCAATCATCGCTTCCAAACCGATGGACCAATTTTCCAGATTGGAAGTCCACCGCACTGTTTTGATGAAGGAATCGGGAACGGCTTCGAGCCAGACTGTCTGCCAAATGCCGGTAGTGCGTGGATACCAGATGGAATGCGGTTCCAGCTTCCAGTCCTGTTTGCCGCGCGGTTTGGCCAGGTCCAAAGGATCATCCATTGCCTGCACAACAATTTCCTGCGGTCCGTGGTCGGTTAAGGCGTGAGTAATATCAGCGTAAAACGGCGTATAGCCGCCTTCATGTCTCACTACCTCCGCCCCGTTTATCCAAACTGTAGCTTGATAATCTACCGCTTCAAAATGCAGCAGGAGTTTTTGCCCGGCTTCAATAAACGGTCGTTCAAATTGCCTCCGGTACCACACGGCCCGGTAAAGCCCTGTTTCATGAACGCCGCTGGCCGGCGTTTCGGGGCTAAACGGAACTGTAATCAGCGAAGTCCATTGAATGGCTTGTGGATCGCTATGAACGCCTTCTGCGTCAAATGCGAAATCCCAAACTCCATTTAATGAAATCCAATTGTTCCTTTGAAGCTGTGGACGGGGATATGCGTGGCGACTATCCTTTTGAAGATCTTGAAAAAGCGACTCGCTCACTCAAACCCCTGTAGTCCTAAAAGATAAATCAACATTGCTGGCTCAATTATAGTTCTGTTTCTTGGGTACAACGGTAATCAAAAACGCTGCTTAATAGTTCGGTAAGTAATGGGGTGTTTTCTCTTGTTCAAAATTCTCAGGAATGGTTTTCAGCTCAGTACCGCGCCTGCTAAGCCCCACTCTGATAAGTCATCACGCCAAGGGAGGCGGCACCTTGAGATGTCGGCCATTTCCTTCCAGCGATAAAGAAAATAGTTCCGCGCGGCCGCCGTTCAGATGCCAGATCACTTCCACCTGATAGTTCCCTGAACTAAAAACTGCCGGGCCGCTTGCAACAATCGTCAGCGGAATGCCAAATTTTTCACGCATTTGCGAATTAAAGCTACGCCATTTTCCCAGTTGATTTCGCATATACTCGCACTGCGCCAGCCAATCCAATGGAATTTGAGATGAGCGAAACACGGAATCGGCTTCGTCGTAAATAGTTTGGCAAGCTCCTCGATTCAACTCTTCACGCAGCCGGTCCGCGCTCGCCATCGCTAGTTTTCGCTGCGAAGCATTCATCCCTACTAAAGGCCGCTTGTTGATGTTGTTGCATCCGAACAGGAACAACAGAAGCGCGCAAACGCAAGCTAGGCTGTCAGGCGCAATCCTTCGCACATCCCATTTGTAACATCGTTGAATCGGAAAACCAGCTCAAACATTTTGCTGTTTCATCTGTTCCGCCAGATATTCTGATGCTCGCATCGACAATGCAAGAATCGTCATGGTCGGATTCTGCCAGCCGCAGGTCACAAAACTTGCGCCGTCCACCACAAATAGATTTTTTATATCGTGGCTTTGACACCATTTATTCAGCACGCTCGTCTTCGGGTTATCTCCCATGCGGCACGTGCCGACCTCATGAATGCTGTAGCCCGGCGGATTCACCCGGTCCGTTTTGCAGATTATTTCCCAACCCGCCTGATGGAACAATTCTTCAATTGTGTCGGCCGCGTCCTTGGTCAGGTTGCGCTCGTTATCAGTGTCGCGCGCTTCAATATGCAGCACCGGAATGCCCCACCGGTCCGTCACGCTTTTATCAATCCGCACATGGTTCTCGTAACGAGCAACCCGCTCGCCGAAAATACCGCCCGATACGCAGGAACCGGCATAGCTATCGAGCTTGTTCTGCAATTCTTCTCCATACAGCGGGAAGAAATTAGGACTCGCATTGCCGCCGCTAGTGATAGTGACGCAATAACCCTTAATGAAATTTCTCTTGTCGTCTTTTGTCAGATTACGGAATCGCGGAATAAACACGCCGCCGCCCATCAACCCTGGTTTTGCTTTCCGGTCGCGCGCTTCCGGCACTGATGCCACTACCGACACGCCATACATCTGGTCTACCAGGTAATGCCCCATCACGCCGCTGGAATTGCAGATGTTGGAATTCATCAGCAGCCGAGTGCTTTCCAGGCATCCCGCCGCCAGCACCACAATCCGCGCTTTCACATGCATTTCACGGCTTGTGTGCCGGTCAACAAAGTGCGCTCCGTTCGCCAGTCCTGTGTTCTTATCAACGCTGATTTCGCGCACAATGGCGTTCTGCACAATATCAAGCTTGCCCGTAGCCAGCGCATCCGGCAATAACAAGTTAATGGAACTTGCCAACCCGTTTTGCCCTCTGGCGTAACGGCCCTTCGAGACTGGAATGTTCTGCTTAGTGGCCAGTTCCGTTACTTGTTTAATCGTCTCGCTGTCGGGCGGAAAAGAAGTGTCAACAAAATCGCCGTCAGGAAACTGCGACCAGCCTTCCTTGCGTCCTACCACCTGAAAAATTTTTTCCGCGCGGGAATAAAACGGCGCTAAATCCGCTAAACTGATCGGCCAATTGTCGCCCGTTCCGTCTATCTCTCTTGCTTTAAATTCAAAATCGCTCAACCGGAACGATTGGCGCGCCCAGAACAAAGACCGTCCGCCCAGTAAGCGCACCCGCACCCAGTTGTACGGCGCGTTTGTCGGGTATGTGTAAGGAACTTCTTTTTCATCTACCCATTGGTTCGCGTTGAATTCCGTGGCTTGAAACACATGCGGCAAACGGCCCGGCTTGTTGAAGCCGCGATACGGCAACTCATACGCAGATTTAAAACTGCGGTCGCGTTCAAAATCAGCTTCCGGGCCTGCGTTCAGCATCAGGCAGGAGATACCCTTTTGGGCAAGGATGTTGGCTGCCATGCCGCCCGAATGCCCTGACCCCACGATCAGCACGTCATATTGTTTAATGGCCATCTGATTAAACCTCAGTCACCGGGTCAATCGGCTTCCAGTAAAAACCTGACCCTCGAAACCCACGTCCGCCAAGTCCGCTTGCTTGCCCAGCTGTCGCCCATTCCCGCGAATTGGTCGTGGCTGTTCGCAGATCATCATGCACTTGCGCCACAAAATCTTTTAGCGGATCTTCAGGAAAATCTTCCGGCCACGGTCTTACCACTAATAAGGGCCGAAGAATCGCATCCACCTGGGTTGTGTCCAGCTCCGCAAAGGATTTATGAAATTTCTTCTTTGCTTGCGCATTCAGCGCGTCTAGTCCCCCGCAGTAAAGCTTCTGCCGGTCCGCTAGCGACACGCTGATCAGAAAGTCCAGAAACTCCGGCGCATGTGCTTCAATTGCGCCCGGTTTGCCTTTCATAGGCGGCATCAAAACACTGCCTAGTTTTTCCAGCGCGGCAAACTGGTCCGCGTTAAAGAAACGCTGCTCAGTTTCGGAAATCACATCCGCCTGCACCACATCCAGCTTCGGCACACCCTGCGGCTGCCGTGAAAGCTGTTTTGCGGGAGTGTTCGGTTGCGAGCCGGGCGGCTGCTGTGATGGCAGTGGCGCCGACGAAGAAGGAGCAGCAGTCTGTTGTGCAGCGAAGGCGGCAGGTCCAACCGGGGCGACCAGTAAAGATTGAACAAATTTCCGGCGTTTCATAAGCTGATTCCAGCCCCAATTATTTCACAGAAACCCGCGCTCGCCTCGGTCCTTATCCAATCCCATCCATCAGTTTTGCTACCAGGCCCTCTTTCTCCGGCTTGCAGCTAATTTTCAGAATGCGCCGGTTTGCTTTTGATTGCTGAATTAAGTACTCATCGCTGGTTTGTATCTCATCCACCAGACCCAGCTTCTGAGCTTCCAAAGCCAGCCAATAGTTTCCGTCAGCTACCTTGTCGATGTCCAGGTTCGGCCTGCGCTGCTTGATAAGATTCTTAAACGCATCGTGAATTGCCTGCAAGCGCTCCAGTTCAATGGCTTCTTTCTGCGGCGTCGGCTCCGAAAACGGTGTCAGGGTTCGCTTGTTTTCGCCTGCTGTCAATTCCAGATACTTCACTCCAATCTTGTTCATGAGCCCTACGAAGTTCGGTATTCCCGCCACTACGCCAATGGACCCAATGTAAGCAAAAGGAGCCGCGATAATTTTATCCGCGACCGCCGCGCACATATAGCCGCCCGAGGCCGCCACTTCGTCTACGCAAATTGTTAATGGAATACCCACGCTATGGACTCGCAACAGTTGCGAAGCTGCATGTCCGTACCCGTTTACTGATCCGCCCGGCGAATCAATGCGAACTACCACTTCATCCTTCGGCGTGGCAATCTGGGTAATGATGTCCACTTCCCTGCGCAACGATTCCACTTCCTGCGCCCGCAAGCTAGGATGAAACTCAAGCACATACACCGTGCTTTCATACTGCTGGTCGTCTTTGTTCTTCGGCAGTTTCTTGCGTTCTTTTTCCGTTAATAAACTGCGCCTTACTTCCTGTACGCGGCCGGCTAAATCCTTATCGAGCCGCGTAATCTCCAGTTCCGTTTCATGACGCTGTTCTTTTGTCCCGCCTCGTCTGGTTTTAAGTACTCTGAACAATGCCAGAACCGCTGTTGCTAGAATCACCAGCGCTACCAGGATGGCCAGAATTAAAAGAACTGTTTCTAAAATATTCAGTGTTGTTTGCATGAAAAATCGTCGGCTATCCCTAACTGTATTTAACAACGGACGTTGCCGGCGAGTTTCAATATCGTTTCGCGGTGGCTACAATTAACCGCCGAAGATGTTGGTGTTCAGGAACTGGTTGCGGAACTTGCCTTGCGGATCGTACTGCTTCAGTAATGCCTGATAATCAGGCAGTTTTGGGTAAAGCGTTTTCAGTTTTGAGGGCTGCACAGTGAACAGCTTTGCCCAATGCGGTTTGGAGTCAAACGGCGCAAGCTGTTCTTCAATCATCGGCAGCACCTGCTTCACCGCCGGCCACTCCGGCTTCCAGGTAAAATGAATCGCCATCGAATCCCGTTCATAGCACGGGCTCATCCAGAAATGGTCAGCGGCAATCGTCCGGAACTCGGAAACCATCAGATGCGGCGTAATCTGGTCCCGTAGTGTTTCCACGGCCAGAATCGCTTGGTATCCTTTCTCGCGCGGCACAAAATATTCTGATTGCATCTCATCTCCGCTGCTTGGCGTGAAGTTCATGCGAAAGTGCGGTAAGCGTTCATGCCAGGGACCGGGAATTCCTAACTGCTCCGTGCAGTTCTCCGCCGGATGCCCCGCCAGCGGATGCAGTTTCCGGGTGGCTAGCGTTGCTCCAAAGAAGTCCTGCTTAAACTCCGCTGAATGACCCGGCTCCACCAGGCTCTTAATCCACGCCTGAGTCACTCGGTGGTTCTGCCAATCGGTAAATAAGCTCACGCTGTAGCCGCTGGCGAAAATCTCTTCAAAATGATGTTCTAGCTTATCGAAGGATAGATTCTCATAAACCACTTGCCGTATATCGAACGTGGGCTGCACATCGAGCGTCAGTTTCGTTACCACTCCGATTCCGCCCAGGTCTACCACTGCTCCATGAAATTGTTCGCCGTCTTTTTCTCGGGAAAGCGTCACGACTTCGCCGTCGGCCGTGACAATCTCCAGCGCGGAAACCGCCGTTGCCAGATTACCGTTCTTCAGGCCGGAGCCGTGCGTCGCCGTTGCACGCGCCCCGGCTATGGAAATATGCGGCAGCGAAGCCAAATTATGCAGCGCATAGCCATGACTTTGCAGGTAAGGAGCCAGTTGGCCGTAGGCCACCCCCGCCCCGACCGTCACTGTGCGCGATTTCGTGTCAAGTTCCATTTCTTTTATGGCTTTCAACGAAATCTGGTCATGTTCGCAATCCGCAATACTATTGAACGAATGGCGCGACCCTAAAGCTTTTACCTTGGTGCAGCGTTTCACAATCTGCTGCGTTTCCTCTATCGATTGCGGAAAATGCAGTTTGTCCGCCTGATACTGATAGTTGCCGCCCCAGTTTTTCCGACGAGCGTCCTGCTGCTCATCAGCCATTAATTGTGACAATACTCCGCTAGTCGCCAAAACGCCGGACATTTTCAAGCACTCTCTTATTCATACGAGTTAAGAACAGCGCAAAAACTGAAGCTTCACTCGGGCTACGCCCATAGTATATGAAGGAATTGCGAAGAATGGGAACGGGGTTAGGCTTAACCACACCATAAGCGCGATGGTTGCCACACAGCAGCATTAGCGCAATGTAAGTTCCAGTAAAAGTGATAAGACTGGCGTTTGAAGGCCGGCCTGAAAATTCATTTAGAAGCAAATCTGGTGTCAGAGGAAAACTTGATCATCCATAACTGCACTGTTATTTATAAATTTAACAGCAAAATGCAAAAATTATCCTGCACCAGTCAATGTTTGAAATTGCCGAACGGCTTCTTTCTCAGTCATTGAGGCAATATGATCCGTAACAGTCCGAACAACATTCATGTGGCTATGATCTGCCTTAAGTTGCTCCTGAATCGAGATTGGAAAGAGCTTCCATTGAGTCTTAGAGTTAGCAGCGTCCAAAAAGATACTGAATAGAGACTCAATAACTTTTTGCTGGCCTCGTTGTCCAGTTGCTAATTCATGACGAACAATCACATAATGCCACGTCAGTTCCTTCAATACTCGGATCTCATCCTTTGCATACTCAGCAATGCTCACGGGCGACTGACCCTGTTCTGTTTTAAGCTTGATCGCGTCAACAAACCGGGAAATAAGAACCGTACTAAGTTGCCATATATGGCGATGTTGCTGTGCTGTGCCGATATAACGGCGATCTATCACGAACAGCTCTGCGATTGCTGTGAATGCCTGCTCAAATGATGTGCGGCGGCCTTGGAGTTCTGGGTTCCGGTCAAAAACTTCGTCAAAGAACGCTTCGCGTTCTGCATTACCTCCTTCGTCTCCGAGTCGTTCCAAAGGTATTTGCCCAGCGCGGAAAAAATCAACCAGATCATGAACGGCAAATGTGATGTCGTCGGCCCAGTCCATCAGTTCGGCCTCGATGCTCTTCGCGAACCTTTTAAAAGGCTGGTCGTTGCGAACCCAATTGAAAATTTCTAGTTCCGACTGATAGGCACCCCATTTGGTTTGCTTTGCCTGGTTTTTGCTGAATAGCCATGGGTATTTGAGAATTCCATTAAGTGTGGCTCGGGTGAGATTAAGTCCCTCAATAACAGGAGTTCCCTCAGAAGCCGTTGCATCACTAAATGCAAGTTTGGCGGCAATGCGGAAGGTCTGAGCATTGCCTTCAAAACCATCTGGCAAGTTCCCCTTCTTTTTGTCGCTAACTAGATGACGTAGTGTCTCTTCAGCAATGTGTCCAAAAGGTGGGTGACCAAGATCATGAGCGAGACCCGCTGCTTCGGCAACGTCAGGATCAAGCCCACCAAGAGCATCTACCTCTCTGGGCTGCTCGCGTAGTAGTTTCTCTGCCATGCGCCGCGCAAGCTGACCAACTTTGATAGAATGCGTAAGGCGGTTGTGGAATACATGACCGCGTTCGGCAGCCACCACCTGTGTCACTTCAGCTAACCGGGCGAAAGCGGTAGAGTAAAGGATACGATCACGATCTACTTGAGCCGGAGTACGACCATCTAGCGACTTCTCTGGTTGGAACCGTTCTTGGCGCGAATCTTGTCGCGGGCGTGCTTTAGTTGCCAATCCGAAATCTACGAGTAGGAGTGAGGGTCACATCGCGGCGATAAAGTAACGGGACTACAGCCGCCTTCACTTCATTTCGGCCATTAGCGACATTCGGACGGACACGCGCCGCTAAATCGGCAAGAGAAAGATCATTTTTGGCTGCCCGGAGTTCCTCAATAATTTTTTTTTGTACTTGGTCAGTCGCCATTTAGATTCCTATGCTTAGAGTACGCTTCTCTGAGTATCCGCGTCAATACAAATACTTATTGAGCCGCACCGCTGCTCTCGCGATCGGGCATTACTTTATCAAAAATGAGAATGTTTCTAAAAAGATTAGATATCTGGTGCGGAGAGGGGGACTTGAACCCCCACGGTGTTACCCGCTAGCACCTCAAGCTAGTGCGTCTGCCGATTCCGCCATCTCCGCAAATCAAACTTCGCTACTTCTTTGGCGCTGCCGGTGCCGGGCTGGTAGTGGGAGCAACCGGGATAGTCGATTGAGGTTTCGACTGTGGTTTGCTCGGTGCCGGCGCCGATTTTGTAGTCCGGTTATCGAGCACGCTGCCGCTTGTCACGGAGCCGTGCCGACTTCCCAGAATCGCCAAAGTTAAAGCTGTCACCATGAAAGTAATCGCCGCCCACGTTGTTGCTCTCGACAGCACGGTTGCTGAACCGCGCGGCCCGAAAACCGTCTGCGATCCCATGCCTCCGAAAGCTCCTGCCAAGTCCGCTGCCTGGCCGCTTTGCAGCAGCACAACGCCGATCAGGAACAAACAAACAATAACGTGGACTGCAATTATCAGGTAAATCATCTGATCTTCCAGTATATCGGGTGCGCGGAAAAGAATCCAAATTTCCCTTTCTTCCCGAAAAGAACGTTTGATACGCTTCTTAAGATCAGTTTAAAGATTTCCGGAGCAACCATTGAAACCGATCCGAATGTTCGCCCTGCTTGCCATGCCTGCGCTGCTGGCCCTTTCTTTCCTGCAAGGTCGTCAAGCGCTGAACCCGCCGGCCGCTCCGCCGCCATCGGTCAGAAAACATATTCTAGTCATCGGCCAAACTAACGGCTTTGAACATGATTCCGTGCCGGATGCGATGGGCAGCGTTTGGCGCATGGGTCATGATACTGGCTTGTGGGACACCTATCTCCGTACCGATACGGAGCCGATCACCAAAGCCCAGATGCACCCCAACGGTAAGAACCTGACGTACTTCGATGCGCTGGTGTTTTCCAGCACCACCGGGGAACTGAATCTCACCGAGGAACAGAAGAAGGACATGCTTTCCTTTGTTCATGATGATGGCAAAGGGTTTGTCGGTATTCATGCCGCGCTTGACACAAATTACAAATGGCCTGAATACGGCGAAATGATCGGCGGCTGGTTTGACCAGCATCCCTGGATGACGTTTTGGGCTCCCATCATCACCGAAGATTCAAACTTCCCGGCCACCAGGCATTTTCCCAAAGCCTTCATGAAGCGCGACGAAATCTATCAGCCGAAAGAATGGTCGCGTGCGAAGGTCAACGTGCTGCTGCGGCTCGATGAGCGTAAGCTCGACTACAACAACAATCCGCGTATTCACCGCACCGATAAAGATTTTGCGGTTGCCTGGTCGAAGATGTATGGAAAAGGGCGCGTTTTTTACTCAACGCTCGGCCACACGAACGAATCCTGGAACGATCCCGATATTCAGAAGATGTATTTCGAATCCATTCGGTGGGTTTTGGGCTTAACTGAAGGCAGCACCCGGTC
This sequence comes from uncultured Bryobacteraceae bacterium, assembly GCA_964247975.1. Lineage (GTDB taxonomy): Bacteria > Acidobacteriota > Terriglobia > Bryobacterales > Bryobacteraceae > KBS-96. The sequence continues at coordinate 109,710 of CAXTWH010000001.1, read as the reverse complement.
TCATCCGAAAATCGATGCTCCCGAAACGGAAAATCCTTAAACTGCGACTGCGCTTGGGTCGCAGAACCTGTGCGCCAAAAATCGGAGGGGCTAGCAGCGTTTGCAGCCGGTCCCTCCTTTTTTAAATGATTAACGGAAGAAAACTATTTTTCTCCGCTTCCCGGCAAGCTGGTGCCCCACACGGCTTTAGTTCCCCAAACCGCCTTGGTTCCCCACACGGCTTTAGTTCCCCATACGGCTTTATCCGCTGAATCTGCATCCGTGCTGGTGCCCCACACGGCCTTGGTGCCCCAGACCGCTTTGTCGGCTCCTATGACGGAAGTTCCCCAAACTGCTTTCGTACCCCATACGGCCTTGGTGCCCCAGACTGCTTTGGTCCCCCAAACTGCTTTGTCTGCTGTGTTGTCCCACGTCACCGAAGGATCATAGGCCAGCGTCACCGCTCCGGTCAACGGATCGTAAACCGCTGTCGGCGACATGGCTGTTCCGGCAGCCAGATCCGAGTTGGCCAGAGCCGCAGCCAAGTCCACATAGCCCGCGCCAACCGTGAAAATGTCATATTGGCTGGTGAAGGTTTGTCCCGTTACCGGGTCCACTGCGGTGCTGTAGGTCGGAAACGTTTTGTAAGCGGTTTTCATTAAACGCGCCTTTACTTGGTCCGGAGTCAGTGTTGGTTGCGCTTCGAGCATGTCGGCTACCGCGCCGCTGACTGCCGGCGTCGCCATGCTGGTTCCGCTCAACATCAGAAAACGATTGGACATTTGGTTGGCTTCGTCGCTGTTGGTTAAGTTCATGAAATAAGAAAGCGGAACCAAATCGGAAGCGTCCTGCGCCAAAGTCGAATTCGGCGAAAGCAGCGAAACCACTTTGTTGCCCGGCGCAACAACATCGGGCTTAACGATGTGGTCAATCGTGGTCGGGCCTTTGGAACTGTAGCTGGCAATTAAATCGTCAGTGCGATCATAAGTGTCCATGGTTTTCATCGCTCCCACGGTGATCACGTAGGGATCATTCCCTGGTGCGCCGATGGTGCCGTAACCGTTGTTGCCGAAAGAATTATCGCGGCCCTCATTACCTGCCGCAACCACCACCACAATTCCTGCTTGCCAGGCTTGCTCCACTGCTTGGCACAGTGGATCATCGGTGTAGCTTTCGTAAACAGGCCGTCCGAGTGACAAATTGATCACCCGAATATTTAGCGTGTCCTTTAAAGCAATTGCTGTTTCAATCGCCGCAATCACAGAACTGTCGCTGCCCGCGCCGTTCGCATCCAACACTTTTAAACTAATCAGATTCGCGTTCGGCGCAATACCTTTAAATAAACGCGTACAGGGATCGCAGCCGGACCCTTGCCCGTTGGAGGCAATAATGCCGGCAACGTGAGTTCCGTGTCCATACCCGTCGCTGCCATCTCCACCAGTGAAATCCTGAGAATAAATCACCTTATTGAAGCGGCCTGAGAACACTGGACCTTGATCAATGCCGCTATCAATCACTGCTACGCCAATTCCGCTTCCATCCAAATTGGCTTCCCAGGCGGCTGCGGCATTCATGGCCGCCGCCGTATTATCCAGGCTTGCTTTTAACGGATGATCCAGGGAAATGGATTTCACATCAGGATCGTTCGCCATCGAAGATAGCGCGCTGGCTGGCACCTTGTAAGCGCCTGCTTTTATGTGGCTGTATTTAAATCTGACGTTCCCTCCGTGGCTGGTCATCCGACGGTGATGACCTTCAGTGGGAATCTTGTTGAATTGAACAATCACAGAAACTTGTGACTGCGGGTCAACATTCTTCAGATCTGCCGACACCTTTTCTGTTTTGGCAAAGAGAAATCCCGTTGCAATCGCCGACATTAATATTGCCGGCAACATTTTTTTCATGATCGCTGCTCCTGTGCAGATGCATGACGTGTCGAGAGAAAAATACGTCATGTAAGACTGTTCTAATTCTCTTAGAAAAGCCTGCACAGTTACATCAGGATAATTCCTATCCAGCAATAAAAATTAACTTATCTTTTGCGCCAAAACTGCCGATAGTTCTGTAGGTTGTAAACCACTTATCGGGTACTCCGAAGCAAATTGTTAATGAAACGTAGGTTGTGATTAGAAAAAAATCCATTCCGGTGTTGTTGCTTCTTCTTTCACTCGTCGGAAGACGAGTGGATGCAGCGCTGGATCCTGCCAAATCACTTACGCAGTATATTCACGACATATGGACCACTGAAAATGGTTTGCCGCAAAACTCCGCTCTTGCGCTGGCGCAAACACCGGATGGGTATCTGTGGATCGGCTCCGAAGTTGGATTAGTTCGTTTTGATGGCGCGCGTTTTACGCTTTTCGATAAACGAACTGTTCCCCAAATGCAAAGTAATGAGATTTCAGCTTTGCTGGTTGATCACGCTGGCGCTTTATGGATCGGAACGCATGGCGGTGGTTTAACCTGTCTAAGAAATGGTGTTTTTACTGGTTATCACTCTCAGCAAGGACTGAACAGTGAGGCCATTCAAGCTCTTTATGAGGATCGAGATGGCAATCTTTGGATCGGAACCGACGGGGAAGGAGTTTTCCGATATCACAATGGTAGGTTCCAATCTTATACCAAACAGAATGGGCTTTCTGACAACACTGTATTTTCTATTTGCAGTGATCAGCAAGGTGGATTGTGGATTGGAACGCACTCCGGGGTAAGCCGCTGGAATCACGGCAAAATCACCACTCTTGCAACTGCGCGCGGTCTGCCGCTCGGCAATGTGCGGTCTGTTTTTTCCGATCGCTCTGGTTCTGTTTGGATTGGAACTAACGGCGCTGGTCTCATAAAGTTCTCTAACGGAACATTCAAGACTTATACTTCCGCGAACGGATTAACTAGTAATTCGATTTGGTCTATTCATCAGGATTCAGCCGGTACTATGTGGTTCGGTACTGGCGGCGGTGGTGTCACTCGCTTGGTTAATGACACATTTACTCCCTACACGCAAAAAGAGGGTTTTTCTGGCGAGGATGTATGGAGCTTTTATGAGGACCGCGAAGGAAGCTTTTGGATTGGAACTGCCGGCGGCGGATTGAACCGGTTAAGAGAAGGCAGCTTGGTTTCCTATTCCCATTATGAAGGTTTATCGAGCGATGTAGTTCTGCCTGTCTTTGAGGACCGCGAAGGAGTTGTATGGCTGGGAACCGATCACGGCGTAACACGATTAAAGAATGGCGTAACCACTATCTACACCGCCCAGCAGGGGCTTGCGAGTGATTTGGTTTTTTCCATTGCTCAGGACGCAGCCGGCGACCACTGGTTTGGAACGCGCAAAGGCTTAAGTCGGCTTCATGACGGCAAATTCACCAACTTCACAACTCAGGACGGAGTTCCCGAAAACATTGTTTACTGCACCTATGTTGACAGCCAAGGTGTTCTGTGGGCCGGTACGCGCAGCGGTCTGGTGCGTTACGATGGCAAGCGTTTTTCTTCGTTCACCACCAAGGATGGGCTTTCGAATAATTATGTCCTCTCCATCTACGAGGATCGGGGAACCTACTGGATCGGCACCGGCGGCGGAGGATTAAACAAGTTTGTTGATGGGCGGTTTACCTCCTACAACATTGTCGATGGACTCTCCAATAATGTGATCTGGACCATCACTGGCGATTCAGATGGAACTCTCTGGCTGGGCACAAACGGCGGCGGGCTAAACCGGTTTAAAAACGGCAAATTTCAATCGGTCACCAGCCAAGCAGGACTGTTTTATGATTCGGTACTGCAAATTGTGGACGACAAGCTGGGCAGTTTGTGGATGAGCTGCAACAAAGGGATTTTCAGCGTCGAGCGCCAGGAACTGGAAAGATATTTTGCCGGAAATTTATCTGCTGTCACTTCGCGACCTTTTGACGTAGCAGACGGCATGAAAAGCCGTGAATGCAATGGAGGATTTCAGCCTGCTGGATGGCGCTTTCGCGATGGCCGTTTAGCTTTTCCCACGATGAAGGGACTAGTTACCGTGGACCCGAAGAAACTGGCCGTAAACCGGGTCCAGCCAATTGTCACTATTGAGGACGTAAAGGTAGATGGAAAGCAAAAAGCTAGTACCGATCTGTCTAACTTGCCTCCCGGTAAAGGACAACTGGAGTTTGATTTCACTGCGCCGGTGTTCACTGCTCCACAGAAGACCCGTTTCAAGTACATGTTGGAAGGTTTCGACAAGGATTGGACTGAGGTGGACCGCCGTACCGCCTACTACACAAACATTCCCCCGGGCAAATACCGGTTCCGTGTCACTGCTTCTAACGCCGATGGCGTTTCCAGCCAGAATGAAGCATCGCTTGTTTTAATTCTGAAGCCGCATTTCTATCAAACTATTACTGCTGACTGTTTAGCAGTGGTGTTGATTTGCTTTGTCATTTGGGGAGTATTTCGTTACCGGCTGAACCGTCTGCAGGCGAATGAGCGAAAGCTTGTGTTGCTGGTTCAGGAACGCACCAAAGCCCTTAGTGAAAGCGAACAACAATTCCGGGAGTTGGCCGAAAACATCCGCGAAACTTTCTGGATGGTGAATGCCCAAAGCGGAAAATTTCTTTATGTCAGCCCAGCCTTTTACGCACTTTGGGGCATTACTTCTGAAGCGCTTCTCAATGATCCTGAACAATGGTTCAACAATATTCACCCGGAAGACCGGCCGGAAGCTCGTGCCGGCAAAGCAAAACAATTCAACGGACAGTCAGCGGATCTGGAATACCGGGTTCAAAGCCAAAATGGTCAGGTTCACTGGGTTTGGGACCGAGCGTTTCCGGTTTATGACGAGAATGAAAAATTGGATCGCGTGGTCGGTGTAGTAGAAGACATCACCCAAAGAAAAGAAGCCGAAAAAGTACTCCGGCGTTCGCGCGACGAATTAGAAGAACTGGTGCTGCGCCGCACTGCTCAATTGACTGAGGTCAACAAAGCGCTTCTCGAAGAAAACCAGGAGCGCAAACGCGCCGAAGCGCAACTGATCACTGCCAAGGAACTGGCCGAAGCAGCCAATAAAGCAAAAGGCGAGTTTCTGGCAAACATGAGCCACGAAATTCGCACCCCGATGAACGGAATTATCGGAATGACCAATCTGGCGCTGGCAACCGATATGAATGAAGAACAGCGCGGCTACTTGGAAGTTGTTAAAGTATCGGCCGCGTCGCTGTTAAACCTGATCAACGACATCCTGGATTTCTCGAAAATCGATGCCCGAAAACTGACGCTGGAGCCAATTGAGTTCAGCTTATTGCAATGCTTGAATCAAACGATTCAAATGTTATCAGTTAAAGCGAACGAGAAAGGATTAAAGCTGAATCTGAACCTGGGCGAAGGAGTCCCGGAAGTATTAATTGGGGATCTTTACCGCGTAAAGCAGGTGCTGATTAATCTGATCGGAAATGGAATTAAATTCACTTCCGAAGGAGGTATTGAGATAGCCGTACAACAACAAAGCCGAACCGAAACGAAAGTGCATCTTCTGTTTACCGTGCGCGATACCGGAATCGGCATTGCGCCAGAGCAGCAGAAAGCTATTTTCCAGGCGTTCAATCAGGTTGACGGATCTTTCACGCGCAAATACGGCGGCACCGGTCTTGGCTTAACAATCTCTTTACAGTTGGCCGAGCTGATGGGCGGCCGGATCTGGGTGGAAAGCGAAGTGGGGCGCGGTAGTACCTTCTTCTTTACCGCAGAGTTCGGTTTTAGAACTGGCCCCGCCGAATCAATCCAGCCTGATCCGCTAAAAATCGATAAACAGCCGGTCTTGGCAGAAACTGCCGCTCGCAAATTGCGAATTCTGCTGGTGGAAGATAATGCTGTCAATCGCACTGTTGCTTCCCGTCTGCTACAACGTCAGGGACACGCCGTCACAATGGCTGTGAACGGTCTGGAAGCTTTAAATACGCTGGAAGACCAGAATTGGAGCTTCGATCTTGTTTTGATGGATGTTCAAATGCCGGAGTTGGACGGAATAGAAGCCACCCTGGAACTGCGGCGCAGAGAAGCTGTTCGCGGCGGCCATCTTCCTGTAGTGGCCCTGACTGCTCATGCAATGGACCGCGACCGGGAACGCTGCCTCGGTGCCGGTATGGATGCCTATTTAACTAAACCAATTCGCATCGAAGAACTCATCTCGGTAATCTCTAACCTGACTCAAACTGAGAATTAGGTTTTTAGCTCTCAAGTGAGGCAAAAATACAACACTCATGACAAAATATTAAACGGTCCACGTGGTAATAATGCCACACTTGAGGAGCGCAATGTATTCATCCTAAATAACTTAACTTCAATTTGCCTACCCTGCTATGCTGGCAATGTTTGCTGACTACGCGCTATGAAACTACGGTTCGCCGTCCCGTTGAGGTAAGCGGCATAGGACTTCACAGTGGAACGCAAGTTCACCTGCGAATCTGCCCGGCTCTCCCTTCGACCGGAATTGTTTTTGTACGAACAGATTTAAACAATTTTAAGGTTCCCGCTAGTTGGGAGTACGTAGCTAGAGTAAGCTATGCTACCAGCCTCATGCACAAAAGTGTGCTGATTTCCACCACCGAACATCTATTAAGCGTTTTCTACAGCATGGGAATCGACAACGCTGTAGTGGAGTTGGACAATCTGGAAGTGCCTATTCTTGATGGCAGCGGTGCTCCGTTTGTAGCCATGCTCCAGGAAGCAGGCATCGAACAAACACGACGCCAGCGTCGTTATTTGCGGATGCTGAAACCGGTCAAAGTGGAAGCGAACGGCAAAAGCGTAGCCATCCTGCCTTCCGCCAGTTTCGAGTTGTCCTGCCACATTTCTTTTGATCACCCCTTAGTAGGCGAGCAAAAGCTGGAACTGGAATTGACCCCGGAGCGGTACGCCGCTGAAATTGCTCCGGCGCGAACGTTCGGCTTTGAACATGAACTGGATGCAATGCGGGATATGGGATTGATTCGAGGCGCTTCCATCGACAACGCTGTTTGCTTTACCCGCCAGGAAGTTGCCAACCCAGGCGGTCTGCGATTTCCCGATGAGCCTTGCCGCCACAAAGCGTTGGATCTAATCGGCGATCTGGCTCTGCTCGGGCGACCATTGCTGGGCCGTCTGGTAGCTAACAAAGCCGGTCACGCCATGCACGCGCAATTGGTGAATCGGATTATGTCCGATCCTAGCCTGTATGAGATTGTGACCTATAAGAACGCCGCTTGATTTACGATGAAATATAGAGTTGTCGTTTTCATTACTTTCATTTGTAGTTAGGTATTGAGCCATCTTCCAAATCTTCTCTCGTTGTTTCGTCTTCTATCTGCTCCGGTTATGGGCTGGCTGGTTCTGCAACGCCGGTTTGATCTGGCGCTTCTACTAGGCTTGGCCGCCGGTGTGTCCGATCTGCTGGATGGTTATCTAGCTAGACTGGTGAAATCTACTTCCCGCTTAGGCGCGTACCTGGATCCGGCTGCCGATAAAGTACTGCTGGTATTTGCTTTTGTTTCATTGGGTTTAATCGGCCAAATCCCGCTTTGGCTTGTCAGCTTGGTGATAGCTCGCGATCTGGTAATTGTGGTAGGGGTAGTTTTACTATGGCAGTTGCGAAATCAAACTGAATTTTCCCCCCTGTTTTCAGGTAAAATCAGCACAGCGTTTCAAATTGCAACGGTTCTGGCTATTTTAGTGGGCAACGTTTTTACATTAAAAAGCCTATCTGCCTTGAGAATTATAGGAGTATCCGGAACTTCTTTCTTTACGATTGTTAGTTGGGTTAATTATGTGCGTAAAGGAATCCGGATGGCCTCCTCAAACAATCGAGTACTGAGCGGCACCCGGCATTACAAGTGAGCGAAGTATGATCTTCCAAGATAGACAATTGACGTACTCGAAGACGGGGAGTAGCCTGTAGCTATGGAGCCGAACTCTGAAGTTTACACACCCTCGCGGCTGTATGCCCGGGCTGGCTGGTTCGGCTTGGCTGGAGCCGTCATCTGCGTGCTCTGCGGCTTGCGTGCGCCGTTTGCGTTTATTCCCGCTTTTCTTTGTTGCATTACGACGATCGGGCTGTTTTTACTAGCTTCCTGCTCGTCCATTGTGGTCAGCGAACATCAGTTTCTGCTCGGAACCAGGGCCGTTGCTTGGCGGGAAGTCCGCGAAGTGAATAGCACTAAACTGGTTTCGCCGCTGGTTCTGAAACTCACCCTCACTAACAACCGGAAAAAGCTTTTGATTTACCCCGGTGAGCCTGATCGGATCAGCAAACTGGTGAATCAGCTTCGATTGAATTCCGTGCAAGCCACTTTTGATGGCGTTTCCCACAAAGATTATTGGACCTGGACCTCAATGGGCGCGTTGCGCGGCAGTCATCCAACCGCCGACCAACCGGTTCGCATGATCAGCCAGGAAGATGAAGACGAAATTGAGCGCATGTACCGGCAACTGAAATCGGTAGGACGGCTGGATTCGCGCTCGGATTCTGAAAAGCCCTGAATAATCGCCCGTTGGCTCCTTTCCGCAGCCTTAAGCACGGCTGCATTACGCTTCTCCTGTTTGTTTCCGTAGTTGTTTTCCTGTTGCTCCTGTTTCATACTCAAATCCTCATCGGCTTAGGCTCGTATCTGGTTCAAAATCAAAAACCGGAAAAGGCTGAAGTCGTAGTGGCCCTGGCAGGCGATGAGTACGGAGACCGTGTTCTAACTGCTGGACAACTGGTGCGGGAAGGTTGGGCCCCCTATGCTTTGGTGAGCGGAACGCCTTACCTGCTGACCAATCACGCGGAACTCTCCATTGATTACGCAGCGGCAAAAGGATATTCACGTTCGTACTTCCGGCCATTTGAGCGCGACATGGTAGCCACCCGCGACGAAACCCAGGATATTGCGGAATGGTTAAAACAACACGGCATTCACAAGGTTCTTTTGGTCAGCAGCAACTATCACACGCGCCGGGCGGCTCGGTTAATGAAAGAAGCAGCGCCTAATCTGCAGGTAATTACTATTGCCGCGCCGGATAAATATTTCACTCCCGACGGCTGGTGGCGGAATCGTGGCGGACAACGCATCTTCTTGCAGGAATGGCTGAAAACACTTTCGGCCTGGATAGGAAATTGAATTGAAGATTGCAGTGCCTACTGTGAAAACAAGTACCCTGAAAGAAGATGCGTAAGTCGATTTCATCTCTGTGGCCTTATCTGGCGCGCTACAAGCGTGGACTCGCGTTGGGGATGGGCGCCCTGATCGCCAAAGATGCATTTTCCGCCCTGCTTCCCTTGATCCTCAAAAATGGCGTTGATCGCTTAACCGCCGGTTTTCAGATTGCAATTGTGCTGAAATTGGCGGCCATCCTGCTGACGGTTGCACTGGTGAAAGGCATCTTTCAATACTGGATGCGCGTCATCATCATCGGCATCTCGCGCGACGTGGAGTATGATCTGCGAAACGACCTGTACCGGCGCTTGGTCACGCTTTCGCAGGATTTTTACTCGGAATTTCGCACCGGCGACATCATGGCTCGGGCGACTAACGATTTGAATGCGGTGCGCATGATGCTCGGCCCGGGCATTATGTATTGGACTGAAACCTCAATCACCCTCATTATCGTAGTTGCAGTGATGCTGAAAGTAAACGCCGGCATGACGCTCATTTCCTTAATACCGGCGCCAATTGTTTCAGTAGCCGTAATCTTTTTCGGGCGTCAGATTCACACTCGCTTTGAACATATCCAGGGCATGTTTTCCGACATCAGCAGCAGAGTGCAGGAAAATTTGGCCGGTGTTCGGATTGTCCGCGCTTATGCTCAGGAAAACGCGGAAGTGGCTCAGTTTGAACAACTGAATCAGGAATATATTCGCGAAAACATCGGCTTGGCCCGACTGCAAGGAACATTTATGCCTGCCTTGCAAGCTCTAATTGGGTTCACCTTTCTGCTGGTGCTTTGGGCGGGCGGCGTTCGCCTTCTGCGCCACGAGATTACGCTCGGCAGTTTTGTGATGTTCAACACTTATATGGGGACGCTAATCTGGCCGATGATCGCCTTGGGTTGGGTGGTGAATCTGATGCAGCGCGGCACTGCTTCGCTGAACCGCATCAACGATCTGATGCACCGGGAACCCGCCATCAAAGCGCCGTCACTGTCGGTTCCGGTTACTGAGGTAGCTCCTGTGTTGAAGTTTCGCAATGTAGGAATGGAGTTCTCCGGTCGCAAAGCCCTCGACGGCGTGAACCTCGCCATTGCGGAAGCTGAAACCGTGGCGATTGTCGGGCATACCGGCAGCGGTAAAACCGCATTGGTGAATTTGATCCCGCGCCTGTTCGACCCAACCGAAGGAACGGTGGAAATGGGCGGCGTGGATTTGCGGCGCTTTGACCCGGAGCAGTTACGCGAGCGGATTGGATTTGTTCCGCAGGAAACTTTTCTTTTCAGCGCAACCCTCGCGCAGAATATCGCCTTGGGTGTTCCCGAAGCTACCAGGGAACAGATTGAGCGGGCTGCTGAAGTAGCCGGGCTTGGACCCGACATCGCTTCTTTTCCCAACGGTTTGGAAACGGTGATCGGCGAGCGCGGTTTAACGCTTTCCGGCGGCCAGAAACAGCGCACCGCCATTGCGAGGGCCATTCTGCGAAACCCGAAAATACTGATTCTGGACGATGCGCTCGCCAGTGTTGATACCATCACCGAAGAGCGGATCCTAACCGGGTTGGCCTCGGTGATGAGAAACCGGACCACTCTGCTGGTTTCCCATCGGGTATCCACCGTGAAAAACGCGGACCGTATTGTGGTGCTGAACCACGGAACGATTGCGGAGCAGGGTTCGCATGATGAACTGCTGCGGTGCGGCGGATTGTACGCGGAGCTTTACCAAAAGCAACTGCTGGAAGAAGAATTGGAGGCCATCTGATATGACTCGACGAGAATGGACCGCAAGCGCACTAGGACTGGCGAGCGCGGCTTTTCTGCCGGAATCGGTTCCGGCGCAGGAATACAAAATCGGAAAAGCCGACATTAAGCTAGGTGTCGCGTCTTATTCTTTCCGAAAGTTCAACTTGGCTCAGACGATTCAGATGACAAAGGACCTGAAGACGCCGTACATTAATCTGAAATCGTTCCATCTGCCGTTGGAAAACACCCCGGAACAGATTGATCAAGTGAAAAGTGAACTGAACAGCGCCGGATTAACAATCGTCGGCGGCGGCACTATCCGCTTTGAAAAATACGACGAAGCGGAAATACGCCATGCCTTCGAGTACGGCAAGCGAGCCGGTATGCCGGTGCTGGTGGTAATGCCTAACAAAGACATCTTGCCGAAGTTGGAGCCGTTCGTTAAGGAATACAACATCAAAATTGCCGTGCATAACCACGGGCCGGAAGATAAAAATTTTCCTACGCCCCAAAGTGTTCTGGCCGTTGTAAAGAACATGGACCCGCGCTGCGGATTGTGCATCGACATTGGCCACACCGCCCGAACTGGCGTGGACGTGGTCGAGTCAATTCACCTAGCCGGATCGCGTCTGCTCGATATGCACGTCAAAGATTTAAGTGATATGACGGCCAAGGAAAGCCAATGCGACTGCGGCGACGGAAAAATGCCGTTCCCAGCTATTTTTCAGCAGTTGGTCAAAATGGGCTATCAGGGCTGCTGCAACCTGGAATATGAAATTCACGAAGAAAACCCGATGCCGGGAATGCAGCGCAGTTTTTCTTACATGCGCGGCGTGCTGGCCGGTTTGAACTTCGTCGATTCAAAAACTTAAAACCCTCAAACCGTGGAAACGGGAATCTGAATCAGCGTTCGTGTGCCTTCGCCTGGCGTGCTGTTTACTGAAAAATGATAGTTCGATTCGAATAACACCTTTAAGCGTTCATTTACATTGCTGACGCCGATGCCCTGTTCAAACAAGCGGGCCAGTTTGGCGTCGTCAATTCCAACGCCGTTGTCTTCAATCAAAATCTGTAGCATGGCCCCATCCAGCCACACCCGCAGCCAGATGGTTCCGCCCTCCACTTTGCTCGATAACCCATGTTTAATTGAATTTTCAATCACCGGCTGCAGGATCATGCTCGGTACCAGCCGGTCCAGCGTGTCTTCTTTTACGTGCTTTTCAAATTTCAGCTTGTCGCCGAAGCGCACCATTTCAATCGCCAGGTAATCGTCAATGAAACGAATCTCTTCCCGCAGAGGCGACATCGGCTCGGTTTTCCGCAGCAGCCGCCGCAGAATGTTGGAAAGCTTGTAAACCACGCCCCGGGCTTTATCTGGATCAATACGAATCAGCGTCGCCACCGAGTTCAGGGTGTTAAACAGAAAATGCGGGTTGATCTGGTTGGTTAAAGCTTCCAGCCGTGCTTCCGTTAGGCGCATCTTCTGCGCTTCCAGTTTTTCCTCAATGCGAACGCTTGACCAGATGCGAACCGGAATCGAAATGCAGAAAAGAGTGGTAACAGACAACGCCAGAAAGTGAACCAAACTGGACCCCGGCCAGTCTTTTGCAATGGAAAACGCGGCGCGGCGCGTAAACTGCATGGAAATAATCATGCGGAAAAACTCGATCAGGAAAATACCGGCGTTGCAGATCACGTTAAAAGCGGAGCGCTCAATAATGCGGCGTTCCAGAATATTTTTCTTGCGCCGAATCGCTTCCTGAATCACACGGTAAACATTCAAATCAATAAAAGCAGAAAAATACCAGATGTCTTCCTTCTCCGGTGCCAGATCGCGCAGTAGACCCCCCACCACGCCCGCCGCCGAGTAAAGCGGCATGGACATATATTCACCGGCAAACATAGCGGGAACCGAAACGCAGATTCCGCCCACCAAACCGCTGACGTAGCCTCCCAGTAAACCGGCGATCAGCGCGCTTTCGAGCGACAAGTCAATTGCCTGGTATTGGTTGGGTGTCATGATGCGGGCGATTTCCCCCACGCCGAAAATAAACGAGAAGATCAAGGCCAGGTTTAAGCGTTCGGCTACCGTGCGGTCATCGCGCAGAATGATGCGCCGAATGCCGCGAAACCGCATCAGAATGCTGGCAACAGAAGCAGCTACAGCGATTTTCAACAGAAGCGCGACAAGATGTTGCTCAGTTAGCATCAATCATGAGAATAATTCCTGCCAAAAACTATACTTGTTCTTAAGGTTTCCGATCGGAACTGGAAAACACCCCTTCTTGAGCGCGCTGCTTCTGATCGGTTAGCTACTCAACGGCATAACCGAGCGCGATTGCGTTCTCACGAACCCGGATGTCACGCGTGAGTATCGTAATGAGGGCGGGTGGTTCGCCCAAAGCTTCCACAGTAGCCAGATGCACCGCATCCAAAGTGCGGACAGGTTCCACGGGAAAACGGCGCCCTGCGCGCGCCAGTACCCCACCCGTGATGCTCACAATATCACAGCGCCGGGCAAAGACTTGTAGCCCATGTGCCGCTGCCCGTTCCTGCTCCTGGCTCAACCTCCCGCCGACGCGCGCCCTGACAATTGCGCGAGCCGATTCAGCAAGCGTGAGGGCTGATGTGATGCGTTTTGTTGCTGTGCGAATAGAGGTTCTAGCCGCAGCATCGCCGCAAGCAACGCACTCGATTCGATGTAGCATACCACCGGCGCAACGGGTTTCATCGTCGAGGTCGCTGGCGGAGAACTGGTCCGGCGTTTTGGAATTGCCTTACTCTTCGCCACGATCGTTATCAATCAAGATAGCGGCTGTGCCCTGCGGGAGCCGGATATCGGGCCAGTCTTCGAGCGGGTCACCGCTTTCAAGAGCAAGCCGGATAATGCCGGCGGCCGCGAGGCCATCAAACTGCCTGCGACCCAGCCGCGACATTGCCGGAGGTACGAGCTCCGCGACCACACGCCCGTGCGAGGTAACGGCAATGCGGTCTCCGGCCTCGATTCGCCGAATATATCGGCTCAGGTTGTTCTTCAATTCCCGAATGCCGGTTTCCGTAATCCTAATATAGCCACATGTAGCCACAATGGGGTGCTCATGGGCGGAATTAAACACCCTTCAACCATTCAGCCGGCATGGGCGAAGCAGGAGTGAATCCTGGGGCGGCTTGGCAAAATCTTATAATAGAAGGCAATCTCAATAAAATCACGAGCGTTGGTTTGAGGAATGTGCCGCTTCAGCGGCGAAATGAGGATTCTTTGTTCCCAAGTGAACTCCGAAAAGTGGCGGAAGCCGATTTTCCTAATCGTTTTGGCCATTTCCGCATTTTCGGATTTGAAAGCGGCACGGGCCGCGAGTTGGATGAAGCGGTCGCGCTGAAACTGGGCGATCTCTCGCCTGATGCGGGAGGAGCGCCGCTGGTGCGCATTCATTCCCAATGTTTAACCGGCGACGTGTTTCATAGCCTGCGCTGCGATTGCCGCAGCCAACTGGAATTGGCCTTGGACCAGATTGTGGCCGAAGGACGCGGACTGTTGATTTATGAAGCGCAGGAAGGGCGCGGCATCGGTTTAATGAACAAACTGCGGGCCTATGAATTACAGGACCAGGGACTCGACACCGTGGAAGCCAACGAACATTTGGGGTTTGAAGCCGACCTGCGAAACTATGCTCTGCCGGCGGCAATCTTGAAATGGTTTGGCGCGGACCAAGTAAGACTGCTTTCCAATAATCCCGATAAAGTCGCGGCTCTGGAAGCAGCAGGCGTGAAGGTGATCGAACGCGCTCCGATTATTGTTCCGCCCTTGGCAACCACGGCAGAATACTTGAAAACCAAACGGGAAAAAATGGGGCATTTGTTTTAAGTGCCCTGTTGCAGTCTACACTTTAAGCGGTGATTGACTCTCAACTGATGAGATGGTAAAAGTCAAAAGCTAAACTCTTGTTTAGGGCTGAATGGAATGAAGCGGTTAGTTTTGAGCAATCAAGGAGATTAGGTGAGTTTAACGATTATCGCAATAGCCAAAACGCTTATCATGCTGATCGTCTCTCTTCTTTTGCTTTTTGGTGGCGGTCATTACTGGTTTCATTCTCTAAAGCGGTTCAGGCCGAGGCAAAACGAAACAGGAACTGACTTGCACAAAACCTGAATTCAGTAGCCGTGCCGACCTCAATTGGTCTTCCCTGCGAAAGGCGGGCTGATCACCCCAAGTTCCTGCGATAAATTCTAGTTTATGGCCGTTTCCGATCTGCCTTACCTTCTCTATAGCCCTGCGCTGGAGCAGCCTGCGGATGATGAACCGATAGTGTTCGATCAACTCTCCCGCACCATGCAGCACATTACGCGAACTATGGCTAACCGCTACCGCCATGCCTACCGACCCGTACATGCGAAGTCACATGGAGTGCTGGTCGGAACTCTGGAAATCCTGTCGGACTTGCCGGAGCCTCTGGCGCAAGGCTTGTTCTCACAGCCGGGAACACATTCCGTCATTATGAGGTTTTCCACCAATCCCGGAGACATGTTGGCGGATACAGTTTCAAGCCCTCGCGGGTTGGCCATCAAGATATTAAATGTAGACGGTCCCAAGGTGGCGAACCATGCCAATGAGTCCACGCAGGATTTTGTCTGCATCAATGCGGATGCATTTACCGCGCCCGATCCGAAAAGTTTTCTCGAACAGATTAAGTTGTTTGACAAAAACCTGGAAACGCCGGAAGAAGTTAAGCACGCAGTTTCTGTGGCAGCGCGAGCTACTAATGCGGTGCTCAAAGCGATCCATCTGCCTTCGACCACCCTGGAAGGAATTGGCGCTTCCGCTACCCACATTCTGGGCGAAAGCTTCTCGACCGTGGCTCCGCTACGCTATGGAAATTATGTCGCCAAAGTGGGAATCGCCCCGGCGTCGCAGAACCTGAAAGAGCTAACCGGCAAAGGCATTGATCTAGGGGCAGATTACAACGCGCTGGAAAAGTTGATTAAAGAATTCTTCCGGGATCAAACGGGTGTGTGGGAAATGAAAGCGCAACTGGCGCTCGCGCTTGAAGATCCCTTTACTGAGGAGAAGAACAAAGACTTTCCGATTGAAAAAGCGGACAAAAAGTGGCCTGAAGAAAAAAGTCCCTGGCAGGTTGTAGCGCGATTAGCGGTTACGCCGCAGGATACATACTCCGACGCTCGCCAATTGTTTGTAGACGAACAACTTTCGTTCAACCCTTGGCACGCGCTCGAAGCGCATCGGCCTCTAGGAGGTGTCATGCGTGCGCGTTTAAAAGCATATGAAGAAGCTATCCAGTACCGGGCGCAGCGCAACGCGCGGCAGCGGGTGGAGCCTCAGTCCATTTCGGAAGTGCCAGCCTAAAGATTCGGTGGATTTGAAGCGAGTGAGATATTCCGCTCGCGTCGGATCAAGCGTTCCTTCGCAGGTGCTCCACAATAGCGGCAGCAGTCGCTTCTGGATTCTCCCGTTGTGGAAAGTGACCGACACCTTCAAGCAACAAACGCCGGTAGAAAGCAGTAAAATGACGTTCGGCCCTCTCAGTTGTTTCCGGAAGTACGCAATGGTCTTGTTCGCCATGCAGTAGCAAAGTTGGAATGTGCAAGGTCCGCGTCGATTGATACCGCGCTTGTTGTTTCGCGTACTTGGGATCAAGCTCCGCATGACCCCATCGGGACCTATAGCTGTGCAGGACTACATCCTGAAAGTCCTTGCCCTCCCAACTTTTGGCTGCTTCCGCAAACTCCTGCTCGGTGTACCAGCCTGATGGGCTCCATACATCCCATTGCGCTTTCCCATAAGCAACGGGATCTTCCCGAAATTTCTTCTCGCCAGGTTTGCTGCAAAGCAGCCATTGATACCAGTAAGCGCGAGCCTGCGGAAAAGGCGGCAGCGCGGCTTCGCCAGGTCGGAACGGGACGGAGATCGTAACCAGAGACTTCAGGCGTTGCGGAAAGAGTGCCGCCAGCACATACCCGGCATGTGCGCCCCAGTCATGTCCTACATAGTGGAAACGTTTCAGCCGCAGGCGATCCGCCAGGTCAACAATGTCCTGGGCGAAAGCAACGGGCTGTCCGGTTCGACGCGGCTTTCGTCCCAAGATGGGATGACGGAAAGTGCTCGGCCCATAACCGCGTAAATAGGGCGTAATTGTCCGATAGCCCGCTTCATGCAGAAACGGGAGAACTGCATCCCAGGTGCGGGCAGAATCCGGCCAGCCGTGTAGCAAAAACAACGGCTCACCTTCGGCAGGCCCGCTTTCTTCATAAGCGATCCGCAGCAGCGGCGTTTTTATCTTTTGAATTTTCATCACATCACATGGACAAAAACATCGGCGTTTGAATGCACACTGTTTATCAGGAATTCGTAAAACCGTAGGGTAATATCAACGATGATCTTAACCGCTACGCCGCCAGCTTCGAATCAGCGGGGGCGATGCGAGCTGGCTTTAAACTCCACCGCGCTTTTGATCGTGATGCCGAAGACAATAGAGCCGCGCTGAAGAAGTCGAGGCGGCTTACGATACCGGTGCTTGCTTTAGGCGGTGCGGCGAATTTCTTTGCTCCCATTGCAAAACCAATGTTGCAGGAGGTAGCCAAGGACGTAAAAGTTGCTACGATTCCGCAATGCGGTCACTGAATTGCCGAAGAAAATTTAATCGCCTTTTTAGAACAACTATTCAACTTCACCCGGTAAAGCCCTAACTCTAAGGTCCATGTGTTTCATGAGATAAAACAGTTATATTTTTGAAGGAAGTCAGTATGGGCTGAAGCAATGTATACCAAAAACAGGCGCCTGCGCCGACCAAAATATCTAGAAGCCAAACCCATTCGAGCAGAGCCAATGTGTTTAGTTGCCTCGGAGTAAGACCAGACAACATTTGTTGTAATTGGGCCATATTAGCTTGCAGGTGAGCGTCCTGTGCAGCAGTTTTTGATCCTCCAGCTAGAGCCAGAGTAAGTCGAGCCATGGAGAGTACCGACAATCTCATCGGTGTTGCATCGTGCATTACCATGCTCGCAACCATACAGGTTGTAGTGACAAGCATGGGTATCCCGATCACAACTACGGAAAAAACAAACAAAGGCTGCTTGGTCTCTTGGCGAACGAAAGTACTACGCGGTGATACTGGATACATTTTCCATGTCGACACAACAAAGCCGCATGAAGTAAGAACTTTGCCAATCTGTCCGGGTATTTCATCCGCGTGACTCTGCCATTCTTCTTTGAATCGCTCTTTCTGGTCCTCCGGAAGTCTGTTGGTTGCATATTGAATCAGGTGTTTAACAAGCCAAGGCGTCCACGCTCTGAATTCTTCCGCTACTTGTCGAGACAGAAATGCTTTGACCAGGAAGATGAAAATATCTGCTACTAGGCCCATACCAATCCTCCGATTACGGCTCTCATTTCCTGGAGACAAGAAGCTGCCTTGCTGCTACCCAAAGCTGTTAATCGATACAACCGCCGCCTTGGTCTTCCGAGCACTCGTGGGTCCTCGACCTCCCAACGGCTTTCGAGCCAGTCAGCTTCTTCTAAGCGGAAAAGAATCGGATAAAGTGTTCCTGAAGCAAGTTTGCTCACACGTCCAATTTCAGCACCTGACAACTCACTCCCTACATCTGCCATCAGAGCTGCGATCACCTTGATTGTCTGTGTCGTAAGTCGCGGTTCCGAACCCATAATAGAAAGTCTACATAGGGCTTATTGCTCTGTCAACTGACTAAATATGGTTTGTTAATCGTTTTTGTGTCTCCCAGAAAGCTAATCAATCAGGGAGCTGAGCCACTGCCCGGTGATCTTCCCTGTTCTGCGCAATTTATCTTCACTTTAAGCCGGAACAGGCGATTGCCGTTTCAAGGTCGGCAAACGGTCAATCAACTTGCCAGATTTCTGCTGTGCCAAGCGCAATTCATAAAGACTTTGCAGGTTGAGCCAGAATTCCGCGCTGGTGCCGAAAAAATGCGCCAGTCGCAAAGCCGTGTCTCCCGTGATAGCGCGCTGACCGTTCAGGATGCCAGTAACGCGGTTGGTCGGAACGCCAAGTTGCCGGGACAATTCGGCAGCGCTCATGTTTAGCGTGTCGAGTTCTTCCCGTAAATGTTCGCCGGGATGGATCGGGGTTCGTGCCATCTGCTTCTCCTTTTTCGGTCAGTGATAATTCACAATCTCCACGTTCTGCGGGCCGGGAGAACCGTTCGGCCACTCAAAGCAAATCCGCCACTGATCGTTGATGCGGATGCTGTACTGACCGCGCCGGTCTCCCTTCAAGGCCTCAAAGAAGTTGCCGGGCAGGGCCGCCAAATCTTTAATCGAAGTCGCCGCTTCCAGTCGATCCAGCTTCACCTGGGCGCTGCGTTTGAAACCCGAAAATGCCTTAACCCGCTTCCCTGCGGCAAAGTCCTGTGTGCGCTTGTCACGATAGCTAACTATCATCCTGCATTCTAGCGGGCATTACGCTGTACGTCAATCGTAAAGCGGCATGTTGTCAGCGGTAAGCTTCGCGGCGGTCGCGGACGCGGTGTATGGTAATAGTGGTTTCGTCAAAGAAAACGCGGTGATTGCCAACACGGAGACGGAGCAAGCCTTCGAACTCGCCACTGAGCGGCTTAACACGGCCTTCGCCAGTCCTGGCGTAGCGGTGAATGGCTTCGAGGATTTGGAGGGCGGCCTTCTGTTCAATGGCACGGACTTCGGCTTGCACGTTAGGCCGGAAGCGAATCTTCTTCAAGCTGCCTCAATCTACTTTGCGAACCTGCTCCATGGTTAAACCGCAACTGGCAACCATGTCTTCAAATGACAAGCCTCCGTCGGGGTTGTCGCGGAAATACTCGCGTGAACTGCGGATCGCTTGGCGGTCCTCTTCTGTCAATTCATCTTCGTCGTCGATCATGACTTCAAGCAGATGGATCACGGCGGCGAGTTGGCCGGGGCCGAGTTGTTCGAGCAGCTCATGAGCGTGCTGTTTGCTATCAGTAGCCATTGCGTTCTCCTTGTGCGCTAGGGCAGCGACTAAAGAATTGATCAGCCGTACGACGGCTTTCTGAATTACGAGTTTATCTTACTTATCGTTTATCTAATCGCTATTAGATGATCGGCTGGATTCAATAGCCCATCTCCGAAGCTTGTTACCTAAGTAATTAATCAACACCACCGAAGCGCCCACGCAAACACCTTTACCGCCTGAACACAACAGTTAGCCTACAATCAATCTGATGCTTCTTTCCCGCCGCCATTTCAACGCGCTGCCTTTAGCCGCATTCGCCGGTTCAGCTTTACCCAAGCGCCAGTGGACCGTCTACATCATTCAACACAGCCATACCGATATCGGCTTCACGGAGCGGCAGGAAGTGGTGGCGGATTATCACGCTCAGTTCGTTCGGCAGGCATTACAATTGTCCCGTTCGCCCAAACAAGCGCAGCGC
The DNA here is from genome assembly GCA_964247975.1 of uncultured Bryobacteraceae bacterium. Taxonomy (GTDB): domain Bacteria; phylum Acidobacteriota; class Terriglobia; order Bryobacterales; family Bryobacteraceae; genus KBS-96. The sequence continues at coordinate 89,442 of CAXTWH010000001.1, read as the reverse complement.
GAAGAAAACTGCCGGTTCCGATACACGTTCGAAGGGTTCTGGCAGGTGGAACAGTTTCTGTCAAAAGCTACGCCCGCCGAGCGTCAAGCACTGGTAGCTGCCATGCGTTCCGGGTCGCTTGAATTAACAGGACTTTACTTCAACATCCTGGACTTGGCGGACCAGGAGCTGCTTCGCCGTAGCATAAAATTCGCTTCCGACTTCGCGCGGCACGTGAACGTGCCCTTAACCGTAGCAATGGGCTCTGATGTGAATGGCCTTTCCTGGGGAATGGCCGACGCGCTCGCGGAACAAGGAGTCCTCCGGCTTTCCATGAATATCAATCCGGACCAGGGCGGTTATCCGTTTGGCAAGCCTTTGGTGCCGTTCTATTGGGAGGCTCCTTCGGGACGGCGGCTGCTCGTTTGGAATGGGCTTGCGTATCACAAGGCCAATCTATTTGGATTGATGGGAGGATCTGTTCCTGCTGGCGATCCCGGCATCCCTGGTTTAATTCTGCCGGGCGTGAAAGGCTATGTCACGGTATCCGATACCAGCATTGCCGAGCAGAAACTGCTGCCGTTTCTTGCCTGGCTCGAAGAATCCGGTTATCCTTACGATTTTCTTCCGCTCATGGGTTCGGGTACTTATACCGACAACAGCCCGCCCGGCGATACCTACTGCGACATCATCCAGCAATGGAACGGAAAATTCGGGCAACAAGTCTCAATAAAGTCATCCACTCTGAACGGGTTTTTTGATCGCTTGGAGCAGCAAGCCAGTGGTCTTCCTGTTTATCGCGGTGAATGGACGGATTGGTGGAGCGACACGCCCGCTTCAGCGCCGAACGACACCGCCATTTATCGCAACGCTTTGCGGACCCGGCGATTAATCACGCGGCTCGATCCAAAAGCGGAAGTGGTTGCGCCGCCCGAACTCGATGCCATTGATCGCAAACTGCTCTTGTACTGCGAACATACTTTCGGTTATTCAAAAACTTTCACGCCGAGCTTGCTGGGCGAACAGGTTTTCCAACGAAAAAGCAAACACGCCACTGATGCTGACGAGCTTTCGAGTGCTGCGCTGCTGCGGCTTCTGCCCGCCCGCGGCGCGGGGCCATTCACCTCGTCCCAGCCTTTCACCTATACTGCCGTCAATGCAGGCGCAAAACCTGTTCAATCGCTAGTCGGGTTGCCGGTTAACTTCTGGGAAGCTCCTGTGGTCGAACGCGGCATCCAGGTTGTAGATGAACAAGGCCAACCTCTGCCCTCACAAATTGAGCAGAGCCCGCGAGGTTGGAACGTCTTCATCTTAACGACGTTGAACGCGGGCGCAAGCAGAAGATACCGATTGGTTCCTGCGCAGCGCGAACAGGCTCCGGCCTCGAACGGCGATTCACAAAGTTTTGAAAACAGCTTCTACCGCCTAAACTGGAAACCCACGCAGGGTATTGTCAGTTTTGTGGATCGTGGCACCGGCGCGGAGTTGCTTTCGACGCAGCAGAACAGTTTGGGGTGTCCGGTTTACCAGCTATTTCCCGGAGCAGACCGCAGCCAGGCCGGTGCTGTGAACGGACCGCGCACCCGTCCCAGCGACACCGTAACGTTCGGTCAATGCAAGAGCGTCCGCCAAGTTGCCGGCGGTCCCTTGTTTAACGCTTGGGAATTTCAATATGCAGTTCCCGGCGTCGTTGACTATCGCCTGGAGCTTCGCTGTTTTCATGATCTGCCTCATTTCGATCTAACCGCCCGCCTGGTTAAAACGGAAGTCGATGATCCGGAAGGATTGTATATTTATTTTCCTCTGAGTCTTGCCGATGCGCGATGGTATCTGGATAAACCCAGTCGAGCGATCAGGCCCGGCATCGATCAACTGCCTGGAACCTGCTGCGATCATTACGCTGTGCAGCACGGCGCGGCGCTGGTGGGGCCGCAAGGAGGCATAGCTTTCGCCACGCTGGATGCTCCGCTGGTGCAGCTTGGCGAGCTTCGCTTATGGCGCTTCACTACAACGTCCGATGGAAAAGGTCCCCTGTATTCCTGGATCACAAACAACAAGTGGCAAACGAATTGCCGCATCCGAACCGGTGGCGGCTACGAACTTCGCTATCGGTTAACCGCCGGAACGGCGCTGCGCGACAGTGCGGCTGCAATCGAGCAATGTGCTCAATTATCGCAAGCGCCGCTGGTGATGCGCTCCTGAACGGCAAGCGAAACTGAATCAGATGTAAAAAATGCTTCTCCGTAACAGTGGTTCTCCGAGCCATGCTGTAAGACAATTGCAGTTAACCTGAAAATCCGTTGTCACATTCTTTCGCTAACTTGGAAGCAGGGTTTCTTTTTCTATGAGTCTTCCGTCTTACAAGTTATTCGTGTGCCTGTTTGCTTTTGCAGCCTTGGCGGCCGCGCAAACCTCGGCCGGGTACAGCGCCATTTCCGGCTCCGTTACCGATACATCAGGCGCTGCCGTGCCGAATGCCCAAGTTGTTATCGATAACCAGAAACTCGGCATTCATCGCGATCTCAAAACCACCGGTGGCGGCGTCTTTAATGCACCCACGCTTCCGCCAAACAGTGGGTATCAGGTCACGGTGAACGCAGCCGGATTCTCGGAATTTAAACAAGAGAACATCACTCTGCTGGTGGGCCAGAACGTCAATTTTCCGGTTGCGCTTTCCGTGAAAAGCAGCACCACTCAAGTTGATGTGCAGGATGTGGCGCCTATTGTTGAAGACAAAATCGACGTTTCCCAGAATGTTACGCAGCATCAGATTGACAATCTGCCCATCAACGGGCGTCGTGTTGATTCCTTCGTGCTGTTGACACCCGGTGTTGTGCCGGACGGCACCTTTGGCCTGTTAAGTTTTCGGGGCATTCCCGGCGGCAACAACTTTATGACCGACGGCAACGACACCACCGATTCTTTTTATAACGAGAATGCCGGACGTACCCGCATCCCCACGCAAATTTCCCAGGATGCCGTACAGGAATTTCAAGTACTGAGCGACGGCTACACCGCCGAGTACGGACGCGCATTAGGCGGCGTGGTCAACACCATCACTCGCAGCGGCAGCAACGATTTTCATGGCACCGCATTTTGGTTCTTCCGCAATCGCACGCTCGACGCCCGCGATCCTTTTTCCACCATTAATCCTTCCGAATACCGTCATCAGTTCGGCGGCAGCCTGGCCGGCCCGATTATCAAAGATAAACTGTTCTACTTTTTAAACACCGAAGAACAGCGACGTGAGTTTCCGCTGGTTTCGAGCATTATCAATCCATCAGCCGTCAACAGCATTACGGAAACCTGGAACGGTTGCGGTGTTGCGAGCAATGGCAACCCGGCTGCCAGCCCAGCCCAATGCGCCGCAATTAATGGCACATTAAAACGCTTCTTTGGAACGATCCCTCGCAGCGCTGACCAGGACACCGCCATCGGCAAAATTGATTATCGTTTAAACGACCTGAACTCGCTTAGCTTCGATCTTAACTATCAGCATTTCTACTCGCCGAACGGCATTCAAACCGGCGCTGTGGTCACTAGCGGCGGGGCGCTCAGCGGCAATGGCTATGACGATGTGAACGTCCGCTACGGCCGCGCTGCCTGGACTTACATTCCTACCCCGAACTCCGTGAATGAAGCGCGTTTCGGCTGGTTTAAAGATCGCCAATATGATGCGGTCACTCCGAGCCTGCTTGATCCGGTTTTTGGGCCTTTAAGCTTATCAGTCAACGGCGTTGCCATCGGCGGCGCAAATTATATTCCGCGTATTCAGCCCAGCGAAAACCGCTACGAAGTCGCCGACAACTTTTCCCATACCGTAGGAAAACATAACTTGAAGTTCGGCGTTGATTACTTCAATACCGAGGACTATACCAATCAATTGGTGAACGGCAACGGATCCTATAATTACTCTAATGCGAACGCCTTTGCGCTTGATTATTCCGGCAACACCGCCAATGGCCGCCGTTATACTAGCTACAGCCAGGCATTCGGCAATCGAGCCGTTGACGCCACCTACAATGAACTGAGTCTTTACGCCCAGGACCAGTTCAAGGTTCTTCCGAATCTGACCCTCTATTATGGCCTCCGTTACGAAACTACGTTCTTCCCCAAGCCCCCGCTGACCAACCCGGATTATCCGCAAACCGGTCGCATTCCCAACGATCCGCTGAACTTCGCCCCGCGCGTGGGTTTTGCCTGGAGCCTGAACAAAAATACAACCGTAATCCGCTCCGGCTATGGCCTGTTTTATGGCCGCTATCCGGGCGCTATGACCAATTCTCTGTTTACAACCAACAACCTGTACCAGCAGTCCTTCAGTCTCAGCAATACCGCGCAGATTGCGAGCGGCCCCGTCTTTCCGAATCTGTTGACTGCTCCGCCCTCTGCCGGTGCCGGCGCTGCCGTTGTAGGCTTCGCTGCTCCGAACCTGCGCACGCCCTACAGCCAGCAAGCTGATTTCGGAGTTCAACAGGCGATCGGAAGAAACACGAGCATCACCGTCAGTTATCTTTGGAGCAACGCGGTTCAGCTTCTCTCGACGCGGGATTTGAACCTTCCCACCACTCCCAATCACAACGTGACTTTCAACATCCGCGATGCCGCCAATAATATTGTCGGCACGTTCGTTTCGCCGGTTTACCTGGATAGCGACCGCATCGACCGCCGCTACGCGCGCATCCTTCAAGTTGAAAACGGAGGCCAAAGTTCTTACAACGCGCTCGCCGTTCAGGTCCAGCGGCGACTGTCCCACGGATTGGAAGGCAGTCTTGCTTATACCTGGTCCCATGCCATCGATTACAATCTGGGCGCAGCGGGAAATAATCTGTTCTTCGGCAACAACGCGCCTAGCAATCTGTACAACGGTAATTACCGGGCCGATCGCGGTGATAGCGCCCTCGATCAGCGCCAGCGTTTGGTCATCAACTGGATCTACTCGCCGACATTCATGAAAAGCAGCAGCGTGCTGGCTCGCTTTCTTGTTAATAACTGGCAACTGGCGGATATCACCACCATTGCCACCGGCCAACCGGTCACTTCCAGCGTTTCCGTCACTAGTGCCTTGACAACTGCCCAGTTAGCGTCTGCTGGTCTCGGCGCTGGGCAGCAATTAGCTTACCCCTCCAGTACCCCTAGCGGCTTCGGCGGTTCCAATCGCGTGCCATTCCTGGCGCCTAGCAATCTCCGCCTTCCTGATTCTTATCGAACGGACGTGCGCCTCACCAAAATGCTTCCCTTCACGGAGCGTTATCGCGTCACGCTGAACTTCGAAGTCTTCAATCTGACGAACACCATCACCTACACCAGCCTCAACAGCCGACAATACAATTTGAATGGCTTCAACTTTCAACCGGCTAATGGTTTCGGCCTGTACACCCAATCTTCCGGATTTCCTGACGGCACCAATGCCCGCCGCGCGCAAGCCAGCATCCGAATCGAATTCTAAACCGAAGCGAAATCCGGCATCGATCATGTTGTTAAAAGTATTCTCAATTGTCCTCCTGCTCTCGCTCCCAACGCACATGTTTGCCTGGGGACGCGAAGGGCATCACATTATTGCTCTTCTCGCTCAAAACCACTTAACCGCCGTGGCCAAAACACAACTGGCCGCTTTGCTCGAACAGGAAACTCTGGTGGGAATTTCCACCTGGCCGGACGAGATTCGCAAAGACCATCCTGAAACCGCTGGCTGGCATTATGTTTCCATCCCGCGCAGTGCCGCTTTCTTCGATGAAGAACGCGATTGCTTTCAACCCGACGCCGCTCACCCGGAAGCGGCCGCTAATGCCGACCATCACAACTGCGCGGTGGACCGCATTGATATGTTCGCCCGCATTGCTGCTGATGCTTCGCAGCCGAAAGCCGCCCGCGTCGAAGCTCTGAAGTACCTGGTCCATTTCACCGGCGACCTCCACCAGCCCATGCACGCGATGGCTGAAGGGCGCGGCGGCAACGAAATCAAGATCATTCAGTTTGGCAGTGCGAACTGCGGTCCCGATCGCCTGTGCAATCTGCACGGACTCTGGGATTCCGGCCTGATCGAACATGCCGAACCCAATGAACAGTCTTACACGCAGCGTCTTGAAATCATGATTGCTCGCGACCGCCTCGACCTGCTGCCGGAAGGCACGCCGCGCGATTGGGCCAACGAATCGCACCAGGCCGCCGAAGGCGCGCTGCTCGAAACCAATGGCCTGGCCGACGAACTTTACTTTCAACATGAAATCACTGTTGTTGATCGCCGTCTGGCCCTCGCTGGCCTCCGTTTAGCTCATGTTCTCAACTTCGTTTTGGAACCAAAGACTGCCCCGTAATTCAACAACTCGCCTGATAAAGTGCAGGCAACACGGTTGCATATCATCAATCTACTTCCTCTTTGCGGATTTCCAATCTTTCCTGGTATCTGGGTACTTATCCAATCGGCCGGACGAGTGACGCGGGAACCATCTACATTTACGCTGATGGTTCAGAGCGGGTCCGCTTCGCCGACATTGTTATAGAAGGAACGGACAGCCAGGATTTCTTTATCACGGCCAATACTTGTAATGCCGTGCTCGCACCTTAACACACCTGCGCCATAAGCTTTGCTTACAAGCCTTCAGTGATAGGCTGGCGAAGCGCGATTCTAGCCTTGCACGACAATTCTGCCAACGGCCCTTACGCTATACCCCTCTACGGACTTGGCTACTGAATTCCTCGCGGAAAAATTCCTTGGAAATCAGTGTCGGAGGCCTCAGAAAACAATTTTATGATGATTGTAAGAAGTAATTGCAAAGGAAGTGTAAGCGCAGGGAGGGGTCGTCGCTTCGTTGAAGTCTAGAACCACGCTCCCATGTGACGGAATCGCTGGAGAGAGTTCACGGCCAGCGCCATAAATGGTGGTTCTGCTGGTTACGTCGCGGAACAAAAAATACACTGATTCTTCGATTGCTTTAAACCCTTCAAGACGGACGGTTTTGTTTGATGTTTTAAACTCCGCATCATCTAGAGCTGTTGCGCTGCTGATTTGACCGGTCTTGGTTGGTATTGCCACTGTGTGATCGGTCGCGTAGCGAAACCGCTTCGCCTTAACGCGATAGCGGGAGTCAATGGGATACCAGCGGAGTCTATGAAATTGTTGCAAGCATGCTTATGAATTTATTTGCATGGGCAATTACGCAACAAAAACTTTGGCTCCGATTCTTCGAAGCAAACATACAAAACATTCTGAAAAACTCCACTCGTACCGGTTCGTTCACTTCTAAGCGTCCGGAGTGTCCCACACATTATTGTAAATATCCGCGATGCTCAGCACCAATGGTACTGAAACGAGTCGAATGGCGCTGAGCGGATCGCGCCATTCGCGCAGAAGCCATAAGCCTTCTTCGGGGCGTGTCCAGTGACTGACGCCGATACGATCCTGCTCCACGGTGAGATACTCCCGAAATGACGGAATCGACCGGTAATTCTCGAACTTGCCGCCCAGATCGTAATTCTTGGTGGCTTCCGATAAAACTTCAATTACCAGCACCGGATTCAGGAGCGTGTCGGCTTCGGCATCGAGAAACTGTTCCGTGCCGCAGGTCGCCAGTACATCTGGATAAGTGTATAAGCCGGTAGCCGGAACATGCACTCGCATGTCTGCTTGATACGGGCGGCATGCCGTGTTACGCAACCCGACGTGCAGGGCGGCATACAAATTACCCGCAGTCCTGTTGTGGTAGCGGCTCGCGCCCGCCATCGCGAACAACTGGCCATGCCAGTATTCACTACGGAACTCGGCTTGGCGCTCGTGGGTCAGGTACTGCTCCGGCGTTAGGAAAAGCATGGGATCGCTGGCCGTCGTGTTCTGATCATATCGTGAGAATACGCGGACCGGGGTTCTGTTGCACATAGAAAGCGAAACCCACTCAAACCTAACCATTCATCTCTAACGATAGGACTTACTTCAGTTCATTGTTCAAGAACAGAATCAGATCCGCAGTATCGCGAATGCGGATGTCCAGCGGCTTCCCTCCTGAATGCCCGGACGACGTATCGTATTTCAGCAGAACCGGATGAGCGGATCCGGTGGAACTCTGCATCAGTGCCGTCATTTTACGGGCGTGCAGCGGATCCACGCGCGTATCTCCATCGCCAGTCACAAAAAGAACAGCAGGATACTTCACGCCTTTTTGAACATGATGGTAAGGCGAATACTGAAGCAGATAAGCAAACTGTTCCTTGTTCTGGCTGGAGCCATATTCAGTGACCCACCATTGGGCCGCTTTGAACTGATCGTACCGGATCATGTCAAGCAGCGGATAAGAACACACCACTGCCCCGAACAGGTCGGGTCGTTGCACTAGGGCCGCTCCTACCAGCAATCCCCCATTCGATACGCCTTCAATAGCAAGCCGGGAGGCGCGCGTATAACCGTTCCGTTCGAGGTACTCCGCAGCAGCTTCGAAATCATCAAAAACGTTCTGTTTGTTTTGCAGCATCCCGGCTTTGTGCCAGCGTTCCCCGAATTCACCCCCTCCGCGCAGATTCGCCACCGCCATCACTCCCCCTTGCTCCACCCAATAGGCTGTGAGCTGGTCGTATGACGGTGTGAGGCTGATGTCAAATCCGCCGTAAGCAGATAAAAGCACACGAGCGGAACCGTCCAGCTTCAAGTCCTTGCGGTGGATGAGAAACATCGGAATCGAGGTGTGGTCTTTGCTCTCATACCAGACCTGCTTCACCAGAAACTGGTCAAAATGGCCGACCGCCGGAGCTTTCCACCAGACCGACTGAGTGTTAGTGGCTACGTTGTACTCATAATTAACCGGAGGCAAGGCAAAAGACTCGAATGAATAAAACATTCGGTCTTGATCTGCTTCGCCCGCAATGTTAACTGAGCCGAGCGTGGGTAATGGCAGATCGCGTTCCCGCTCGCCGTTGAGCTTGTACAGGGCTGCCTGGGAAACGGCATTGTGAAGATAAACCGCGCACAGCTTTCCTCCCACGAGCATTGCATTTTCAAGACGGTCTTTCTGTTCGGGAAGCACTTCTTTCCAGTTGGCTTGTGCGGGATGGTTCAAGTCAAGCACGAAGATGCGTCGATTGGCCGCCTTCCAGGTTGTGTTCACATATAAGTGGTCGTCGTAATAGTCAGGCGCAAACTCACCGTCCAGGCCGGTGATAACGGGCCGCAGCTCTCGATCTTTGTTGAGGCGCATGACATAAACTTCACTTTTGAGGCCAAAGCCCGTCGTTGCGAGTGCGATCAGCCATCGTCCGTCATAACTTATCTGGGCGGTAATAAAAGTTTCTGGTCCGTAGCGTTCGCCAAAAACAAGCTGGTCCGTAGCGGGATCTGTTCCCATGCGATGAAAAAAGAGCCGAAGGCCCCGGGAAAGCTTCTTTGCATAGTAAAGCCCGCTCCGGTCGGGCAGCAGGGATGCTGTCAGGTACACCGCTTTCGGAATGGTTTCTGCCGAAGTCTTACGCGTGTTAACGTCCAGAAAATGCAGGGTCGTTTCATCCTGCCCTCCTTCCTGCAGGCCGTAAAGCACCAGTGTGCCGTCTTGCGAAACATCCAAAAGCCGTACCGTCACGGGATGTCCGCCGCCCAGCAAATTTCCATCTACCAGTACTTCATCCTTACCGGTTGAGCCTTGGCGCAGGCAGAGCTGATTCTGGTTTTGGTTGCCGGGATGACGCAGGAAAAACTCTCTATCTTTTCGGACCGAAGGAAGATCGTATTCATCAACGCGCATCAACTCGCTCAAACGTTGTTGAATCGCCGGGCGGTCAGGAAGCGCGGCTAGATAGGCGTTTGTGTAACTTTGTTGTTGTCCGATCCACTGGCGCGTTTCCGGACTTTCTTGATTTTCGAGCCAGCGATACTTGTCAACAATGCTAACGCCATGTAAAACATCGGTAACTGGTTTTTCAGGAGTGGCGGGCAGCGTCGCGGGAAGATCAGCTCCCGCTACCACCCACTGTAAGAATAAGAGCATGAGAGAAGTGCGGAAAAACGGCATTTCCGTAGTGTAGTAGAAGAAAAGAAGTTTTTCTAACTTTGCGGGCAGTGTTCGAAGGGAAAGTTTTGCGGTTCGCATCTTCACTCTTCGAAGAAACGTGAAACTGATGTTACTATCCGGGCTTGAAATCGAGGCTTTACTGATACATCCGTACCAGCGTCTTTAATTCCGATTTTCCCGGTTCAAAAATGCTCGCTGACCCTAGCGGTTTTTCGAAGATACTGTGCGAGCGCGTTTACGTCCGAAGACGGTTGTATCGGGATGATAATGCCGCCAGTCGAACCAGTAATCCTTGATGACATCCACTCGTTCGAGGCAAGTGCCTTTCAACTTGCCGTCGATCGCGCAGCCTTCAAAATTCCACTGGCTTCCTGTGGCGGAATCAGTCATCAGAACAGCGTGCGCCTTCACCGCTAATGGAACTTTAGGATCGTCTTCCATCACCCGGTAAAACTCGGGCGTTTCGCTCAATCCGCGCACCGTTTGTTGAAACACTCGCACTGATTGTTTATCTGGTCCTGTCACCAGAATCACCGGCTGAGATCCCACACGGTCTTGTATCAGCTTTTGGCGCAGAACTTCTTCGTAAGGAAATGCGCGGCTTGCGCCAAACGCCTTAATCCCTAACATCAGGTCTCGCGGCGCTAAGCCGGGCTCGGCATAACTCAACACCGTTGGAGCTTTCTTCATCTCCACATCCCAATCTTTCGGGGAATAAAGCTTGGCATATCCGCTTACGTCGTTGAGTACGGTGCCGCGCGGCTGTTCCGCTTTCCATAAGGCGAACGTCAGTTCGTCGGATGAAACAATCTGCAAATGCCGCCCGGCTAGTGGTCCCGCGACTGCTGCGCCGTTAATCTGCTGCCAGTAAGTTCCCGTCTGCTCGTCGCGCATCAGGAAATTTTGATTATTAATTCCAGCCAAATGGAACGTGAGCCGCAACCCGTCAATTTCTCCGCGTAACACCAGACCGGTGTGGCAGAGCGTTCAATAAGTAGCAACAATCGGCACGCCGCCTAGCACGTCATTGATGATGTGGTGATACGACACAATCCGAATCGGATACGCCCGCGCCATTCCTCCCGTGCTGACGGCAATCACCTTCTCATCTCCCTCCAGCTTCGATTGGGATGCGGCGGAAAAGGAAGGATGCTGAACAGGATTGAACATCAGTTCATACACGTTGATGCGCGAAAGCCAGGCCACGCCGCAAACTGCCAATGTGCCGAGAACGGCCAATGTTCTGCGTAACAACCGCGATTCCTGGGTAACGTATCTCACCAGAGCTATAACGCAAACCGCAACACTCAGAATCGCGATCACCGGCCGAACCCGCAGAACCGACAAAGCAACGGCCAGTTCTCGCGCGCCTTGCGGACGAAAAGGCCGGATCACATACAGCGGATACGCTATAACAGCGAACGCGGCCAGGAAGCACAAAAACAACACTAGCGAAAAAAACCGGCCCTGATATCTGCGCCCCACTGATAAACCTCGATCCCTGTACTTGAACTGCCTGTTCGTAGCTGATTGTAGGAACTGGAAAGCTCAAACCGCAATACTAAAAAACCATTACTCAACCGTTCCGGAACGTCGAGCCACTAACACTAGAAAATATGATGATGAATGGCGCGCAGATGCAACAAGTCAAAGAGCCCGCGCAAAGGTCGGCTGCGAGCGTCGTCGCTTCGCGTAAGTTTAGCTTATTGCGGAGAACATCAGTACCTGAGTAAACGCAGGGGAAATTGCGTAGCCCGTCCCTGAAATTTACCGATTCAACTCCCAGAAGAAGTAACTATCCTGTGGCGTATAAATCGGGTAAACTCCGTAAGAGTCCAAAGTGCTTCCTAGCGGTGCTCCGCTCCGCAAAACGTACCATGTTGTTTCCGACGGACGCCAGATAGCGAAGTTCGTTTTGTAATCGCTGTCGTAGTCGGCTGGAACAGGAACATCGCCCGGAAGCCCCCACTGCTGGACAAAGGGTTGGTCGGGCGAAGTGCGGAGAACGACATACCAGTTTCCCTCAAACGGCCGCCACACAGCGAAATCTGTTGTTCCGTCGCCGTCGTAGTCGGCGGGAACCGGCGCATCGCCGGGTAATCCCCATTGCTTGGTGAGGGGCTGCCCAGGGCTGCTGCTCGGTAAAACGTACCAGCTTCCTGCCGTGGGCCGCCAAACTGCAAGATCGATCCTTCCGTCGCCGTCATAATCACCGGCAACGGGCACATCGCCGGGCAGCCCCCATTGCTGAATCAAAGGAACGCCGGGCTTAGTGCTGAGCAGGCAGATCCACTGGCCCGTTGTAATGTTCCAGATAGCGGAATCAATCCGGCCATCTCCGTCGTAGTCCGCGTCAACGCGGAAGTAAACCGGTGTTCGCATAATATTGAAACCGGGATCAATGGTAAGCACCCTTTCAGCGGAGGGAGCGGGAAACTGAAACGACTCGCCCGGCCTGCTGCTTGGAAGAACGTATATGTTCCGATCAGTGGGGCGCCAGACCCCGAAATCAGTTTTGCCGTCGCCATCGTAATCAGCGGCAACCGGCACATCTCCGGGCAAGCCCCATTGTTGAACAAGCGTTGATCCGGAATTTCCGGTGGGAAGCACATACCAGCTTCCTTCGGTAGGGCGCCAGACCGCCAGATCCTGAATGCCGTCGCCATTGAAATCCCCGCTGACCGGAAGATCGCCAGGCAAGCCCCACTGCCGAACAACGGAGCGACCTGGGGTGGAACTAAGTTGAATGTGCCAGGTCGCGTCAACAGGATGCCAGACAGCGAAGTCGTTTTTCCGGTCGCCATCGAAATCGCCCGTAATCGGCAGGTCATAGGGCGTGCCCAATTGCTGGATAACCGGGTGAGCGGGCGAACTGCTAGGAAGCACATACCAGTTTCCTTCCGTAGGACGCCAGACCGCGAAATCGGCTTTGCCATCGCCGTCATAATCGCCCGGGACGGGTGTATCGCCGGGCAAGCCCCATTGTTGAGTAATAGGCTGCTGAGGAGCGGAACTCGGGATAACCGTCCAAAGACCGTCGGACCAGCGCCAAGTTGCGAAATCGGGTTGGCCGTCGCCGTCGAAATCGCCGAGAAGGAAGACGGCGTCGGAAAGCGTTTTCGTCCTCTGCTTACTGGCTCTTCCGGCAAGCGGAATCTCTATCGGCTGGGAACCGCTAACGCCAAACTCCAACTGCTTCCAGAAGCCGTAGAGTTCGTCGGTAAAGGCCCCGCTGGCTGGCGCTGAAAACGCAATGGTGATCGAACAGCTCTCTCCGCCGCGTAAAACGAAGTCACAGGTGTTGGAGAGTTCGGTAAAAGCTTTACTGAAACCGGTGAACGGCCCGGTGGAAAATTCCAGCTCAGCCTGACCGGTATTTGTCAGAGTTACCGTCTGCGGTGGGCTCACAACACCCACCGCGGGCGTATTGAAAAGAAGCCGGTCGGGCGAGACGGACAATTGCGCTGGAGTGATCGCGAACCCAGTCAGTCTGATTTTGCCGGAAGAACTGGCCTCATTCGTAACAATCGTGAGGATCGCGCTTTTCCGTCCTGCTGAATGGGGAGCAAATTCCAAATCCACTTCGCAGCTTGATTGCGGCGGAAGCGAACCCGCGCAATCCCTGCCATTGCCGAAGCGGAAATCCTCCGCGTCAGGTCCGGAAAGGGCGATGCTTTCAATCGTCAATAATGACAAGTCGGGATTCTTGATGGTGATAAATCGGTTGTTTTCGTTCCCGATGCTTACCGTGCCGAACGGCTCGGTTCCTGGATAATTGGCGGCAGTCTGTGGATGCGCATCTGATTGGCGATTGTTGGATGGGGTTTGATCGAACGGCAATCCGGCTGACGCAGCGGCTTGCGATTGAGAACTCGCCACGGTTTGAAAGAAGTGAGCACCAGCGTTTGTTCCTGCGATGATCTGCCGGTGGAAGCGCCCCGGGTAAAGCTTGTCCCCTTCGTTTACTGGCGCAAGCGCGCCAGGGCGTAAGCCGAAGCTGGTGCTTGATCGAGCGGCAGGTAAAAGGCTTGCTTCAAAAATAGGCGAGGAAACGATCCTTGTGTGCGTAAACTCACGAGCAAGTACGGAGTGCGATGCTGGCTCCAAGCAAAACAACGTCAGCAGCAGCGCCGCTGGCTTCCAGGTTGCGAACATATCCAAACTGAGGCTACCGCGTTATAGTTCCGCAAAGATATAAGCCAGTTAGTAAGTGCGGGGTAAACTCCCGTCGTTACCAAAGGGGAAGCTTTAATAACATTGTCACCAAAGTTAATACACTCAAACACCAAAAAATAAAGCATGAACTTCATCAAAGGAAACTCCTGACTGTATTGATTTAAGACGCCGTCCGATTAACTGCGCCACACAAACGCTGTTGCACCTTTGCTGCCGTTCCAATTGCTTTTGTTTCAGTTGTGCCGTTCACCCTGTGTTCTGCTCGCTTTATCCCTAAAGCGAATGGATCACCCCACGAAACCAATAAAGGCCATCAATCTGATGACTGCCATACTGCAATGGTGAACCGTCTTCAGTTGGAAAAATTCTATGATCCAGTGGCCCTCCTTGCTGCCCTTCCTGTAACGGTTGTCGTGGTGGTAGGCTTCTTTCTGTCGTATCGATCTCATGCCATTCTCCGGCAGAATCGAGATTTGGTCGTACACACTTACGAAGTGATCGGCGCCACGCAGCATGTGCTTCTCGCCGCTGAGGACGCCGAAACGGGCCAACGCGGGTTTGTGATCACAGGAGATCCAGCATTTCTGGAACCGTACCTCCAAGCCATACGAGTCACAGTTCCCCAACAATTGAATACTCTCCAAAAATTGATTCAGGACAATCCTCACCAGCAGCATCGAGTCATTCATCTAAAACAACTGTTCACCGAGAAGTTCCAGGAACTCAACAACACCGTGCAAGCAAGACAACAAAACGGCTTCGGAGCGGCTCGCTCGCTCGTTGCCAATCAGTCCGGTAAACGAATCATGGACGAGGTTCGCCGGACGATCACCGAAATTGTGCAAACCGAGCAGAGCCTTCTTTCAACGCGAACCCGCGAAGTAGCCCAAAGTGAGCACCGTATTATCGCTGTAGCAATGTTGACTGCTGCTTCCTCCACGCTGACCCGGTTCGCGGTGGCTTTCTGGAGACAACGGGTCCTCAAAGAAAAACCAGTGATCGCTGAAAACAATAGCTGAAAGAGGGTGTGTTGATTTTTGTGTAAATGGGGTTCTCCGAGAAAATAAGGAGACCTATGAAGCAGAAAACGCTGTTTGCCGCCGCACTCGATGAGTTGCTGGTCGGCAAAACCACCGAAGAGAGATTGTGCGAAATTAGGAACAGAGGCACACAAAATCCGAGCGATTACGCCGGCATGGCTCATCTTCCCAGTCGCCAGCTCGTCCTCCTGCGATTTCGCTCACCTGACCGGCTGCCTCCAAAGCCAGTTCAAGTTTTTTCATAAATTTTTCTGTTTGTTTTCTATTGTTTACTGAATTTGTGGAAGCAACTGCGGTTCGGGCCGTACTACACTCTGAACCGCATGAACCCCGAACAACCAACTGAGACTACCGAGACTACCGGGAAAAAACAGCCCAGCGCAGCCCGACTCCGTGCCAATCGCGCCAATGCTAAAAAGAGCACCGGCCCGAAAACCGAAACAGGCAAACAGCGTTCCGCCCTGAACGCCACCCGCCACGGCATCCTGAGCCAAGTCATTCACCTGCCCGAAGAAGAACTGAACTCCTATCACGAATTCACTGAAGCTTATGTCGCTTCCCTGAACCCGGTCGGCATGGTGGAAACACAACTCGCTAATTCCTGCGCCGATCTCCAGTTCCGCTTGCATCGCCTCGCTGCTGCCGAACACAATCTTTTTGCCATCGGCCACGATGAGCAGGGCGAAGTGTGGAACACCGGCCATGCCGAATCCCACGCTGCCCTCACAATGGCCGAAACCCTCCGCCAGGCCGCCAACCCGTTAGCCTTACTCACCCTCTACGAATCGCGCTTGAACCGCCGCTTCCTGCAAACCCTGAAGCAACTGCGCGACATCCAGAAAGATCGCAAACAGCAGGAACAACAGGAACTGGAAGAACTGCACCTGATCTCCTGCAACCACCCGCAACTGGAAGAAAAACTTGAGCCAGCTCAGTTTGGCTTCGTTTGTTCGAATGACACTTGGCAGCGCTTCCGCCAACGCCGCTTTCTGCTCGGCTCTCTTTCCAAACCGCGTCCGCAATCCGGCCCCGGTCGTTCTAATAAGCACGCAGCCTGAGTAATCGTCCGCACAAATTTCTTGCAAACCAAAACTCGAAATGATAAAGTGACCTCCACATTCTTTCCCGTTCCAACTGATAAACAGGAGAACCTGGTATGTTCACCCTTCGCCTGGCGAAACCATGCATTGTCGCGCTTTGCTTATTAATAATGGCCATCACCGGATACGCGCAATCCGAGCGCGCCACCATCACCGGCGAAGTACATGATACTTCGGGAGCCGTCATTCCTGGCGCCAGAGTCGTAGTAACGGAAGTTGCCACCAATACTTCCACGGTTCTTTCCACTAACGAAGCAGGTGAGTACACCGCGCCCAGTTTGGAAGTCGGCACTTATACCGTCAGAATTGAAAAGGAGGGATTCCGGCCTTCTGAAACGAAAGGAATCACGCTCAACGCCGCTACCACCGTTCGCGCTGATGCTTCATTAGAAGTCGGCACCTCGCAGCAAGCGGTGGAAGTGCAGGCTTCCGCAGTTCAACTTCACACCGAGGACGCGAAATCAAGCACCACCATCTCCAACAAGCTGGTGAACGATCTTCCCTTGGTAGTTGCCGGAGCCGTCCGCAGCCCTTTTGATCTGGCTGTGCTGACTCCTGAATCGAAGAATCTGGGCGGCGACAACGGCTTTTCTCTCGGTGGCGGACAAGCCGCCAGCTACGGAGCGACGCTCGATGGAGTGTCCGCCGCTACCACCCGCGCTCTCACCAAAAGCTGGGTGTCCTCGAACGCGCCTTCGGTGGAAGCCATCACTGAATTTACGGTTGACACAAACGGCTACAAAGCGGAATACGGCCATGCCGGGGGCGGCGTCATGACGTTTGTTACTAAGTCCGGCACCAATCAGTTTCACGGCTCGGCTTATGAATTTCTGCGCAATAACGATTTTGACGCGAATAACTTCTTCAATAATTCCAAAGGTATCGCTATTCCCATCTATAAGCAGAACGACTTCGGCGCAACCGTGGGCGGCCCTGTCTGGATTCCCAAAGTTTACAAAGGCAAAGATAAAACTTTCTTCTTCTTCTCCTACGAAGGTTTCAGAAATCGCAACGGCGCGACCGGCTTCACCACCACCGTGCCGACGCCGGAAATGTACCAAGGGGACTTCAGCAACTGGGTGGATGCCAATGGGCGGCGGATTCCGATCTACGACCCCACCACGCAGATCACCGCTGCCAACGGTACCGTGACGCGCACTCCTTTTGTCGGCAACAAAATTCCGCAAAGCCTGTTTAGCCCTGCCGCAGAACAAGCGCTCTCCGCGTTTGCCGGTTCGACCGGTTTAATCAAGCCGAACACCAACGCCGCTCCCGGCACGGTGGGCTACGTTACCAATAACTACGTCATTGCCAACGGCACCAATGTTCAGCCGGTCAACAAAGTAAGCGTTAAAGGGGATCATGTTTTCAATGAGAAGCACCGCATCTCCGGCTACTACGGTTATGATCGTGAATCGGTTCTGCCCGGTCCCGATGGTCCGCCTAACCTGCCCGGCAACTGGTCCAACTTCAACAACACAACACAAAATAGTGATGTGCTCCGGTTTAGCTGGGATTGGACGTTCGGCCCCACCAAGTTCAACCATTTCTACGCAGGCGGCAACAACTGGCGTCAGAATCACGATCCGCTGCAAGCGGCGGCAGGAAACTGGAAAAGCAAATACTGCCTCCCGAACGTGCCGGATTGCAATCAAAACCTGGTTAATTTTTCATTTTCAAATAATTACTTCGGGCAGGCTCAGCTTCCCATCACGTTTCAAAACCAGATCGGCGCCAACGCGAACAACGGTTCTGAAAATACAATCTATTCCTACAACGACGACTTTACCTGGATCCGCAACAATCACACATTCAAGTTCGGCGGCCAGTTTCAACTGAACCACTACAACGGATTTGGCCGCCAATGCGTGGCCGGCTGCGCGGGCTTCAGCTACACCGAAACCGGCGTGCCGAACAGCACCAATCCGAATGCGGGCGGCAATCCCTTTGCCTCGTTCCTGCTTGGTTATGCCGATAGCGGCTCGCTCGATACGGTTCGCTTTATCGGGCAGCATTACCCGTATTTCGCGGGCTACTTTCAGGACGATTGGCGCATCAATCCCAAGCTGGTGCTAAACCTGGGGCTGCGTTGGGAAACCACCCTGCCGCCCAGTGGTTTGGATAACCGTTGGAGCGATTTCTCGCCCACTACTCCCAACCCTGCCGCGGGCGGGCGCTTGGGCGCAATCCTATTTGCCGGAAGTGGGCCGGGCCGGGTCGGTACCGGGTCGCTCGCCAACGGCTACTGGGGCGCTTTCGGGCCGCACCTGGGTTTTGCGTATTCGGCAAATTCCAAAACCGTGCTGCGCGGCTCTTATGCCCGGTCCTTTGCTGCCATCACCACGGTCACCGGTTCCACTCACAATATGGGCTTCACGCTTACCCAGGCATTCAACAATACTTCCGGCGGAGTGTTTCCCACTTTTCTGCTCGATCAGGGTCTGCCGCCCTGGACCCCACCGCCCTTCATCAACCCTTCCGTTTCAAATAGCAACAGCCCGTCCTGGTTTCAGAACGGCGAAGTGACGCGAGCGCCCGAGTTCAATAACCTGAACTTTTCCATTCAACGTCAGATCGGTAATTCGATGGTGGCCGATATCGGCTACAACGGCGTGCTCGGATCTCATCTGCAATCGCAGTTACTTGCCTACGATCAATTACCTGCCGGCTATCTCACCGCATTCGGCAATACAACGCAAAGCATCGCCGTTTTAAACAGTAAGCTTGGTTCAACGTTAGCGAATGAATACGGTATTACCGAGCCGTATCCGGGATTTATCAAGCAATGGGGCAGCCGCGCCACGGTGGCCCAGGCTTTGCGGCCTTTTCCGCAGTATTCCGGCATCGACACGTTCGGCGGCGGCGGCGACCACAGCGGCCATTCCACTTACCATGCTCTGGTGATGAGCTTCCAGAAACGCTACACCGCCGGCCTGACTTTCCAGACTTCGTATGTGTTTTCAAAACTGTTGACCGATTCCGACAGCTACTGGGGCAACGGCACCACTGCTGCCGATCAATACAATCGGCGCCTGGAAAAATCCATCGGCCAGTTCGATGTAACGCACAACTTCAAATTCTCGGCTACCTACGATCTTCCATTCGGCAAAGGCCAGAAATACCTCACCAGCGGACCGGCAGCTTGGGTGCTTGGCAATTGGCGTCTCACCACGATTAATTTGTATTCCAGCGGAACGCCGGTGCAGATTACGACTACTACCGCGTTGCCGATCTTCAACGGTCGCGTTCCCGCTTACGTCACTTCCTACGAAGGCTGGCAGCCTGCCCATTGGACGAACGGCAGCTTCGATCCGGCGGTGGACCGCTTCTTTGTGCCGCTCGGTACTGGGCCGTTTCCCACCCAGGGAACCGGCACGGCTTTAAACGGACTTGGCAATTCCACCCGCTACAATCCGAAAGTGCGGCAGTTTCCCAATCTGGCCGAGAACATGTCGGTGGTTCGCGAGTTTCCGATTCATGAATCGGTTCGCATGGAATTTCGCGCCGAAGCGTTCAACGCGTTTAATCGCGTGCGGTTCGGAACCGGCAACACTCAACTGCAAAGCCAGAACTTCGGGCAGCTTACCAGTTCCGGCGATCTGTTGAACACGCCTCGCTCCCTGCAGCTTGCGCTGAAATTGTATTTTTAAATTGTTAACGAAATCGTTTCAGATCGAAGCCTGCTAATTGATACTTTGGTTCAGCAATAATGGAAAGCTGCTGCTGTACCCAGCTAAGGCCTTGTTGAAGGCTGTTCAATTCCGCGTCCCACCATGCGCTGCGACGCGCGGAAAGATAGAACTGTTGGCATAACTGGAGGTGCCGCAGGAAACCAAACAGAAGACGCGAAATGTAATGTTCCAGCGTGTCGCCGGCGTTGGCCGGGTCTGCCAAGGCAGAGCGCGTCACTGCTGACGCTAGGATTGCTTCCCGGATCGCATGTCCCGCGCCTTCTCCGCAGATCGGGTCGAAGCTCATCGCGCCGCTGCCGCAGGTGAGCCAGTTCGCCGCGCAAAGCGGCTGTTGAATTCGTGGAAAAGCGGCAAACGTCGAGCGCGGTCCGGTTTCGCATTCGACTTGTTTGGCAACCAATCGGCTCTGCGCCAGCAGGTTTTCCGGTGAATTGCCCACCGCCAGCAACGATCCCGCGCCGCTGCCGCAAGGAATCAGAAACAGCCAGCCGCTGTCAAGCGACTCTACCCAGCAAGCATCGTTATCAGCTTGTTGAAGCTGAACCGGAACGGAGGCAGCCATTCTTGATCCGAAATGGTGCTGCGTTCCCGGTATGTTCTTTGCCGTTGAATGAATAAACCAATCCGCTTCGGAAGCGGACGCTTGACTCGGTTGCACTTGTTCCCAAAGCCTTTGGAGCAGAACAGATTGTTGAATCACCACGCCGGAATGCGGCATTGTTAGCTCCGGTTCGCTGCCCCAAAGCACGATGCGCTTGCAAATCACCGGCAGATCCGCGAACAGTTCCGGCCCGATTCCAAACACATCGGCGATCAGATTCTGAGTGCTGGAATTTAGAAGAAGAGTCGGCCCCGGGAGGTTGGCATTACGGGTGAACGATACATCTAAACCGCGCTTGTTTAATAGATAAGCGCAGCAGCAGGCGGCGATGCCGTCGCCGAGAATTGCTACTGTTCCGGACATGCTTTCGCGCTCGCCGCCAGAAAGCCGGTGACATTGGCCACGGCAAAACTAACGCCTTGCAGATTGCGCTGCGGCGGAACGCCGGGAATATCGCGAGGGTAGCCGGACGCCGCGTAAACCGTGCGCCCGTTCTTCTGTTGCGTGGTGTAGCAGGTGCGCGGACAGTTAGGGTCGAGCAGTACCCCGGCCACACCTTCAAGGCTGCCGGGAAAAGCAGGCTGGCCGTTCATCTCATAAGCGGCCACAATGGTGGCGTTCGCTTGTTGAGCTCGTGCGATCAACTGTTTAAACGCAGATTGATAGTTCGCGTTCAGCGTGCCGAGCGAAAGGTTAACAAAGTCCATGTGGTTGTCAATGCACCATTCGAGCGCGCGCAGAAGTGCCTGGCCGGTTGTCGCCAGTTCCCGATGAAATACTTTTACTGCATAGATTTCCGCTGCTGGAGCCTTCTCACGAATCGCTCCGGTTACTGCCGTGCCATGCCCCAGAAAATCGGTGTAATCCTCTTCAACTCCTTCCGGAGTAATCTGAATGCCTCCGGCAATCGGAACCACATGCGGATGCGCCGGGTTTACGCCGCTGTCAATCGCTGCTACGCGAACAGGCATCCTCAAACCGTCGTTTCCCGGAAATGGCGCGACAAAGCAGAATCAACGCCCAACAAATGGCGCGGAGCGCCGCTTTCCGCCACCGATCCGTGTTCAAGCACGATTACTTGGTCGGCAATGTCAACCAGCGCCGGTCGGTGCGTCACAACCACAATCGTGCAAGCGGAAGAAAGTCCGCGCAGCGTTTCGCCTAACGCAAACTCCGAATGCGGATCGAGCGCTGCGCTCGGCTCATCCAAAATCAGCACCGAAGGCTTGCGTAGTAGAGCGCGGGCGATCGCTAAACGCTGGCGCTGCCCGGCGGAAAGCACCAGACCGCGTTCACCCAACACCGTTTCATATCGCTGCGGCAAGGTTGTAATGAAGTTATGAATGCCTGCTTGTTGCGCCGCCTCTTCGCAATCCTGCGCGGAAGCTTGCGGCTGCGCAAACAACAGATTTTCGCGAATCGTGGAATGAAAAAAGAACGGCATCTGTTCCACAATGCTGATGGCATGGCGCAGATCACGAAATCGTAAGCTCTTCAAGTCGTGACCATCAAGAAGAATCGCGCCCGAAGCCGGATCGTAGAACCGCATCAGCAGATCAGCAACCGTAGATTTGCCCGCGCCGCTTGCGCCCACAATTACGCAAGTGGAATGAGCGGGAATTTGAAAACACAGATCGCGCAGAACCGTCTCACGCCCGTTATAGCGAAAAGAAACGTTTTGAAACTCAATCCTTCCGTTTGCGGGAACAACCGAAATGGCATCAGGATCTTCCGACACTTCTTCGGGGCGATCCAGCAATTCGAAAACACGATGGAGCGACACGGAACCGGTGATCAGCGCGGAATAAGAACCCATTAGGCTTTGAATGGGGGAAAGCAAGCGGCCATGATAAGCCATAAAAGCCATCAAGCCGCCGATGGTGAGCACATTGCGAATCACCAAACTGCCGCCATACAGAAACAAGATCGCCACCGATAACGTAATCACTGCGCCCGGAATTGCGCCGGCCAGAAACGAAGTAAGCTGCATCGAAAGCAAGCTGCTGACAAAGCGATCGTTCTGATAACGGAACTCCTCGTTTTTTCGCTCCTGCGCATTGCAGCAGATGAGCAAGCGCATACCGAGAATGGCTTCAATCAAGAAGCTCCCAATATCGGAACTGTATTCGCGCATTGTTTGCACTTGCCGGCGCAGCCGTCCCTGGTAGCGCCGCATGGCCCAGATTGCGCCCGGCAGCAGAATGATGCTGACCGCCGCCAAGCCCGCGTTCAGGTAAAACATCATCATGGCGTTGCCGATCAGAAACAGCAGATTCGACGGCAGCGATAACAGCGTGTCGGAACTGAGCCTTTGCAGTTCGC
Organism: uncultured Bryobacteraceae bacterium; assembly: GCA_964247975.1. GTDB lineage: Bacteria > Acidobacteriota > Terriglobia > Bryobacterales > Bryobacteraceae > KBS-96. The sequence continues at coordinate 66,540 of CAXTWH010000001.1, read as the reverse complement.
CGATGTCGTTGTTTAAGCGCGAAACAATGTCGCCCGTTTTGGTGCTGGCGTAAAACTGCGGCGATAGATTCTGCAGCTTGCGGAATGCGGTTAAACGCATGTCGAACAGAATTAACGCGGACAGCTTGGTGTATAAAAACGTGGTCAACATGCCAAGTCCGAACGACAAGGCAGCGCAGATGCCCATCCAGAGCGCGAACAGTTCAAGGCTGCGGAAATTGTGATGCGCCAGCGCATCATCAATCAACAGTTTAGTGAGATACGGTTGAACCAGCGTAACGGCAGTGGAAACAAAATTGAGACCCACCAATGGTAGAAACCGCAACCGGTGCGGGCGCAGAAACGCTAGAGCGCGTTTATACTCGCTGACCGGAATGGCCGGTTTGTCGGCAGTGTTTTTCAATGTAAAACTAGTTTAAGCCGCTTTGCGTTCCGCGAAAAGGTTCAGATAGCGAGGATTCTGTGCCGCCAGCGTGCCATAAATGTTCAGGCAGGTATCGGTCCAGTTGCGAATCCAATCGCAGTAATGCAGGTTGGGGTGGCCGGTGTCACCGTAACGAACAAATGCTTCGTGATGGCAGCCGCCCGCGCAAAGCGGACGCGCCCAGCAGGTTTGGCAATCGTATTTGTTGCCGACGTTGCCGCGATTCAGAAAATCGTTCTTGCGGTCCAGATCAATGCCGGTGCTGAGGTGGCCGAGCTTGTGCGTGTCGGAATCCACAAAGCGATGGCACGGAGCCAGATCGCCCGATGGTCCGACTCCTAACAAGCCTAAGCCAGCGCCGCAGGGATGCGATTTGCTGATGCCCTGGTGGAGTTCGGAAAGCGTATCGCTGACGTTTGAAAAGCCGTGATGCTGGTTGCGCAGCGCGAAAGACAAGTATTCCTGCGCTAAAGCAGTGAACTGTTCCAACACTTTGTCCATGCCGCGTTCGCCAATCGAGTAAAGCCGGTCGGGCGAGGTTGTCACAGGCGCAAAACCCACTTCGTAAAAGCCCAAGTCATGCTTCAAGTGGCGATAAACGCTGAGCACATCAATATCGGTCGTGGTCAGCGTCACGCGCGCCGAAATAGGACGAGTTTTATGGCGGGCGAGCAGTTCGCGGATTTTCGGAACAATGATGTCGTAACTGCCTTTTCCGTTGGAAAACACTCTGAACTTGTCGTTGGTGGCTTTCGGGCCGTCGATGCTTACTGTTACGCCGACCGCGTTTTCGGCCAGAAACTCGATCACGCTCGGAGTCAACAGCGTGGCGTTGGTGGTGAGGCTGAAATCGATGGTCTTATTCTGCTGGGCAAACTGTTCGCGCGCGTAAACCACCACTTTCTTCAAAAGCGGAAAGTTCATTAGCGTTTCGCCGCCAAAGAAAGTAATGTGGGCATTGCGACGGCTGCCGCTTTCCTTTAACAGGAAATCGACGCTTTGCTGTGCTGTTTCCCAATCCATGAACTTCGGCTTGCCTTCCGGCGTAGCCACTTTGTCTTCGCCGAATTCATAACAATACTGACAGGAAAGATTACATTGATTGGTGACGTTCATCACCAACGTTTGCAAAGGAAAGTCAGCAGGCGGCTCTTGAACAATGTTTTCAAAGCCTTTGGGATCGCGGAGGGCGCGAATTTGAAAGAGTTCCTGAACCGTATCGGCAATATCGGGCGCAGCGAAACCGCGCGGCAAAAGATCGGAAACAACCTGCTCCGGGGAAGCCGTTCCCTGGTGGAACCGATCCAGAATCGCGCCGCTCAATTCATCGAGTTGGAAGATGCCGCCGCTCGGAACAAGATAAAGAAACCGGGCATCGGGTCCGCCGAACTCGCGGAACTCTCCTAAGGAATACATGCTGCTCACCGTGTCACCTCTGGTTGGCTGAATTTAGCCAAGTTCAAGTTAATTATTGCAGGGCCGCTTCGGAGCGGGGAAGCGTCCAACTGTGAACTCGAGGTCACAATTAGTGCGCCTTACAACGCGGATACCCAAATTAATCAGGGTTGAAATTTCCGGTATTTGAAAACCGCAAAAGTGCCGTCACGCAATATCGGAAGCTTGAAGCTGAGGATACCCGGTAAGCCGGCAACTGTCAAGTAAAGCACCGGCAACGAACAGCAAACGACGAAAATATACAAGCCGCAGTTGATCTTTACTCAGCTCTCGTTGTATATTGCTTTATCCGCCATTGGAAGACTGCCACGGCGCTTTTCAGCAACTTCCCTGTTCAGATAGTTGCTCCTTCCGGCTCAGTCTAGATCGAGGCCATCAGGGCATCTGAATGCATATTCGCTTCCTTTATTTTTCGGCAATTTTCTTCATCACCGCTTGTTTGGCAGTTTGCCAGGAGTTATCCGCACCCGCGCCGGATCTGACCAAAGAAACGCAAGGCGGCATTCCTGTGACCGATCACCTGACGGTTGAAAAGTGCGGCGGCTGCCACCAAGCGGATTCGTTCGGCAACCTGACCCGCATTTCCTGGATTCGCACCACGCCGGAAGGCTGGGAAGAAGCCATCAAAAGAATGGTGGAACTGAACGGCGTGCGATTAAACCCTGAAGACGCTCGCCGGATTGTGCGCTACCTGGCGAACGACCACGGTTTAGCGCCGGAAGAAACGCAGCCGGTGCGCTGGTATTTGGAGATGACGCAGCCGCAAACGGAATCGATTCCCACCCCGACGATCCGTCACGCCTGCGCTTCCTGCCATTCATTTGCGCGTCCGCAAACGTGGCGGCGCAGCGCGGCCGAGTGGCAGTTGTTAAAAAACATGCACATCGGCTACTTTCCGCTCAGCCAATTTGTGGCTTTCTCGGAACACACGCCGCGCTCGGTGGTTGATGACCCGAACGCGCCAAAGCCGAAACAGCCGGTGGATGAAGCTTTGGCTTACCTGACGAAGAATTATGATCTGTATTCCTCAGCTTGGTCGAACTGGCGCGCGCAGATGACTGACCCTAATCTGAGCGGACGCTGGTTCATCACGGCCAGCGCACCCGGAAAAGGAAAGTATTTCGGAGAAATGAGCATCACGCAAACTGCGCCGGGCGAGTTCAGCACGCAAACCACTTTAACTAGCGCGCAAGACGGCTCGAAGCTGGAGATGCCGGGCAAGTCTTTTGTGTACACCGGCTACGAATGGCGCGGCGCTGCAAAAACAAAGGACATGGGCATCTTGCGGCAAGTGATGACCGTATCGGCTGATCAGTCCGCTTTGCAGGGACGTTGGTTCTGGGGAGCTTATCAGGAATTCGGCTTCGCGGTTTCCGCGCAGCGCGCCAGCCGCGATTTAACTGTGTTTGGAACCGATGTAGCGGGTATTCGGGCCGGAACAAAAGATGTGCCGATGAAGTTATACGGCGAGCAGTTTCCGATTGATCTGAAAACTTCCGACATTAATTTGGGCGCGGGCGTTAAAGTTGCCAAGCTGGTGTCTGTGACTCCGACATCGGTGAAGCTGACCGCCGATGTTGATCCCAAACTGCTTTCCGGACGGCGAAGCGTTTCGGTGCGAGGCCGCGTGGCTACCGACGCTTACAGCGTTTACACCAAAATCGATTACATTAAGGTGAACGCGGAAACCGCGCTGGCCCACACCGGCGGGACGGTGGCGAAGAAGGGCTATGTGCAGTATGAAGCTCATGCTTTCGCCAATGGCTTGGATGGGCTTCCCAATACGGCTGATGATGTGGATTTGGGAGTAGTTCCGGTGAAATGGTCGGTGGAAGAATTCATATCGCACAACAACGATAACGATAAGGAATTTGTGGGCTACATCGACCCGAACGGCTTGTTCACGCCGAGCGAAGATGGTCCGAATCCGCAGCGCAGGCTTTCGGCGGATAATATCGGAGACGTTTGGATTGTGGCCAAGTATTCGGACGCAGATAATACCGCGCCGCTTGAAGCAAAAAGCTATCTGGTGGTGGCCATACCCGATTTTCTCCGTTTTGACACGCCGGAGATCGCCACTAAGTAATTGGCGGATTACAGTTTAAGAAGCGTAAAGAAGGTTTTATGAAGCATTTGAAAGCGATCAACTCTAAAGCGGGCCGGATGGAAGCGCAGGTTCAGCCGCCGCAACCCGCAGATGTATTTGCTTTACAGGACGGGCGGCCCGATCCGTCCAAACAACCGCATTATCCGGTCGGCTGTAGTTTGGCGTTTTTCCCCGGTTGGGAAGTGGATTCAGCGGGCGGCACCGCTGGATTGTGCCAGCCGTCGGAACGTGACTTATACGATTGCTATGCGGATTGCTTCTGGCCTGCGCAGGTGCCTGATCATTTGAATCGCTATCCGGACTGGTCCAAGAAGTGCGCGGCAGCCACGCAGGATTGGCGCAACCTCGATGTGGTGTTTCCATAACCGGATAGTTCGACTCCATTTGTTCAAACATTCTCACTGAATCATGAAAAGCATAGTTCTTGTTCTTCTTCTGGCATTGTTTGCGGCGCATGCAAAAGCGACTATTTATCTGGGGACGTATCAGGGCGAACTGCTGGCGATTGACGAATCCAATTACAGCATCGTCAAGCGGATTAAGCTGAAAACCGGAATTCCCAGGGAAATGGTGTTGATGCCGGATAAGAAAAGAATTCTGCTGATGACCAATCAGTTTTCCGGTTTGGAAATCGTGGATCTGGAAAAGGGCGAAGTGGTGGATTCCTGGAACATGGATAGTCCGAATGTTCGTTTGCGGCCTACCAGCATGGCAGTGGACCCGACCGGAAAGTATGTTTACACTCTGACCGCTACTTACACAAAGAAGATTGATCGTTGGGACATTGGCGAGGATAAGCTTTCCGTCATTGATTTGACGACGCGGAAAATCGTGCGCCAGGAAGTTTTTCCTAAAGATAAAAAACCGGACTCGTTCGGCATGTCGTTCCGGGTGTCGCCTGATGGCAAGAGCCTTTACGTATTTGGTAATTCAGTTTTGATTTTCGACACTGCGACTTTGAAGTTCAGCAAGGAAATCAATCTGGAAAAGCCCGTTTACCCAGGCATGTCGCGGGTAAACTTCGTTCCTGAAATCGACCCGCATGATGCGCCTGATTCAGTGAACGCTTTATTTCAAACCGAAGATCCGTATGTGCATCGCCAGATTTTCGGATTAGCCAAGTTCAACCTGAATACCCGAACATTCGAGTTCAACCCCATCGGCACAACCGTGCCAGGCAAGAATGAGGACGGCGGTATGTCGAATGTTCGCTTATCGAGCGACCGGAAAACCGGATATGCGGTGGCGAGCTATGGCGAGCACGGCGATAAAAGCTGCCAGTTCTGGAGCTTTGATCTTGCCAAGAAGTCATTGACCACCCGCCAGGATTTTACCTGCAACAGCCGTTTTTATTTTTCCAGTTCTTCTGACGCTAAAGATTTACTCATCTTCGGCGCAGGATTTGAGATTGGCGTGTATGATGCCGCCACTTTGAAATTGAAGAAGACCGTGAATCTCGGCTATGACATTACCATGTCCGGTTTGATTCTGGTGCCGGCGCAGCAGTCGCAAGTCGCTTCCCGATAAGAATTCAATTTCGCGGCTCGGAACTGGATTGAATGTAAGAAAATCGGTGTGCGCGTGTGGCTTTAATGTGCGCACAAAGCACGGCAATTTACCTGTGTATGGCAACTTTTATTTATCAGCAGAACAAAAGAATTTTTCTGGTATTTCATTTCAGAACCGTTTGCTTTCGCTTGACTAAAATTGCGTTGTCTACTACCATTCGGTAATCCGTCTTAAACAGTCTTCCCCGTTCCGCCGGCTGTATTGATCCCCGTTGATTTTCTGTTTGCAAATTCCCTCACCTTAGGACGATTCAGGAGGTCCGCGCGTGAAATCTTTCAGGCTGCTTTGTGTCAGCGTTCTTTTGCTTTGCGCCGTTGTTCGCATTCAGGCGCAATCGACGTTTGGAACGGTGCTCGGCACTGTAAAGGAACCGTCCGGCGCGGTTGTTCCCAATGCGAAAGTGCAGCTCGTCAACACAGGAACCAGCGCGACGCAGAACACTTTGACGGATGCCAGCGGCACTTATCAGTTTGTGAACGTCGAGATCGGCACTTATCAATTGACGGTGGAAGCCGTAGGAATGAGCAAGCTTCAGTTTTCAGCGTTTGACTTGAGCGCGCGAGAAACCAAGCGCCTGGATGCAAACCTAGTGCTGGCTACGCAGCAGCAAACGGTGAATGTGGAATCCGCTGCCGAGGCGGTGGTGCAAACAGACGCTTCCAACATCTCAGAATCCAAAGGCAGCCTTGAGTTGACGAATCTGCCGGTTGCGATTACTACCCGTTCCACCGGTTCTACCAGCGCGTTTTCTACGCTAACGGCGCAGCCGGGCGTGCAAACCGATGCGACCGGCAATATTGCAGTGGCTGGAGCCACGCCGTCGCAGCTTTCCATTACCATTGACGGCATCAGTTCCGTTGGTCCCGGCAGCATGGGCGCATTGGGTGAGTTATTTCCTTCGTTCAACGCGATTGAAGAGATCAAAATCAGCGAGACTTTGAATCCCGCTGAATTCGGCGGCGTGGCTGATATCACTACGGTTTCAAAGTCCGGCAACAACTTTCTTCATGGCGGCTTGTTTGAAAATTTTCAGAACAGCGATTTAAATGCTGCGGATACTTTCAGCCACGTTGCGCCTACCCTCAAGATGAATGATTTCGGCGCTTACCTGGGCGGTCCTATTGTGATTCCCGGTTTGTATAACGGCCACGACAAAACTTTTTTCTTCGGCAGCTTTGAGGCATTGCGTCTGCCGAAGCAGTATCAAGTAGTGGAAAGCGTACCGACTGCGGCGATGCGTCAAGGAGATTTGTCGGTTTATGCTGATCCCTTAACTGGCTACCCCGGCAACCAAATCCCCATCAGCCAGATCAGTCCTTACTCGCAGAAGCTTTTAAACAACTTCTATCCGCTTCCGAATTACGGCGACGCGAACGCGGTAGCAAACAATTATTTGGCATCGTTCAATGTTCCGATTAACAGCGCGCAGGGCGATCTGCGCATTGATCAAGTGCTGAACTCCAAACAGCTTCTTTACGCGCGCTACACCTACAAGAACCGCCGTGTTCTGGATTATGCAAAGGATGCTTCCGGCAATCCCGGTTCAGAGCTTCTTGGTTCCACCTCAAAGCCGGAAATCTACAACGCTTTCACGGTGGCACACAACTGGGTAATCAGCCCCAGCCTAGTGAACGAAATACGCGGCGGATTTACCCGAATTCATCGCGACATCACGTTTGGCGTTACTTCGCAGCAAGCGGCTAACGAATTAGGATTAACTAATTTGCCCGGTCCGCTGCCAGGCGGCGATAACGTTCCCACCATTACCATTGCCGGTTTTATCGGCGTTCACAATCCAAGCGCCTACCTGACACGGAAAGAAGGCACCAGCCAGATTCTCGATTCGCTCACTTATACAAAAGGCAAGCACACCCTGAAATTCGGCGGAGATGTTCGCCGCCTTTCCAGCCTTCACACTCAAGTATTCAGTGATTATCGCCTGGGATCTTACCAGTTCAATGGCGGCGCGATGAGCGCGCTGCTTGGAAACGGCGCCGGCACGCCTTTTGCTTCTTTCCTGCTGGGCTACCCGGACAGCAGCACTGTCGCTACGGTAATCAATCCGGACACCTATGCGTACGCCATGCACTACGCTTTCTTCGGACAGGATGATTGGAAAGTAACGCCTTCACTTACCCTTAACTTTGGTTTGCGTTGGGAATTTCATCCGTCGTTCCACGATCACAATTCCAACCTCGCGAACTTCGATCCTGATTACACCAGCACCCAGGATGGCCAAACCGTGCATGGAGCCGTGATACTGCCTTCGCAAAAAACCTATGCTAATCTGAATCCCGGTTTTGTTCAGGCGATTGCGCCCACACCGATCTTTACTGCTTCGCAGCTTGGCGTCCCATCGAACCTGCGCTTTCCCAATTACACTGATTTTGCGCCGCGGGTAGGGTTCGCCTGGCGGCCATTCAGCGATAACAAAACGGTATTGCGCGGCGGATACGGGCGATATATTGAGGCTCTGCTTGCCAGCGGCGCGATTGACGGCTGGGCAGTGGAATCGAGCAATCTAGGAACCTTCAGCAATTCACTGAACGCTAATGGAGTGCCGGTTTACAGTTTGCCTTATTCTTTCCCGTCGAACATTTCGCAGCCCGGCACGCAGTATTTCGATCTGGCTTCCAACCTGCATTATAAAGACCCTTATGTGCAGCAGTGGAATTTGACGCTGGAACGCGATTTCGGCAAGGGCGTCGGCCTACGTGTTTCTTATGACGGCAATCACGGCTCGAACCTGGGTGTACAAGCCAACATTAATCAGCTTCACCCGAATACGCTCGGCTACAATACGCTGGCCAGTGCCGTGCCTTTCCCGCAGATGTCCGAAATTCTGTCTCAAGAATCGCTCGGGTTTTCGAACTACAACGCCGGCACCATTTCGCTGCATAAGCGCAGCAGCAGCCTGCAATTTGAACTCAGCTACACTTATGCCCGCAACTTGGCGAACACCAATGGGGCCGCTTCTTCCAGCGCTACCGCCTTTGCGAACGAAATGGGCAACGTGCTGACTGATCCTTATAATCCTTCGCTTGATTACGGAAACACGCCGTACACGCGCCGCCATCGCGTACTGGCCACGTTTCTTTATGAACTGCCGTTCGGCAAAGGTCGCGCTTATCTGAACAGCACAAACAATCTAGTGGATCGGGTGATCGGCGGGTGGGAGTTGAGCGGCGTTTGCGTATTTCAAAGCGGTCCGTTTATGACGGTGACAACCACCAGCGATCCATCAGGAACAGGCTACAATCAGCTTCCTTCCAACTACAACGGCGGACGGGCTGACCGCGTTTCGGGCGTGTCGCCTTATGCCGGCCAGTCGCTGAATGCCTGGATCAATCAAAATGCGTATGCTGATCCTGGTGATGCTATCGGGCGTTTCGGCAATGCCTCACAAGGCGACATTGTCGGGCCGGGCAGCCAAGTGGTTTCCTTGTCCTTGTTGAAACGAATTCCGATTACAGAGCGGATTCACGTGCAGTTCGGAGCGCAGGTCGCTAATCTGTTCAATCATCCGAACTACGCGCCGCCGCCGAATCTGACAGTGGGCGTTCCCGCTTTCGGGCAGATTACTTCTTTGCAGTCTGCTGAAGGCGCGGGACCGCGATCCATGCAATTAACCGGTCGTATCACATTCTGATTTGGGAGCGTGGTGAAGGGCGGCAATGGCGCAGATAGCTCATTTTGCCGCCCTTTCTAACGGAAGCCCGGATCGCGCTGTGCTGTTAGCGGGAGTATCCTTGTCTGGTAGTGCAAGATTTGCAACAAGCCTTAATATAGGCATAGCATGTTGCCCGTAACACCATCCTTCTGCGAAGAACCTGCTCATTCCATTTCTCGGTAGCTACCCGCAATCGGTTGCGAGCCACTTCCACATCGTCTTAGCGGACGAACGTGCCTGCTTGTCGATTACGTCCGAGTTAACTTTAACGAGGCCGTGTAAGGCTTCTTCGTAAATGCCAGCGCGCAGCAGGGCTTCATAAAGGGCGGCATCCTGGGTTGCATCTCTTTTCGCCCAGGCGTTCGTTCGAGTAAGGCTTCTGAGATAAGCAATTAAGATGCGCGTCCTGCCTTGAGCGACATTCTTTTGGTATTGCCAGCCCAATTCCGGGAAACGGTCGGCATCACGCGTTACAACGCGATAAAGAGCCAGTTGCTCCGTTGAAAGCAGGTGGCGAAGATATTCCCTGCCAGCTTCCATGAGCCCGCGCCGGGTCGTATCCTTAAACCAGGAAAACTGCTTGGAAAGCACCTCATCGGACGGAGTTTCTCCAGAAAGAAGATTATCGCCGTTGCAGGCGGCGATCATTACCTTACTGAAGAGTTCGCTTTTGTTCTCGAAATGGCTGTAGATCGTTTTCACCGAAACGCCTGCGGATGTCGCGATCACATCCATAGATGCCCCGGCGAAACCGTCCCGCAAAAAGTTCTCACGAGCAGCAAGCACGATTGCGCGGTCCTTTTCGGCGATCATCGCCGCTTTGGATGTATTGTTCATGTTCCTCGTAGGTTCAACCTTCTTTTCCAGAATAAACAGCTTTCGCTGAATCTACAACGCTCGTTTCCGCATCTAGGAAAACGTACGTTGTAGTATCACCACCATCGAAGCCAAACAGGAGAAGAAATGAAGATTGGAATTATAGGAGCGGGCAACATCGGATCGGCCCTTGCTGTCCACTTTCGCAAACTTAGGCACACCGTCCAGATCGCAAACTCGCGTGGTCCGGCGACACTTTCCACCGTTGCCGAGCAAACCGGGGCGACTCCCGTAGTCATTTCGGAGGTGGCTAAGGGGGTAGACCTGCTTGTCATTACGATACCGATGAAGAGTGTACCTTTGCTGCCCAAGGACCTGCTTCGTGAGCTGCCCGAAGGAACACCGATTATCGATACCGGGAATTATTATCCTCCTCGCGACGGCGTAATTAATGAGATCGAAGCAGGGATGGCAGAAAGCGAGTGGACTTCCAGTGTGCTGGGTCATTCCGTTGTTAAAGCCTTCAACAGCATCACCACCAACAGCCTGATCCACGGCGGACTTCCGAAAGGCTCGGAGAACCGCATTGCCCTTCCCGTCGCGGGGGATGACCGCAAAGTCAAACAAGTCGTGATCGCACTAATGGATGACATGGGCTTTGATGGCATTGATGCGGGCCCGCTGTCCGAATCCTGGCGCCAGCAGCCCGGAACTCCCGCTTATTGCACGGATTACAACGTACAGCTACTGAGAACTGCGCTTGCAAGCGCAGACAGGACCACCGCTCCTCAAATGCGCGATGCCGGTCTTCAAAAGCTGCTCAGCCTTTCGCCGGACACGCCGCCACAGGAAATCGTTCAGCTAGCTCGCGACCTGTGGACGGAGCATCGCGCAAAGTAGGACATCGGGGCTACAAGTTTGTGGATTCCGTTTCTGTATCCAGCGCGATAATTCCGCCGCGCTGGAAGTGGCGAAGACATACTGTAGCGGCTGTATGAATTTGGCGGATAATCTCCAGCGTGGCCGTAAGGGAAAAACAAGAACACGTGAGCTGGTTTTTCCAGCTCACCCTAGTTTATTTCCTTTCTTCCCTTTGAGTCCGCGCCACATGTCGTCCTGCATTTCATAGCGGTATCCGCCAGAATCGTTATTGAATAACAAACCGAAAGTCTTTAGATGAACTTCTTGGGGATTAACGACTTCCCGCCAAAGCCAAAACCGCGTAGCCTGTGGCCGCATCGGTCATAAATCGCCCGATGTCGGTGTTAGGATCGCGCTTTTTGTTTAACGAAGAAGCCCGCCAGGAGCCGTCATCCTGATTCTGGTGATGTTCCAGCCAGGCGCGTCCTTGTTCGAGCGCGTTCCGATCATGCCTGCTTCCTGTTTTTTCGAGCGCCAGGGTAATCAGGCCGGTGGCGTATCCGTCGCTGCCGGTTTCCTGCGCGGTGTGGTCCGAGCGCGTCCAGGTTCCCAGGCTGGCTAGGTTCCAGCCGCCGTCCGGTTGTTGCTGCTTCAGCAGAGTGTCAATCAATTGCTTTTTTTCTTTATTCGAAAGCAGGCCCGGCATTTTCGCGGAAGCCCATAAGAGAACCACGCGATTCAATAAAGGCTGGTTTGGATATTCACGCTTCAGGTAAGAGCGAAGAGCGCGCAGATTGTTTTGAATGGCGGGAGTTTTGCTGTAATGATCCGGCGCCCAAGCTACCGCTAAGGCCATGAACGTTGCGCCCTGGTACTGCGATTCATTTCCTTCCCAGGGCGACAAGTGAAACACCTGCCACGTCCAGGCTCCGGCGTGTTCGCCGGATTGAAGCTGCAAAGCCCAGGCGTTGTTGAAAGCGGTGCGGGTCAGAGGGTCCAAATGTTTTTCCCCGGCATTGTTGCTTGCCAGCACCAGCGCGTTCAGCACAGATTCGGTGGAACGCGATTCCTTGCTCTTGCCGGGACCGGAATCAGAATCCGTGTAATAAGGCTTTACTTCGCTCCAAAGAGACACCCGTTTCTGGACATGCTGAAGCAGTTCGCGTTCCGGGCCGGGCGTATTCTGTTCATGCAAAGCGGCAGTTAATTTGGGCCGGGCCAACGCATAAGGCAGTATCGTATGGCACGATACGCAGACGGTTTGATGATCGCGCTGCGAAGCAGGCCAACTTTCCCACCAAGCGGCGCGATGGTCCATGTATTTAGCGGCGGCGGCGGCGTTCCACTGCGAGGAATTGGTTGCGCTCCCTAGCGAAGTCTCCGCCTTATTAGGCGAAGCTGCATGGGCAGCGAAAGAAACAATACAAAATAAAAGGAGGCCGCTCTTCATAAACACTCGATTCCGGTGAAGCGGAAATTTGTCTTCCCGCAGTTGAACCTGCTACAAGGCCGGCGCAAGGAAGCCGTTAGCATACCACGATTTTATGGTTTTGGGAATCCGCTTGGGAAAGGGCAACCAAGTGATTTTAAATGTTCTCCCAAGCCACTGCATCTAACTGGTCATGCGGATTCTTCTTTATAGCGGCAAAGGCGGGGTGGGAAAAACCAGCGTGGCCGCTGCGACCGGCGTGCAACTGGCTGAACTGGGCAAGCGCACGCTGGTGGTGAGCGTGGACCCGGCGCATAGTTTGTCCGACGCCTTCGATCGCGGCGGCGCGTTGTTCAATAACAGCACCGCCGAACCGCTGCAGATTGCCGACCGCCTGTTTATTCAAGAAGTGAACATCAACTTTGAGTTCAAGCATTATTGGAAAGAAATTTCCACCTACATCACTTCAATTCTGCGCACTACAGGGCTTGAAAGCGTGGAAGCCGAAGAGATGGCGATTTTTCCAGGCATGGAAGAGTTAAGCGCCATGATGTACGTAAACCAGTACCGAAAATCGGGCGAGTTCGATGCGGTGGTGCTGGATTGCGCGCCCACGGCGGAATCGCTGCGATTTATCAGCCTGCCGACGACGCTCGATTGGTACATGAAGCATATTTTCGGCTTTAAGAGCAGCATGCTGAAAGCGGTGCGGCCAATTGCAAATCGCCTTTCCCCGGTGGAACTACCGCCGGACAGTTACTTCCGCAATGTGCAGGATTTGTTTCAGAAGATTGAAGGGATTGACCTGGTCTTGGAAGATGCCGCCGTTACCAGCGGGCGTTTGGTGACTAATCCGGAAAAAATGGTGCTGCGGGAAACGCAGCGGGCTTTTGTTTACTTTTCCTTATATGGGTTGACGATTGACCGGGTGATTGTGAACCGCGTACTGCCGGCGGCGGTGCGCGACACTTTTTTTGAAAACTGGCGAGCTTCGCAGCAGAAAACGCTGCAAGACATTGAGCAGTATTTCGCGCCGGTTCCGGTTTCGCAGGTGCCGATGTTTCCGCAGGAAGTGTTCGGCTATGACCGGCTCCGGGAACTGGCGCAGGTTTTATATCCCAACGGGGAAGACCCTGCCGCCACAACGCGAACCGAAGCGCCGTATTCCTTTGCCAAAGTGGATGAGCATTACGAGGTCCGTCTGGAAATGGCTTTCGCGGAGAAAGCGGAAATCGGCTTGTTCAAGAAAGACGATGAACTGGTAATTGAAATCGGCACCATTCGCCGCCATGTGGGTTTGCCGACCACGATGGCTTCGTTGCAGCCGGTGAAGGCTCGCCTGAACGGGCGTAAGCTGATAGTAGAAATGAGGCAATCGGCGTGAACGAATCAACTGAGGCAAATGACGCGCAGAACAGTTCCAGTTCCACTCGCAACCCCCGCCAGAACGCATGGTTCGGCCAATGGCTGCGCGAAGGATTTGAGAAAGCCGCTGAGTCTTCCATGCTGCCCGAAAACGCGACCCGGCACTTCCGCGAAGCGCGTTTGGAGTTTCTGCGCGGCGTGAGGGAACTGATCGATTACCGCATTGAGCGACTGTCTAAAGATAAAAGTAAGGGCAGCCGGATTGTGGTGGAATAGTTTGCGCCAGGAACTCAGTTGCGTTCTTCTGGGGAGGAGCGTTGACAGGAAACGGGGAAAACTTTAGGGTGAGGGTATGACAGTAAAGCTCGATTTATCCCCGCAGGTAGAAGCCGGACTGCTGGCGCAAGCGCGAACACGGGGCCTTTCCCTGGAAGCCTACCTGACACAAATGGTCCAAGAGCAAAGCCGACTGGCTGCCGATTCTACCCTCAGCGGCGAGGAATGTTCTACCCTCAGCGGCGAGGAATGGGAACGCGAGCTTGACGCCTTGGTAACCAGTCCTGATACCACTGTGTTGTCCGAAGAAGCAATGAAGCGCGAAAATTGGTATTCCGATCGCGGCTGATGCCTATCCTGGTTGATACCAATGTCCTGTTACGAGCTGTACAACGTAAACATCCGGTTTACCCAATTGCTGTTTCCGCTTTAAAGATTTTGCATCGCCGGGCAGAAATTTTGTGTCTGATGCCCCAGAACCTCATCGAATTCTGGAATGTTTGCACTCGGCCGGCAGCGGCAAATGGCTTGGGCCTTGATGTCGCGGCTGCGGAACGTTACGTGAGCCGGTTTGAACGCATATTTCCCATTCTTCCTGACTCCATGCTGATCTTTCGGGAATGGCGGGTCATTGTCACGCAATACAGCATTATTGGCGTCAGTGTGCATGATGCGCGGCTGGTGGCTGCAATGAGAGTGCATGCAATCAGCCGGATTCTCACGTTTGATAAAGACGATTTTAGCCGCTATAGAGAAATTGAAGCGCTCGACCCAAAGACGCTATAAGAAACAAGAGCAGTTTCCCGGCTTCGGCTTAAAGCGCAAAATCCTGGGAATCCAGAGTGGCAGTGCTTTTCCAAGGTGGACTGATCAGGTTTGGTCAGAGATTGCTTCAATAAAACGGTTTGCAGCCGGTCATTTGGTGTTTCTGCGCGGCGTGAGGGAACTGATCGATTACCGCATTGAGCGACTGTCTAAAGATAAAAGTAAGGGCAGCCGGATTGTGGTGGAATAAAAACGTCCGGCGACTTCTAAGCAAAGCCGATCATGCGAACTCATACCCTGCTGAGTCTTGATGATTTTCTGCAACTTCCGCCACCGGAAGATGCGACGCAGTTTGAGTTGGATGAAGGAGAACTGATTGTTTTGTCGCCGGCCGGCGGCGCTCATGCTTATCGGCTGGACCGGATTTATCGGTATCTGATTAGCCAACCGGCCGAATGCCAATACGATATTCTGCCGGGCGAAGTGGGCTTCATCTTAAGGTTGTGATCCGAAGCCGATTGTGCGCGGCGCGGACTTAGCGGTGATGCCGCATCGGGAAAAGCACAGTTCGCAATTATTTCGTGAGCCCGCGCTGTTGATTGTGGAAGTGTTATCGCCTGCAAATACGGTGGACGATATTGAGCGGAAACGAATCCGATACTTGCGGCACGGAGTTCAGGAGCTCTGGATTGTGTACGAAACAACGCGCACCATGCATGTGCATCAGCGGCAAGAGGAAGTTGACGAACACCGGCCCTACCGGACGTTTGTGGCGGAAGAAGGCGACCGGTTTGAATCGAGCTTAGGCTTTCCAGTGGAGTTAAGCAGGATTTTTGGTTAGGCTGGAACTCGCTTCAACAAGCTCCCAAAAATGGTATAAATTCCTGAAAATAATATAAATGCCGTTTTGCTTTGTGGCGCTTGCGAGTGTTAACTAAAAGCGTACTGTTTGTTTACGAATTTTAAACTTTTTACAACTTTCAATGGGTTCTGTCACGTATTCTCGTTGACTTTGCAACACCCGGTTGCAGATACTAAGATTATTCAGAGTCTCGTAGTCCGTGTAGTTGTAAGAGGTTAGCCATGTTGCATAAGTTCCGAAGTTTATATCTTTTCGGGGCTGCTCTTATTTTAATGAGCATTCCCCAATTTCTTTACTCCCAAACCAGTTACGGTTCTGTGGTGGGCAATGTAACCGATTCCACCGGATCGGCATTAGCCAACGCTCCAGTCACGCTCACCAATCTCGGCACCAATGAAAAACGCAATGAGAGAACGAATGCGGACGGTTTATACCAGTTCGTGAACGTTTCGCCGGGGCAGTATAGCGCGGAAGTCAGCCAATCCGGTTTTAAGAAAGTTATTAAGTCGCCGATCACAGTGGAAACGCAGTCTACCGCCAAAGTAGACGTGACGCTCGAACTGGGCGATGTGACCCAGACGGTGGAAGTAACTGCTTCAGCACCGCAGTTGCAGCCGGACAGTTCTTCACTTGGCCAGGTAATTGATCAGCGGAAAACAGATGAATTGCCGTTGAACGGACGCAATCCGTTAAACCTGGTGGCGCTGGTGCCTTCCGTTGTGCCGCAGGGTGGTTCTCAATCGAGCCCCAACGGGCAGAATCCGTTTGCCTGGGGCAATTACCAGATCGGCGGCGGCATGGCCAACCAGAGCATGGTGTGGCTGGACGGCTCGCCAGTGAATGGCGCGTACATTAATATCACTGCTTTGATTCCCTCGCAGGATTCCCTGCAGGAATTCAAAGTAAACACCAATAATTTAGCGGCCGATTATGGCCGGTTCGCCGGCGGCGTGGTGAGTTTCACCACCAAATCCGGCAGCAACGAACTGCACGGCACGGCGTATGAATTTCTACGCAACAAAGTGCTGGATGCCAATACCTTCTTTAATAACGAAGCTGGCGTGACGCGGCCCGCGTTTACCCAGAACCAGTTTGGATTTAATGTCGGCGGCCCGGTTTATATTCCGAAAATTTATAATGGCAAGGACAAAACGTTCTTCTTTGTGAACTACGAGGGCTACCGGCGGCGTCAAGGACAGTCGTTTACTGAAACCGTGCCGACCGCGCTGGAGCGCACCGGCGACCTTTCAGGTTTAGCCGCTTCACAGGGGGTCAACATCTATGATCCGCTGACCACTTGCAACTCCGGCGCACCGGGTTCACCGGTTTGTCCTACTGCAAGTACCGGCACTCGCCAGCAGTTTGCCGGCAATGTGATTCCCACCAACCGGATTAATCCTACTTCGTTGAAATTTTTGAACTTGTACCCGCTTCCGAATGCTCCCGGCAATGCGCAGGGCGTTGGAAACTGGGTGGGTAACGCCAGCGTGGGCGGCAACCAGAATGAAACAGTGGTTCACCTTGACCAGAACGTATCGGACAAGCAGCACATTTCTGCCCGCTACACGTACTGGGGTAATTTGAACCTGCCGATTGATCCGCTCAAGAACGGCATCTGCCAGGACCGCTGCACGGAAACCTTTAACACGAATAATTTTGTGCTGAGCGACACGTATTCATTCAATCCGACCACAATCCTGGACTTTCGTTTAAGCTATCAGCGCTTTGATTACACCCGGACGCCGGAAACGATCGGTTATGATCTGACCCAATTGGGTTGGCCGGCAGCTTTGAACACCCAAGCTGTGTTCCGTGATCTGCCGATTCCGGTAATCAACGGCTTTGATACCGCCAACACGTTCGGCAGTCAAGGCGCAGGCAGCGTAATTCTGGATAAAAATGATAACTATCGGGCGGCCGGCACACTGACCAAAATTGCCGGTAACCACACCTGGAGATTCGGCGCGGAGTTTTTGCGCATGACTCTAAACTACGCCCAAACCAACACGCCAACTGGCGCTTTATACTTTAATCCTGATTTTACAGCGCAGAACGCCTTGAACACCGGCGCGGCTCCTGGTTTAGGTTTGGCGACATTCCTGCTCGGCTATGCGTCGAGCGGCAGCGCGTTTTCTCCTTCGCTCGTGGCGGCGCAGCAGCTATATCCGGCTGTATTCGTCAACGACGACTGGCATGTTTCTCCGAAGCTGACCCTGAACTTAGGTTTACGCTGGGAACACTCCGGCCCTTGGACGGAACGCTACAATCGTCTGACTTTCTTTAACCCGACAGCACCGAACCAAGTGTTGGCGGCGAAAGGCATCACCGTTCCGGGAGACTTGGAACTGGTGAAATCGCAATACGATCAGTACCGCAGCAACATCGTTCCGGACTGGTATCAGTTTGCGCCGCGCGTCGGCATGGCGTACCAAATCACTCCGAAAACAGTGTTCCGCGCCGGTTACGGCATCTTCTGGCTGCCGAACAACGTTGCTTGGGACTACAGCCCCAACAACAATCCGGTGAATGGTTACTCCACCAACTACCTGGCTTCGGTGTACACCGGCGTTCCGGCCAGCACGATCAGCAATCCTTTTCCGCAGGGCATCATTGCCCCTCCCGGACGCAATCCTTCCTACGCTCAAACTCTATTAGGACAAGGAATCAACGCTCCGCAGTTGGATAATCCTTATGGATATGCGCAGCAGTGGAATGCGGATATTCAACGCCAGTTGGGCAATGGACTCTTGATTGATGTCGCTTATGGCGGAGCCAAAGGAACTCACCTGCCGGTAGAGTCACCTCAAATTGATCAGTTGCCGGACCAGTATCTTTCACTCGGTAATGCTTTGCTGACCAACGTGGCAAACCCGTACTTCGGGACAGTTACGGCAGCCGGTTCGCCCCTGGCGCAAGCTACCGTGCAGGCAGGGCAGTTGCTGCGTCCTTATCCGCAGTACAACGGCGTCAATTATTCGGGTAACGGCATCGGTGACTCGACTTATCAATCGCTGCAGATAAAAGCAGAAAAACGCTTCTCCGGCGGCAACTCGATTCTCGTTGCTTATACCCATTCCAAACTGATCAGCAACACTGACACGATTACGGGCTGGCTGGAAGCAGGCGGCACCGGCGGCGTACAGGATTGGAATAACTTCCGCGCTGAAAAGTCGCTGGCTTCGTTTGATGTTCCTGACCGCATGGTGGTGAGCTACGTGCTTGACATCCCGGTGGGCAAGGGGCGCCGCTTTATGAGCAACTCAAATGCGTTGGTACAAGGCGTACTGGGCGGATGGGGCGCGCAGGGCGTTACCACTCTGCAGAAAGGATTCCCGCTGCACTTTGGCACAAACAACAACAACACTAATTCGTTTGGTGGGGGCCAGCGGCCTAATGTGGTAGCGGGCTGCCAGAAATCTGTTTCGGGTTCGGTGCAGTCACGCTTGCAGCAATACTTCAACACATCTTGCTTCACACAACCGGATGCATTCACATTCGGCGACGAAAGCCGCACTGATCCGACGCTGCGCGCGCCGGGCATCGCCAATTGGGATTTCTCTGTATTCAAGAATTTCCCGTTAACCAAAGAAGGTCGGGCGAACTTACAGTTCCGCTCCGAATTCTTCAACATCTTCAACCGCACTCAGTTCGGTTATCCCGGTCAAACGCAGGGCCAGAATGGATCTTTTGGCGTGATCACCTCGCAGGTTAACGACCCGCGCTTAGTGCAGTTCGCTTTGCGACTTAATTTCTAAACCGTCGCTTTTGTTCGATAAACAACACCCGGATGCCGGAAGATTTTCCGGTTCATCCGGGTGTTTTATTTTGGGAACGTTAGTATATGAACTGGACCACTAAGCGCTTGGAAAGGTAGTTTTGTTTGGCAGATAACTCGCTTCAAGAGAAACAGCAGCGGCGCATTACGACCGGAATCGAAGGTTTGGATGAAATTTTGGGCGGGGGACTTCCGCAATACCGTTTGTATGTAGTGGAGGGTGATCCGGGTGCAGGCAAGACTACGTTAGCTTTGCAGTTTCTGTTGGAAGGAGCGCGTTTAGGAGAGCGCGTGTTGTACATTACGCTTTCCGAAACTGCCGAGGAGTTGAATGAAGTCGCTGCCTCTCACGGCTGGTCGCTCCAAGGCATCAACTTAGTGCAACTGGAGATGCTGGCAGCGCGTTTACAAGAAGACGCCAACTACACGGTGTATCATCCGGCGGATGTAGAGTTGAGCGAAACGCTGAAGCATATACGAGCAGAAATTGAACAAGTGAAGCCGAGCCGGGTAGTGCTCGATTCTGTTTCGGAACTGAAGATTTTATCGGAAACCAACGCTCGCTACCGGCGGGAGATTCTGGGATTAAAGCAGTTTCTGGGCGGCCAAAAATGCACGGTGCTGGTGTTGGATGACCGGACGACGCGGGAAACAGAACAACAATTGCAAAGCATCGCGCATGGCGTAATCCGTTTGGAGCGCCAGCGTCGCGAGTACGGCGACACGCGCCGCCAGATGCAGATTGTGAAGATGAGAGGAGTGCGCTTCCGGGACGGGCTGCATGACTTTAATATCAATACCGGCGGGATCGCCGTGTATCCACGGCTGACAACAATTCAGAAGGCCAAAACAATTTCCCAGGATGCTATTCAAAGCGGCATTCCAGAACTGGACAAACTGCTAGGCCCGGGACTGGACCGCAGCACCAGCACGTTAGTGATTGGTCCGGCCGGCTCCGGCAAGACTACGCTTTGCACCCAATTCATTCTCTCGGTTTTAAAGCGGGGCGAAGGGGTAGCGTGCTTCCTGTTTGAGGAAAGCCGCGATACCTTCCGTGAACGGGCTGCCGGTCTTAATCTGGATGTGGAGCCTTTTCTTGCTTCCGGGTTGCTGGAACTGGAGCAGATGGACCCGGCTGTGCTTTCGCCGGGCGAGTTTGGATATCGCGTGTCGCAGGCAGTGGAAAAGCGAGGCGTCTCGATGGTGTTGATCGACAGCCTGAACGGATACTTGAACGCCATGCCGAGCGAACAATTTCTGATAATTCAAATGCATGAACTGCTGACCTACTTGGGCCAACTGGGAACGGCGACCCTGCTGGTGTTAGCGCAGCACGGCATGATGGGCCACGGCATGCACGCGCCGATCGATGTCAGCTTCCTGGCCGATACGGTGATTCTGCTGCGGTTCTTTGAGTCCAGAGGCGAAGTGAAACAGGCCATCTCCGTGGTGAAAAAACGCCGCAGCGCTCATGAGCGGACGATCCGCGAAATGCGTTTGAGTTCCGGGGGCGTGCGAGTAGGAAAACCGCTGCGGGAATTTGAAGGCGTACTGACGGGAGTTCCCCGGTATCTGGGAAAAGACGAGCCGCTTCTAAACGAAGAATAAATAGATGTATCGCAACAGCGAACTTGAGAGCCGTATTGTGATTCTGGCTCCGACCGGAAGGGACGCCTTGCTGCTGGCGAACACTTTAACTTCCGCCGGGATCGCCGCCGAAATCAGCCAAACGCCGGCTATTTTGATTAAGCTACTGGAAGAAGGAGCCGCTGCCGCCATTGTCGCGGAAGAAGCGCTTTCATTGGTGAATGTAAAGGAACTGGCGAACTGGCTTGCTTCTCAGCCACCGTGGTCGGATATGCCATTTATTGTGCTGACAACGCGCGGGCGAGCTAGCGTCGCCACTGCGCGGAAGGCGCATGAACTGCTGGCGCTAGGCAATATCACGTTTCTGGAGCGCCCGGCGCGCCCGGAAACTGTGGAAACCGCAGCCCGGGCCGCGCTGCGGGCCCGCCTGCGGCAGTATGAAATGCGGCACCGGCAGGAAACGCTGACGCGCGCCAATGCGGATTTGGAGCAGTTTGCGTATTCGGCCAGCCATGATCTGCAGGAACCGATCAGAAACATTTCTATTTATAGCGATCTGCTGTTACGTCGTTACCGGGCGCAACTGGACAGCACGGGCCAGGAGTTTCTCGGCTTTGTGAACGCCGGGGCCAAGCGCATGGAGCGATTGGTGCATGATCTTCTGGCTTATTCGCGCATCGCCAGCCTAGCGGAAGAGTCGTCGGAACAGACCAACGCGCAGCACCCGCTGGAAACAGCAATCCTCAATCTAGCGGAAGCCATCCGGCAAAGCGGTGCACAGATTACTTATTCCGCGCTGCCCATCGTGAGAATGCGGGAAGTTCATCTACAGCAACTTTTTCAGAACCTGATTGGCAACGCCATTAAGTACCGGCAGGAAGAAACGCCGCAGATTTCGATCGGCAGTGCAAAGCAAGGCAACCGTTGGGTGTTTACCGTGAAAGATAATGGCATTGGCATTCCGGCGCAGTACCAGGAAAAGATTTTCGGCATTTTTAAGCGGCTGCACGGCAATGATCAGTACAGCGGCACCGGAATCGGATTAGCTATTTGCCAGCGTATTGTGGAGCGATACCGGGGGCGAATTTGGGTGGAATCGGAGGTGGGAAAAGGATCCACTTTCTTTTTTACGGTTCCTGCTTAGCAACACTCGTAGAATTACTTGATCGACGGGCAGGGTTTTCGTTTTCGACATAATCTTTCCGAGCAGCGTGAAGGATCTGAGTATTATTGTCTTCTGCTGCAATCATAGAATACGGGATGGAAATTTCCGTTTGGGCAATTTTTGCCTTAGAGGAAGGTTTTAAGTTTTGCAGACATCAGAAGTTATTCGAGCGTGGGGCAAGATTTTAAAGGGCGATAAGCCTTCACTCTCGATTGAGATTACACGCGAATGCCCGCTGCGCTGCCCTGGATGCTACGCCTATGAGGAAGCGCACTTGGGCGGCGGAGTGACGCTGCGCGAGTTGAGCGACCGTAAAGGCCAGGAGTTGATTGACGGGGTTCTGGAAGTAGTGGATCGGTTGAAACCACTGCACTTATCAATTGTGGGCGGAGATCCGCTGGTGCGTTATCGGGAACTGGAAAGCTTGGTTCCGCTGCTGCTCGGGCGCGGCATTCATGTTCAGATTGTGACCAGCGCTTTCCGTGCGCTGCCTGCTGAATGGGCGACGCTGCCGCACTTCAACGTAACGGTTTCAATTGACGGACTGCAGCCGGAACATGATGTGCGGCGTAAACCTGCTACCTATGAGCGGATTTTAAAAAACATTGCCGGGCAGAGAATTACGATTCATTCCACTATTACCAGCCAGATGATGCAGCGGCGCGGGTATCTGGAAGAGTTTCTCGCCTTCTGGACGCCGCGCGAGGAAGTGCGCAAGGTCTGGTTCAGTTTGTTTACGCCACAAGTGGGTGACAAATTGCCGGAGATATTAAGCAAAGAAGAGCGGACGCAAGCGATGGCCGATCTATTGGTGCTGCGAAAGAAGTTTCCTAAACTGGACATGCCTGAAGGATTGATTCGGCAGATCGCGACGCCTCCTCACAGCCCAAAGGATTGCGTATTTGCGCTGACCACGCAAACGATTTCGGCTGACCTTAAAACAAAAATTACGCCCTGCCAATTTGGCGGCACGCCCGATTGCAATTCTTGCGGATGCGTGGCGTCGATGGGGTTGGCGGCGGTAGCCGCGCATAAACTGGGCGGCATTCTGCCGGTGGGCGCGATTTTCAAAGCTTCCATTAAGATCGGGCAGTTGATTGCGAAGCAAACACCGGAACCGGTTACGCCGGTGCCGGTTTTGCGGGTATTGCCGTAGAGTTGTAATCGGCGTTTTGGAAACTATTTAACGAAGCTCAAACTCTGGAATGACAGAAAGAAACGCAATGACAAATTTGGAGCGGATACGTAGAAAACTCTCTCCGGTACGCCGCAAAAACACTGCTTCTCGCGCAGCCCAGCTTATTGCGGAAGAATTGACGTTACAGGAACTACGTAAAGCACATAGGAAGACTCAGCCCACTCCATAAGTTCTGCCAAAAAGATGTTCCGGTAATAGGAGTAGCGACGTAGTATGCTGCCGGAATGCGATCTTTTTTAGCTGGTTTTGTTTTCTGGGCGAGTCTCTTTCCTGCACTTTCACAAACAAACGTAGACGGTAATCCGTTTATAGGGAGGTGGGATTTCGATGTGAAAACTCCTACCGGCATGAAAGCCAACTGGCTGGGCATTGCCGAGAAAGGAAACAGCCTGGAAATCTGGTTTCAACCGACCGGAGGCCATGTGTTCCTAGTGAAAGACTTTCAGGTGAATGGTTCGCACCTGAGCTTTACCGCTGCCCCGGCTTCGGGTCGCAAACCGGCAGCTATCTGGGAACTGGTGGCGATTGGGGAAAAACTGATCGGCACCGAAAAGCGCGGCAGTGATTCTATGGAGTTAGAAGGATCGCGTGCGCCGGAATTGAAACGCAGCGCACCGTCAGCATGGACGAATCCGGAACCGCTGTTTAACGGGAAGAACCTGGATGGATGGGCACCGATCGGCAATGCGGCCAACAGCCATTGGGTGGTAAAAAACGGATTGCTGGTGAACGAAGCTCATGGCGCGAACTTGAAATCAACGCGCGAGTTTGAGGATTTCAAGCTGCATTTTGAAGTGAACTGCCCCGAAGAAGCCAACAGCGGTTTCTACCTACGCGGGCGCTACGAATTGCAGCTTGAATATGAACCCGCCAATACCGAACCAGCCGAGCGCGCGATGGGTTCGATTTATGGGCGGATTGCGCCGAGCCGGGAACTGCCGCGCATGGCGGGCCAATGGGAAAGCTTTGATGTGACGCTGGTGGGCCGTACCGTAACAGTGTCGCGAAATGGCGTTCTGACCATTGACGGAAAAGAGATTGAAGGCATTACCGGCGGCGCGCTTGATGCCGACGAGGGAAAACCGGGCTCGTTTTACATTCAAGGCGACCACACCGGCGGTTTGCAGTTTCGTAACATCACGGTAGCGGTGCCGAAGCAGTAGACCATTGTTGGAGCATAAGACATGAAACGAATATTGCGCTGTGTTCTCCTGGCTATTCTGTCTGTCAGTGCTGCGGTGTTCGCGCAGACTCCAGATCCCAATCTGCACTATCATCTGGGGCCGGATTCGCTGATAGAACCGGGCGTTCCAAAAGGAGAGATGCGAGGGCCATTTCATCTGCCCAGCCAAGCTTACCCTGGCACGCTGCATACGTACTGGATTTATGTACCCGCCCAGTACAATCCGGCAACAACGGCGAGTTTGATGATCTTCAACGACGGGCAGGCATTCATGAATCCTGAAGGCGAACTGCGGGCGCAGAATGTGATGGCCAATCTGATTTACCGGCGCGAGATTCCGGTGATGATCGGCGTGTTTATCAACCCAGGGCGCACGGCGGAGCAGCCGGAAGCGAGCTTGCAGGAATGGGGCGATAAGAGTTCCAATCGTCCTACCGAATACAACACGCTTGATGACCGGTATGCCCGCGTGATTGTGGATGAACTGATGCCGCTGCTTTACAAGGATTACAATATCTCAAAAGATCCTGAAACGCACGGCATCGGAGGAGCCAGTTCGGGCGCGATTGCGGCGTTTACGGTGGCGTGGCAGAGGCCGGACCAGTTTCGCAAGGTGTTAAGCATTGTCGGCAGTTTTACCAACTTGCGCGGCGGAAATGCGTATCCGGACTTGATTTTGAAATCGGAGAAAAAACCGATTCGCATTTTTTTGCAGGATGGGCGTAATGATAATCGCTCCTTGCGTCCCGATGGAACTTACGACCAAACGCGCGACTGGTTTTACCAGAACGTGCGCATGATGAAGGCGTTGACGGAGAAAGGCTACGACGTGAACTACACCTGGGGCATGAACCGGCACGGCTCCACGATGGGCGGGACGGTACTGCCGGAGATGATGCGCTGGTTGTGGCGCGATCATCCGGTTTCCACCGATCCGCATGATACGGTGGAGCGTTCATTTCAGGAGCCGCAATCCAAAACTGCAGAACAAAAATGATGGTTTAAATTTCGTCTTGGTTGATTGCTAAACGGTTACTGCTTTTTGTTCTTCCAGAACGTTTTTGGCAAGCGTGAGGCGATCCAAGGGGCAGCCAGGAGCCGTACGGCGTAAGCTGAGAAAAAATTCAAAAGCGATGGTGTCGTGGAACTTGTCTTCTTGCAGAGAAAGAACGCCGATCTGATGAAGGTCGCGGAGAATTAAACGAAAGCTGGAAGGCGTGAACCGCCAGGCGTGAATATCAATATATTCTGCTGAGGATTGCGCCGTGTGGAACCAGGATTGGGCTTGTTCAAGAGTAAATTCATAAGCGAGCGGGTCTCGGTTCGCTAAATCCCAGGCGATGGAAGAACCACGTATCGCCCGATAGCCGATGAAGTCAAACAGCTTGCCGGGCGAATGACGCGCTCGTTTTTCCAAATGCGATTGCAGCAGATCGCCGGTGGAAGTGAGGTGTTGAAACACATCAAAACAAAACCGCTTGTCGGGAACGGCCAGCACCAGCACGCCGTCGTCTTTCAACAGCGCCTCGCAATCCTGGAGGAAGCCGACAAGATCGGGCAGATGCTCCACCAGATGCGAAGCCAGAATGTAGTCGTAATGTTTTGTTTTGCCGATGACCTCGCGGATGGAACCGCCGCCGGAGACGTAATCCACGTCCTCGATTTTTGAAATGTCCACGTGCGGATCGTCTTTGTATTTATGCCGCAGCTCCTCCGCCGTGGCATGGTCCAGGATTTCAATATTGCGCCCGCTTGATTTTGGAACAATCGGGTTGTAACTGGGGCTGATCTCAAGTCCCGCGCCGGATTGGTCGAAAAAAGAAAAAACTAATTCATTTCGATTCATTTGCAATAAGTTCTATTTTAATTTGCAGATGAATTTTTAGCGTAATTTATTGTCGCTGATCTCGGGTTTGCCGGCCAGCACGTCCACGCGCCGGGAAAAATGCACCAGCGGCTCGCCCTGCGGAGCAGGCAATCCGGCAGCTTGTATTAAATTCTGTTGCAGGTGGGTAATGCGGGCCTTTTGCAGCGGCCAGGCGTTATGGTGTATTTCCGCTTTTACTAATCTGCCGCTGCGCTGCGCATACAAACAAAATCTGGCGGTGAGGAACGCGGTAAGATCATCGGGCGCGGTGATGGTTTCGCCGATCTCGATTCTGATGTCGGATTGTGCGGCGCGGTCAAAGATCCGGCGGCTGCGGTAGTGCGCGGAAGTTTCGTCTATCTTCATGGACATCTTCGCCCAGAAATAAGGAAGGCCATAAACGATCCGGGCCGTTAACACGCCTAACAATCGGGCAGCATCGAGGGAAAAAAACCAGACCCCTCGCCGGCCGCTGCTGTCGATCACATAAGTGCGAACGTTGGTTTCCGGGAAAGACGAAAGCCAGGGAATCGCCGGCCCACGGGGCAGCGCTAAACCGGCGATGCGGAACGGAATTAATCCTACCCAGCACTCACCTTGCCAGGAATCCAGCTCTAATTGACGAGGAATAAGCGGGCGCAGCAGCGAAGCATCGTAGCGCCAATGGATGAAGGTGAGATCGCGCCAGATTTGGCGCATTATCGGCTTGGCAGTGAACGCAGGCGGAGCGGCGGAAAATGTACCTGCTTTTTCAACCTGCGGTTCTCCAATATTGTTGTAAGGTGCCAAATGAATTAGATGCTCTATCGGCGAAGCAGGAGTTTTTTACAATTCCTGCTGCGATCCGGCCAAGTTCAATTGAAAACCAAGCTGAAGCTTGTAACCTTTCGCGGTTTGTCCGGTATTGAATGGTGAGGCGGAGTGGAAACGCAAACCGATAGCTCGTTGATGAAGCTTGTGCAGGCAGGCGACACCGCGCCGCTGGCAGTTTTGTTTGAGCATTATCATCTGCCGCTGTTTCGTTATTTACTGCACTTAACGCGCAATCGGGCGTTGAGCGAAGACCTGGTGCAGGAGGTTTTCTTTCGTGTTCTTAAATACGCTCAAAGTTATGATCCCGCGCTTTCGTTTCCGGTTTGGCTGTATGGAATGGCCCGGAATGCTTATCTGGATTCGCTGCAAAAGAAACGACCGGAAGTGAACGATGGAGCGATAGAAGAAATCAGGAGTCCTGAACCGATGCCGGAAGAACTTTTTACCCGCAAACAGGATTTGCAGTTTTTGCAGGAAGCGATGCAACAACTGTCTATTGAAAAGCGGGAAGTGCTGGTGTTGAGCCGGTTTCATCACCTTCGCTATGAAGAGATCGGACGCATTCTGCAATGCGAGGTAGGCACGGTGAAAGTTCGGGTGTATCGCGCGTTGAAGGAACTGCGCGAGAAGTTTTGTGAGCTTCGCGGAGAAAAGTTGTATGACGCATGAAGAATGCCGTTTGCTGATTCCTCAATATCTGGCCGGTCAGTTAACAGCGGGCGAGAAGGCTGCTCTTGAAGCAGAGCTAAGTGCCAGCGCCAGCTTGCGAATGGAAATGGAAGAACTGCGGTTGCTGTGGGAAGGCTTGCGTTTGCTGCCCGAAGCACAGCCGAGCGCATCATTGCGGGCGCAGTTCTATCAACGGCTAAGCGACCTGGAAAATAGCCGTCCACCATTCATTCGGCAGCGCGCGCCTTGGTGGAAACGCCAGTTATGGCCGCAGCTTGTTGCTGGCTTAGCGTTGTTTTTATTCGGTGTTCTGTTAGGCCGCGTCAACCCAAATACGCGCGTTCCGGAAATTGAACTGGCGAAGCTGCGAACCGAAGTGCAAGGACTGCAACAAACCGTTGCGCTTTCCCTGCTGGAACGGCAATCAGCTACTTCGCGGCTGGAAGGAGTGTCCTGGAGCAGCCGGGTAGCGCGTCCCGATAACGAGGTTGTATCCGCGCTGTTGGACGCGTTGAACCATGATCCGAACGTGAACGTGCGGCTTTCCGCGATTGATGCGCTGGAACGGTTCGCGGGTGAAGACAGGGTGCGCAAAGCATTAACCGATTCCATTCCGGCGCAGGATTCGCCCTTGGTGCAGATCGGGTTGATTGATTCATTGGTGCATATACGCGATAACTCCGCCGCAACGGAATTCCGCAAACTGGCGCACGATACGGACGCTAACCAAGTGGTGCGGCAGCGGGCGCAGTGGGGCTTGCAAAAACTCGGCTTGCAGTAGGAGATTGAAAAATGAAACTTGTGTTTGGTTTGATGCTGCTGGCAGTTGTGAGCTGGGCTGAATCGTCTTGGAATCACTGGGCCGTGCGCGACCAGGAAACCATCACGCGAACGTTTACGCTTTCCGGGCCGCCCATGCGATTGATCGTCGATAACGTTGACGGCTATGTGCATGTGAAAGGCGTTGAAGGTTCGCAGGTGCGGGTGTCGGCCCATAAAATTATTCGCGCCGATACTGACGATGATATGCGGAAAGGGAAAAGCGAAGTGAAGCTCAACATGGCGGAAGAGCCGGGAACAGTTTCAATTGATTATGACGCGCCTTGGCGTTGTAAAGGCGAGCATCGGAACTGCAATGGCGAGAAAGGCCGCCGATTCTATAACGTCACATACGACATCAATGTGGAAGCGCCCCGCAATGCAAGATTGGTCGTGTCAAGCGTCAATAACGGGAACATTGAAATTGAAAACACGAACGGCAATTTCGATATCAGTAATGTGAACGGCGGCATCAAGATGGCGGATGTTTCCGGTTCGGGCAGCGTTCATACTGTGAACGGGCCGGTTAGTGTCAGCTTTGCGCGGAACCCATCGGAGGCAAGCAGTTTTAAGAGCGTGAACGGACCCATTGAAGCTTTCTTTCAACCGGGGCTTTCGGCGGATCTGTCGTTTCAAACCCTGAATGGGCAGGTTTACGCCGATTTCGATGTCACCTTGAAAGCAAACGCCGGCGCCCAGGCCGAACAACGCGACGGCAAGTTTATTTATCGCAGCCACGGCGTGCGCAATGCTGTTGTGGGGCAGGGTGGTCCGGCGCTTTCTTTCGACACGGTGAACGGAAGCATCACACTGCGCCAGTTGAAGCAAGGGTCGTAGCCAAATGAATAAAACATTCACCATTCTTATGTTCTGCGCCGGCTCTTTGTTTGCGCAGGATGGAACCGACAAAGCAACAGTGCCGTTGAAAGATCCTTCAAGACCGCCGCGTATCCACGCCCAGTTATTATCGGGCGGAATCACGGTGCGGGGCGCGGATGTGAAAGGGATTCTGGTGGAATCCCGTTCGGGCGAACACGAAGAACCGCGACCGCCGCGCGCCGACGGCATGAAACGGCTAGGCTCCAGCGCCGGCGGCTTGGAAATTGTGGAATCCGACAACGTAGTAAACATTAATACGTCGTGGGGCGCGCCTTCGCAGTTGGTGATTACGGTGCCGCGCCGGTCATCACTGCAATTGAAGTGCATGAATAACGGCGACGTTTACGTGGAAGGCGTAGAAGGCGAGATTGAAGCCAACAACCTGAACGGAAAAATCACCATGAAAAACGTGTCCGGCTCGGTGATCGCGCATTCCTTAAACGGCGCGGTGGTGGTGAGCCTGGACCGGGCGGACCAAACGAAGCCGATGTCGTTCAGCACCATGAACGGCAAAATCGACGTGACGCTTCCGGCTGACACCAGAGCCAATGTGCGGATGAAAACCGATAACGGGGAAATCTACAGCGATTTTGATGTGAAGCTTACTGCCGGCTCAGATATGCAGGCAGGCCGCGAAAAAGATGGCACGTATCGTTTGCGCTTGGACCATAGTTTACGCGGCAGCATCAACGGCGGCGGCCCGGAATACCAGTTCGTTTCATTCAACGGCCAGATTTACATCCGTAAGCGCAAGTAGTGGAGAATTTCCGAACCATGCAGCTTCTTCAAGACATCCGTTTCGCCTGGCGTTCTTTCGCCAAAGCCCGTTTGTTTGTAGTGGTGGCGGTGCTTTCGCTGGCTTTCGGCATCGGCGCGAACACGGCCATTTACACATTAACCGATCAGATTCTGGTGCGCATGCTGCCGGTAAGGCAACCGGAACAGTTAGTACTGTTCAGCGCGGAAGGCCAGCATTACGGCAGCAACATGGGACGCAACCGGATTTCATATCCGATGTATCAGGATTTCCGCGATCACAACACGGTATTCAGCGGCATGTTCTGTTTCAACGAAACGGATATGAGCTTAAATTATGGCGGCCGCACCGAACGGGTATCCGGCGAGTTGGTTTCCGGCAATTATTTTCCGGTGCTGGGCGTTCAAGCCGCGATTGGGCGATTGTTTACTGCCGATGATGATCAGTTTCAGGGCGCGCATCCGGTAGCGGTTTTAAGCTACGGCTACTGGCAGAACCGGTTTGCGGCGAACCCCGGCATCGTGGGCCAGAAGCTGATTATCAATGGCTTTCCGTTTACGGTAATTGGCGTAAGCCAGCCTTCATTTTCAGGCACCGACCCTGGTTATGCGCCGCAAGTGCGCGTGCCTATGATGATGAGCGGAAAGATCACTCGTTTTCTGGATTTAAACGACCGGCGCTCGCGCTGGGTAACAGTGTTCGGCAGAATGAAGCCGGGCGTTACCGTGAAACAGGCGAAAGCCAGTATTCAGCCGTTTTTCCACCAGATTCTGCAAATGGAAGTGATGCAGAAGGAGTTTGCGAAAGCCGCTCCGGAGATGAAAAAACAGTTTCTCAGAATGTCAATGGACGTGCTGCCGGCTGCGAAAGGAAGATCGGAACTGCGGCGCAGATTTTCAACGCCGCTCATGGTGCTGATGGTCACGGTGGCGCTGGTGCTGTTGATCGCCTGCGCGAACGTCGCCAATTTGTTGATCGTGCGCGCTACCGCCCGGCAGAAGGAGATCGCGGTGCGCCTGGCGCTTGGCTCCAGCCGATGGCGCATCGTTTCGCAGTTGCTGGTGGAAAGCACCATGCTTTCAATAGCCGGTGGAGTGGCCGGGCTGTTGTTGGCAATCTGGACCGTGCATCTGCTGCTCGGTTTTCTGCCGCCCAGTTCAACGCCGATGGCGCTTTCCGCCACCCCGGATTGGCGCATTCTTGGCTTCACGCTGGGGCTGTCGCTGTTTACTGGGCTGTTGTTCGGCTCCATTCCCGCGCTGCAATCCACTCGCGCCGATGTTGCCACTACTTTGAAAGACGAAGCGGGCGCGGTCGCCGGTGGAGCCTCCACGCGAATCCGAAAACTGCTGGTGATCGCTCAAGTTTCGTTGTCGCTCTTATTGTTGATCGGCGCAGGATTGTTTATCAGAAGCCTCCAAAATCTGAAAGATCTGGACCCCGGATTCCACACTTCTAACCTGCTGGCTTTTAAAGTGGACCCTACGTTGAACGGGTATACGCCGGAGCGCACCAAGGCGTTTTACGAACAGTTGAAACAGAACCTCGATACGCTGCCCGGGGTTCAGAATGCCAGTCTGGCGGTGGTGCCGGTGATGGAAGACAACGAATGGGACCAGTGGGTGACCATCGATTCGTATTCGCCCAGAACCGGCGAACTGCCGGATCCGCACATGAACTTCGTTTCGCCGGATTATTTTAAAACGCTTCAGATTTCATTGCTGGCCGGGCGGGATTTTCGGGTGACCGATACCTTAAAAACGCAGAAGGTGTGTATTGTGAACGAGCAGTTCGCCAAAAAATACTTCGGCGGCATGAATGCATTGGGACACCAGATCGGAATGGGCATCGACCCCGGCACCAAAACCGACATCACCATTATCGGCGTGGTGAAAGGCGCGAAATACGAAAGCATGAGGGACGAAGTGCCGTTGGAAGTGTTTCGCCCCTACCAGCAGCTTGATTTCGCGACCGGCATTGCGGCTTACGTGCGCACTGCCCGGAATCCTGATCAGATTTTTAACAGCATTCGCCGCCGCATGCACGATCTGGATGCGGATCTACCGGTATTTGAAATGATCACGCTGGAAAAACAAATGGAAAATTCATTAGTAACCGAACGTCTGGTGGCGACGCTTTCTTCCGGCTTCGGGGTAGTAGCTACGCTGCTGGCGGCGATTGGTTTATACGGCGTGATGGCTTACACGGTGGTGCGGCGAACGCGCGAAATCGGCATTCGAATCGCAGTCGGCGCGGCCAGATTTGATGTGCTGTGGCTGGTGATGCGGGAGGTATTGATGCTGCTGGCGATAGGCATTCTGATTGCGATTCCAGCGGCTTGGCTAGTTTCGAGATACGTGCAATCGCAGTTGTACGGCATTCAACCGACTGATCCTGCCTCGATAGTTGTTGCTGTTCTGCTGGTTTTTACAGTGGCGGCGCTGGCCGGATACGTTCCTGCCCAGCGCGCTATGCGGATTGATCCCATGCGCGCTCTGCGCTATGAATAGCGTTTTGCTTTTCAATCGGGCGGCGATCTTCAACAAGAACAGAATGCGGTTCCACCGCCGTTATCAGCGCGTCAGCGATGGAAGAAACCGGCAGCATGGAGTTTACGCAGCCGGTGTTCCAGGCTGCCCGGGGCATTTCGAAGTAAAGCGCCGTGGCCTGGTCCTGGGCAAAAACGCTTCCTCCCGCTTGGGCCACCAGTTTCACTCCGGCAGCGCCGTCCCACAGTATTCCTGAAAGAACTACGGCTATTGCGCGCGCGCCATAACAGCGGGCCAGGGAAGCAAACAAAGGGTCAGCGGAAGGGCGAGACCTGTTTATCGTAGGCGCGCCGGACAGATGAATCGTTCCTGTTTCGGTGACGGTCATGTGGTGGTCCTGCGGAGCCACGTACACGGTGCCTGCGCCTATTCTTTCCCCGCTTACTGACCATTTCACCGGCATCCGCGTGCAGCGGCTCAGGACAGCGCAAAGATTACTGATATGTTTGTTGCGCGAAGGAAGATGCTGGGCAATCAGAATCGCGGCAGGAAAGTTCGAGGGTAATGCGGATAAAACGGTCATGAGCGCTTCAATACCGCCGGCTGAACCGGCAATAGCTACAACTTTGGAATGATGGCTCATGAGTCCTTCTTTCAGTGGGATAACAATAAGTTCCAGGATTTACCCGCAAGCCTTACAAGTTCAGAATATATGTACGCTATCTATCATACATATTTTCATTACCGTTTGCATCTTTTCAGCGAAGTTTATGTACTAAACCAGTTACCTTCCTGTATTCCGTCCTTCATACTAGAAAGTAAGGATTCTTATTGCTAAACGCCGATGTCGCGCCTGCTCCGCAAAACCAACTGCTAGCCGCGTTACCTTCAATTGATTACCAGCGAATTTTAATGCACTTGTATCCGGTTTCGTTGACCATCAAGCAACTCTTATACGAGGAAAATTCACCAATTGACCATGTGTATTTTCCGTTAAGCTGCGTGGCTTCCCAAGTGGTCAAAATGCAAAACGGCGATTCAGTGGAAATAGCGACTATCGGCAGCGAGGGTCTGGTGGGGCTACCGGCGGTTCTGGGCGATGACCAGACGCCGCTTACCGTATTTGTGCAGATTGAAGGCCAAGCCCTGCGAATGCGAACGAGCGACATGCAGGAGGAGATGGCGCGGGCTGGTCCGTTGCTGAAAATTGTGTTGCGCTACACGGAAGCGTTATTTATCCAGGTAGCGCAAGGCAGCGCATGCAGCCGCTTGCATTTAGTACAGCAGCGATGCGCGCGCTGGATTCTAGCGACCCACGACCGGATCGGGCGCGATGAGTTTACGCTGACCCAGGAGTTTTTGTGCCAGATGTTAGGCGTGCGCCGGGCCACGGTCAGCGAAGCGGCTTCCAGCCTGCAAGAAGCGGGCCTTATCCGCTACAGCCGGGGAAAGATGACCATCGTGGACAGAGAAAAACTGAAAAAATTTTCCTGCGAGTGCTACGGAGTGATTCAAACGGCATACCAAAGGCTGCTAGATCCGGCTCAACAGAGCAGAGAATGAAAACAATCGACCAGAAAACATTTGAACAACTATGCCGGGAAGTGCGGCACGAACAAACGGACGCTGCGCAGAATTCAGCGGACCCTGCTGAACGAACACATCTGCTGTTGTTCGCGCTGCTGCAAAGGCTTTGTCAGTATCTGCAATTGAACATAGAGAAACAAATGGCTGACCTAAACGATAAAGACGGATTTGCATTGCTGCAAACACTCGAAGAACATATGGAGCCTGAGTTTTTGTATAGTTCCAGCATCGATCGATACCTGCTGGCGCATGGATAAAACGCCAGAACAGTTTCCGGCATCCGTTGGTTTGTTCAGGAGCGGTGTTGATTTTCTAATTCCAGCACTTCGCCCCGGGCTTCTTCAATAGCGGCGCAGAGTTCCGCGAGGACGAAGGGCTTAGCTACGCACCGGAAGCCGGGCCGCAACTCCGGCAACACCGTGTTGCGCATGGCTGTCACATAAACAACCGCAGTGGCGCGCTCGGCCCGTATCTGCCGCGCTGCTTCCATTCCGTTCATGGCGCCTTGCAAACGATAGTCCATCAATACTACTTCGGGCTGGTAATTGCGCGCCATTGCGATTGCTTCCGGACCGGTGCAGGCAACGCCAACAGGCCGATAGCCTTTCCGCCGGATGGCCCGTTCCAAATCCGCCGCCACAATTGCTTCATCTTCCACAATCAGAACAGAAGCCGGTTGGCTCATAGATCGTTATCCAAGGGAAAAGAAATTCGAATTGCCAAGCCGTCCGTTTTCTCCATTGAAATTTTTGCTTTCAACTGTTTTCCCAATAACCGTATGAGATAGAAACCCATTGAATCCGCAGTTGCGAAATTGAAACTGTCCGGCAATCCGATGCCGTTATCGGTTACTTGCAGATATGCGCCCAGGCCGGGCGCTTGCGCGTCATAACTGAGATTCACGTCAATAACGCCGCGCCGGTCGTCTGGAAAAGCATGTTTGAAAGCGTTGCAAACCAGTTCGCTGCTGATTAATCCAAGCGGAATTGCTTTATCGATATCGAGCGCCAGATCCGCCGCTGAAACCACAACCTGAACTTGATCGGACACATGATACAAAGCTTGCAATTCGTACACCAGATTCGACAGGTAATCGCCAAAATGGATGGCGGCGAAATCCTGCGTACTGTATAAACGCTCGTGAATATGGGCAATGGCGCGAACACGATTCTGCATTTCCTCAAAGGCGCGCAAGGCTTCCGGGTTGTTCAGGCGGTCAGCTTGCAGATTCATCAGGCTCACAATCATCTGCAGATTGTTCTTGACGCGATGATGAATCTCGCTCAACAGCACAGTTCGTTCGCGCAGCGATTCTTCCAGGCGTTCCCGGGCTTGTTCACGTCCGGTAACGTCGCGCATGATCTTCGCAAAACAGGCAATCTGCCCGGAATCCTGGATCGCCATCAGAATTCCGCTGGCCCGGAATCGGCTGCCGTCTTTTCTCAAATGCCAGCGCTCGTCCTCGGCGCGTCCTTCGTTTGTGGCGACTGAAAGCTCCTGTTCAGGAGCGCCCAGGGCCCGGTCTTCAGGAATAAATAGAATTGATGCAGGCTGGTTGATGATTTCCTGCTTTGCGTAGCCGAAGAATTGTTCCGCGCCCAGGTTCCAATCCACGACGCAACCGTTCGCGTCAAGCAGCAAAAGCGCAAAATCGGCCACGTTTCGGATGAACAAGGGCCAGCATTTTTCAAAGGACAAGTCCACTAGAACCGTTCCTCCCTGCAAGCGCCGACGATGTTTTTTGGGAAGCGTTCAGAGTTCAACACGTGACTGGCTCAAACAAGAGTTGTCATGAAAATTCATGCACTCATCGCAAAGCAATGATTGAGATGAATTTGAAAGCAATCCTATCTTTCTCATGAGATGAACGAAAGAGGTATTCTGCAACCTAGGAGTTTTTCCATCTTCTTCAACGGCGAAAACTAAGACGACGCGCTTAAAAAGATGCTAATCAATACTGAATGTTTTGCGAGTGTTTAACAGCGTACGCAGCGTTTCCGCCTGGTTGTGGTGTTCGCGTGATTCGCCGCGCAGCTCGTGGCTCAGTTCCGGCCAGTTATCAGCCAGCCGATTGGCCAGCACCGCGCCTTCTTCGAGCGCCACAATGGCGCACCAAAGCGCTTTTTCCTGGGCGGCGAAGTGTTCGGCCAGCATAGTGCGCGGCGAAAAAGTATGTCCAATGCGGCAGCGGTATTCCCAGGTGCTTCCCCGTTTAGTTTCCCAGATCGTGCCGCAACAATCGGGACAAGTGAATTCAGTTAATTTGAGTTTTTCCTCCACGCGAGCAACCTCCTGCATTCCAGTCTGTGAACCGCCATCTTTCATCACCAGATTGTTCAGTAACGGACCGATTTCAGCGAGCGGAACAGTATAATCGGCTTCAATTTCCCGCAGCGCGCTTAGCGGCATGGAAGGAAAAGCAGCGCCTTCCGGATTCTGCACCACCACCATTCCGCCGCGCTGTTTGATGTCCCAAAGGCCCACTGTGCCGTCATCAAGTTGGCCGGTAAGAACCACTCCAATTACGCGCTCGCCGTAAGCCAGCGCGGCGGAACGAAAGGTAATGTTGATGCAGGGGCGCTGGTGTTGTTCCCTAGGGCCAAGCCCTAGGCGAACATGGCCGCGTTCCAGTATCAGATGATGGTCGGGCGGCGCAACGTAAATCTGGCCGTGCTTAATGGGCATTCCATCTTCAGCGTGGGAAACAGGCAGCGGGCCGGCGTCGTTTAATATGCCTGGCAACAGGCTCCGGCTGCGAGGGCTGATGTGCAGCACAACGAACACGGCTGCCGGCAGATCCGGCGGGAAACTGCTGACCACTCGCTGCAAAGCTTCCACGCCGCCCGCCGAAGCGCCGATCACAACGATGTCATGTTTGCCCATAAGATTTTCGATTCTGTTACCTGCAAGTTAAGCGCGCATTGCGAGCGCGGCGGTTGATTGCGATGTTCACTTAGCCTGGTTCGCCGGGCAACAACACGGTTACTTCCACAGTGGTGCCTTCACCCGCTTCTGAATGCACCGACAAAGCGCCGCCAATCAGCCGCGCGCGTTCTTCTATGCTGAGCAAGCCCAGGCCGCGGCTGCCGATTCTGTTCATATCAAAGCCGTTGCCGAAATCCCGAACGGTTAAGCGCAGTTTCTGCCCGGCGCCGGCCAGAATAATCTTCACATGGGTCGGGCCGGCATGTTTTTCTACGTTGCGCAGTGCTTCCTGCGCGATGCGATAAAACGCGGTGGCTGTGTCACGCGGAATAGTATCAGGAACATTGCGGCCCAGAAAAGTAGCCAGCATGCCGCCGCGCGAGCCGAACTGGTCGGCCAGCGATCTTAAAGCGGCGGCCAGGCCCAGATGGTCGAGAATGGAGGGGTGCAGCCGATGCGAAACCTGGCGCAGATCCTGCGATAAACCGGCGGCTTGTTCCTGCAAAGCCGCGATATCTTCGGCAATGGCGGGCGCGCTGCGGTTTGTTTGCTGATGAAGCTTGGCCAACGCCATTTCCAGCCGGGCCAAGCGCTGCCCCAAATCGTCGTGCAGTTCGCGCGCGATGCGCCGTGAAGTTTCTTCCTGCGATGTGAATAAGTTTGCAGTTAACGCTCTTAATTCTTCCTGGGTCCGGCCCAGCGCCTGATTTGTGACTTCCACCTGCCCAGCCAGACGGTCCCGTTCGCGCTTCAACAACAGTTCGGCCTGCCGCCGGGGGGTAATATCTTCCAACGTCACCAGTAAAGCGCGTTTGCCTTCCGGCTGCACCGCGCGAAGATTAATGCAAAGCACGCGCGAGGACGGGCCAGCCGTTTCATATTCCACTTCCAAAGCGCCGATTTCCGGGTTTCGGCTTAATTCCTCCAGCTTGGAGCGGAGCTGGTTCATACCCCACAAATGGCTGACCAGATCGGGAAAAGCTCGCCGGTCCAGTTCCGACTGCTTCAGCCCCGATAAAGAACGGAATGACGCATTCGACAGATGAATCCGAAGGTCCTGGTCAAGCACCACCAAAGGCACCTGCGCGCTTTCGATCACGGTTTGCGCGAAGTCACGCGCAGCTTGCATTTCGTTCTGGGTGCGGCGGACCTGGTCAATGTCGAGCAGCACCGCTACCACGCCCTCAATCCGATTGTCGGTGGTGCGGTAAGGGCGCGCGCGCAGAATGTGCCATCGCCCATCGCGGTCCTGCACTTCGAGTTCCTTGGTGGCCAGCGTGTCCAAAACTTCGGCAAACAAACCTTCCGGATTTTCAAGCTGCAGGTTTAAGCGGATTTCCCCGACCGGCCGTCCGATATCGGAAGGGCGCACGTTCATTAAGCGCTGCGCGGGCGGCGTAAAGCTACGGATGTGCAAGTCGCCGTTCAGCATCAGCACCGGAATGTTCACGCTGGTGAGCAGGTTCGCCAGATCGTTGCCCGATTGAGTTAGCGCGGCGTTCCGGTTCTGGAGTTCATCGTTCAGCGTGTTCAGTTCTTCGTTGGCGCTTTGCAGTTCTTCCTTGGCTGTTTCCAGTTCCTCATTGGTGGATTGCAGTTCTTCGTTGGAAGACTGGGCTTCCTCGTTAGCGGTGACCAGTTCCTGATTCCGGCTGTCGCGTTCAGTAATTAAAGAGCGCAGGTAGTTCTGGGTGGAAGCCAGATCCTGCCTCAACCGCGCGATTTCCCGATTGGTTAGTTCCGGGCCGGCATCTGCCGGCAGTTCCTGCACGGCATCGTTCTGTTCGATGAGTATCTGGGGAGGAAGCAGCGCAAACAGAACCAGAAAGTGACGCGCTGCGTACGGCGGTCCGGGAATGGGTAGAACTTCAATCGTGACATGCCGGACACCGTTCTGTTCCCGCACCGGCACACTTTCCAACTGCACCGGCACGTCGTGCTCCATGGTATGAGCAACTGCCTGGCGCAGTGTAGCGGCAAGGTCGTCGCGCACCAGGCGCATCAGGTTAAAGCCTGGCACTCCGGCGTTCACTTTCAGGTAAGGAGCGGTGTGGCCGCGAGTCTGCACCACTTCTAAACGTTCGTTCACCACCACGCCGGCCGGCCCGAACCGCGCCAGCACAATGCGGTCGGCGGCGCGCTGCCAGTCAATCTCGTTCCAGCCGCTCGGATTGGGAGTATGCCCGGATTCAATCGGCTCATGAAGCAACTTGAGACGGGAAGCGATGTCGAAGTTGACCTGGAAATTCCCCGATACTTTGGTGAAGATTTTTGCTTTCCGGTGAACCGCCGTGAACAGGTCGGAAAACTCCCGAATGCTTTCGGAAGGGCCAAGCACCAGATAGCCATTGGGTCGCAGCGCATAGTGAAAAGTGGGAATGATCTGTTTCTGCAGTTCTGTTCCGAAATAGATCAGCACATTGCGGCAGCTAATAAGATCGAGCCTGGAAAAAGGCGGATCGGTGCAAAGGTTCTGGCTGGCGAAAATACACAAGTCACGGACTCGTTTTGAAATCTGATAGCCTTGGTCCACCTTGCTGAAAAACCGGCGCAGCCGTTCCGGAGAAACGTGCCGGGCAATGCTTTCCGGATAAATGGCGGTTCTGGCCTTAGCAATCGAGGATTCGCTCGCATCGGTGCCGAAAACCTGGATTGGCGGCTCAAAATAATTGGGAGAAGACAATGTTTCCAACAGGCAGATAGCAATGGAATAAACTTCTTCGCCCGTGGAGCAGCCCGCCACCCAGATGCGCAACTGCTGATCAGGCCGGCGGTTTTCCAGGATGCTGGGCAGCACATCGGAACAAAGCAACTGGAACATGGATTCGTCCCGGAAAAAATGCGTGACGTTAATCAGCAAGTCCTCCTGCAGCGCTCCTAGTTCCTCACGCTGAGCTTGCAGGTAAGCGATGTATTCCAGCAAAGTTCCCTTGCGCTGCAGCATCATGCGCCGGATAATGCGCCGCCGCAGCGTTTCCCTGCGATAAAGCCGGAAATCCACGCCGGACACGCTCCGCAGAAGCTGCAAGATGCGGGTAAAATGCTGGTCATCTTTGGCGGTTAATGATTGTTCCGGTTTACCGTCAAGGGGAGATGCGGCAAACTGGCTTGCCAATCGCGCCAGTTCAGCTCCGATCTGCGCCGGAGGCAGCACAAGATCCACATGATCAGCCAAAATGCTGGCGCGCGGCATGCTGGGGTGGCGGGCCGTTTCCGGCTGCTGCACCAGGGCGAAACCGCCGTTGCCTTTCACGGTTTTCAGTCCTAAAGCGCCGTCTCCATCCATGCCGGAAAGCACCACCCCAATTGCCCGGCCTTTCTGGTCGGCAGCGAGGGAATAAAAGAAGTTGTCGATCAACGCCGCGTCACGCTCGCCTGTTTGAAAAGACTCAACCATGAACAAACCGCCGACCAGGGTTACCCAGCACGGCGAATTCAGCACATAAATGTGATTCGGCTCAGGACGCAAGCCCGATTGAATCTCCACGACGGGCATGTCCGTATGCGGCGACAAAGCTTCCAGAGGAGGATGTTCCAAATTGCCGTGGTGCTGTAAAAACACGAATGCCATGCCGGTGTCGGACGGCAAGCTTCGGAAAAGTTCCAGGTAGGAATCTGCTTCCCCGACGGCTGTTCCGATGCCCACCACTGTAAACGGCAGCGAAGGATTTTCGGTTTGCTCCGGGGTATCGTCTGCGGATGCGTTTTCCGGATTAAGTTCGATGGAAGCATCTCCGGTACCTGGCGGTTCTTCGTTGCGACTTGGTTGCGGCGTCTGGCCGGAAGTGAAAGACGGGTCAGGTGGCTGCTCGGGCATAAATCACTGACAAACTATAGAAGCGGTAAGGAGCGCTTCTTACCGAACGCCGAATATATTGGTTAAGCATACCACCGCTGCTAACCGCAATAATAGGAAGACAGAAAGAACTGGTAACAAAACTGAATACACAGGAAAGAGAATTTTTCAGTCTCGAAAAAGAGACAAAGAATAGCGACAAGCTGAGAACGCTCTTAATTTTTCGTGAATCGACTCGTACTTTAGCTAACTCTCGTTAATGCAACGGGATCATAATCAGAAAGCATCTTAGATATTCAGGCGGTTTTACTAGGCTTTCATCGGGAAAACAACAAACCGGCATTGAGACGTGGTGAGATGACCAAGGCAGCACAGTTTGAGGCCGAAAACGGAACCGCTGGCGTGGATAAACCAACAGCGTTAATTGCCGAAGATGAAATACTGATACGGGAAGGATGGTTGTGTCCTGCCGTAGCTCCCTTATGCCGGATTGTAGCCGCCGTGGGCGACGGCAATGAAGCTGTGTTGGCGGCGGAAGAACATAAACCGGACCTGGCGCTACTTGATATTT
Source organism: uncultured Bryobacteraceae bacterium (assembly GCA_964247975.1). Lineage (GTDB taxonomy): Bacteria > Acidobacteriota > Terriglobia > Bryobacterales > Bryobacteraceae > KBS-96. Next base: position 24,861 of record CAXTWH010000001.1, on the reverse strand, counting down.
CACTGCCTACGCTGAACGGCATTCAAACCGCGCAGAGGATTTTGAAGAACCAGCCGCAAACCAGAATTATCTTCGTATCGAATTACACTGATTCGGCCTACGTCAACGAAGCGTTTCGCCTGGGCGCAAGAGGGTATGTGCTGAAAAGCCGCATTCTGACCGATCTTCCCCAAGCCATCCAGTCTGTTCTGGCCGGGCAAAATTATCAATCGGCGCTTTAGAATTGTTTTCCGGCATCCCGGCATTGTGGCGCAGTAAATGCCATCCACTACTTTTTCTGATGCTGCGTACTTGTTACACGTACATAATGTGCTAGAGTGCAAGTATGGAAGTTACCATCGCGTACGCCCGGGCACACATGAAAACGCTTTTGCAGGCAGTCGCCTGCGGCGAGCGCGTCACCATCATGAACCGGAAACAGCCGGTGGCTGACCTGGTTCCGCCGCAACCGAAACCAAGGGCGCGCAAGTTTGGCACTTTAGCGCACCTGGATGCGCTCATCGACCCCCATGCTTTGGAGCCGATGACGAACGAGGAAGTGGAGAGCTTTATCGAAACAGGGGATTACTGATGCGCTTCCTGCTTGACACACAGGTATTTGTGTTGCTCACGGGCAAGCCGGAAAAAATGGAAAGCATTCCGACATCTGTTCGCGAACTGGTGTCTGATCCGGCCCATGAGCTCTGCCTCAGCACCATCACGATTTGCGAATTGGCGATCAAATACTCCCTCGGCAAGATGCCCTTTTCGGCGCAGGCCGTGAGCGTGGCCGCGCAGGATCTGGCTTTAACGATCCTGCCTTACATGGCGCAGCACGCTTTGCGGCTGTACGAATTACCCTATTACGAAAATCATAAGACCCTTTTGACCGGCTGCTTATTGCCGTCGCTCTCGCCGAGCGCATTCCGCTTGTGGGCGGCGACCGGCAGTTTGCCCGCTATGAGGGGCTACAGGGGATCTGGTAGCTGACTTGCATTTAAGCTGGCAGAAGTTCAATGAGTTCCAGCGCCGTTTACCGGAACAGCGATAAATCAATTGCCTCGCCCATCGCCTGGTATCCGGCATCGCTCGGATGCAGATGGTCGCCGCTGTCGTAGGCTGCCTTGATACGATCCTGGTTGTTTGAATCGCGCACGGCTTTTTCAAAATCAATCACCCCGTCAAATGCTTTGCCGGTGCGTATCCACTCATTAATTGTTTTGCGCTTGGCTTCTTTTTCCGGGGTGAAATAGCCGGGGAATACCGTGCCCTCAAACGGCGTCAGCGTGCCGCCGATCACTTTAATTCCTTTCTCATGCGCTCTTTCAATCATCTGCTTCATGCCGGCGATGACATCTTCCGCGCTGACGGTTTCCGATGAGGGAGCGGATGTTCCGGTATGGCCCAGATCGTTGATGCCTTCGAGCAGTATGACGTATTTCACGCCCGGCTGCGCCAGCACATCGCGATCGAAGCGAGCCAGGGCGCTTACGCCAAATTGAATTTGGCTGCTTAATGCATCGTGCAGAATGCGGTTGCCGCCGATTCCGGCATCGAGCACGCCGATCTGCTGTTTCTTCGCGCTGAGACGGCTGGCGAGAACGTCCGGCCAGCGATGGTTAGCGTCCACCGTGGAGCGAGCGCCGTCCGTGATGGAATCGCCGAACGCCACCACTGCGGAAGCCGATTGGGGGGCCAGCACATCCACGCCGGTTAAGAACACCCACGATGTGATGGGGGAAGCATCGCTGAGGGAATCCGACCCGGTGAGATCGCCTTTGCCAACGTAGGAAGTCTGCTGCGCGGAATAATGAATGCCCGCGCCGGTTGTGTTCTTCGGCAGAAAAATGCTGATCGCCAGATCACCATTCGTTGGAACGTTCAGTTGTATCGGATCGCTTAAGACGGGCGCGTTCGGCGGAATGGAAACGTTAGGGCGACCGCTGAAGGTGAGGGCGCGATCGGAACCGGCGATGAGGCCCGGCCCTTGCGAGCGCAGCGCGATGTGGGCCGCGCCGATCTCCACTGTTTCTTTTCCAAAAGCGTTGGAAAGCCGGACCCGCACGGCGTTGCCGCCGATGCTGGTATGCACAATTTCACGAACGGTTTGGTTTTCAAACACCAGTTTCTCTTTTTGCATCTGCGCTTCATCGTGAAGCTGCGGAGAAGGGCTGGCCCCCCAGGTGACGACCCAATGCCGGTCAGCGGAAAAAGCGAAAGGGGCAAAGGCAAGCAGGAAGACAATGATGGTTTTCATGGAAACTTTAACTGAACAATCCAGCGCATGGCACAGTGAAACCGAGCAGCGATTGAAATTGCCCGTTCCGGTCGTGTATGGAATAGGAAGCAAGATCTTCTGAAGTCTGGGACTGGCGATACACATGAATCGTTTGCGCCTTGGAATAAACCACCCAAATTTCCTGCGTTCCATGCGCCAAGTATTGTTGGCATTTGCGTTCGATGTCTTCGGCAGTGTTGCCGGGAGAAATTACTTCAACCGCTAGTAAGGGAGCTTCGGCAATGAATCCTTCATCTGGGTTTTCCTGATGCGGCAGCACCGCTAAATCAGCGCCGCGCACAATCGGCTTGGGATCATGCCCCAGAATAAAACCAACTTCGCCGGGCAGAACATCATACTGCTGTTCCGGCAGGTGCCGAATCAGAAAACGATAGATTTTGTCAATCTGCGAAGCGTGTTTTCGACTGGTGGGTGACAAGGAAACCAGTTCTCCTTCATCCAGTTCATAGCGAGCCTCGGTATCCTGAGCGCATAACTGGAGGAACTCAGTCATTACCACGGTTTTTGTCGCCAACGCCGCTTCTTGGTTCATGGAGAAAAGAGAAGTTTATCTTATCGCGGCGGGTTTGCCGTTTGAACGAGCCTGCTGAACCATTTCTACTAAAATCTTGCGAGTTTCGCCGGTGGTTCGCGCTTCGCGCAGGAAAGCAATACGCTGTCCGTGCATTCGATTGCCGGATTGAAGGCGAAGGTGAAAGCCCAGCCGATCCACTGAGGTCATAACGGCTTGGTCAGCTTCCACGCCGGCGAAGTGGCGGGCAATGATTAACAGCGCATCGGCATGATCAGCATTCATATGTTCGATGATGCTTGGCGCGGCTTCGGCCAGCGGGTCGGGTGCAGAGTTCCGGTAATCCTCAAGGGAAATCCAGCCCATTACCCCGAAACCGCCGATGAAGTACACATTGGAAACTTCCAAGCGGTAATACGCAAAGTCTGTGTAGTCCTGCCAGAATTTTGCGTTCTCGTTGCGGGAAAGGTATAAGTCTTTCACTTCCGTCGCGGGCGCTTGCGCCACCGAGCCGACCAGCGTTAAGCGGGCCGCGCCTAAAGGGTCGCCGCCAATTTCCGGTTGCGTGATCAGCAGGCTGACCTGCGGATTGTGCTGCATGTTCTGGGTGTGCATCGCCATGCTGCTGACAAAGAAAACAGGACGGCCCCCATCGTCAGCAGCGTAGGGCATCACCGAGCCGAACGGAAAACCGGGCAGTCTGCGGGAATGAGTTGACAAGCTGCCGATGTTGTTTAAAGAAACAAGCGTACGGGCGCGTTCGGCGAGCGAAGGCTCCGGGATAGTGGAAGCAGCGGCTCCGGGAAAACTAGCGTGTTGTGAAGGGGACATAATCTGATTGCTTCCTCACTTTGCAGGCTGGTTAAGGGTGAAGTTGAACAACGTGTCCCCGGCGGCTACCAGCAGATATTGTTTGTTGTCCAGCATATAAGTGATCGGGCCGGCGCTGGGGCCGGCCGTGAGACTGGTGTGCCACAGCATCTTTCCATCAGCCGGATTAAAAGCAACCAGATAAGTGCCGTTGCTTGAAAACAACAGTTTGCCGGCGGTGGAAAGCATGGAAACTACGCCGGTGCCGCTCGGCCAGTCATGATGCCAGGCCGGTTTGCCGGTTTTGTAGTCGATTGCGAGCAGCGCGCCGCCCTCGCCGCCCACCACGCTGTCAAGGCCGCCCCAACCTTCCGGGCGCTCGTCGGTATCGGTGAGATAAAACATACTGAACGTTTTGCTGGTGCCGACATACAACAAGCCGGTGTCAGGGTCAAAACTCGGCGCGGGCCAATTAGTTGCGCCGTTGGAAGAAGGCGACACCAGCACGCCGTCGGTGGTGGGGTACTTCGCGGGATTGGGAATCGGCTGGCCGTTGGCGTTCAAGCCCTTGGCCCAGTTCAGCGTATCGATCAAAGGCTGCGTGAGGATGTGCCGGCCATTAGTGCGGTCCAGCAGAAAATAATAACCGTTGCGGCTCGCCTGCGCTAATAGCTTGCGCGGTTTGCCGTCCACTGTGTCGTTAATCAGAACCGGCGTTTCGTCTGCGTCCCAGTCGTGCACATCGTGCGGCGAAACCTGGTAATACCAGACCATCTTTCCGGTATCCGGGTTAATGGCCACAATGGAACAGGTGTATAAGTTATCGCCCTTGCGGCTCTTTTCCGCCATGACCGGATTCGGGTTGCCGGTGCCGACATAATAGAGATTCAGTTCCGGGTCGTAAGTGCCGGGCATCCAAGCCTGCCCGGTACCGTGCGCGGCGGCGTATTCATCGGGCCAGGTTTCAATGCCCGGCTCGCCTTTGCGCGGCGTGGTCCACCATTTCCATTGCAGCGCGCCGGTTTCCGGGTCGCGCGATTGCAGAAAGCCGGGGTTATCCAGATGATCGCCGCCGATGCCGACCAGCACATGATTGCCCACAATCACCGGCGCAACCGTGGACGTGTAATCAAGCTTAGGGTCGGCAATCTGCACTTTCCAGCGTTCCTTGCCGGTTTTCGCGTCGAGGCTGACCAGGTGGCTATCCGGCGTTTCGAAAAACAGCCAGTTCTCATACATGCCGACGCCCCGGTTGCCGATGGTGCTGCCGGTATTCGGCGGATATTGATAATGCCACAGTTCGCGGCCTGTACGCGCATCCGCTGCCCACACGTTGTTCGGAGCCGAAAAATACAGCACATCATTGACCAGCAGCGGCGTGGCTTTAATTTGAACGCCGGCTGTCGCGCCGGTGGCATTAAAACGAGCAGCCCAGGCGAGCGAAAGGTTTTGAACGTTGGAGGAGTTGATCTGGTTCAGCGGACTGAAGCGGCGGCCTGAATAATCACCGTTGTAGGTAGGCCAGGCATCAGGCGGTTGTTTCAACAGCGCAGCCGGGTCAAGTCCTTGCGCAAAAACTATCGTGGGCAGCAGCGCAAAAAGGAAGGGAAGCAAGGGGCGAAATTTCTTCATTTCAGCGTCACCAGGTAAGCCGTGATGTTGTGGATATCGGCATCGGTGTATTTGTGGAGCAGTTCGGAGTGGGCTTTCAACGGATCGCGGATTTCCACTTTGGGCGTGTCGCCGTCACGCGCGAAAGAATGAAAATTGCCCTCCGCGTCGCGCAGCGAAACCGTGAAATCATCAATGCGGTCGAGCGTGCCGGAAAAAGATTTGCCGGAAGCCAGTGTGACCGTAACACTGGGCGCGACCGGACTCGGGCCGTTCGGCTTCACGCCGGGACTGCCGCGCCGGGGATTACGCGGTTGCAGCCAACGCGCTTGCAACGAGAACGGATCGTATTTGCGTCCGATCCCGGCCAGATTTCCAGTGGGCGAATGGCAGGAACTGCATCCGCCCGCGCCGTTGAAATAAGCCGCGCCTTTCTGCGGATCGCCCGTCACTACGTCCCGAAAGGTATAAGTGGCGCGATGCCCCGCCGCATACGTCCGAACATGCAGCCAGGCGACAACATCGGCAATCTGGGGCTCGCTCAGATTCAACTTGGGCATGCCTTTATCGGGACGGCCTTCCCGGATAACCGGGGCGATCAGAATGCCCTTCTCGTCATCCAGTACCAGAACGGAGCGAACCAGATCCGGCGCGCCCGGTCCGCCTTTCGCGGCCACGCCATGACAACCGGCGCAGTACATACCAAACACTTTGCCGCCGCGCTCTACGGCCGCCGGGTCCTGTTTTGATCCGGCAATTGCGGCCGCGCTGATTGTGTCGTTGGTGCCTGCTCCCGCCGGACGACCGGCATTGGCCACCGGCGGCTCCTGGGCCGGTAAAAAGATTGCTGTTATCGAAATGAGCAGTGCAGCTTGCCAGCCATTCAACTTCAGAGTACGCATGGTGGTTCTTTTATTGTTCACCCCAATATTGATTTAATCAGACGGGAAGGACACCAGCACCAAAACTGGAAAGACGAGATCTCGACGGCTTGCTGCACCTGCGCGAGCAAGCATCCCGGCTTTTAGCTCCTATGAGCCGCTAAAAGCGATACTTCAGCCAAAGGTTCAGGATGCGTCCGCCTGTAAATACGGCGTCCTTGTTGAGAAACACCGGGTCTAACAGGTTGGTCGAAACTAAGCCGGGGTTGGGGTGATTGGTCGGATTAATTGCCTCGGCCCGAAACTCCAACTGATGGTGCTCCAGATGCGGAATGGGGAAGATCCGCTCCACTGCCAGAGTGTAATCCTGTGTCCAGTCGTTCCGGAAGGTATTGCGCCCCAGGTTGCCTGGCCGCCCCATGGTCGAAACATATCGAAACTGATTTCGTGTTCCCACCGCGCCAGTATTGGCATCCACGTAGGTGCCGTCGGTTTGCACCTGGCCGATCCCGGTCAGGCAAGTCGTCGAGTTCAAACACGCCGGAGACAGGTTAATGGGAACGCTCAGGTTGGCGATATCCGGTCGGTCATTGGTTGCCCGTAAGTCTCCGTTTTCATCCAGACCGTTGAAGTAAATCGTATCGGGAGCGCCGCTTTGTAATTGCGCTGTACCCGATACGGTCCAGTTCCGAATGATTTGGTTCGCCGCGCCACGCCAGCCGGCATTCCCGCCCCGGTACGGCAAGGAGTAGACCCAGGTGACCGAAGCCCGGTGCGGACGGTCAAAGGCGGAAACGCCGCGATCCGCGCGACGGTTAAATGGATCCTGCGGATAGGTGCTGCCGCCGCTTGTGAGAAATACCTCGGAGCCATCATCAATCGATTTGGAGTAGGTATAAGCGACCTCCAGAAAAAATCCTTTGCTGAAACGGCGCGTCAGGTCCACCTGCAATCCGTGATAGATCGAGTCCCCGAAATTGGTGCGCGCCCCAATGGAACCACGCGCCGGATTCAGCCGCGCACCGTTAATTCCAGGATTGAGGTCCTGATTCACAAACAACCGTTCGCCGCGCGTTCCTACATAAGCAATCGTTCCCAGAAAACTCCCGGGTAGTTGCTGTTGGATGTTGAAGTTCCATTGGTAAGTCAGCGGGCTCACCAGATGAGAATCGATCACCGAAAAGGTCGCTCGTGGATTGAGCGTAGCGGTGACTGAGGGCACTAAGGCGAGGGCGCCGGGCAGTCCGCGCCCGGATCGTGGTGCCGTGATGGTGCCTCCCAATGTATTGGGCGCGCTGCCGGCAACGTTGTCTTCGATATTGGTAAAGAAGCCATCGTAGAAGACGCCGCCCCCGGCGCGAATCACCGTCCTGCCAGCGCCCGGGTTCCAAGCAAATCCCACGCGCGGTCCCCAGTTATTCGTGTCACGCACCTGTGACACCCGCGTGGTCAGCGGATCGGTCAAAACCGTTGCCAGGTTTACGGCAGGATACGCCAACGCATTAAAGGGAGTGGAAAAATACTCATAGCGCACCCCGTAGGTCAGGGTAAAGTCCGGTCGCATCTTCCAAGTGTCTTGAACGTAATAGGCTTGCGTGGTCTGCGCGAAATTCAAGTTGGGGCTTCCAAACTGTTTGCCGGCGGTTCCCGCCGGACCCGTAAAGTTGTCGAGAAAGTTGGCCAATCCCGTGCAACTGGCAAGGCCGATGGCGGAGCAGTTTCCGCCACTGACAAAGCCGACAGTTCCCCGTACGTTGAACGGAATCTGATCGGCAATCGCCAGATGATTAATATCCGTTCCGACGCGGATGCTGTGCGTTCCGACGCTCCAGGATAAAGCTTCCTGGTAGCCGTAAGTGTCGTGGGCGCGGCCTTGCGGAAAAGTGGAGCTCAGGCCGCCAAACGAGATGCCCCCGGAAAATTCCGCAATTGTCAGGTTCGGCAAATTGAACAGAGGATTAGCGGTCGTTGTTGACAGCGGGCTGAAGGTGAAGTTGATTCGTTGAAAAGTGAATCGAGCTTCGTTCACCAGCCTCGGGGTGAACACGTGCGTCCAGAACGCCCCCAAGTTGCGCGCCGGTCCGCCCACGTAGGTATCCTGAGTGGACAGCGCGTAGCTATTCGCAAAGAGATCCGGCGTGAGCGTACTCTGCGTGCCGATGTAACGGGCTGAGAACGTATCTTTCTCGCTGGCGGTGTAGTCTCCGCGCACCACGTACTCGTACGCGGGGTTCTGCTGCGTAGGCGTGCGCAACACCGTACCGACTGGAATAAGACACGGACTGCCGCAACCGGCGCGATTCCCTACATTCACACTGCTTGTGGCGGTCGCGGCCGTGAGTCCGCCCAACGAGTTCACCAGAATGGTGGCGTTCGGGCTGGCGCCGGCAATGGCATTTAGATTAGCGACACCCTGGGCCGTGGGCAAAATCAGTTGATTGCCCGACTCGCTGCCAAAAATACGATGCCATTGACTGCTGCCGAACAGAAACAGTTTATTCTTCACCACCGGCCCGCCGATTGTAAAACCGAATGTATTGTCCACGTCACGCGGCGTCGTCAGCAAGCCGGAGCGCTTTTGTTCCGATGTCAACGCATTGAGCGCGGACCCGGTGTAGCGTTCCCACAGGCTGCCGTGAAATTCATTTGTTCCGTTTTTATAGATGACGTTGGTGACCGAACCACCGCCGCGACCGAATTCAGGCGCATAGGAGTTTCGCAAAACCGAAATCTCCTTGATAGCCTCCAAATTATTTGGTTGCAAAGCCTGCCCGGCAATGCCCTGATCGTTGTTGTCGAAGCCGTCAATCAGAAAATTGTTCGCGCGCGGCCGCAATCCATTGACAGAAAATCCCGAACCGTTCGTGTAGGCATCCCGGCTGGCGACGGCGGTTACACCCGGCTGTGTGAGGGCGAGATCAATGGGATTCAAGCTATTGACCGGCAGCTTGGCAATTTCCACCGTTTGAACGGTTTGGCTCAGTTCTCCGCTGCTGGTCTGAATCTGCGCGACCGAAGCTTCCACCGAGATGGTGGTCTGGGTAGTGCCAACTTCCAGGGTGATGTTTTGTGAGGTCACAATGGAGGCTTGCACAGCCAACCCATTCACTTCCTTTTTGTCGAATCCAGGAGCGGTCACCGTAAGACTATAAAGGCTGGGCATTACCGCATCGATGCGATAATCCCCGTTCGGACCGGTGGTGACAGAACGGGTTTCCGCCCCTTGTGTGTCTTGGGCCGTCACCTGTGCGCTCACAATGGCATTACCCGTGCTATCGAGAACGACTCCGGAGATAGTTCCCTTGCTGGTCTGCCCCCAGCCGAGTTCAACTAGGGCGAGCAGAAAAAAAATGACTTGTTTTGACCGATTCATCCTCAAACTTCCGATGCGGCGGTTTTTAGTACTATCCATCCTAGTACAAGACGGTCATATACACCAGCTCACGTTTGTGGGGTCCAAATTTAGGACATTAAGCGGGTTTTGGGTCGTTGGCCACCAGCAACTTCAGGGCCGGTAAAAAGACTGCTGTTGTCGGGGTAAGGAGTGCAGCTTAGCAGCAAATCAACTTGCGCATGGTGATTCTTTTATTGTTACAACGCGGATCTAGTGAGAGTGGAAACAAATTGACCGAAATGAGGAAAACCCGCACTGTTGTGAAAACGATTTGTGCTTTCTTAGCTGTGGTTCTGCCGTTGTTCGCAGGGCAGAGTAACACTATTCAAGATCGGGCCGTAGTTTCCGTTTTGCAGCAAGCTGATCCGAATCTTCGGCATGTAAAGATTGTGAATCGAATCTCGATTACCCGCAAGTCCGATCTGGTGATTGTTTTAGGCAGTTCCGAGGCGATTTCATTTTATGACCGAAAACAATCGTTCTGGTGGGGTAAGCAGCAAAAATTAGGGCTTCTGATTCAAGAACAATCACGCCCGGAGAAGGTTTACTTGCTTACGGCTCAGGCCGGACCGGAAGAATGCGATGCTCGCCTGGAGCGCGCCACTGTTTCGGATACGGTGATTTCCTGTACGGGCGAGAAAACAGAACGGTATCCGAATCAAAAATTTGTTTATGATGCGCGGGCCAAAAAGCTGCTTCATCATTACCAGTATTTTCCATTCATCATTACACGCGCTATTCGGGAAAGAGAGCGGGTGGTGTTCATTGCCGATGATGAAAAACGTTTGGTCGCTTTGGAATACGCGCCCGGTAATAATCCGGCATTGCGTATTCTTGATGGTGCCGAAGGCCGCCGCCGGGCGGATCAAGAAAACATTCGCTCTGCAAAAACAAAACAATTCAAGAACGTTTACTTCGGCTCTTCGCATGATTTTGTGCTGAGGAAAACCGGCGATCGGTTTGAAATTTTCGAAAAGGGTTCCCAGCAAAGCCGGTCTTTTCCGCTGCCGCAGTCCAGTTATGACGAAGTTGCCATTGCCCGACCAGAAGAAGTGCGCAATGGACTGACGCGACAGGCAGCTACCATTAACGAGGCAATCGGCCCCTGGGAGTTGTACGAAGGACGGCTTTGGTTTGGAAAAACGTTTTATGACGGCGAGGGTTCAACCGGAATCGGCGGATTCGGCTATTTTGATCCGCAGAACAGGCATTATCGCCTGTTTGCTCCAAAGCAGGTCATGAATTGGTCAATGACAGCAATGCATGTGGATGCGAACGCTGTTTGGCTCGGCATTGCGCACCGCGGCGAATGGGGCGACACAAGCGGCGGCTTTCTACGATTTGATCGCCGTTCCGAAACCGTCACCCGTTGGAAACTCGCCAGTTTAGTGTCAGAGATTTTAAGCCAGGGCGATCAGCTTTTGATTGTTACCGATATGGAGATAGCAGCCCTCAAGGAGAATGAACTGCAACGCTTTTTCGTGGATGTTCTCAGCGATGGACGGCTGCGGGTGACAGCCGCCACTATGAAGAACTTAGCGTGTGTTCGTTGTCCGTAATGATGCTAAGTCTTATCGTTCGTCCCACGGCTTTCGTTTTTCGGGAATGCCGATAGGTCCGGCAATCAGTTGGTCGGCTACGCTTCCCGACACGAAGGCATAAACTGCCTTATGCACCAGATCAACAACCTGTTCATCTTCCGGCCAGGTCCAGGGCAGCGCGCCCGTGCCGGTCGCATTTTCGAGTGTTTGGTCGTTTAAAAGGCGCAGGTTCAGAAGAATAAACGAACCCATCGGACCGCGCAAGCCGTGTTCGGCCATGATGCCGCGCAGAGCGCCAAGTACAATTCCTTGGCCCCAGTGCATGGTCCAGTTTAAGGCCAAGCGTTCTTCGTCAGGCTTATGAGGAAGTTTGAGCAGCCGCTCTAGCGTGTGGGCCGGCACGTATGAGTTCGGCCGGCGGGTGAACATTTGTTCCAACTTTTCGGCTATTGTCATGGCTGCGACTCCGGCCAGTCCTGCCAGCATTCCGCGTATTACCGCGCTGCTTGTCATGGTTTGAATTTTCCTCGCTGTTTTAAGGACAAAGAGGCGGAAAAATGGTGTCGCTTAATCGCTGATCAATACGTGAACACTTCCGATTGAATTCCCGGTTCCGCAATCACCAGCTTCGTAAAAAGGGCGCGGCCATCGAGCGCCTGCATAGCTGAACGGCGCGCCAGTTCCGGATGATTGTTGTGTTCGCTCAGGTGTCCCAGAATCAACGTTGTGACCGTAAGGTCCAGGTCTTCGCGGATGAAATGGGCGACCACATCGTTTGATAGATGCCCGCGACGGCTCATCACGCGCTGCTTCACTGACCAGGGATAAGGGCCGTCTTTCAACATCCCCAGATCGTGATTCGATTCCAGCAGCAACAAATCCATGCTGCGAAGATGCATTTTGATGGAATCGGGCATATAGCCTAGATCAGTGACCACACCGACGCGAATGCCGTGAGCTTGCAGCGTGTAGCCGACCGGATCAATTGCATCGTGGGGAATGGTAAAACTGTTAACCTCGAAATCGCCTACCGGAAAACCGCTCCCTGCTTGAAAAGTTTCCAGGCACGGTTCGCAGTCGGCCCATTCAATGGTGGGCGCAGTCTGCTGCGTCAGGTAAACCGGAATCTTGAACTTCTTGGCCATTGAAACCAGGCCGCAGATATGGTCGCTGTGTTCGTGAGTAACCAGAATGGCGCTTAACTTTTCAATCGGTTCGCCAATGGCCGCTAAACGCTTAGTGATTTCGCGGCGGCTCAAGCCGACATCCACCAGCACGCGAGTCCGGTCGGTGCCGATGAATACGGAATTGCCGGCGCTGCTGCTGGCGAGAACACAAACCTTAACGATGGAGCTTTTCTCCTACCAATGCCGTTTGAAGGCAGTCTTTTACCATCTTCCGTCAGGGGAGGGAGGAACAGAAGACTTCTCTTAGGTTATCTCACAAGGAGAACGAAGAAAAACCAAAAACTGCCGTGGTAAGGGGTACCATGAGGCACAAGGCTACGAAAGACACTCACATGACGGATGAAGAAATCGTAATGTATTTAGATGACAACGGCTATCCGCCTCATATCGTGAAAGCCGGGCGGCTAGGGCTGATTGGGCGTTGGCGCGAATTCGTTTCTGAAGTGGAGCAGGGCTACCAGTATCGTTTAGAAGATTACCGGCACGACCTGGACCTGCGTGGGGTGATGGCTCAACTGGGTTTGGATGACGATCCGGCGGTGCAGGAAGCGGACATACAACTGCGGCAAATGCTGGTGGGCCAGGAAAACAGAATCTGGGAAAGCATGGCTGGAGAACCGTTCTGGGATTTTGGTTTTCCGGGCAATGCGCGCGGACGTTTCTTACAGGATCTGATGCAGGAAGGATTGGTGGACACGCAATCCGAACTTTGAAAGATCGTCTTTAACCTGAACCTGGATCAGCAAGAACGTTAAGCACCAATGCTTTCACTTTGCAGATAGCCTCGTTCTTATCCTCACCATAAGCTATAACGCCAGGCAAGCCAATGGGTTCAGCAATCCGGCGCCCATCTTCTTCCCGTTCCGTTTCGATCTTAAAGCGAAGCGGCATGGCTAGCATTTCTCAGTATTGTCACTGCCAGCTAAATAAAGAATTGGTTATACAAATACAGCGGCACCAACGCCAGAATCGCGGAAACGGCAATGCCGCAGATTTCATCGTTGTTCCGATACCAGCCCAGGATTCTGCCGAGCGTGGCAAAGCCCCAACCGAAAACCAGCCCGATTAAACCTCGGGCAATGAGGCTGCTGTGTTCCTGAGGCAACAGGGTGTACGGATAACCAACGCCGAGCGTGGCGTGGAACGTATAAGCAAAATGCACAATCAGTCCAACAATTAGGCCGACTGCCGCGTATAGTAACGAGTACTTCATGTCTTTTTATCTATTGTGCCTCATTTGCCGCGAAGAATCAGCAACCAGTTCTTTCCTAACTCAGTCATTCACATGAAACCGAATTTCCGGTACTGTAAACCGAGGTGATTGAAAGCATGGCCGCAGTTGTTACCGCAAACGAACCCAGACTAATAACGGTGGAAGGCAGTCCGCTTGCAGCGGGGGAACTGGAGCGTATGGAGGCTTACTGGCGGGCGGCGAATTACCTCTCGGTGGGTCAGATTTATCTGTTCAAGAATCCGCTGCTGCGAGAACCTCTGTTGCCCGAACATATTAAGCCCAGACTGTTGGGACATTGGGGAACCACGCCGGGCTTGAACTTCATTTATGTTCATCTGAACCGGATTATCAACAAGCACGATGTCAACATGATCTACATCGCCGGGCCTGGGCATGGCGGTCCGGGCATGGTGGCGAATACTTATCTGGAAGGAACTTACAGCGAGCTTTACCCGCAGATCGGGCAGGACGAAGCGGGCCTGCAACAACTGTTTAAGCAGTTTTCCTTTCCCGGCGGCATTCCCAGCCACGCTTCCCCGGAAACTCCCGGGTCAATTAATGAGGGCGGCGAACTAGGATATTCACTGGTTCACGCCTATGGCGCGGCTTTTGATAATCCAGATTTAATTGCTGCTTGCGTGATCGGCGACGGCGAAGCGGAAACCGGTCCGCTGGCCACAAGCTGGCATTCCAACAAGTTTCTGGACCCGGTGCATGACGGCGCGGTGCTGCCGATTCTTCATTTAAACGGCTACAAGATCGCGAACCCGACGGTGCTGGCGCGGATTCCCGAGCAGGAGCTTGCTGCTCTATTAACCGGTTACGGCTACAAGCCTTACCTGGTAAGCGGTGATGATCCGGTTCTGATGCATCAGCAGATGGCCGCTACGCTTGACGCTGTGTACGCGGAAATCCGCAGCATTCAAGACCACATTCGCCGGAACGGATTTCATGAGCGGCCTATGTGGCCCATGATCGTGATGAGGACGCCGAAAGGCTGGACTGGTCCTAAGGAAGTGGACGGCAAACAAGTGGAAGGCACTTGGCGGGCGCATCAGGTGCCGCTAGAAGGCCCACGCACAAACCCACAGCACTTGCAGCAGTTAGAAAACTGGATGAAAAGCTACAAGCCGGAAGAGCTTTTTGACGAAAAAGGCAAGCCGGTGGCCAGCATCTCCGAACTCGCGCCCAAGGGCATCCGGCGCATGGGAGCAAATCCTCATGCCAATGGCGGTTTGTTGTTGAAAGATTTGAAATTGCCCCATTTTCGCGATTACGCTGTGCAAGTGGAGCCGGGCGTCACCCTGGGCGAAGCCACCAAGGTGCTTGGCGCTTTTCTGCGCGACATCATTAAAGAAAACGAGGAAACTCGTAACTTCCGCGTGTTCGGGCCTGATGAAACCGCTTCAAACCGGCTGCAAGCGGTTTATGAAGCAACCGATAAAGTGACCGAAGGCGTTATCTTGCCGGTGGACGTGAACCTTGCCCACCAAGGCCGCGTGATGGAAGTGCTGAGCGAACATTTATGCGAAGGCTGGTTCGAAGGCTATTTGCTGACCGGGCGGCACGGCTTTTTTTCCTGTTACGAAGCTTTTATCCATATTGTGGATTCCATGTTTAACCAGCACGCGAAATGGCTGGAATCGTCGCGCCGCATCGGCTGGCGGAAGCCGATTGCTTCCTTAACTTATCTGCTCAGTTCGCATGTGTGGCGGCAGGACCACAATGGATTCTCTCACCAGGACCCAGGGTTTATTGACCACGTGATGAACAAGAAGCCTGGCGTGATCCGAGTCTACTTGCCGCCGGATACCAATACGCTGCTGTCGGTAGCGGACCATTGCCTTCGCAGCAGGCATTACGTAAATGTGATTGTGGCGGGTAAACAGCCTGCGCTGCAATATCTGGATATGGATTCAGCGGTGCTGCACTGCACTTCCGGCTTAGGCATCTGGCCTTGGGCGAGCAACGACCAGAACGGCGAGCCGGATGTGGTGATGGCCTGCGCCGGAGATGTACCCACGATGGAAGCCCTAGCTGCCGTCGATATTCTGCGCCAGCATTTTCCGGCCTTGAAGATCCGCTTTGTGAATGTGGTTGACCTGCTGACGCTACAACCGCCTTCAGAACACCCGCATGGAATAAACGATGCTGAGTTCAATTCTATTTTTACCCGCGACAAGCCGGTGATTTTCGCTTATCACGGATACCCGTGGCTAATTCACCGGCTCGCGTATCGCCGCGCCAACCATGACAACTTCCATGTGCGCGGTTATAAAGAGGAAGGAACCACCACCACGCCTTTCGACATGGCAGTGCGAAATGATCTGGATCGTTTTCACCTGGCGAGCGACGTGATTGACCGCGTGCCGGGTTTGGCGGCCATCGGCGGCCATGTGAAGCAAATGCTGCGTGAAAAACGCATCACCCATCTGCAATATGTGAGCACTTATGGCGAAGACCTGCCGGAAGTGCGGGATTGGCATTGGCCTCACAAACAATAAGCGCTGGCAGCCAAACACGATGAAGATTCTGGTTCTGAACTGCGGCTCCAGTTCCTTGAAGTGTGAGCTTTTTACGGCGAACGATGATTCCGTGCAGCAGCCCGCGCTTTGGAAAGCGCAAGCGGATTGGAAAGAACTGCCCGGTCAAGCGTCGGTTCAGATCGAACGCGCCGGGCAGCCCGGAACGCAGAACAAAGTAGATGTGCAATCGCTGGAACATACGGTAGAACACCTGCTGCATGGCTTAGCGGAAGGAGAACAGGCCGCCATACACAAATTCCAAGATGTTGCGATTACCGGTCATCGGGTGGTTCATGGAGGAAACAGGTATCGGGTCAGCACTAGACTCACGCCGGAAGTGCGCCAGGGCATTCTGGAGCTTGCGCCGTTTGCGCCGCTGCATAATCCATTGGCGCTCCAAGTGATTGAAGCGGTGGATCGGGTGCTCGGAAGCGATGCCGATCAGGTAGCCGTGTTCGATACCGCATTTCATGTGACCCTGCCCAGGGAATCGTATTTATATCCAGGTCCGAAGCGTTGGGCGGAACAAGGGCTGCGCCGCTATGGATTTCACGGCATCAGCCATCAGTATGTAAGCCAAACAGCCGCGCCGATGATTGCGCCGGTAGTTGGTAAACCTGTTGATCAACTGCGGATGATTTCGTGTCATTTAGGAAATGGCTGCTCGCTTTGCGCGGTGAAAAACGGCCAATCAGTGGAAACCACAATGGGCTTCACTCCGCTTGAAGGGCTAATGATGGGCAGTCGTTCCGGCACGGTAGACCCGAGCTTGCTGATTTATCTGCAAAAACACGACGGGCATAGCGTTGACGATCTGGACCGCATTCTGAATCACGAGTCGGGCTTGAAAGGCCTATCGGAAGTCTCCGGTGATCTCCGGCAAGTGCAGGCTGCCGCTGAGAAAGGAAACCAGGACGCGATTGACGCGCTGAACGTTTTTACTTACCGCCTTGCTTATTTTATTTCCGCTCTGCTACCTGCTTTAGGCGGCTTGGATGGGTTGTTGTTTGCCGGAGGCATCGGCGAGCATTCCAGTTTTGTGCGCCGGCAAAGCTGCGATCGCCTGCATTATCTGGGTGTGTCCCTTGACCCGGAACTGAATGAACGGCCATCCGGCAACCGGCTGATTTCCGGGAAAGAATCAGCCGTAGCAGTTGGCGTAATTGAAACTGAGGAAAACCTCCAAATTGCCCGCGAATGTTTAAAATTTGCTACTTCAGCGCGTACGTCAGCCCGGTAGTGAACTGAAACGAGTTCTTCCGAAAGCCGACCGGCGGATTATTGATGAACGTGTCAAGGGAGGTCAGCGATAAGCTGAAGCGTTTATAAAGCGGAAAGGCCATCCCGATCTGTCCGGCAGCCGAGTAAGCATTTGTATTGTTCCAAGCGGGCGTAATGGACCCTTGCTCGGTGATTTCCACTTTGCGGACAAACCTCCGGTTGTAGGTTTCGGCAAACACGGAGCCGATTAAATTCTGGTTTTGGGCTGAATTTTGGAACTGCTGCTTCAGGTAGTTGAGGCTGGCTTTTAGATTTAATTCTTCAATGGAGTTCTTAATCAGGGTCCAGCCGATGCCGCCGCCGTAGCTTTGTTCCAGGTCCAGACCTTGCGAAAAATTATGATCGTAGGCGATCTGGCCGAAGCCGAACAGCCGCGAAGTGAAGTACTCGTCGCGTTCAGCATCCAAATGATAAATGTCGGTTTTGATGTCAGGCGTATTAGGTTGAGTCAACGTACCGTAGGCAAAATTGAAATTCAAAGCGGTTCGGTCGCGGCGATCCAGCCAGGTTTCACTGGGTGACAGCCGCAGCAGATTGGCGCCGCCGCTGAGGTTATTACTTTTCTGGGTGGCTTCCACCAAACTTGTGCCGAGCGTTACCGCGCCGGTCCAGGTTCGGAAAATGCTGGGCGGGTTCAGAACCGCCGTGTCGAATGTCTTCTGATCAATTACATAAGCGGAATCGGCAGCCGGAATGGCGCGGAGCAGGTTGCCGTTCGACGCCTTAATTTCAAGCTTCTGGTCCGCAACGGTCAAACGGCCTTGCGGAATTTTGTCCGGATCTTCGCCCCGCCGGATATCTACGTTTTTGGGAATCACAGCGAATTGCCGATTGGTGCGGAGTTCTTTCACCTTGGACCAATCAACAGTAATTTCGCCGGCCATATCAGTTTTAAACAAAACCGAACTTCCTGTGGACCGTTCTAGCTGGCCGCTCAGGGTATCGCCGTTGATGAAAACAAGAACATCCGGCTGCTGTTGCGGTCGAGCGGCAGCGTCCGTCGCCGGGGCCTGCGCCCACAACCGGAACGCGCTCAACAAGAAAGCTGCAAACAAAACAAAAATGCAGGGAGGCAAGCAACTGTACGCGGGAAGAAAACTCAGTCGATCACGATAAGGCATCTTTTTTCACCGTACCTGAAGTGCTCTTCTGGCGTGATAAGGATTTGGCATTCAACTTGATGCTAAATTCCTGCCGAGCAATAAAACTTCTCGAAAGTGGTCAAATTGCCGGAGATGCGACCGGAAAAGGCGGAACAATGATTTGGAACAGGAATCGGAAACGTTCGCTGTGCATCTATGTTCCTGAGTAAACATCTTGCTAAATAGTTGATTTTATTCAACTCTCATGCGATTACTTGTGATTGGGCAAGAATGCTGATAGCAGGCTGCTTTGCGGTCTTGTTGGTCGACGAAATGGATATAAGTTCTAAATCGCATAGGTTTCTTTTACGAAATCTCATATTTCTGGCCTTTTGTTCGTTGGCAAGTGGTGCGTCGATTCCGCACAACGACGATTGGCAGATTACGGGGCCGTATGGAGGCACGGCTACAGCGGTAGCAATTGATCCTCGGCACCCGGAGGTTTTACTGGCCGGCGCGCGGCAATCCTTGTTGTTTAAAACAGGCAACAGCGGCGCATCCTGGGAAATGCTTCCGTTTCCAAAACGCTCGTTTGGTGAAGTGGGAGCCATTTTGATTGATCCGCTGGATTCACAGCATTATCTGGTGGGGCTGGTCGGTTCCTCAGAAGCAGGAATTTTTGAAAGCGCGGATAGCGGCGCTTCCTGGAAGGCGATTCCCAGCCTGGCCGGGTTTTCCGTTCGTGCCTTGGCTGCTTCATTAAGCGATCCTTCCCGTTTTGTGGCTGGAACCACCGAAGGAGTTTATCGCTCCACTGATTCGGGCCGGTCCTGGGTGCGCATCTCCGACCCCGGCAATCTGGAAATGCTCGCCATTACGGCAGTTGCTATTGATCCAAACAACCCGGACGTTATCTATGCCGGCACACCGCATCTGCCCTGGAAAACCACTGATAGTGGTAAAACATGGGATTCCATTCATTCGGGCATGATTGATGATTCCGATGTGTTTTCCATTTATATTGATCCACACTCGCCTGATCAGGTTTTTGCCAGCGCTTGCAGCGGCATCTATCAGAGCCCGAACGGCGGTTCCATGTGGCGCAAAATGATGGGCATTCCGAATACTCATCGCCGCACCCACGTGATCCGGCAGGATCCCGAACAGCCCGGCACGATTTATGCGGGAACAACCCTGGGCTTGTTCAAATCGGTAGACCACGGCTCCACCTGGCAGCAGGTGAACGGACAGCAGGTGAACTCATTGGCTTTTGATCCGAAGCAGCCTTCGGACATGTACTTGGCGCTCGAAGATGATGGAGTTTGGAAAAGCGATGATCGCGGCGCTACGCTGGAGCCGTTAAACCTGGGCTTTGTGGCGCGGCGCTTAACGGCTGTTACAGTGTCCGGAGCGCGCTTAGTAGCGATTCAAACGCAGGAAGGCGATTCCACCGGCATTTTCGTCAGCGATGACCACGGAACAACCTGGGACCACGTTCAACATCCGCAGGGTCTTACCGGCGTGCATCTTTCTTCCATTACGGGCGTGCCTGGTGACAACAAGATGTTGTTTGCGTCCAACCCACGGGAAGTTTTCAAATCCTTGGATGGCGGGAAAAGCTGGAAGCAGGTAAACATCGCAGCCACGATCGGCAGAGCCGGAGGAAGTTTATCAAAAGCCAGAACAGAACGGAAGCATGGTGAAGTTCGCATTTCAAACGCAGAAGCGACCGTGCATCCGAACGAATTTCATAGCTTGATCAGCCTTTCCAGCGGAACCCAAGCAGTGTTGTTAGCCGCCACCAATCGCGGTCTGTTGCGAAGCATTGATAAAGGCAATCGCTGGACGTTGGCCCAAACCGGATTTGCCGACAATTTCGATGAAATCTACCCATCGCCGATCAGCGATGGCCGCCTGGTGGCTCGTTCCACCGTGGGAGTGTACTTCACGAATGATTACGGGGAAAACTGGAATCCAATTCCGTTCCCGTTTCCGGCTAATCAATTGACTGACTTTGCCGTTCCTCCGGTAGGAACGGCACTGCCCATGCTTGCTGCCACTGTTCATGGTCTTTATACTTCGAAAGACCTGGGGCGGACCTGGTATCCCGTGACCGCGGGGCTATCAGCGTCTACCGTAAAATCAGTGATCTACAGCGCGCAAGGGTTTACCGCTTATGCCGTTCTCTATGGCCAGCTCTACCAAAGCAAGGATGGTGGCGTATCGTGGAATGTTGTACCCAGCAGTTTTCACTCGCTCAGCATTCGCCAGCTTTGGCAACCGGCCCAATTGCCAGACCGATTGTTCGCGGTCACAAATGATATTGGAATACTCTTTCGTAATCAGGGGTATATCCGTTAACATCAGTAATTGATGTTGGTTATAAAATAACTCGCTTTAGCGGGAGGAGAAAATGAGTCTTCGGCTAAGTAGTAAGCCGATCACTGCTGCACTCGCATTCATGGCGCTTTGCTCGTCCATGACGTTTGCACAGGATACGAATAATTCAAGTAAGCAGACGTCAAGTAATCAAGCGTCCAGCGGGAACAGCTCTGCTGCTACCATGCCACCTGGGTGCGTTAAGATTATTCCGCCTGATCCGAAAGAAAAAGTTCGGTTGCCTGATGACGTGGAGCTTGATCCGTTTGGCGGAATCAGTCTCTTCGGTCAGGTCAATCGAGGTCTCGATACCAAGATGATCAATGGCTATGTGTTTGGTGGCCGAGTTGGAGCTAACGTGTCCAACTACATTGGTCTGGAATTGATGTATGAGCAGATGCAGAATAACGTGCGTTTTCTAACGCCGGTTGCTCCTGGTCTGCCTACCTACAATTTCTCTAACCGGAATTATTATTTGGCTGTGAATCCGGTGTTTCACTTCACTCCAAAGGGTTCGCGCGTTCGTCCTTACTTAACCGTCGGCGTTGGCGCAGCCCAGTTCACGCCGCGTGATTCAGCTAAAACCTTCGCGCGTGAAGCCGCGGTGGATGCCATTTACCATTCCGCTAACCTGAACGACAATCTGCAAGTCGCGTTGAATTACGGCGGCGGTATAAAATTCCACCTTTCCGACCATTTCGGCTTGCGGCTTGACGCTCGCGGCTTCTTGTCGCGTAATCCAACCTACAATTTGCCGAATTACCCGGTGGCGGGCCTTTATATTCCCCGCAACGATAAGCTGAACGGCATTCAAGTCACCGCCGGCTTAATCTGGTATCTCGGCAAGAAGTTCGTTCCGCAACCGACGCAGGAACCGCTGCCGCCGCTTGGCGCAGTGACAATTACCGGCGGCGATACGGGCGGCGTTCTCTGCCAAGGCAAAGCGATTACGCTTCATGCGGAAGCCAGCGACCCGGCAGGACACCCGCTGACTTACACCTGGAAGCTGAACGGCGCGCCGCAAAGCTCCAACAGCCCCGACTTCACCTTTACGCCTAACAATGCGGGTGACTTCACCGTCGACCTGGATGTAACTGATTCCACCTGCGCTACGCGCAAAGCTTCAGCGGCGGCAAAAACGCTGAACGTGAAAGAAGTGAGCGACCCGGTTATCAGCAGCTTCACCGTTTCTCCGAAAGAACTGAGCTGCCGTGGCGATAACACTGTGGCCCAACTGCAAAGCCAGGCGACCGGTTCGGCTTGCGGCGGCAATCTCACCTACAAGTGGACTGCTTCCGAAGGCAGCGTTTCCAACGACAGCACCGCCAACGCAACCTTCGATTCCAAGTCTCTGAACTTTGACCAGAACGCGGCTCAAAGCCAGACTAAGACCGTAACCGTCACTCTGACCGTGACCGACGAAACCGGCAAGTCCGCCACCAAAAACGACACCATCACGGTGAAATGCGATCCGCTGTTTGTTCGCCTTGACGACATCATCTTCGCCAAGAACAACAGCCGCGTCAATAACTGCGGCAAGCGCATCCTGATTGACGAAGTTGCTCCGAAACTGAACGACCCGAACTACACTGTGGTGCTGGTCGGCCACTACGACAAAGATGAGCAGGCTACCCCGCGCACTGCCAAGGGACGCCGGGCTCGCGCACAACAACAAAGCCTCGACGAAGCTCGCGCGCTGAACTCCGCTGCTGTTCTCACCGGCGGCACCGGAACCTGCGCCAAGATCGATCCGTCGCAGGTACAGGTTGACTGGGTTGCCGATGACCAGACCGCCGAATCGCGTCCTGGCCTCTGCGGCTCTTCCAACCGCGCTCAACAGAAAGAACGCAAGACCTCGACCACCAGCGAATCCGACAAGTTCCGCCGCGTTGAAGTCTACCTCGTTCCCAAAGGCCAGCCGATGCCGCCTTCGGTGAAAAATCCGAAGCCGCTTCCGGCAGATGTAATGAAACGGCTCGGTTGCCCGAAATAACTTCGGCTGCCAGATCCTGAACAAAAGGCCCGGATGCTTTAAAAGCATCCGGGGCTTTTATATTTGCGCGTTGCTAATAATGGTAAGCATGTACATCGTTATGCCCACTGTGCGTATCAACCGCAAAGCTGTATCGCGCCTCGAATCAGGGCATCCCTGGATTTTTACGAGCGATATTCTCGATCGCGGCGAATCCCAGCCCGGTGATGCGGTTCGAGTGGTGGACCCGCGCGGCCACAACCTAGGCACAGCGCATTACAGTGCGAGTTCGCAAATTACTTTGCGGCTTCTGAGCCGCCGCGTGGAAGCAATTGACCGTGCTTTTCTGCTGAACCGGATTAGGGCGGCTGAGCAGCACCGCCGCTTGGTAGTGCATAATTCGGATGCTTACCGGGTGGTCCATGCGGAAGGAGACTTGCTCCCCGGCTTAATCATTGACCGCTACGGCAATCACTTTTCCATGCAACTGCTGACGCAGAGCATGGATCGGCTGCGCGATGAGATTGTTTCCGTGCTGCAGGAGTTGTTTCCGGTGCAAAGCATTGTGCTGCGCAACGATGCTTCCGTGCGGGCGAAAGAAGATTTGCCTTTGGAGGTAAAAGTAGCGGCGGGGCAAGCACCGGAATTAGCTGCTATTCAGATGAACGGTTTGTGCTGGCAAGTGGATCTGGTGCATGGGCAGAAAACGGGCGTTTTTCTGGACCAGCGCGAAAACTACCTGGCTGTGCAAAGATACGCACGAGGCCGGGTGTTGGATTGTTTTACGGCAACCGGCGGGTTTGCGCTTCATGCTGCTGCTGCAAGCGAGCAGGTAACAGCCATTGACAGTTCCGCACCAACCCTGGCCGTGGCTCGCGCCAATGCGGAACAAAATCGGATTACCAATGTCCATTTTGAAAAAGCAGATGTGCTGGAATATCTGCCGCACCTGATCAGCGCGCACCAGCGATACGATCTGGTAGTGATCGATCCGCCTGCTTTTACAAAGTCGCGCGGTGCCGTGGAAGGAGCGACGCGGGGCTACAAGGAAATTAATCTGCGTGCTTTGCGCCTGCTTGGTCCAGGAGGCATTTTAGTGACGTGCTCCTGTTCCCATCACATGAGCGAAGCGCATCTGCTCGAAGTGATCGCCGCCGCCGCGCTCGATACCGGAAAGCAGCTCAGGGTGCTGGAACGCCGCACGCAAGCCCAGGACCACCCAATCTTATTAACCGTTCCCGAAACGCATTACCTGAAATACCTGATCTTGCAGGTCATCGCTTAGAAATGTACTCCGGCGATACTAGGGATTGAACCGACATGGAACTGCTTGATGCCGTGGAAGTGCGTGTTTTAGGAGCTTTGATTGAAAAAGAAGCGACCACGCCCGAATATTACCCGCTTTCGTTGAATGCGCTGGTGAATGCGTGCAACCAGAAATCGAATCGCTTTCCCGTGGTGGAGTACGACGAGGAAACGGTGCGGGAAGCGATTGAAAGACTGCGCGCCCGTCGATGGGCAATGGTGATCACAGGAAACGGGCGAGTAATTAAGTACTCGCAAAGCATTTCGGAAAAACTGAACATGGGGCGGCGCGAACTGGCTGCTTTATGCGTGCTGCTGTTGCGCGGTCCGCAGACATTAGGCGAGATTAAGGACCGGGCGGAGCGCATTTTTTCTTTTGCCGATCTGGAGGAAATCGAGCGAACTCTGGATAAACTGGCGGAGTGGCCTGCGGGACCTTTGGTGAAACGGCTGGAACGCCAGCCCGGACAAAAAGAAGCCCGTTATGCGCATCTACTGGCTGGTGAGCCGGCGATCACCGCAGAAGCGAGCGGGAGCAGCGATCAGTTATCATCAGCACCACCAGGCCGGTTGAGCCAGCTTGAAAGCGAAGTGCAGGGGCTGCGTTCCGAAGTGGCGGCACTCAAGCGGCGTTTGGATGAGTTTGAGGCTTTGCTGCGGTAGCTTAGACGATCAGCTATTTCCAAATCACATCTAAAACTAGAGCTTTAATTACTGCATACGCTGATGTAGAAATGTAGAAATGTCGCGCGATGCTTGAGTGATAGCGACAATTTCAATCGGGCTACGTTCCGACCGGCCAAAAGAGAACAGGAGAGGGTGTCCCAGGAATAGTTGAAGGTTGAAGAGCGGCTGAGTTCATATTATGCC